>NZ_VOQB01000007.1:0-343481 GCF_009377275.1 Shewanella sp. YLB-07 | reverse complement strand
TATCTTAATATCGCGCATGGTGTTGTTATCTGGTTTGTTTTTGGCGAAATTGATTAGATCAAATTGCACCATGTGTGTCTAGCTTTTGAAAACAAAAGAAATTATCTGGGGATTCCCTAGAACAGGGCGTTAGCAGTCTAATGAGGATTTATGTTATTCATTAAGGAAAACGAAACCACACTTACAATTTGGTGGAAATTGATAGGGTCAACAATTATTTTTGTTGTAGCAGTAGTCGCCGCTCTGACAGGCACACTATACATCCCGTCAAAATATGGATTCCTTACAGCGGAATCTAACCCTTTAACATTTATTGGCTTGGTTATTTTTTTCTTCTGTTTATCGGCATTGTCGTTCTGGCAAGGTGGTTATGGAATATATCAAAAGTACTTTGCAAAGCCGAAGTGCAGCTAACAAGCTGCTAAATTAAGGTTCACCAAGGCTGTCATGCCATTTGCTGAGCAAATCGCCCGCCAGCACATGGTTCACTTATTAGCAGGGCGTTACCGTATATCTGTTTGCAATACTTCCTCTAATGGAAATAGTCATTTCGAGAGCTTTAGTTCTAACGCATTTATGTCAAAAAATGCGTTAGAGCAGCTTTGCTTTAGTGATGAAATATATCTTTAGACTATAACTGAGTACCAAAATACTTTGCCGATCACTGTTACCTGTTTTAACTGGTTGGCATCGAGGCGTTCGTCGGGGTATTCGTCGAGGTTGTAGCTGCGAAGGCGCATACCGCCACCAGGAAGTTTGTACAGCATTTTGACTCGCATCATGCCGTCGTGATTGATGGCGTACATTTTGCCGTCAATGATGGTTGTCGCGGATGTGTCTACCCCGACTGTTGAACCGTGTGGGAGTACGGGTTCCATGCTGTTGCCATTCACTTTTACGCAGGCCGCTTGTAGGCTGTTAACGCCTTGGCGTTTTAGGCTGCTTTTAGCAAAGCGTAGCTTAGGCCCTTTGTGTTCGGCGGTTTCCGCAATGCCTTGACCCGCCGAGAGTTCGACCTCCATGTAAAACGGTATTTCAACTTCATCTTCACCTAATGGGCTATCACTGTCCCATAGTTCAAACCCGCCAGCCCATTCAGCATTTGATTCTGGCTTGGTTTGTCTATTTTCGCCAAAGAGTAACCAATCAGGTGAGCATTTTAGTGCTTTAGCTAACTTATACAGGTTTTCACCTTTTGGTGATGTATCACCAGACTCCCATTGTGAGATTGTCACGCCAGATACTCCAACTTTTTTACTGAGTTGGATTTGAGTTAACTTGATGATTTTTCTTCGCTCTTTAGAGCGTTCGGCTAATGTTTTCATATAAGTAATCTTAAATCAGTTTGACTTAGGTTTTATTTGGTTTTAACTTAAGAAAACTTAAATTATTAGAGTTTCTTAAAATGAATACAGCTGAAGCAGTTGATTACTTTAAAGGGAAAGCAAAATTAGCTAGAGCGTTAGGTATTAATCCCGCGTCAGTTTCCCAATGGGGTGATGACGTTCCAGCGCTTCGCGCATTTCAAATTGAGCGCTTAACCCATGGGGCGCTGAAAGTGAATGCGGTGGCTATTGATAACGCCAAGCCAGTGAATGTGGCTTAGGTTTACTTTAGGTTGAAGGAGAAAAAAGCACATGAAAACCAATTCACATAAGTGCGTGAGCCGTTTGAGTTTGTTGATGAAGACCATTCATCGGGTGTTAGAACTGCCCAAAATGACACGCTTTGCGCTGGCGATGGATTTTGTGGCGGCGGTTGATCGCCTTGGTTTAGCGGAGGTGCTCGCCACTGAGGGCATTAGCTTTGCCCATACCCAAGACATACATAACGATGCGCGGGTGAATGCACAAAAGCTGTTCCGTTGGTTGGGGCAGTACGAGGGGCAGCACCCGCAGGCTGAGCGGTTGTTTCATGTAGAGCAGGCGTTAGTGGCGGCATTGCCGGAGCATTTGCGGGTGCGCTATTTAAATGACGTGTTTAGTTGCGTTGGCGTGACGGTGATTGCCGACAAGGTGAGCGACGGTGCCGTGCTTAAGGTGGTTGATATGGCGGCGTCACTCACCAAAGAGAATGCTGAGGCGCAAGTGGCGGTGATCCATTTGGGCGAGGCGCCTAGCCGTGAGCAGTTAGTGGCGGCGCATCGTGAACTTAGGGAATCGGCAGCGACGACGCAGGGGAGTATGCAAGCGTTAGAGCTGGCTTATCCATATTTGGCAGCAAGGTGAATAAAATGATGATTATGAGCACAAATCAGTTCAGTGATAAGCCGTTAGATGACTTAGACCCTTTAACACATAACCGTATTGAAATTAAAAGCTGTGAGGCCGCCAGCTTAAAGCTTAAGGCCGCTGCTACGGATTGCGAATCTACTCGGTGGCTGCTTTTGGCAAAGTCCAATCTTGCATTTCTTGAGTCAGTAAGAATCGAAGATCTTGCTCGGTCATCGCTTGGCTTCCAGCAAAATTTTAAACAAACATAGAGGTGTACAGCGTCTATGGCTGTTACTCCTTTGTTGTGTGAGTGAAGTGAAATAAGAAAGCCCGCTTTAGTTTGGCGACCGAACGGCTTAATACCTATGAGAGGCAACAACTATGTTACGCATACAAGCATGTTTCGTCAATTTGGCGAGAGTGTGGGGGAGCCCCACATGAGTATGGATCTGATGGTAAAGGCCATGAAGGCAAAAGTGGGCAATCCTTTACGTAAGTTAGTGCTCATTAAGCTGGCTGACAACGCCAGCGACACCGGCGAGTGTTGGCCCAGTTATCAACATATTGCTGAGCAATGTGAAATTAGCCGGCGAAGCGTGATGAACCACGTAAAAAACCTTGAGAACGAGGGCTTTTTGAGGCGTGAATTTAGGAAGGGTGAAAAGGGCAATTCAAGCAATATTTTCCACTTAAATTTAACGTCTTTTGACCGTAATCGACCTAGTGCAGCAGATTCACCCCCTAGTGCAAGAGATTCACTAGGTAGTGCAGCAGATTCACTACCTAGTGCAGGAGATTCACTACCCCCTAGTGAATCTCCTGCACCCAGAACCAGTCACTCTTTTGAACCAGTCAATGAACCTTTAAAAGATTTACCCAAATCGAAAAAAACGATGTTGGATTTTTCTTGTTGGCCAGGCATGCCGAGTGAACAGACCTTGGCTGATTGGATGGCAATGCGTAAGCGTCAAAAAGCCGATGTGAGTCAGACAGTGATCAACCGTCTTGCAAAGCAACTGCATGTTGCAGTCGCTGCTGGATACCCAGTCGATGATTGTTTGGCTGAATGTGTGACTCGAAATTGGCGTGGATTTGAATTGGCTTGGTTGACCAATGCCGGCGTTAGTAAGACAAGGCCTGGGCAAGTATCCGGTGATCCCGAACATTTGAATAACGGTTGGGCTCAACATGTTTTTAACGATAAGGACCCGCTGATATGAGAGCTAAAAGTCTGCAAACCTTGCTGAGTTCAGGGCCGATAGTGGGTGTTGGTGGTTCAGCATCTGGTAGGCCTGAACCGTCAGATATGGATATTGCCATTGTCGATAGTGTGTTTGAGAAGCTTAAAATTTTGTTTCCTGTTGGGGCGCCAAAGATCGAGGTAGAGGGAACTCATAAGGCTGAGTGGCTAAAAACCCTTGCTGCACAAAAAATTCGAAGCCGTGATCAAGTTCAATACGGTTTGAATCGTGCCCGGAGTGAAGTAGGGGAGAGAAAATTTTGGCCTTCACCACGTCAGTTCTGCATTTGGTGTTTGCCTTGTGCGAATGATGCGGGGTTACCTGAAACTGAGCAAGCATTTCGTGAGGCGCTTAAGCACTACCGCAATGCAGCTAGTCACAGTTGGACTCATGAGTTGGTGTGGTTGGCAATGCGTGAAACGGGATACTGGATGTTCAGTCGAGCGAACAAAAAGGAAGTGTTTGAGGTGTATACCCGTAACTACGATGTACTTGTTCGTCGTTTTTTGGCTGGTGAGCCGTTTGATATTGAGCTCCCTAAGGCGCTGCCTCCTAAGATGAATATTCCAACCAAACCTGATGCTGCAAAACAAAATATTGCTTTGATTCGTAAAAATTTAGATTTGAGAGGTTCTAATGACTACAAATGAAACTAATAAACTCACACAAAAATCTCGCCTACAGCAAATCATTACAGGGCCTCAATTCTGGACTCTGTTTGAGATTCAGCTGGAGTGTCTTACTCGCTTTAGCTCTCATGATAGTGAGACTGCACTTTCTGCTCGTTGGCGTGAATTTCCTTTATCCAATCGGGTTAAGCGGATCCGGGCTGGAACCTGTAATACATATGAATATCGTCTAGTGGGTCCTATATGATGTCAGGTGTTGATATTGGTAAATTGAATGATGCGGCGATCAGAAGGTGGCTTAAAGGGGGGATCACTCGTGATTTTCGTGATCTTCGCTTTCCTGAGTTACGTCTAAGGGCAAATGCTGGCCGTGCTAAGGCAAGTGTCTTCTTGGTGTTGAATGTGGGTGGTGAGACAAAGTGGGAGAAGATAGCCACCTGGCCAAGTGTTTGTATCAAGACATTAGCCAATGATCTGCCTGTCATGCTAGCTAAACGGAGCATTGGAAATATGGTTATAGGCCAGTTTGAAAGTTTGGGCGATCTCCTTAACTGGTATCAGGCTCATATCAAAAACAATTCAACTTATAGTGCTAGTTGGCGTAGCAATGTAGCTTCGTTGATTAAGTGCCATCTTATGCCCCGCTTGGGAACGCTTCGTTTGAGTGAGGTCAGTTTTGTTGAAATAGATACTCGACTGGTTAAGACAATGCTTCAAGATGAGTTTTCACCTAACTATATTCGTGAAGCTGTGAATAAGCTTAAGGTGGCGTTCGCTGCAGCTGCAAAGCTTCGTTTACTTAATACAAACCCAATCGCCGGTTATCAAGTGACTGACTCGATAAAGTTAGACGGTGCCAAAGATACCCGACTCTTTGAAACCGATTTATCAGAGTTGTTTGCTCGTTTGAGTGTTGAAATTATGCCGGTACAAATGTTGTTTGTATTGATGATGATGTTTGGTACCCGGATTAATGAGACTCGCCAAGCACGATGGGAGTATTTTGCAGGTGATATTTGGGTGATCCCCGCTAGCCATGTAAAAAATAAGCAAGAGCACCGATTGCCCTTAACAGATTCAGCCAGATCCCTACTTAAACGCTATAAGCAGTGGCAATTTAAACATGTGGGTAAGCGTGCTTATTTGTTTCCCGGCATGATTGGACCTATATCAATCCGTACAGCACACAAGTGGAATACTCATATTCGATTTAAGCATTTTACTAGTCATGATCTGCGTATTTTATTTAGGACCATGCTGGCCGATCTGGGAGTCGATACCATGATTGGTGAGCGTTTGGTTAATCATGCCTTGCCGGTATTGTTGCGTACCTATGTTAAATCAACTCTCGATAAAGGAATGAGCCAGGCATTAGAGCAATATCATGCTTATTTAATTGATCAGGGATTTTCTTCTGTTGCGCCTGAGATATTGCCTAGATCAAGTGTTGATCATGGGACAGCTGAAAGCCAGATGGCTAGTGGGTGGGTATAGCTATGACTGCATCATTACTAACAGAGTATGCATTTGGTAGGTTTTGGGGAAATTTATGAAGAAAAAAGGTTCAGATTTACTCAAAGCAGGTCGAACCATCAGAGGATTTACTCAAGATGAGGTGGCGCAGATTTATGGGATTAGCTCTAAAACTTATGGCAGTTGGGAACGAGGAAGGACTGCAGTTTCTTATGATGATCTGTCAGCGATTTTCGACCAGGTATTTCAATTGCCCCTGGATAAAGTGACTGAGGTGGCAAGCCATGCAGCATGAGAAAAGCGACGCATTAATGAATATTAAGATACTACGGAAAGAGTTGAAAGTGTGGGGCCGCTATTGGGCGCAGCAAGAATTTGGTCAAAGTTACTCAAGCCGAAGTGCTTGCGACCGACTAAAGGAACCGTTTATTCCCAGCAGTTGCGGTGGAAGTCGTGAGCATGTACCACCGGAGCACATCAATCGCTACGACATGAAAGTATATTGCTTGACGGTAGATTGTCGTCGAGCACTAAGAGCCCAGTACATTTGTAACATGGAATGGCCGCTTCTGGGATTCGATAGCAAGAAAGCGTTTTTATTTTGGTTAAGACGCGCTGAAACAGAACTTCTAGCTAATTAATCTCAAAGGCATTAGGGCAAACGGTAAATAGCAATCAGTAAGCAATTGATTTACTGGTGATTAATATTCTGTTAATCTCCTGCCGCACTAGAATAAAGGGAGTTAAATAGTGAAAAACCTTTTTTACTTAATTGCATTGCTGCTGTCAGTTAATGCAAGCGCAACCAGTAATGGCCACCCGCCTGATTATCCAGATGATGCTGAATATAAAGCGCCTACACCTACTTCTTTGAAAACATTATAGGGGAGTACTTATGAAAAGCATTATAACTGCCAGTTTAGCTTTAGTATTAGCATTATCAGCCAATACTGCAGTTGCAGGAAATACAAACATGGATAGTAGTTATATCTCTGTTGATATAGCTCCCATATGCTCTCAACAAGGTCAAATTACTTTAAGTTTTACTAATGTATCAGGGCAAGATCTCCTAGTTGATCCTTATTACATGGACAAGTCTAAGTTTGATCCTATATACGCTGGTCTAAGCTTATATACGGTGATTGAAGGTCCTAGTTTAAATATTACTTATAAAACAAAACCCAACTATGAAGAGTTTGACTGGTATGTGTTAGCAGCAGGAGCTACTGTCGAGCACACTGTTGATTTTAGGGATTATTCAACTAAAACATTCGATGAAACGGTGCAGTATGTCCCCCTATTTAGTGGTAATAATATTGATATAATTACTACTCAAGAGGGGAAAAAGATTAGCTTGTTCATGAATACTGATGATGCACACGAATCTGATATTTTCGGCCCTGAATGCTGGAAGTAGTACTAAGTTTTTTGAATGCATACTAAAGGCGCTCCGGCGCCTTTAATCGTCTTAATTTTTACGTGGGTCCTTCTGGCTAAAAGCCGTGCGGGGGCGGCGAACCTCAGTGCTTAACTACATATGAGGATTTTGGGGTTAGGGTTGTTGTTTTATCGCGGCAAGATAGTCCTGATAGCGATCAACTCACATGAACCCCTAATTTAGCATTGATTATATAGAGTTTTAACAACATCCCCGCTATGACTCTTTGGGTCGCTGAAATCAGATCCAATAGACCAACTTTGTGATCCTTTACGAGTTCAACTGCTTTTTCTCATTCTCTCTCTTATTCTGTTTGACACTTTCAATTGGAATGCTTCAAATCATTAAACTTGATTTTTTAGGTTATTTACTTACAATGACTGTACGGATATACAGTCATTGGGTGGTTTATGAGAATTATCAATATTAGTGCTAGCTGCGGCATTACAGGTTTCGAGAGTCCAGCTAAAGATTACTATCAGAAGCCACTAAATCTAGATGATCTGCTGATTGAAACTCCTTCTGCGACTCAAGTCTATTTGGCTCAAGGAGATGATTTACAAAATATAGGTGTATTCGATGGTGATTTGCTTGTTGTTGACCAGTCGAAGAGTGTTGTTTGTAATGATTTGGTCGTTGCTGAACTGAATGGTGAATTGATCTCCACTCTTATAAATACGAAGTATCGGGTTCTATATTCCGATCCTGGCAGCTCAAGCTCTATTACGATTCAAGAGTTCGATGAGTTTGTAGTTAAGGGAGTGGTAATTCGTTCGGTTCGCTGTCATCGCCCAGTTAAAATTGAAGAGTTATCACTTAACTGATAACTATTGAATACAAGGCTAGGGTATTTAACATTTTGGGTCGATTGTTACCGTTTTTCGGTCGTTTATTACCTTTTTAATCCCCTTCTAAATGGGTATATTTAGCTAAGCTTGTTATTGCTCTGTTTCAGCTATTTCAATCGGTCTCTCGCTTCGTAGCTCCTTTTTAGGAGCTATTTTTTTGCCTGTTGCTAGGTGGGTTTATGTTTCGTAGCAAGGTTTATATTGCCGGGCCAATGTCAGGTTTGGTCGATTGCAATCGTTTGGCGTTTAATCTCGCTGCTGATGTTCAGAAAGAATTAGGCAAAATTGTACTTAACCCAGCAATACTCCCAGCTGGTCTGAGTGAAGCTGAATATATGCAGATCTGCATTCCCATGTTGATGTGTGCTGATGAGATATACGTACTTGATGGTTGGGATCTCTCGGATGGAGCGCTGGCTGAGAAAGCCCTAGCTAAAAAGCTCGACCTCAAAATTGTTTATCAAGAAGGTGTTGATCATGACATCGCTCTACTTGGTTTAACTGCTTCTGCTTAGCCTCGTTAAGGCCTACTAATTCTAGTGAGTTAATGATGAATCTATCCCAAAAACTTGCGGCATTTGGTTTAGCCTCGGTAGCCGTTTTTGCCGGGACAACTTTAGTGGCTCCTTTCGAGGGACGAGTCTTGGAAACTTATGTTGATCCAGTTGGCATTCTTACTGCGTGTTATGGCCACACAGGCCCAGAGCTAGAGCATCGTCAATTTTTCAGTGAGCAGCAGTGTCTAGAGTTATTCGCCAAAGACTTAGCTAAGTTCGATAGGCAACTTCTACGGTTATCACATCCGGTGATGCTCACTGACGGTGAACATGCAGCGTATCTCAGTTTTATCTATAACGTTGGGCCTGGGGCTTTCAGAGATTCAACGCTTCGACGCAAGCTTTTAGCAGCAGATAGAGTTGGGGCTTGTAATGAGCTATCACGTTGGGTCTATGCCGATAGTAAAAAATTACCTGGATTAATACGGCGCCGTGAAGCAGAAAGGAAAATTTGTTTAGAGGAGTTAATTGATGTTGAGACAGCTGCTATCCGCAGGTGGTCGATTTCACCTGTATATCATTGCGTTTTTAATTATAGCGATCGTCCTACTAGGAGTTTCCCTTTCTCTGGTCCGTTCAGAAGTTGCCATTAAAGAAAGTGAAATTGAAACGCTCTCGTTAGCCAAAGCCGTTTTACAGACCGATTTGAACTTCATGGCTGAGAACGTCAGGAAAGCCGAAGTTGAAAAAGAACGCTTAAGGCAAGAGACTCAACGAATATCGGTTCTAAATATTGAAAATTATCAGGCTAAAAATGAGATTGAAACTGCCTTTTACCAACAATCAAAACAGCTGGATAGGTTAAGGAACTCCAAGAATGATCAAGTTAATGATTGGGCCAATACTCCTTTGCCTATTGATGCTGCCAGGTTGCTCAAGCAAGCCGCTAATTGTGCGCGCCGTGACCACCACTCAGACAGAATATGTGTTACCTCCAATGGAAATGATTAGCGAGTGCCAACTGCCTCTTGAACAGGTTACGACTAATGCCGATCACCTCGAGTACAGTTTATTGTTGCTTAGTATTATCGCTAAATGTAATACCGATTGGCTAAGACTCAGAAAGTGGTGGGAGGCTCATACTGATGATTAATGATCCAAATGTGCAAAAAGTATTATCAACTGCGGCCTATGGAGCCTCTTTTACCACCGCTGCAGGGGGAGCCGTATCAGTGAATCATATAGCGCTATGGATTGGCATATTGTTCGCGGTGTTGACCTTCGTGATCAACTGGATTTACCAGGCTGCAAGAAACAGACGTGATACAGAATTGCATGAGTTAGAGACACAATTAATTAAAGCAAAAATGGATAAGTTGGAACAAGAAGATACTTAAGGTGTAACTATGGCTCGTATTACTGCAAAAGAGGTTGAGCCTGTATTACTCAATAAATCTGACTTGTGTAAAAGCCTGGGGATCAGCACCACCGCCTTCGATAAATGGGCGGTACCTATTCATAGTAAAAGGGGCCGTGAGCGTCTATATACAGTAGCCGATGTGGTTGCTAACCGAGTCGGTAATGAGCGTAAAAAACAACAGTCATCCCTTGATGACTTCGACCCAGAAAAGCCCAATATTGACTATGAACGATATCGGCTTACCAAGGCGCAAGCCGATGGCCAAGAGCTGAAAAATGAAAAAGATCGTAAAGAGGTGGTAGAGGTTTTGTTCTCTACCTTTTTTCTGTCAAAAATTGCTGCTCAGATTGCACCGATACTCGATCAAATTCCCTTGCAGATAAAACGTAAATTTCCCGATACCCCCGAGAAGATGATTGATTCTATCAAGTCAGAGGTGATCACTGGGCAAAACCTCTGCGCTGATTTAGCAGGCGAAATGGAAGGACTATTAGATGAGTATCTCGCCAGCACAGATTAAGAGTCTGAAAGCGGCGATATCGGCTGGGCTACGTTCATTCTATAGGCCACCATTACTCACTTGCAGTGAATATGCTGATCAGCACTTTTATATGTCATCTGAGAGCAGTTACTCAGAAGGTCGCTGGACTTCATTACCGTTTCAGGTTGGCATTCTTAATGCCATGGGGAACGACCAGATCACCACGCTGAATTTCATGAAATCGGCGCGGGTGGGCTATACCAAGATGCTTATGGCCAACACGGCCTACAAGATCGAACACAAGAAACGAAACTCAGTGATCTATCAGCCAACCGATGGTTTGGCTAAAAAGTTTATGAAGGCTCATGTTGAGTCTGCAATCAGAGATATTCCTATTTGGCGCAAGTTGGCACCCTGGTTAGGTAAGAAACACCGTGACAGCACTTTAGACACCAAGTTCTTTACCAATGGTAAAACCTTACATGTTCGTGGTGGTACTGCAGCTGCAAACTATCGTGAAATCTCAGTTGATGAATGTATCTATGATGAGCTCGCCGCTTTTCTTGCTGATATCGAAAAAGAAGGTAATGCCACCACTTTAGGCGACACTCGTTTTGAGTTGTCGGCATTTCCAAAATCTATTCGGGGCTCAACCCCTAAGGTATTGGGCGAATGTCAGATAGAGAAAGCTTGCAGTGAAAGCCCTTATCACTTTCGATTTATGTTGCCTTGCCCACATTGTGACGAACGCCAGAGTTTGAAGTTTGGCGGTAAAACAGAGCCATTTGGGATTAAGTGGCCTATAGGTAAGCCTGAATCTGCTTATTACTGCTGTGAGCATAATGGCTGCGTAATAGAAAACGCATCACTAATGGCAATGCAAGAGCATGCTGATGCGATGTGGATATGTGAAAAAACAGGGCTTAAGACAAAAGACTTTCTTAGCTTCTTTGATACTGACGGCATTGAATGTGCCACCCCAGATAATATCGCTGTTTATATCTGGTCTGCCTATAACCCGCTAACGACCTGGGCGAAATTGGTTAAAGACTTTCTTAAGTGTCGAGGTGATCAAGAAAAACTAAAGACTTTCGTGAATACGAAACTGGGTGAGCCTTGGGATGCTGACAATGGTGAGCGTTTAGAGTGGGAAGATTTATCTCGGCGCCGGGAAATGTACCCTGAAAACAAAGTCCCTGATTGGGTGGTGTATCTCACTGTCGGTGTGGATACCCAAGATGATCGTTATGAAGGTCGCATCTGGGGATGGGGACCCGGTAAAGAGTGTTGTTTAGTCGATAGATTTATTCTTTATGGGGATCCCGCTAGCCAAGTATTGCTGGATAAAGTCACTGAACGCTTGCAGCAAAGCTATATTCGCGCTGATGGTGTGCGTTTAGAACTGGGGCTCGTTGGTTGGGACAGTGGCGGTCATTATACCGATACTGTTTATGCCATGAGTAAAAAGCTTGGTCCTATGCGGGTCATACCCATCAAGGGGGCCAACGTCTATGGCAAGCCAATCGCTAATTTTCCTCGCAAGAGAAATAACAAGGGCGTCTATCTGACAGAAGTCGGTACCGACAACGCCAAAGAGCTGATTATGTCGATGCTTCGTATCGCGCCCGATCAGTACGTTCGTAAACCCGGGGCTATTCATCTGCCTCTCAATGAATCCATTTGTGATGATGTTGAACTGCAGCAGCTTACTGCTGAGCGAAAAATAGCGGTTCGTAGAAATGGACGCACTGTTTATCGCTGGGATGCTGGTGGCAGGCGCAACGAAGCACTTGATTGTTTGGTTTATGCCTTAGCAGCCCTATATATCGCCATGGAACGCTTCGGCATCGATTTAGACAAAATGGCCAAAGATAATATTGCCGCAGCCAACGATATCGATTCCGGTAGTGAACAAAGCGCTCAATTCGAGTCAGAAAAACCCCATTCAGAATCACGTTCAACTCAAACCAATAACTGGCTGGGTGATACAGGCACAGGAGGCTGGCTATGAGCCAAGCATTAGCAAAAAAAATGGTAGATGCATATGTCGTAGCTGAACTGGATGTGCTTGATGGTAAAACGGTAGTGGTTAACGGCAAAACCATGGGAATGGAAGATCTGGAACAAATCAGGAAAGGTCGTATGGAGTGGGAGCGTCGAGTTTCAGCATATTCTCGCCCTAATGGCGGCTTTGGTCAGGCTCAGTTCTAAGCCCTTCTTGAGCAATGTTTTAAGGAAAAAATAATGAGCTGGATAAATAATGCTATTTCTCATATCTCGCCAAGGTGGGCATTAAATAGAGAAGCTGCACAGCAAAGCTTTGATGCGATAAAAGGCTATGAAGCTGCAAAGTCTAGTCGAACTCACAAGGCTAAAAAAGAGGGAAGAGGGGCTAACCAAGCTGTATTTGCTGCAGGTAAAAGCTTGCGTGAGCAGGCTCGCTGGTTAGATGAGAATCATGATCTCAGCATCGGTATTCTTGATCGAATGGAGGAGCGAGTTGTGGGGGCTCAAGGAATAGTCGTAGAGCCTCAGCCTCGTGATCTTGAAGGGAATATTCTTGATGACTTTGCTAATGAATTGCAACGCCGTTTCGGTAACTGGTCTCTAAAACCAGATGTTACAGGTCGTTATTCTCGACCCGAACTTGAGCGTTTAGCGTTGCGCACAGCATTACGAGATGGGGAGGTATTTGGTCAGCATGTACTTGGTAAAGTCCCTAAGCTCATTCATCCCAACGAGCAGGGAACGCCTTACTCTATAGAAGCGTTAGAGCCTGATTTTATTCCTTATGAACTTAATGATATCGCTAAGCGGATCAGACAAGGGTTTGAGGTGAATGGTTGGGGCCAGGTGGTTAATTACCATGTATTGCTCGATCACCCCGCAGATCAGAAAGGCTTTCGTTATAAAACGAAGCAAGTCCCTAAAGCTAAGATGTTGCACCTTGGTTTGTTTAAGCGTCTGCACCAGCTACGTGGCATTAGCTTGTTTCACGGCATTATGACTCGCCTGGCAGATATCAAAGACTATGAAGAGTCGGAGCGGGTTGCGGCGCGGATCTCGGCGGCATTAGCCTTTGTTATCAAGCGTGGGTCCCCTGATCTGTTTAATCCTGAGGGAGAAAAGACCCAAGATATAAAATTTGGTCCGGGCATGACTACAACTCTGGCACCAGGTGAAGACATCGACACTCTCGAGTCTAATCGCCCCAATGTTCATCTGGTTGATTTTCGTAATGGTCAGATGAAAGCCGCGGCGGCGGGTACTAGTGGTAGTTATTCCTCTATTGCCCGGGATTATAAGGGAAGTTATTCCAGTCAGCGCCAAGAGCTAGTAGAGCAAGACGAATCAAACCGCATCATGCAGCAATGGTTTTGTGCCGGGTGGTCCAGACCTGTTTATCGAAACTGGCTCAAGATGGAGCAGCTAAATAAAGTTGACCCACTAATTCTGCCTGTAGACCTCGATATCAACACCCTTTTTGATGGTGTTTATTACGGCCCAACTATGCCTTGGATAGACCCTAGGAAAGAGGCTGAGGGGTGGGAAATGATGATAGCCGGTAATGCGGCAACCGAGGCCGAGTGGGCACGAGCCCGGGGCCGAAATCCTGCGGAAGTGAAACGCCAGCGTAAACGCGAGGTGGAGTATAACCGCGACAACAACATGGTGACAGCCAACGACCCTGATCCTTCACTTGGAGAACCTAACAGTGAAACAAACAATACTAGCAACAGCAATGCTCGCGGCAATGCCGACAAGCGCAATGCTAACCGCGCCGCAAGGCATGGCCAGCAAGGCGATTAATGATCAGTCGGTCCCTGATAAAAACTGGTATCAGTTAAAAGCCCAAAATGGTCATGTTGAGTTGATGATCTACGACGAGATTGGTGGATGGGGTATTACCGCTAAGCAGTTTGCCCAAGATCTGCAGGCTCTAGGCAAAGTGAGCTCAATCACTGCCAGAATCCATAGTCCGGGTGGCGATGTATTTGAAGGCATGGCGATTTACAACATCATCAAGGGTCATCCGGCGCAAAAGGTATGCTATATCGATGGGCTTGCTGCCTCTATGGCATCAGTTGTCGCCATGGCATTCGATGAGGTCATCATGCCAGAGAACGCCATGATGATGGTGCATAAACCTTGGGGTGGCACCTTAGGTGATGCCGACGATATGCGCAAATATGCCGATCTGCTCGATAAGGTCGAAAGCAACCTGATTGGAGCCTATGCGCAAAAAACAGGGCTCAGCGATGATGATCTCCATAGCTTACTCGCCAGTGAAACTTGGCTCACTGGTAGCGAGGCTGTTGAAAAAGGCTTTGCAGACACATTAACCGATCCGCTGCAGATGGCAGCATCACTAAGTTCGAAACGACTGAAGGATTTTACCAATATGCCAGAAGCTCTAAAAAACCTGTTTGCACCACAGGGTAATAATCCAGGTGCTACCAATACGCCAACTCCCGCGACCCCTGCACTAAATCAACCCTCACAAGCTGATATCTCTGCCGCTGCGGCAACGATGAATAAAGAGCGAATTGACGGAATTAATGCGGCGTTTGCTTCGTTTCCTCAGTTTGGAGAATTAAAGAATACCTGTATTGCCGATGCGACAATAGATGCTTCAGGTGCTAAAGACAAAATTTTAGCTGCTCTTGGCCAAAATACAGATCCAGCAGCGCCCCAGCCTCAAAGTGTGATTATTCATTCTGGTAACGGCAATTTAGTGGGGGACTCTATCAGTGCGCATTTGATGGCGCGTGCTGGCCACGTTAAAGCTGAAAAAGATAATGGTTACTCAAGCTATAACTTGAAAGAGTTAGCCCGTGCTTCTCTTGCCGATCGTGGTATTGGCATTGCGGGGCTCAACCAGATGCAGATGGTAGGCCTGGCGTTTACTCACAGCTCATCGGATTTTGGCAACATCTTACTTGATGTCGCCAATAAATCGGTGCTACAAGGCTGGGAAATGGCCCAAGAAACCTTTGAGCGCTTCACTAAAAAAGGCCAACTTGGAGACTTTAAAGTTTCCAAGCGTGTGGGCTTAGAAGAGTTCGGCAGTTTGCGCCAAGTACGTGAAGGGGCTGAATATAAGTACATCACTTTAGGTGATAAAGGTGCCGATATTGCGCTGGCCACTTATGGTGAAATTTTCTCTATCACTCGTCAGTGCATCATCAATGATGATATGGATATGCTCACATCAATCCCTATGAAAATGGGGATGGCAGCAAAAGGCACTATCGGTGATCTGGTGTTTGCAATCTTAACCGGTAACCCCAAAATGGCCGATGGTAAAACGCTGTTTCATGCCGAACATGGCAACTTGGGCGGCGGTGCGCCAAGTGTCGAAGTGCTAGGTGTGCTGGCTGAGCTAATGGAGAGCCAAACTACAGGCGGTAAGAACCCGCGCGCGCTTAACATCATGCCAGAATTTGTGCTGTGTCCTCCTAACCTTAAGCGTACCTTGACCCAGATCATCAAGTCTAGTTCGGTTAAAGGTGCCGATATCAATGCGGGCATTGCTAACCCAATGCAAGATTTTGCCGAAGTGATCTCCGAGGCGCGTCTTAAAGCTTCAAGCGACAAGGCATACTACCTTGCAGCAGGTCAAGGTCGTGACACTATCGAAGTCGCTTACCTAGACGGTATCGACACGCCCTATATTGAGCAGCAAGACGGTTTTAGCATCGATGGTGTCGCCACTAAAGTTCGAATCGATGCAGGTGTTGCGCCACTCGATCATCGAGGACTCGTTAAATCTACAGGTGTTTAATCTGCTTGTTCGATCCATTAAGGCCGCCATTTTCTAGGGCGGTTTTGTTATTTCAGCTTTATTAAACAGGAAACCTGTTATGAAGAATCAAATCTGTGATGGTAATACTATTGATCATACTCCCGCTGCCGATGTTCCCAGTGGGGCGCCGGCTTTAATCGGTAAGCTTGTTGCTGTTGCATTAGGTGATGTGAAAGCTAATAACGAAGGAACCTTTGTCACCACCGGTGTATTTGAACTGCCTAAGGTGCAAGCTGATGATATTGGTCAAGGTGCACAAGTTTACATTAAGGCCGATGGCAACATTACCTCAACAGCATCGGGAAACACCTTAGCGGGTAAAGCATGGGCTGCAGCTGGTAACCCGTCAGATACTGCCTGGGTAAAAATTAATGCCTAGTTTTGCGGTTAAGGCTGCAGTTAAGCTCGAAAGGGCTTTTCGTAAACTGGCTGATACCTGTCAGTTCACTCCCGATTCGGGTGGGGTCGTTGCTAATCGTAGTGTCGTTCCTCATGTCACTGAGCCAGATACCTCGCAAGAGTACATACCTCAACCCGTTACAATGGCTGAGTTTCTGCTAAGTGATGGGCCTGTTCATTGTGATGATCTGTTTCAACTTGGCATTCTTGATGGGCAAGGTGATTTTCAATCTACAGGTAAGCAGTGCCGGTTAACCCAGATTTACCAGGTGGATAACATCAGCGTTATTTATATCTATGTAGAAATTTAGCGTGAAGAGGGCAACTTATGGCCAGTAATAAGGTGCATTTAACAGGTTTTGAATCCGTCAATAAAGAGCTCAGGCGAATGCGAAGCCAGCAAGCCCCTGCAATTGCTCAAGCAATTAAAGACACTGCCATATACGGTCAAGCTCAGGCGGTAGATGCCGTGTTTAATCGGTATGGTTTTAAGTCTCGAAGTTATGTTGATGACAATATTAAGCTCCAGGTTGAACCTAGGTTTTTACAGGCTCGAGTGTATTCACGGTATAGAGCCAGTACTTTGACCCGTTTCGTTAATACTCGAAGAACTCGCAACGCCAAGACTAAACCCGCTCGCCAAGTTAGTTCAGGCTATAGCATCAGTTTGCTTCGTAATAAATTCCACATCTTTCGTGGCGCCTTTCAATTCACTGGCCGCAATGGCAATGCGTTAATGGCTATTCGAGAGAAAGGTGATAACAGTTGGCGTGACATTCAACAGGCGTCTTATGGTCCATCAGTGGCGGGGAGCTTTGGGGTTATTCGTCCGGAGATAGATGAAAAAATCAGTCATTACCTTCGTGATCGATATACCAAACATATGACTTAACATGGCTTAATCAGCCGAGGGATCTCATGATAGATGCAATTATCACCCGCCTTGAAGCGGTTGATGGATTTGACGTGCGTGAAGGTTTCTACACGCAATCATCAGCCAGCAAGAGCAAGTTTATTTTTGTTCAACCTCATCAAGATTCTGCTGAAATCCCCTCAGGTAACAATCCCTATAAAGACGAGTTGCGTTTGCAACTGGTTGTGGGGGTTAAGTTGACCTCAACGGCTAAGCCTACCGCTGAACTTATTAATGCTGTCAGGCAGATCCGGGAGGCGTTTTTCAAAGGTGAACGCAACCCGGCTAAACCCTCGTGGCTTACAAGTGTGATCAGCTTTACTGAACCAGAACCGTGTAAATACATTATGCCCGAAGTTCATGAAAAGCATGGCTTAGCGGTGATCACCCTTTCAATAACTCAAACCGTTACATTTGGAGATTTACTATGAGTGAAACAGTAACCGAGAGCTACATCGGCTCAGGCATTATGTATGTCGATGGTCGTGATGTCGGTAATGCCAGCGGCGTTAAAATTGATATCGAGCAAGAAACCAAATCTCAACCGAACTATCGCGGTGGCGGCGGGAACTCTGCTGAGGTTACTAAGATTAAGTCGGTGAAGTTATCAGCCACCATGAATGATTTTAGCAATGAAAATATGGCTCTTGGTTTGCGTGGCAAGGTCGAAGTCGTTGCTGCTGGTGCTGTGGATGATGAGCCATTGACTGCCGTTCTGGATGGCCTTTGTGATACTACAAAGATGATCGACACAAGTATTGCGCCTGTGCTGAAGAATGAGGCTGGCACCACCACTTATGATGTCGATGTTGACTACATTGTTAGCGCTGGTGGTATTCGACCTTTAAGCACCGGTGCTATGACTGAAGGGCAAGCCATTAAGGTGAGCTATACCTCAAAAGCAGGCAACGCCTTACAAGCGCTGGTTGAATCAGGCAAAGAGGTGAAAGTGGTTATTGACGGTATTAACGATGCCACGGGTAAACCTTGGACCTTAAAATTCTACAAGTGGAAGCCAAGCCCAACTTCTTCACTTGATCTGATTGGTGATGATTTTGGTTCATTCGACATTGAGGGCGGCGTGCTGGCCGATGCTTCTATTGTTGCAACCGGTAAGTCGAAATTCTTTGTTCGAAGTGCCGCCTAACACTCTTTTTGTTCTGTGATCCCTTAAGCCATCACCACTATTGAGAACTCGAGAGTGGTGATGGCTTTTTCATTTTGTTGAACCTGTTTATTCATTGGAGTGTTATCGATGAGTTTTAAAGATCAAGTCGTCAACCTGATCATCAAAGGTAAAGACCTTTTCTCATCAGAAGCCAATAAGTCTGAAAAGGCATTGGCTGATCTGGCTCAGCAAAGTGAAATTTTAAATGAACGTTTGCATGAGCTTGAAGATCTGCAAGGTGCCGTAGGGGCGATAGATGATCTGACTCGCGCTATCAGTAAAGGTGAAAAAGCCTATACCGATAATAGCCTTGCCCTAGATAAGTTGGTCAAGGAACAAAAACAAGCCATTACCGCTGTTAAGCTGCTTGATGGTGCGCATAAAGAGGCATCAGCCCAAACTGAGAAAACCGAGCAAGAATATCAACAAGCCAAAACACAGCTAGCCCAGTATGAACAGCAGTTAGAAAATACTCGTGCTCAAGTTGATAAGCTTACAGCACAACAACAAAAGGGCAGTCAGGCCAGTAAGGAACAAGCCGCTGCGCTCAATAAAGCCAGCGTTGATCTTAAGCAATTAGAGCAAGCACAATCGACGACAGAAGCCAGCGCCAAAGCTCTGAGTATAGCCCTCGACAAGCAGCGTCATGAACTCGATGCCATTGGTACCAGTGCCGATGAGGCTGGACGTAAGAAAGCCGAGTATACCCTTAAGGTTAAGAACGCAAGATCTGAGCTTAACAAGTTAGCGACCAGCTTAGGTAAGAATAAGACTGAGCTAGAGCAGCAAACCAATAAACTGACTAAAGCCGGTTACTCAATGGATAAGCTGGCCGATGCCAGTAAAGAGTTAAAGCAACAACAAGTTGCAGCAAAGACCGCGATAAGTGGTGTAAATAAACAACTTTCTCGCCATGATAAATTACTTACAGAGTCGAAAAAATCAGCCCGTGATTTTGGTGGTTCTATCGGCTCGGCTACACAAAGTCTACTTGCTATGGCTGGTGCCTATATTGGTATTGATAGATTGTGGGAAAGTTTGAAGGGGATCTTGACTACAGGTGATGATGCCAGGGCTTTTACTGTACAAATGTCTGCCATGATGGGGTCAATTGCACAAGGAGAGCAAGCGACTGCCTGGATAAAAGAGTTTGCCAATAAAACTGGTACTCGTCTCGAGAGTGTGAGGACTGCTTTTACTTCTCTGAAAACTTTTGGTATCGACCCCATGAACGGTACATTGCAATCCATGGTCGATTACAACGCTAGGCTTGGCGGGAGTCAGGAGAAGTTAGAGGGAATTATTCTTGCGGTCGGTCAAGCATGGGCTAAACAAAAACTGCAGGGTGAAGAGATCTTGCAGCTGGTAGAACGGGGTGTACCTGTTTGGGATCTGCTTGAGAAGGTTACTGGTAAAAATACAATTCAGCTTCAAAAATTATCTGCAAGTGGCCAGCTTGGTCGCGAAACCCTTGCCGCCCTTTTTAATGAGATGGGTAAGCAAGCGAACGGTCAAGCATCTAAAAGCCTCGACAGGTTAGCTGGCCAAGTTAATCTGATCTCCAATAAATTTGAAGAGTTCAAACGGATCATTGCTGATTCTGGTGTTTATCAGGTAGCCGTTGATTTCATCAAAGACCTTAATGAACAGTTCGACAGATTAAATCAAGACGGAAAAATTAAAGCGGCAGCTGAAGATATTAGCCAGTTTTTCTCATCTATTTTAAGGGATGGTGGCAGTAGCCTAAAGGGGATGCTTGACAACATTACTGCATTTGCAGAAGCACTTAACATTATTTCAGGCTCACTAAAAATAGTTTGGAATTCAATAAGTGCTGGCATCATTAGTGTTGCAGCTGTGGCCACTAAAAGTTGGGCCTTGATGACAGAAGGTTTTGCAATATTTGTTGAATCTCTTGGTGGTGAAGAAAGTGCGGCTAAAATTCGTAAAGCCTCTGAGTTACTTAACGCTTTATCTGCCGGTTATTTAAAGCAGTTAGAACAAGACAGTCAAGATATCAAAACTGCTTGGGCACAAGTTACCAACACCGTTGAAAGTGATACTACTGCCGCTTATCAAAAAATAGCTAGCGAAGCAGTAAAGAGCACCACGACTCAGGTGAGTGAGGCCGAAAAGGTTGTTGCTGCAGGTAATAAACAGATTGAAACACTTACTGCACAAGAGCTTGCCGCTAAGCAGGCTTATACTGAGTTGGTTGATGGTGCACAAAAAGGTGGTGAAGCCAGTTATCTGTTCATGGAAGCCCAGAATGATCTCGGTCGAGTCACCCTGGAACTTTCTGTTGCCCAGCAGGGGCAGATTAAAAACCAGCAGCAATTAGAGCTGGCTATTATCAAGGCTACGGCAGCGACTAAGGCAGAATTATTGGTCCAGCAGCAACTCGCACAGCAAACATTAGTTGAGGTGCGCCGAGCATTTATTCAAGGTACAGCTTCAGTTGAGAAATATGGATCTGCACAGAAATCTTTAGAGCTAATCACCGCAAAACTGGCTGCTACTCAGAAAAAACAAACTCAATTACAACAACTGCAAGCCGCTAGTGCAAAAGAACTTGAAGATATCATGGCCAAAGGGGGGATCACTACGGTCAAAACGTTAAGAGATCAAGAACAAGCTGCAAGAATAACCTATCAGGTGATTAAGAAGGGAGCAAAAGAAGGAGCTGTTTCAACTTATGAATTGAATCAGGCTTTTTTGAAATATGCCGAGGCAGCTGTTCAGGCTGCTGTTGCCAGTGATAAGCAAGTTGATGCCTCTGTTCGCCAGCAAGCTGCTGCTTTAGGTTTAACTGGCGACCTTGAACTAGTTATCGCGCAATATCAGCGACTCAATGAAGTTCAAAAAGGCCTTGGGAAACAAACTGGCAATACCAAAGATAAGGTTGAAACGGACTCAAAAGGTATTGGTACCACTATATCTAATACCATGAACACTGTCACCAAAAGTGCAGAGAAAGCTGGGTACGCTTTGGTGTCGATAGCTCAAGCGTTCACTAATCATCTGCAGTCCGTCACTGCAGATATCGCCGAGTTGAGTGAAGGGGCCACAGTTTATTTTAAAAACATACTCTATCACCAGAATAAGTTAGTCGATGATTCATCTGAGCTTGAGAAGGTCAGGGCGGAGTATAGAAGCCTAAGCGTAGAACTTGGCAACATACAGAATGATTTCGCTGCATTTATTGATTTCACCGGCATTAGATCGTTCGCTATCGAAACCGTGATAGCAAGCAAGAAAACCAAGCTCGCTTATTATGAACAGAGAATGGAATTATTAAGATTAACTGAGGCATTAGATGGAGTAGGCGGCGCCAATGTAGAGTTGGTGCGTAAAGCCGAGATGGCCTCCCGTAGTCTTTCACTGGTTAACGATCAAGATATGAGCTTGCTTACCTCGGCTATCGATAAAGCCAAAGATAAAATGGATGAGTTGCGGGGTAGTGCTAAAGACACTCTTTCATCTCTCAAAGATGAGCTCGATGGTTTAGAGGGTGATAATGCCGCGATTGAGAAGCGCGCGTATGAACGCCAGCTTGCCGAACTCAATGAGCGGCTAATTAAAGCCAGGCGAACGGGTGATGAAAACCTGATCGCCCAGCTTGAAGAGTCAGAACGGATCCTTAAGCGTATTCATTCAATGAAGATGGCCGAGTTCAAGGCTCAGAAGGAAGCAGACAAGGCCAGTCGCCAGCAGACTGATACCGAGCAGGCTAAATCCACTCCCGTGCCCGTTAAGCCAAGCCCAGCAGCAACAAAATATATCGCCCCGGTACCCACTCCAACCCCTCAACCCTTGCCCTCATCGTTAGACGAAACTGTCTTGGTTTTACAGATAGGTAGTAAGCGGTTTAATACTCTGACATCAAAGAGCATTTTGGCAGAGCTTATGGCTGAAATGACACGCCAGCAGCAAGTAGGTGGATAATGACCGAGATAGACACCATTACTCTCTCAGAGCCCTTGTTATGGCTTAACAGGGATAAGCAAAAACGAGTTGCAACCAGTATGATTCGCGCCCTTAATGGTGCGCCTCATATTAATCAAGCGCCAATAGCAGCAGGGCTAAGCATCGTGCTTGGCACCTCAGATACTTGGATAACCCGAACTGAGTTTGAACAGGTTCAACAGCACAGCTTTATCACCCTCACCGAATTTACTTTGGTTATCGATGGCCAAAGCTTTCAAGTGATTTGGGATCATTCCCAAGGCGCCGCAGTGTCAGGTACCGACCTCTTTAAGGAGTTTGGCGGTTATAACGATCTCACTGACGCGACGTTTCGATTATTAACCGTGTAGGCTCCCTATGAATAGAAATGATTTAAAGCTCTTTAAGCCCGAACGCTTAGGCAATGATGATAATGCGGGGGGACTAAGAACCAGAAACGAAGTGACCAATGGCAAGGTTAATGATCTATTCCTGCCTATCTCTGACATTGATCATGCTCAAAGTGCTATCGACATTGTGAAGTGTTACCCAAGTTTAGATACTCCAGGCACAGAAACTTTACTCGATGCTCATGTATTTTTCTCTGACCCCCCAAGTGATCCACTAGTGACCATGTTACTCGCTGAGTCTCGCGGTATGACTGATGCCGCTAAATTGTCTGATATGCGTGAAATGCTCGAGAGTGATGTTGTTGCCGGGCAAAAACTCAGGGCGGGAATGTCGGGTTTTCTGCAGTATCAAAACGCCTTTAGTACCGCTAACCTTGCTCGCTGGGATTACTCAGGTAATGAGCCTCAATATGTCAGCCTTAGAGTGGGGGATATTATTGCTATCAGTGTCGAATATGACGGTGCTGAACATGGAAATTGGCCACGCTTAACGCATTATGCTCAAGTGACTCGAGGTGGTGGTAATTCAAGTAATGGCATGATCACCTTTGAGCCAGGTATCCCGTTTGCCACACCCGATAGTGATATAGTTATTAATACTGAATCGCAATGCACTGTGCTGAGAATGATTACCCGCACCTCGCAAGTTAAATATCATGGGGTGAGTAAGTTAACAGAGGTCAGCGCAGGCCAAATATTAAGGGTCGAAGAGACAGTACAAAGTTTGCTACCTACTGTGAGCAGTTCGGTTAGCCATGCAGGCTTATCTCTGAGTACCAACGGTGCAGATCTCGTTAAGAAAACCCTCACCCAAGTAGCAACAAGCGCCCAGACTTATCTCTTTACTGTGAATGATGTATTGCAAAGCGATCTTGCTACCGTTGATTTTACGCCTGAGATTCAATATATCGCTAATGGCCAATTGTATGATGGTGCTGATGCTATCGTTACCGTGGCTAACAATGAGATTAGTGCCACCTTATCGCGTAAACCTGATATTAATACAGCAGTTACGGTTAGCTATATTTCAAGTATTCGTTATGCCGTTTATTATCATGCGGATAGATTCCCTGCAGGGAAAGAAATTATCAGAGGAACACTCACAGGTACCGTTAACTGGGCCATAGGTTCTAGCTCAGAGCGACTTTATGAGCTTGAAGATGGTCTTTACGTGCGTAGAGGCGATGGCTCTGAGTATAGAGCTGCTATTTTAAATTATAGCGATGGCACATTTATGCTAGAGCAAGGGTTTAGCTTCCTTAGTTATCATGCGCTGGTCGGCGGCAGCGAGTCAGATACCGGGGTACAATTTTCTATTCCTTACAACGCTATTTTACTCACTAGTTTTTATCTGCAGGTTGAAACGGTTACAGGTTCATTGTTAAGTGCGAGTAGTGATGAAGCCGGGGTCATTACTGGTACCAGTATCAGCGGCTCTATCTCAGGTCGGTTTGTTGCTATCAGCTTTTCTCAAGCGGTTAAGTTATCCACTTTGCGCTATGACATTAGTGAAGTGGTGGACTTATTGCCGCCCCCGGAGATCTACAACCTCAATCCCTTAAGACTGCCGGAAAAAGGACTCGTTGATATTTTTCACCCTTGGGGAACGATATCAATTCAGCATGTGCAGTTTCAGGCGGTAAATTCCCCTGCACCTGGTGGCACAGTTAATATCCGAGCCGATGCTGATTTTGTCGATATTACAGATTCGCTCGGGGCAAGTCTTTGGACGGGTACCGATGATCATTACAGTGTGAATAAGGCCACTGGCGTAGTTACATTAAACAGTGATTTTACTGGCTTTACCGCGCCATTCATTATCAGCGATACCTTAAGCGAACGTGCCTTAGTGACATCGGTGGAGTCGGGCCAACTGCAGTTAGCTAAAGCGCTATCGAGAAGTTACCCAATTGGCGCCACAGTATCGAGTGTACAGATACTGGGTGATCAACAGGCACGTATTGAGAACGTGCGAGATTTAGCCGCGTGGAATGATAACTGGGACGTTGACGGGCCAGGGGCCACAGCTTCAATGAATACTATTGATTACCCTATAGTGGTGACTAATGACGCCGCCATTAATGAGGATTGGCTGATCCAATTTACCTCTGCTACCGCCTTTAATTTTATTGGTCGCCGAGTCGGTTTTATCGCCTCGGGTGACACCCTCAATAACTTCATCCCGCTAAACCCCTTAGCGGGTAAGGCTTACCTCACTATACCTAAAGAGGCGTTCGGCGGTGGTTGGGTACCAGGTGAAGCAGTGAGGTTTAAGAGCGTTGCTGCAGGCAGCGGCATTATGCCTATACGAGTGGTCGAATCTGGCCATAGCGTTGTCACTAAAGACCAAACCACCCTTGTTTATCGCGGTAACGAAGCCTAACTCGACCCCCAACCACAATCTCAATTAATACAGGGCAAAACAATGTCACTACCAGTAACCGTTTATCGCTGGGACGATCCCGGTGCGCCGCAATTACCAAATAGCCAAGTTAAGCCATCACATTACATTGATATAATTAAAAAATGCCTCGTTGATGGTTATGGGGCTAAAGCATCTCTTGGGTGGACAATGCCATTTGTGAGCCCTGATGGGTTTAAGGCTGTTTTTAGAAATTCATCGGCAGAGGCTAGCGGTTCTTATGTTCAGATAAAATGCAAGACGGGAGCAGATCCCGTTGGTGGAGTTGTTTATTTACAAACTGCACCGCTACTGACTGAATATGACCCAGATTGGACAACGATAAATTGTGCCAGTAAACGATTTGCTTTTGGTGGTAATAGCCGCATAACTAAATGGTGCTTAATAGGCACTAGTGCGGGTTTTTATCTGTTTGCGATTTATGATAGTAAGCTAACAATGAAAATGGGGACATCTGCCCACGTTGCATTTTTTTGCGGCGATATAGATTCGTTTGTGCCTAATGATTTAAATCGTTTTACACTACTATCTTATGCTGCTCACGCCGATCAAATATCGGCCTCTTGGTCTTTGAGTTTAGCGTATCTAAGTCCAGTCAGTGTTATAGGATTTATGCACGAGAGCAATGGTACTAATCATGGCAAGATTATGGAGTTATTAAGTCAATTTATCACATCTCCAACAACGACAACAAACGGTGTTCCCTCAGAATTTAGAGTGTATAGCAGACCATTAATTTCTATAGATGGTTATACAGTTACAGGTACAACAGGGATCAATGCTGATTCGGAAGGGACTCGAATTGGTGACAGTTCTCTACACCCCGCTTATCGAGGTCATGTACCTGGATTAATACAAACTCAAGCCCCAAGGTATTCAGATCAATTATGGCCTCAAACCTCAATGATTGGAGGGCAAGAGCATTGGTTAATACATTCTGGTCATAACGGCGGCTGTAATTTTTGGGTCAATATGGAGTCTTGGTATGATTAACAAATTAAATCAGGTTCTTGTCGATACCAGCAATAACTTTAAGCAAGCATTATTTGAACTGGATGCAGATTTGAATGCAGAAAGGTTTATGATAATTAACCGAAATACGGCTAAAACCATTTTTCACCACCTCGTTCCTCCAAGCGGTATAGTAAAATTAGTTCTCAATCAAAAATATGCTCAGAAGCATGAAATACTCGTCGTTATTCTCGATGATAATGACCAGTACAATGCTGTTTGTATGGATGGCGTTAAGCTGCAAGAGATAGATCCTTTCACGGTAATTATTTAATGAAACTTAGTTTCATCACTAAAAAAAACGGTGAAGTAGTCAGCCCAATATCATTGCGCTTCGATTCGGGTATTGATTTAAAACTCAGGTTCGACACCCCTTGGCCTAATGCAACTAGCCCGATAAAGCTGAGCTTTACGGGAGGGATAGATCCAGAGCCCTCGATCGTTAATAGCATCACCCGGCAGTTTTCGGCGGTGTGGGTGAGTCCTCTTGTCACTGAGTCTCACCAGAGGCTGAGCTATAAGAGCACTCAGCTTGAGGCGAGCAAGGGGCTTAACTGGCTGTCAGAGCGAGCCAAGCAACACTGTTTTAGTTTTGCTTGGGATATTCCGCCTGTTCACATGATAGCCGTAGCTAATGTCTGGTCCGGTACCTTAGCCCACCTTAAACGCTTTTCAACACCCTGGGGCGGCATTAAAACACAAGAGCGGGTGACTGCTATCGCTTACAGCCAAGACTTAGCTTATGTGGTTCGTCAGGGCTTTTCTTGGTTAGATTTTGCGGCCTTGTCTTCTCAATTTATCCCGGTATGGGAAACACTCGATAAGCCACAGGCTCAACATGAGCTGAGCTTTAATACCTCAGCTGTAATTGATGTTTCTCATTATTTAACATGGAGGCCGCATAAGTCATCGTGGCAATGTAGCGATGACTATAGACCTCCCGTTGGAAAAGTAAGCATGCGCTTTTCTAAACCTTGGACTGACTCATCATCTCCAATCGCTTTGCGCTTTGTTAAATCACCAATGGTGTGTGAGTACGATGATGGCGGTGGCCTTATCGATGCAAACCCAAGTTTACCCCCGATAGATTTTGAAGTTCCCATAGAGCCACAACTCAGGAGAGCCTATATCATGCAACCAACTATCGATTGCATAAGAGTGAGTGACAGCAAGCGAATAGTGATCAATAGCGTGAGCCTAAACCATAGCCGTGGCCAGTTCTCACAATCAGTCAGTATTGGCTTTAGCAGCCGTATCGATGCCGAAAATGCAGAAAACCAGCTATTGAAGTTAAGCCTAAATGGCTATGACTTTTATTTTATTTGTGAAGAAAAGGCTGAGAGCAAGTTGTTTGGCTCTCATACTTTTACTGCCAATGGTCGCAGTCGCAGCGCGGAACTAGCCACGCCCTATGAGCTACCCGTTAGCTATACCAATGGCACAGGTCGCTCTTTTGTTGGGATACTGAGCGACTTAATCCAGTTTTCACCTTGGTCAGTTAGCCTGGCGGGTCTTGCTGATTTCACTGTACCGGCAGGGGCATACTCTACATCGGGAGCATCTCCGCTAGAGGCGATAAATGATGCCGCCGAGCAAGTAGGTTGTATGGTGCTGAGTGATGATGACACACAGACTTTAACAGTCGTTCCACGTTGGCCCACTGTGCCTTGGATTATGTCGGGCGCCAATCCTGATATCACAGTACATGAAGCGGTGATCCTTTCTCATTCAATGAGAGAAACGCGCCAGGTACTTTGTAATAGTGTGTGGATCCGGGGCGAACAACAAGGGGTGAGCTGTCAGGTTAAGCGAGCGGGTACCTTAGGTAATGTTAATGCCGCAGATATCAGTGCCCAGCTAGTTGTCGATAATCAAGCCGCCAGAATAGCGGGAACCGTGGCCCTTGCCGACACAGGAAAAAAGCGGATCCATAATATCGCCTTACCTATCATGGCTGACATTCCGCCGTTAACTGTGGGAATGTTGGTTGGTGTTCGTGATGGCGCCACGTTATTTAAGAGTGTTTGTGATAGCGTCAATATTAGCGTCAACGTGTCAGAACAGGGGGAGGTATCAATTGAGCAAGCTATCACAGTCATAGAGTCTTTGGAGTGATCATATGTTTAAGCAATTGAAGAAGACCTTCAATAACCCAAGGCAGATCATGAAGGTGACTAAAGTGAATATCGATGGCACCTTAAATGTTAGCAGCGCCAGTGGCGGCAGTATTAACGCAATAGGCACTGGCACCATAGATACTTGGGTTTACGTGCAAGAGGGGCGTATCTTAGGTGTGGCCGCAGACTTGCCTCACTCATCTATAGAGGTGTAGGCTTGCGGCCTCAAGGAGGAAGTTTATGAGAAATCTATTATTTTTTACTTTACTGGTACCAGAGATGGCGATTAGCGAAGTGTATCAATGCTCTGAAGGTGTTTATCAAGCAACCCCGTGTGGTGATGGAACTGAAGCACTCGATTTAAGTCATGTCGGCAGCGTAGTTGAAAACAGCCATAAATTAGATAACCAAAATAAACAAAATATTCAAAGTTATATTAGCAATCAGCAAGTAGAGCGCGAGATTCATAGTCTAGAATTGCAGAGGAAAACAGCAATAAAGAATCGTGACCGCCAATTAAATAACTTGAGAAATAGAGGCCGATGGGCCAATAACAACTTAGCTGGGGCTACCTGGCAGCAAAGCTTGGCTCAAGAGATGAGTGCTGTTACTCAGCAAGCCGACACGCTAGTTTCAACCATAGACAGGCAAATAGCCCAATTAAGAACTGAGATTAGATAAATGGCATAGGGCTCAGTTGTCGATGCAATGGCTCGAGAGAAGTTTGCTAATTCGGATTCGCCAGAATATGGACATAAGTGAGTTAGGGTATTGGCACTAACTCACTGAGGTTTTGATTAGGCAAAGTATAGTAATCAGAAGTGTGGTAACCATTCTGTAATAGACTAGAGTAACCTAATAACATGTTTGTTATGTATTGTTTTTTAAAAGGGATAGGGAAAAATCGTCCTTGAATTTAGGTGAGAACAGTTTGATTTTATTACCGTCCTCAGATAAAAAACCAATACATGATTGGTCAATATTTCCAGCTAGCCCTAATAGAGAATAAGAGGTGCTGTCATCTTTCTTTTTTGTATATATCCCTTCAAAAGTTGAGCCATATACTTTACCCGTTAATTCAGCAGTGTATGAGGCATCTCCCAAATGTCCAGCCAGCTCTACCCAAGTAGCCTTCATTAACCCCTTATTGATTAAAATGGTCGTTGGATAGGCATTATTAACTAACCAATCCCCATTTAGTGTACTAGAATCTCCTAAATAGTATTGCTCGATATATTTTCTAATAAACTTCTGTCGCTCAAAAGATTTCTCTCTTAATTTCGACCATTTATCACTTTGATTCTTTCTATTCTTATCAATAGCAGAAATAAGGCTATACACATTTTTATGAGGATCATCTAATTTCAGTGCTTGATTTGCTATACTCTCAGCCTCGTCTGCAAAGCCTGCTTCTAGCAGAGTATAGCCTTGGTTTGCCATTGCAAGCGTATTGTTATATTTTGAAGACTTCTTATAGTTTTCTATTGCTTTTATGTTTAAACCTGCATCTAGCGCCCTAACGCCTAAGTTATTGAATGCCATAGAATTATTGCTATCAATTCTGATAAGCTTTATATAATTACTTATTGATATTTCATCAATACCTTCATCACTTGCGGCATGAGCAGAATTAAACAGTTCGTCCCTGTTATATACATCAAACTCCAATGACTTATCTTTGCAGTAAATTGATAAGTGCTTATTTCCCAGAGATTTTTCAATGTTTGATAGCTCTGTATATAGAGTCGATTGTTGAGATTCATCGACTGTATTTAATAGGCGTTTAACAAGGAGGCTCTTCGCTTCTGTTGATTTATCATCCTTAGATAGAACAGAAGCTAGATTAACGATAGCCCTTGTTCTAAGTTTTTCAGACTTTGTCTCAGCTAAAGCAGAGCGCCATAAATCAATTTGCTTTCCATACGTCATGCTGTCTTGGAAGCAAAAGGAAAGCCACGTTAGAGTGTTAAATTTGGAATCCTCTGACTTGGCAATTCTTGCAAGATCTTCTAACTTTTCAATAGCAGAATTATCTTTTTGTTTTTCAAACTTCAAATACAGATAAAAACTTTTATTTCTAAGTAGCTTAGTCTCATCTTGTTCGTCTAATGAATATTGTTTAAAGATGAGATCTGCATCATCAAAGCGGCCTTCATCAAAAGCTTTATTCATTTCGGACGTCCAAGTGCTCTCTATTTCTTCAATTTCGCCGGCCTTTGAATCCACCTCCTCTGAAGCTGGATTTTCATCGGCGCTAGGACCCTCTTTAATAAGATCTTCGCTATCAGATGGGGCTACAGCTTTCATTCCGACTGTTGAATCGCCATTCTTATAGGAAAGAGAAGTGAGCCTAGAAATAAAGTTAGAAATTGCTTTTCTACAAATTATCAACAAAACAAGTAAAACGATAGTAATCGAGTTATTTGAAAGAAAATCAGTAATTATTTTAAGTGCTTCTATCATTGTATTCGATGATTCATTCATGATTTCTATTGTTGCCCTAATGTCTTGGTATATGTGCGTCGTGTGATATCTCAAGATATGAGCAGCGTGTTGCATTTAACCACCACGTCCATGTTTTGTATTGTATAGGTTTTTAGTATTTTTTGGTAGCTGTTCTGTACTACCTCATTTCGATAATCTGCTGATAATAAATGAAATTATCTATAGTGTCGCAAACAGGTCATCTCTCTAATTGTTCATCTTCACGGCTTCAAGTTCAGTATTCATATGAAGATGCCATCCTCGTTAATGCTTAAAATTTTGAGGTGTAGCTTTCTTACGATTCGGGTCTATAGAACAAATTTTGCTGCCGAATGAGAGCGGTAATATCTCATTACTTAAATTATTACAAAATGGATTCACTTACATTTTACTGAGTGTTTTCACTAACTAACTTTGGAGGAAAACGAGATAACTGCTCACCATGAAACTTGTAACCCAGCTGTTTTACATCGACTATCGACCACCGTATTTGCATTTTTCTGTAGCTTTTTTATACGCATTGAGCGCTTACACTCCCATGATGAAACAGGATCTTGCTTGTCCCAGGCTTGCATCAATTGGCGCTGCTGCTTGCTCATTTTGTATTTGGGATAGGTCTGATCCATATAGATGTAAGCACGGGCTATACGGCCGCGAGCGGCTACCGGCGGTTGGGCCTTCATGTTATCGATACGCATATCACAGCTGCCAAAATCTGACTTAGTCGATGGCAACATGGTGAAGTTATAATTACTACGCAGCGCATTTACCGCACCTATGGCCGGAAACAAGTTATGCATATCTGACTGCATGTATCGATACTCGGTATTCATTTTCTCGGCGCACTTTCTGCCTTTGAATTTCTTGCCCTTACTATCGACACAGCTTTTATGGCCATCACGCCACTCACCGAAGGACCTACCAAAGTTTTGAGCCGGCCACATGTTCCCACTCGACCCGCTTCGCTCGTTTAGCGTATTTAGAGGTAACAAAACCAGCCGACGTGAGGATGTTTTTCTTAGCATCAAACTCAGCTGCACAATAGATGGTTACCCGGTGATCACTATACACCTGGCGCTCGAGCATTTTCTTAGCCTTATTGAACGATTGATTTGAGGTATTGCCAGCGCCGATAGCCGCAGTACTAAAGGCTAATTGCAACAAAGGAAGAGTTAGCTTGAGTAAATACATAATGATATTTCTACCAGGGAAGAAGAGTGAATTAACAGAGGTAATATGTTCATCTAAGCAAGAAGAAAGCAAGGCCGACTTAATGAGATAAGTAGCATTTAGCTGTCATTATAAACATTTATAATGGATACCACGTTTAGAATCATAAAAATATGCAGAATATAAAAGATGAAGAAAAGCTGTCCTGCGAACTTAGAATGCTACAGTGCATCTTTATCCTTTAAAATCAGTGTGTTGCTGGATTCCAAAAGAGCTGTGCAGACTTCATAAACACCGACGTATATTTTTATCAGACAGTTTTAAGTGATCTTCTTTACGAAATAAAAAAATATTCCTTTTACAGCAATGGTTTGTAAGTTATAACCTACCTAAATAATCAACAGTCAAGAACGTTATCGTGCAGCTATTCAATAAGCCGTTAGCATTTGAATTAAAACTAGATATTAAACGAAGGAAGTCTGATGAGTGATAAAGAAAGTTATGGTAGTGTAAGTCTAGTTCGCCAAGGTGATTTTAGGTTTTACTCATTTACTATGCCAACTGATGTGCTTGCAGAGACATGTTACGTTGTAAATCGCGATGAAGACCCTATTGAAGGTTTTCAGCGGGAATTGGATACAAAAAGAGCGACTGAAATAGCCCATTACATCGATTCAGGATTAGGAACAATTCCTAGCTCAATTGTCTTGTCAGCGCAAGAAGGTAGTGAATTTCATTATGACTCGAAAAATAAGTCCGTAAGTTTTTTGAATATTAATAAGGCATTCTTAATCATTGATGGGCAGCATCGAGTTTATGGTTTTAAACTCGCGAAAACAGCGCTAAGAATACCTGTAGTCGTGTATGAGAATCTATCTAAACGCGATGAATCTAGACTGTTTATTGATATCAATTCAAAGCAAAAAGGCGTGCCCACTGAGCTTCTCTTAGATATCAAGAAAATGGCGGAGTACGAGAATGATACTGAGCAATATTTGAGGGAGCTTTTCGATACATTTTCAACGGAAAATGATAGTGCCCTGTATAATAGACTGTCAGCATCAAAGAGAGATAAGGGGAAAATAACACGTGCAGTTTTTAATACTGCTGTAAAACCGTTGGTGAAAGTATTTGGGAATAAGAATGCAGACGAAATATATGAAATTTTCAATTCTTATTTAATTGCTTTCAATGAAGGGATTTTAGTTCCTCATCAATTAGAGGAACAAGCATTTAATACTACTGTATTTAAAGCGATTTCGGGTTTTTTCCCAATAATCACTGCGAGAGTAAAAGACAGGTTTGGCGCAATTTATTCTGTTGATAATTACTATGAATTTACGGAAATTACTGGTCAAAGAATTAAACCAGCCAAGCTTGCGAGCCCTACCAATGCTTATAAGCCGATCGTAGATCACTTAGAGGAGTCATTAAAGCAGGAGTTTACTCTTTAAATGACACCTGAGATTAAAATAATTCACCAACTTTCGTTGAATGAGATATTTGAAGTAAATCTATCATCGGAATCGGACCTAAAGGCATGGGTTGCAAATGGACACTACTTAATGTCGAAGTGTCTGGTACCTGTCGGGAAGAATCGAGCTACTGAATTCGAGTTACGATTTCAGCAAACGGAAATCCTCCATGCCTCATTAGCAAACGATAGTAATAGATTTGCTCAAGCGGCGATTGAGTCTATGTGGAGCGTAGGAAAGGTTAATAAACTGCCAAAGAGTACAGGTTGGGCAGCTGTTCAAATGTATTATTCTGCTTTTTTTGCAGCCCATGCTCTATTACGAGTTTATGGGCGGGCATGTAGTCAATTAGAGGGAGACCATGTAGATAAAGTTTTCCAAATTGCGAGTGCAACGCAGCTTGACGGTGGCGTTTCTAGCATAGAAAACGGATTCTATTTTTCATCAATTTCAAATAATGAAATAACGTTCAGCAAACTAAAAGATTCACATGCTGATACATGGTCATCATTTTCAAAGTTACTAACATGGTTGATTGATAATATTTCAAATACTACCGGGCTTGGAAAGCAAAAGTCAGAAGCATTAACTTTGATTTCAAATATTAAAGCTGCATTAAACATGTCCGGAGCGACTAAAGGAAATTGGCCATCTAGAATTAGAAATAAAATTAATTATCAGCATACTCACGGTGTATGGTATCCCTATAAAGGTGCGCTACATGATCATGATATGGTGTTGAGGAATACTGAATGGCTAAAAGATCCAACTTCTTTTGACTTGGGATCCAGTAATAATGATATTTCAATTCTATACAATGTGAGTAACGCGATTTTGTCATTAATGTACCACCTCATGAAGTATGGCTATGAGCGCTCAGGAAAAGTATCTTTACCTCTAAGTAATGGGTTATTTCGTCTAATAAATCAAATACAGGCAGCATAATACTAACAAATGACTGCCAGTTGGACTGGTAAAAGCTCTGACCGTTGACTGCTGAACTAGGCGTTGCCGTATATAAGGCGGCCATATTGTCTTAATGCCAATAGCCACTTTCGATAAAGGGGTCTGAGCCAGGGTGAGAGCGTGAATGCTTTTTGAACGACAATTGAATGATTTTAGAACCAATCTAGAGCGATAAACAATCAATCGTATACAGTTAGTTCTGGCTTCAGTTTAAAGCTTGAGCATAGTGAATAAAAAACATTCACTCGTGATCTTGCCCTGGGGTCTGAGCCTGACGAATCCCCACAAAAGATAAACAGAAATAATAAGATAGGTGAAAAGTCGAGGGGGATTCATGGCAATTGGTGACCAAATTTATCGAACAAAGGGGTCGTAGCTAATTAACGTTTAGAGCGATCGCTCTAAGACGTGCCTGGACAAAAGTTAGTTAGTGCTAAGACTCTAGCTCATTAGTTTTTGATTAGGAAAAGTATGGCGGCCGGATGTGCGGTAATGCCCTATTAACACCTACTTCATGGTTTTATTATTGAGATTGGTCTGATACTTAATCAACAACCAGCCTGCACATAAACCTAAAAACAAAGCGTTATATATGTAACCTAGCATTGCCTCTATAGAAGCAGTTATTCTCATTGATTCTGTTGGTTGAAAATCCCCATAGCCTAAAGTTGTCCATGTCACTATAGAGAAATAAATCATATCGATAGGCTCTTTCGTAATTTGCCCCGATGGATCCAAAATGCCATTCATTTTATATAAATTAGCAAAAACCAATAAAGAGATAATTAAGGTTGATATCAGGTCATAAATAAACAAGTTAATATTATTATCAAAATTACTATAAATTTTCCAAATAATACTAATTATGGGATAAAAACTTAATGCAGATAAAGTATAAAAAAGCAAGTTATTGTTTGTATCTAGAAATAAAAACAGTAAAAGGCTGAGTACAAAAAATGGGGTATATAAATATTGAAATAATTTCATTTACTTCTCTAAGTGCTAACGACTTGCATCAGTTGCAGCCCGTAGGGCCGAATGTAGCTAATTTTTGGAACGAAGTGCGAAGGCCGTAGTGGAGAAATGTTAACTGCATACAATTGTTAAGTGCCATGATCAAACGCCCCCATAATTTCTAGGTCTCTACGGCTAATTATGCTTTCTAAGTCTTTGTGACTGCCCATATTTAAAGGGGGTAGACATACAAAAATCGGTGAGCAGCTTATAAGCCATGTTCCATCATCTTGTTTATGAACTGAACGAACAAGAGAGTAAATTAGATGACAGGTCTTTGTTCCTAGTCTTGCTATCGCTGACACTGACATCATATAGCTAGGGTCCAATATCCATTCAACTCGAAAGCTTCGTTTTTTGTAATGCATTTTTATCGGCGGAGTGGCGCCATTTAGAGGTAGGCCTGGGGACTTTGAGTAAACCCCGCCAACGAACGTTGTATACCTCCCACAGAGATTATTCTCTTTCAACTTAGCTACAGAAAAATAGCTTCTCAGATCGACAAATTCCACCCTTCCAGCTATGCGCTGAAGAAGATATTTGTAATGCTGAGTTTCCCCATGGGTTATATAGTCAAAAAGGTAGCTTCCAGAAGACAAGTTCTCTTGTACATATTTTTTGTCAAATGAACCAAACTTGTTGAGAATTCTGGCTTCGACAAGCCTGCCAGTGAGGTTCGTTGTAGGTATTTCCTCAAACAGGCTGATGCAGAGCTCCTCTACTCTATTTATATTTATGTAATCGATTCCTGATTGATCAATGTGAATCAATTGAGATGCACGCAATTCATTTTGCCTCTCTACCTTTTGCTCCCAGTTGTTCTTAGCTCTTCTCAGGAACTTAGGGTCGAGCTTCATGCTGAGTCCCGATTGGTGAGCCATGTCATGATCATTGAGGCAGAGAACAACCAAGTTGCTATAACTATTGTCTCGTGACTGTTCGTATGGAATTATGTGATGAACTACAAATGACTTGCCCTTGTCACCCTTGCAAACACAGCAAAGTGCATTGTTACGTTCAATTAGGCGATGTAAAACGTCAGTTTCGATTGGCGATCTTTTGACACACTTGGCAATTTCCTTTGCCTCATTAGCGTTCAAACCAAAGTTTTTTACCAAGTTAGCCAGAGACAGCGGGCGGCATTTTGAAACTGAAAGCCCAACAGATTCTGCCCGAGCAGCTAAATCAGTAGACACCCCATATTTGAGGAGATTTTCTGTGATATTCAATGGTCACCGTCCATGTTGATTTGGCACCTAACGTTTATATAGTGCGCATGCGTGTATATTTGGCAAAACACGCATGCACATTTAATAAATCTATTATCTAAACTGCGCTTTGGCAAAGCCATTGATTAATAAGCATTCTATCATGGAGGCGCAGAAAAAACGAACAAACTTAATCGAAAAATGCGCATCGATACAAATGTCTGACTGAAAGCAGCCAGTTAGTGCCATTAATGGATTAGTGAAGCTAGGCCAACTGACTGGTTATTTACTTAGGTTGTTTATCGAATGCAACTCGCTTTGAGGCAATAGTAAGTTAGAGAAAAAAACAGATAAGATTCAATTCTCCTCGGAAAGATGACAGGCTACGTCTAAACCAGCAAAGAGGAAAGAAGAAATTAGTTTGATTTATGTTATTCAAGCTATAGGTTTAATTTGTTAAACATATGCCCAGTTTGGAGTGTTTCTATCTACTGTGTTTGTCAGCCTGCCTTCACTTAAAAAATCAACTACTTAAGAACCAAGAAGCAAGGGGAATGACAAAAGTGCATCATAAAGTGCATCATGATACTTTTAGCTTAATAATATTTATTATTAATCAGTATGTTAATTGGCAGGGTGCATAGTCGTGCCAGAAGATGGTGTGGTTTGAACTGTGAGGCATAGGTGATTATTTTTAGGAAATGGTTGTCAATAATCATAGCATTCTATTATATCCCTTGTCGTTAGCCTGATTGAGTACGCTGGGCCGTTAGTGGTATAAATCAGTAAGTATTGTGAGATTACAAATAACAAGCCAGCCAGTGAGCCTAGATAAAGCGGTAGAAGATTGGAGGTGAAAGTCCTCTGTTTAGACCTGCATGGCGTATGTGAACCACTCTTCATGAATAGATATTCCCATTCGTGCCAAGGTGGCAGATACAGCAGGATCCTCAGAGTTCAATTGCTGTTTAAAGGCCCTGTAGAAACGCTCCAGGAGTTAGATGCTTACTGTCAGCATCTAGAGCGTAAACGTAGGCAAGGGGGCTGCGAATTGCCATAAATGGATAGATAGTGCCTAGCAGAGAACCATTTTCCCAATAGAGTACAGATCTCAAGATAAAACAGTTAACCGAACTTATGTTCGGAATTTTTGATGGTTTAATTTTAGAGATAAGTCGACATTTTAGATTTTAATAATCAAGTTACTCTCATTTATGCTTATTTAGCAGGAAAAATGTTGAGTCCTGAAATATGTGGTGCTCTTCTACTTTGAACAAGGGCGGGGGAATTAGCGGGTTGGAGTCACTGAAAACTAAATCGGAATCTAACTTCCCATACTAGAATGATTGATTGGTGACGAGTAACCCCCCTAAAGCTCAGTTGACGAAAATGAAATCTAGGTAGTTAGACGGTAAGAAATTAAGGCAAAAAAAACCGCTAAGATAGGGTTGCAACTTAGCGGTCAAAAGATAGCAATGTTTGATAATGAGTAACGCAAAAAAGCAAGTGGAATGCCTTTCCTTCGCCACTAGAATGAGGGATAGAGTAATACTGAGCAACTCTCCCTATGGTCAGTTGACATAAAGATGAAATCATCAACCATAAACGTGGTAAATTCAGCTTCAAGTGTACAGTTATTTCTTTGATATAAATCATAATAATTTAAATTAAATGCAAATTTTTTAGATGCTGGTTCAGGGCTGTTAAAGCTGTAATGTGGTCCTTTGAAACTCCTGTTTTTCTGAAGAAACAAGTAAAAAATCACTCTTGATAATTAGCCTATTCCAGCACTGTGACACTTGAACCTATAATGGAGCTCTATACCTTGAAATGATAAAGTTCAGTCTAGCTTTTAATTTAATTATTAAGTGTTTTTTTGAATAAGCTTCCCATCATTGGTATGCTCAATTGAGTTGTATTTAATTAAGTCATGCTGCTTTTAAAGTGATGAAGGTTAATTAGCATTTGGTAAAGCTAGAGTTTTTTTAAATGATAATTTAATGTGTCGCCACTAACGGAGTAGTAACGACTAAGTTATGACGTTAAAGTGGTCTTATTGAAATCATTAGCTCGGTATTAAAGAACTCACCGTCACTTTCTACCCAGTTTCCATTAATGCTATCTATAAATAAATTAAATTTATCGCCGCTAGAAGTTCTTATGTCGTAGTATTGACCTTCGCTCATTGGTAGATATTTGTTTTTTCTCATAAGCAGTTCACTTTGGATTACTTCATTGTTTTCAAATTGTTTAGTGGTTTCTACTGGGTTTGCTACCGCTATGCCGACGAGCGGAAATAATATACTTGCATATAGAAATATTAATAAAGTTTTACTGATTTTCATTTTTCTTCCTTTTCAACTTTATGACCATGATGAATAATTAACCTTCGCGGTTAGGATGAATAATGAGTCGATAATGAACAACTCACCTAAAAGGCAGTTGACGAAGATAGATGATATCTGGTTAACCTATCTATTTAAGAGGTAACAAGTATCCCTCATGCCCTGCTATTATACCCCTTGTCGTTAGCCTAATTAATAACCCTGAACCATTGATGCTATTTAGTATTCTGCTGTTTAAATAGGCATTGGAATACTTCTTGCCATCCTTAGATGTTGCTCACCTAACACATTGATGTTATTAGAGTGTTGTTGCAAGCTGTCCCTACGGTCAGCAGCGATACTACTGCCTTTTATGTTTTAATTCTGTTCTGCACTGTTGCCGTTGAATTAATGGTGGCGTGTGTCCTTGAAAATAAGTTTTTTATATAATTGGTGATAAAATGATTAACAGCAAAATAGCTAAGGTGATAGCTTCTGTCCTTATTCTCTCCTCAGCTTATGCTTATGCAGAACAGACAGGAAATTTAAAGTTTGATGAAGATGCAGCCATGGCTGAAACAGCTGAAATGGCTCAGGATGATCCGGTAAATTATTCTGGTGACGGTGGATATGCACAAGTAAAGGTATTCAATTCAACAGATCAAAATATAGAGGGAGTAGCTAAGTACAAATGGTGCGGTCAATCGACTTTCAAACTTTCTGCCAATCAAGCTTTTAGAGATGTAGGGCGTAATTTATGCCTAATTAGCTCAATCGAAATAACATTCCCTGACAATCCTGATGCAACAGTTTTTAATTATCATAGTTCGGGAACGAGCTTTGCTGAATTTGTACTGTTTAAAAAAGGGGAGTTAGGACAGCATTATACAGTAACAAGAAACACCAGTACCGATGACCCTTACAATATGCCAAATAATGAGTACGTAGGGCGAAATTAAGTACTCATATAATTAATCACTCACTTTGATAGTATATCCAAAAGCCTCATGTTGGGGCTGAGTTATTGAGTTATTGAGTTATTGAGTTATTGAGTTATTGAGTTATGATCGGTAATGAACGGCTTGCCTAGAAATATGTGAGCCGTTTTGCTTTGTCGTAAAGTGTATTATTTATGAAGCGGTAGGCACTGTACTATTAGTGAACGTCTTAAAAGCTTGTCATTGTGGAGGCCATAAAATTACAATAAGCTCAGATCACAGAGTCACCCATCTATTTTTGATAGTGTCGGGCCGATGCTAATAATTAAATTGTCATATTCGTTTATCCTGTTTGTTTTTAGTCTCTTACCCCTCTGGTGCTGTAAAAGGAAGCAAGGTACACTGCCTCCTTAACCTGAGGTGAATTTGTCATGTTTGAACCCTTGCTAACCCAGCCTGAAATCCTTACTTTTGATCATGGCTCGACTCTCAATATATATCTTAATGAAACTGTCAGTGATTTTGGTTTGCTACAGGCCATGAGTGGTCATGTCGGTGAGTTTATTTTAGTCGAAGTCGGTCCGACATCATTATCTGTGTTATTTAGGTTGCATCCATTTTTATCGCTTAAGTGCGGATCACAGCTGACGCAAACAAAACCTGACACCAGTATCCTCTCAAGAGGGGTAGGGCAAGGTTGGCGGTTATTTTCTGGATTAGGCGTTTCTCCCACCTTATGTGGACAACAGCTGAGGTCTGGACTGGCGATTAATATAGACTTCAAAGCCAATGAAAATGTCGAATTTAGTATAGCCGATTCTACTAAGTGGCAATTAGTGGCGCTCGAAGAAGACTTGCGCCTGTTTCATGGGCCCAGAGAGTTAGTGCAGGCGAGGGCTTTGGTGTCGAGAGAGGTGCTTCATGGTTTCACTACCGAGCAAATTTTACTCGAGCTTTCTGAGCTGGAAAATGTCAGAAGCGATCTTTCCAGGTTTGGCTGTAGCGAACTCGTGCTAAGACACCCGGATGTCAGTGTGGAAGTATTGAAGCTTGATGCGCAGCTGTCCCGCAAGAAGCAGTGGCTATCACGGAGTTTCAATCAATCTGTGGAACGGCCAAATTGGCAAGCGGCTTCGCATCATAAATTAACTAATGATGTTCAGGCTCGAAAATTAGAGTATTATCGCCTGCTTTCGACCCCTGCCGTCAATGACATGATACAAGAACTCATTTTGGATGAAGAATAACCCTAGGACCATTGGATTAAAAATGAAATACGTTTGCCCCATCTGTAAAACCCCTTTGATGCTTCAACAGAAGACCTGGTCCTGCTCCAATAATCATAGATTTGATTGTGCTAAGGAGGGTTACGTCAACCTGTTGCCGGTACAGAACAAACATTCTAAAGATCCTGGCGACAATAAAGAGATGATGTTCGCTAGGAGAGAGTTTCTTAATCAAGGTCATTACCAACTGCTCAGTGACAGAGTGAATGCACTCGCCAAGCACCGTTGTCCGGGCGCCAAGCTGGGTTTGGATGTCGGCTGTGGGGAAGGCTATTATAGTCACCGTTTGTTTGATAGCTTGCCTGAGCTGGACCTGCAAGGGCTGGATATCTCTAAGTCAGCATTAAAATATGCGTCTAAGCGATACAAAGACATGAGTTTTTGCGTTGCCAGTGCATTTGAAATGCCATTTGAAAATGAACAGTTCGATTTCATGTTACGAATATACGCTCCTTCATTAGACGAGGAGCTGAGACGAGTCATTAAACTGGGCGGCACGCTCATTACGGTATCTGCTGGCAAGCATCATCACTTTGCCCTGAAAGAACTCATTTACGAGGCACCTAAACACCATATTAGTGAGAGTAGCTATATAGAGGGCTTCGAATTAGTGCATAGAGAAAATCTAGAGGCTGAGCTGGTGTTGAGCAATGAAGTGGATATCACTCATTTCCTTAATATGACCCCTTATAGCTGGAAGTTAACTCAGCAGCAGAAAGCCGACATGATTAGCCAAGGCCTCAAGTGTGAACTCGATTTTAAAATCGAAGTATTTAAAGCAATTTAATTTTTAAATTACAATGATCGATTAAAAAGTGACCAAGCGTTTGTTTTTAGTGTTTTTCCCCCATTTATTGCTAGCGCTAATTTGGACAAGCGACAGAAAATAAAGCGAAATTAGACTGACTTATTGTGTTTGATTGTTGACATAGGCTGAGAATGATTTATAGTGAACGCAGCTTGAAGGTTGGGCTTATTTTTATGTATCAATGCGATCCGTTCGTCCTGTTAACATAAGTAATACCGGCATTTTCCAGCTTACTGCCGTTTTGGCTTTATTTTTTTATTTAGTTACAGGATTTATATCATGTCTCAAGTTACTGGCGTTGTTAAGTGGTTCAACTCTGACAAAGGTTTTGGATTTATCGAGCAAGAGTCTGGTCCAGACGTCTTCGTTCACTTCCGTGCGATTCAGTCAGACGGTTTCAAAACTCTTGACGAAGGTCAGAAAGTTCAATTCACTGTGACTCAAGGTCAGAAAGGTCCACAAGCTGAAAACGTAACTATCGTTTAGGTTTGGACTTTCGATTAGCTTTTAGCTAATCCAAAAGAATTTGTAAGAGCTGCGATTTATCGCGGCTCTTTTTTTGCCTGCAATTTAGAAAATAATAATTTAACTCAAAGTGTTAGGCTTTCTGGAACTCTCATTCAGCATAGTGTTAGCGAGTTGACTAAGGGCCACTTCTGGCACCCAAACTCATCTTCATTTATACCTTTGAACAAGCCTCTCCTATAAACCTCATTCCTCTAAAGTTGTGGGTAAAAGAAGGGCGCCTCATGGGCGCCCTTGCTATTGATTGATATGATGGTATTAAGTTAAGAGAAGAGTTTGTCTTCCAGAGTACGTCCCTTGAGTATCGCCTTGTACCTCCAGCCGAGACTGGCGAATAGGGTAAAAAGCTGCACCTCTATATCTTTTACCTCACTGGCTGCGTAATGAATTAAAAATTCATTCTCCTGTTTAAGGGTCACCGAATTTATGCCTGTTAGCGCTTCAACTCGTGCAATTAACGCCTGATTGTCGCACTCCTGCATCGAAATCGTCAGGTACTCATCGAGTAAGTTCTCCTGCATAGAAACAGATTGGCCTAACTTTCCTTGATCTAAGTAGAGCACCTGATCGCAGAGTTTCTCTAACTCATCTAAGTTATGTGAGCTAATGACGAAGGTGATATTAGCTGAAAGGGACTTGACCAGCTCACGGACCACCTTGGCATTGACTGGGTCCAGTCCTGCCGTGGGCTCATCTAATAGCACCATCTGAGGTGAACCTATTAAGGCTTGAGCTATGGATGCACGCTTACTCATTCCATGGCTTAATGCCGTTGGCTTTTGCTCGACAACATCACTCAATCCCACCAGTGACAGGACACGCAGGCCCTCGGCCTTAGCCTGGTTCTTAGTCAATCCCTGCAGGGTGCCAAACAGGGTGAATTGGGTGATAAGGTTTAGGTTTGGATCCAGGCTGGCGTCTTGTGGTAAGGAGGAGACTCTGCCGAGTAATTTTCTGCTGCCGGGCTTCTCACCCATTATGGTCACTTTGCCGTGACTGGGTAGCAGGTATCCGCAAAGTAAGCTAAACAGGGTGGTCTTGCCCGCACCGTTCGGGCCTACGAGGGCGATTGGTGCCCCGGGTTTCAGCTCGAGTGTGACCGAATCCAATGCGAGTTTACTGCCGTAGGATTTACTGAGATTTTCACATTTAATCAGACTCATAGTGAACTCCTGATCATGTAACTTCTGCCTATGAAAAGTAACACGCCTGCTTGAATGAGAGGTATCGGGGCATAAATCAGGCTAGCGATCCCTTGGGTATTGATCATCATGCTTAGCTGAGCACCGGGTAATATCCAACTTAATAGTTCCCCAACCGCGGGCAGCTGACTATTGACGATAGCAATCACAATCGCACTCACGGCCCAGAATAAGATGGCGTAGATAGTGGCTTGTCTCGCGGAGTTAGCGTACAAGGAGAGCAGGGCCATCAAGGCCGTGTATGGCAGCAAGATGATGAAGATATTAATAAACACCATCAGGCCTGAGCCTAATGCGGGCAGTAACAGGCTGGACTCCCGTGACAGTGCCAGCAGTATCGTGGCCGCTACAGTTAACATTAATAGTAAAGATTGAATGAGCATGTGGCCGATGAAGCGACCGAAAAATAAACTGTCTCGCCCCGTCCTTAAGATCAAGAAGCGAAAGCTGCCTCTGCTTTTATCTGAGGCAAATTGATCGGCGGAGACAAAAATGCTGAACATGGGAAAGAGATACAGGGCCGCGACCCAAAATATCGCCATCTCAGCCACTTGCCACTGGAAGAGTTTATCGACCGAAGACTCGCCAAATATCCCGGCGATCAACTGCCTGAAATCCGCGCTCAGGAGAATATCCGAGGCGCCGCGAATGGGATAGAGTAAGATCAACATCCACACGAGTGTGAAGGCGATGAGGGCGATCAAGCCCTTAGGATTAAACAGTAACTTCTTTAATTCAAACTTGGCCAGTATGAGCGTATTGCGCACTAAGCCGGTATTTAGGTTAGGTTCCAAAATCATCCCTTATTATAGTTATCGAACACTGATACAGGCGTCAGATTATGAGTTGAGAAAATCCTGCATGTATTGCTATCGAAGATATACAGACGTCAGGTTATCATTGTCATATATGTGCTTGTATCTCGTTTAGTAACATGCTGTTTCATGTGGCAGCGCTATCAGTTGAGAAAATCCTGCAGTGCTTCTTTTAACTGAGCGACTTCCTGCTCGAGCGTGGTCACTCTTGCGACTAAATCGGCTTGAGCTAAGCTCTGGTCTTCAGTGGCAGATTCTGGGGCTGCGATTGAGCGAGCGCTTGTTGGCGTGAATGCCATATCAGATCCACTCGCTTGGGCCACCTCGTCTGAAAAAAGCCCGATAAAGCGTGAGTCTCGTCTCCCAGGCTCTCTGGCAAGTTGCTTGACTAAAGCCGGGTCGGTGAGGGTTAACGAGTGTAAGGTCTTATCGACTTCGCTGACATCGTTGAAAAGGTGTAAACGGCCACTTCGACTCTTCAACTCTCCCGGTGTCTGGGGCCCCCGTAACAGTAATAAGCAGATGATGGCGAATTGAGCCGAATTAAACTGTAGATCGCTAAACTCGGTGTTACAGAATCTATGCTTATACTTAACCACTCGCGAACCGAAGCCAGTTTGATCTGTCACTAGCCTGCGTTTCATCAGCGCATCGATACTGGCTTGAGTTTCGGCTTCCGTCATGGCAAGAACCGGATCTCGACTCGACTTTTGGTTACAGGCCATAGTGAGTGAATTGAGCGATAAGGGATATTGATCTGGGGTGGTGACTTCTTTCTCAAGTAGACAAGCGATCACTCTTGCTTCATGGAGCGTTAGATTCATTTCAGTAAACTCATAAAAAAGCATGACTTTGTTATAACAGAGTCATGCTTTTAATCAAAGAGCCAAGCAATAAGTTACTGGTTTTATGCACGATAACTAGACAATTATCGATGCTTAGGCCAGATGTAGCTAGTCTTCTACTATTCTAATGCCATCGGGCGCTATGGTGATCTGCTTATTCTTATACAGTCCACCTATGCTTTTCTTGAAGGCTTTCTTACTCATCGACATTTTGGCATAGATGGTTTCTGCATCAGTCTTATCATTGAGAGGCAGGAAGCCGCCAGCTTGGTTAAGTTTAAACATGATGGTAGTCGAATGTTTATCCAATTCGGATTTTACACCTTGTTGCAGGATAAGGTCTATTTTGTCATCGCTGCGTACTTGCTTGATGAAGCCCTTCAACCTTTGACCAAAACTCAGGGTACGAAACACCTCATTTTTGAAGATAACGCCCCAATGGCTGTGGTTGATGATAGCTTTATAACCAAGATCTGTGGTGCCACCTATGATCAGGTTAACCGCTTCATCTTTATCATATGGAGGCGGCGTTCTGTCGAGGAACTTATCGACTTTAGCCGAGGCGACAATGCGCTCATCGACGTTGCTGGTGTAGATATAGACTAAATAGGAGCGACCCACTTCAATCTCTCTGTGTTGTTCAGCGAAAGGAAGTAGCAGATCTTTATCTAGCCCCCAGTCGAGGAAGGCACCGTATTGACCGGTAGCAACAGCTTCTAAATAGGCAAACTGACCTACTTCAGCCAGTGGCTTCTTGGTGGTCGCAATGATGGCATCTTCTGAGTCCAGATAGAGAAAAACATCGACTTCATCACCGACATTACACTCTTTGGGGACCACCTTGCTAGGCAATAGTACTTGGCCTAGGTCGTGTGCATTGAGATAAACGCCAAAGTCGACTCGTTTTACGACTTCGAGGGTGCAAGATTTTCCTATTTGTATCATGTGACTCTCTGTTGCTTGGGGACTGCTTCGATGCTGGATTATAGTGGAAAAAGGATGAACAATCTTTAAGTGATTTTAATCTCTGGGGCTGATTTGTTTAAAAAGTCGACGTCGAGTGCGGATTCACCCCCAATCATGTTAATCTTGACGGGTTTTTTGACCTTAGATTTTTATATCTTATGCTTGCAATAGCATCGTCTGGGGTGTTTAATTACGCCCCATTTTTATGGTCTGGGTATCAGGTTTCATATTGAAGCCAGAGCCAGATTGTTCTATGGTTTGTGCTGGCACAGGCGTCGATATCGCCTTTGTTTTTGATTTCTTTTTTAGGTTTAACAATTATGAGTGATTGGTCTATTAATGATGCCCGCAACGGGTATAACGTTAATTATTGGAGTCAGGGACTCTATGGGATAAGCGACGCCGGAGAGGTCACCGTTTCTCCCGATCAAGCTAACCCGGAATTTACTATTGGCTTAAATGAGCTTGCCCAGGATATGGTCAAGTCTGGCGTGGCCCTTCCCGTATTGGTTCGTTTTCCGCAGATTTTGCATCATAGGGTCCACAGTCTCTGTCATGCGTTTAATCTGGCTATTCAGAAATACCAATATGAGTCAGACTACTTGCTGGTTTATCCGATTAAAGTGAACCAGCAACAAACGGTAGTAGAAGAGATCCTCGCCAGCCAGAAATCGAAAGAGGTGCCGCAACTCGGTCTGGAAGCCGGCAGTAAGCCTGAACTGATGGCGGTGCTGGCCATGGCTCAGAAAGCCAGTTCTGTGATTATCTGCAATGGTTATAAAGACATTGAATATATCCGCCTCGCGCTTATCGGCGAGAAATTAGGCCATAAGGTTTATATCGTACTCGAGAAGCTGTCGGAGCTAAAAAGCATACTCGAGGAAGCTAAAAAGCTAGGCGTGACTCCCAGACTGGGTTTACGTGTACGTCTGGCGTTTCAGGGCAAAGGTAAGTGGCAAGCCAGTGGCGGAGAGAAGTCAAAATTTGGTCTCTCAGCGGCCCAAGTTCTGACTGTGATTGAATCTCTCAAAGATGAACAAATGTTAGACTCCTTGCAGTTACTGCATTTTCACCTGGGATCGCAAATTGCTAACATCAGAGACATAAGGCAAGGGGTGAGCGAAGCCGGACGTTTCTATTGTGAGCTACAAAAGCTTGGCACCAATGTTAAATGTTTCGATGTCGGTGGTGGCTTAGCGGTCGATTACGATGGGACTCGTAGTCAAAGCAGCAATTCGATGAATTATGGTTTGACGGAATACGCCAACAATATTGTTAGCGTGTTGACCGATATCTGCAAAGAATATCAGCAACCTATGCCACAAATTATTTCAGAGTCTGGTCGATACCTCACGGCTCATCATGCGGTGCTTATCTCAGATGTGATCGGTACCGAAGCCTACAAGGCCGAAGTCATTGAAGCGCCCGACGAAGCCGCGCCTCAGCTGCTGCATAATATGTGGCAATCTTGGGTGGAGGTGAGTGGCCGTGCAGATCAACGGGCCTTAATAGAGATTTATCATGATTGCCAGAGTGATTTGGCCGAGGCTCACTCATTGTTTGCCTTAGGTCAGCTGTCTCTTATGCAGCGGGCCTGGGCGGAGCAAGTTAACTTAAGGGTGTGTCATGAACTTCAAGGCGTCATGAGCACTAAGTATCGTTTTCATCGGCCAATCATAGATGAGCTTAATGAAAAGTTAGCCGATAAGTTTTTTGTGAACTTTTCTCTGTTCCAGTCGCTACCCGATGCATGGGGCATAGATCAAGTCTTTCCGGTATTGCCGTTATCGGGCTTGGATAAAAAGCCAGAGCGACGCGCGGTGATGTTGGATATTACCTGTGACTCCGATGGCTCTATCGATCAGTATGTCGATGGCCAAGGCATAGAAACCACCTTGCCAGTTCCGGCCTGGAGTGCCGAGAGCCCCTATCTGATTGGCTTCTTCTTAGTGGGAGCCTATCAGGAGATCTTAGGGGATATGCATAATCTCTTCGGTGATACTAACTCAGCCGTGGTCCGGGTCGATGAGAATGGCCTGACTAATATCGAGTCTGTTTTAGCGGGCGATACGGTCGCGGATGTACTCAGGTATGTAAATTTAGATGCCGTGTCATTTATGCGTACCTATGAAGAGCTGGTTAACATGCATATAGAAGAATCTGAGCGAGCTAATATCCTGGAAGAGTTGCAGTTAGGCTTGAAAGGCTATACCTATCTGGAAGACTTTACTTAACTTGAAGGCCTCAACGAGCACTGATTTTGACAGTGATACTTGAGGCCAAGGTAACCCTATATGGTATTTGAAGGTTCTGAAAAGATCATCGAGCTGGGTGTGCAGCCTGGCTCGCCTTCATTAAGACGTCTTCCCTATGCCTTTTGGCAGACTCTGGTGACGAGTGCGGGCGCCGAAATCATCTCTTGTGTGAAAAATGACGCGTGCGATGCCTATATCCTCAGTGAATCCAGCCTGTTTGTGTGGGATGGACGGATCAGAATGCTGACTTGCGGCGCGACTCAGTTATCCAATGCACTGGTGCTGTTTATCGAAAGGCTAGGGGCCGAGTCGATCGCTTACGCGACGTATCAGAGAAAAAATGAGTATCTGCTGCAACCACAAATTCGCAGCTTCGATCAAGACCTTGCTTATATCACTCAGACCATACCTGGTAAGGGATACAGAATAGGCCATCTGGACAGTCATCATCATTATCTTTTTACCGCCAATGGCGAAGCGCATTCGGGTAAGTCACTGGCTACTGCTAAGCCTTTAGCCACCATTGAGCTATTGATGTATCACTTAAAAGGCCCTTTGGCTGAGTACTTTCGTTCCCCCCAACAGACTACTGAGGGGATCCGTGATGCCTTGCAGCTGAGTTCCATGTTTATTGATTTCGAATTTGATGACCACCTCTTTAGCCCATGTGGCTATTCTCTCAATGGCATTAAAGGAGATAGATATTTCACCCTGCACATTACCCCACAGGAACAGAGCTCCTATTGCAGTTTTGAGACTAATTTGACTGAAAAGGATCTACCGGCTGAAGTACTCGAGCACTTTTTAGTAAAATTACAGCCCGAGCGCTGGGACTTGATCTGTGTCGACCGGCCCTTGCTCGTCGCTAAACCGCGAGATAATACCAGCATCAACACCTGTTTAATTACTACTGATGGCGGCTATGATGTTAATTTTAAGCATGTTGATCAACAAGATGAATTGCTTTTTACCCAAGTTATATAAATATTTAGACCTGTTGGAGAGTGTATGACCACCATGATAGATAAACCTGATTACTCATTGTATTCCAATGCCTTTGGTTATCTAAGACAACCCCTGAATTTTAATCCCATTGCATCGGATGCCGATGTGGTGATCTTAGGCTTGCCGTTCGATATGGCAACCACAGGTCGCTCCGGTGGTCGTATGGGGCCGGGTGCTATCAGGCAGGCATCGATTCATTTAGCCTGGGAAGAGACACGTTGGCCTTGGGATTTCAAACTCAAAGATCATCTTAACATCGTCGATGCCGGTGATCTTGTGTATGACTGTGGCGATTCGGCAGATTTCACCCGAAGAGTCGAAGACTTTGCAACGGCAATTCTCGATGCCGATAAGGGCTTGTTGAGTTTTGGCGGGGATCACTTTGTCACTCTGCCTCTGCTCAGAGCACATTTTAAAAAGCACGGTAAGATGGCACTACTGCATTTCGATGCACATACTGACACTTACAGCCAAGGCAGTAAGTACGATCATGGCACCATGTTTCACCATGCACCGAAAGAGGGGCTCATCTCAACCGAGCATTCGATTCAGGTCGGGATCAGAACCGAATATGATCGCGAATCACATGAGTTTCAGGTGATCGATGCCGCGACTGCTAATGATATGCAAGCCGATGATATCGTGGACCAGATAAAGGCGCGTGTTGGTGACATGCCCTTGTATGTGACATTCGATATCGATTGTTTAGATCCTGCATTCGCGCCAGGTACAGGCACTCCCGTGTGTGGCGGGTTAACAAGTGATAAGGCCATGAAAATTTTACGTGGCCTGCGCGGCATGAACCTGGTTGGCATGGATGTAGTCGAAGTGGCCCCAGCTTATGACTCGGCCGAGATCACGGCTCTGGCGGGAGCAACTCTGGGACTCGAGATGTTGCATTTGTGGGCGGATAAAAAAAGAAATACCCAGAAAAAATAGTGATTAATGACTTGTGTAGGGAAAGCAAAAAATGTCGAAACTGAGTGATATCAGGCGTGAATATACCTTGGGCGGACTCAATGAAGAGGATCTTCCAAGCGATCCTATGGTCTTGTTCTCTAAATGGATGGAGCAGGCAAGGGACAGTGAATTGCTAAGCGACCCTACCGCCATGGTGGTTGCCACTGTCGATGCCGATGGACAGCCATTTCAAAGAATCGTGCTGCTTAAACGTTTCGACACCGGTGGCTTCGTATTTTTTACTAATTTAGCCAGCAGGAAATCACAGCATATCGCCGTTAACTCGAAAGTCAGCATCTTGTTCCCCTGGCATTCACTAGAGCGACAGGTCGCCATAACGGGCGAGGCGGAGGCGTTGTCGACAGCTGAGGTAATGAAATACTTTATCACTCGTCCCAAAGAGAGTCAGATCGCTGCCTGGGTCTCTAAGCAATCCAGTAAGATCTCAGCAAGGCAGGCGTTAGAAAGCAAGTACGCCGAGATGAAAGCCAAATTTAGCAAAGGTGAGGTGCCCTTACCTAAGTTTTGGGGAGGCTACATCGTTAAGCCTAGCAGCATTGAGTTTTGGCAGGGGGGGGAGAAACGTCTTCATGACCGCTTCCTCTATACCAAAGAAGCGACCCGTTGGGACATCAGCAGGCTAGCGCCATAAAGACTCACATATATATGTTTAAGTAAAAAAATGGGAGTGGCGATGCCACTCTCATTTTTTTACTTTCTTTATCAGCATTTACTTATGTAAATTCATTTATATACTGTTACTAACCAATCATATTTTGATTATGACAATTAGTAGAGGGAGCAGGCATGAATAAGTTATTGATAGGGATCTTGTTATGTACCATAGGCGGGGCGGCATCGGCGACGCCTTGGATCGTCGACAGTAAAAATTCCAATGTGAATTTTATTTCGATAAAGAAAGTCAACGTGGCTGAGGTCCATCATTTTAACTCTTTCTCAGGTCAGTTGGATGACAGTGGTAAATTTGCGTTGACTATAGACTTGGCGAGTGTGTGGACCAATATTGAGATCCGTGATATTCGGATGAAAGAGCTGCTTTTTGAAGTGGGTGTGTATCCAAGGTTAGTATTGAGTTCAAATATCGACTTGTCTAAGCTTGCCGATATTCCTGTAGGCGGTACCAGTGTCATGGATATGTCTGCCGAATTATCAATGCACGGCAAGAAACAAATAATGCCTATTACGGTCACTATTGCAAAATTGTCAGATAATCAGCTCTTGGTGGTGAGTACAAAACCTGTGATAGTCAACGCGGCTAACTTTGATCTGACGCCAGGTATTGAGAAATTAAGAGAAGTTGCGGGCTTAACCTCGATAAGTCAGGCTGTACCCGTCTCATTTGTATTGAACTTAACCCGTTAAAGGCCTGATGTAACAAATTAGCTAACCTATGATGAAAACGGTTTAAAACTTCTATAGACTGGACAGTGAGCATGGCATCTACCATGCTCTAACTGAATAGGTGAATAGGGTTTAAGATGGTTACAGATAAAGATGGATATATGCATCTCATTCAGTACCTCACAGAGCATTTAGGTCTGTTTGAGGGGCAAGAGGTGGTTTCCGTGGTGGGAGATACCGTGATGGAACTATTCGAAGAGCAGTTATCGGCGCAAATCATCATGGTGTGTGGTCAAAATCCTTCTCTGAGTTTTGCTCAAAGAAATACGGTGATCCGTGAAATTGATGCGATAGTCTACGATCTCGAAGAGATCTTAGCCAATGTAGCCAAAAGAAATGCAACTCCTGAGCAGACGCTGTTTATCACCGAATTCTCTGGCTTGATCAAAAACCTGTTCGATCAAGAAATCTCTAAATTGGTGGAAGCACCGCAGTAACTATAGAGTCGCCGTAGATATTTGTCGCGCTAGCTATTCGTCGTACAAAATACTCTTTGTATCAAAATGATTGGTACGTTTATTTTTAGCTCGATTTTATATTTAGTTACAGTCTTTTACATTTCCATTCTTGTGGTCAATTCATTAGGCGCCTAATGTTATACCGATGGGTATAATACCTTCTAAACATTAGGACTCTCATTTGAACGGTTTCACTGGCTCTAGTCACAATCAGCATTTAGCTGTGTATCTGGCACTCTTGTTATTTTGGTGGGCGATTCACACTTTTAGTGCTAATGCGTTCGAGCTTGGATGGGGTTTTTTCCCATTAGTTGTGTCGCTTCCATTTGTTCCGTTTATACTTGTTTGGTTAGGTGTTCAATTTTCCCGGCATTTTAGGTGCTTTAAAACTGGTGCAAACTTAGGCAAGCATCTGATTCATTGTTTGTGTATTTTTAGCCTATTTAGTTTGTTTATTTTTCATTTTATCTACTGATAGTTCGTTGTTAACAGCTTTGCAAGGAGAGCATAATGTTAGAAATCTTGGATGGGTTTAATCACGATACCGTGGCGATAAAGGCCTCTGGTGTTGTCACTGGCGATGACTATGACAAGCGTTTGCTGCCTGCGATTGAAGGCAGACTTAAAGACCATGCGTCGATCAAACTTTGGTATGAGTTTGACGAAGGCTTCAAGGGCATCACGGTGGAAACATTATGGGATGATGCTATGTTAGGTTTTTTTCATTTGACTGACTTTTCCAGAGTCGTCATTATTACTGACAGTGATTGGGTCACTGGCATGGCGAAAGCTATGGCTTATATGATCCCCTGTCCGGTTAAGGTGTTCGATAAAAGTAGTAGCCATTTGGCTGAACAATGGATTGCAGATAACGAAAGTTAATCTCTCGCTTTGGTTAATGGATAACCACTTGAAATCGGGTCGGCTCTTGGGTCGGCCTTTTTACTGTTTAATTTCTATCTTTGATCTTTTGGAGTTGGTAAACATAATGCTGAAAAAAATAGGTTTATGTATGTTGTTACTCTCTACACCTGTGTTAGCACAAGATAAAACCATCATAGGTCCGACGGCACAAATGTCTGTGGTCGAGACTAAGCTCGCCTTTGAGGCCAGAATCGACACTGGGGCGGTAAATACTTCATTGAATGCCTTCGATCTGCAAGTGGAAGGTGGCAGTGCGAAGAAAATGAAAGATAATGTGGGCAAGATGCTGCATTTTACCACAGAGAATGCTTCTGGAGAGCGTCAAAGACTGTCGGCTCCAATAGTAAGAACATCGACCGTGAGTAACTCTCAGGGACGTGAGACTCGCTATATGGTCTGGCTCCACGTGGGCTTCGATGGCAAGGAACGTAAAGTGCTGGTTAATTTACGCGATAGAAGCCACATGGATTACAAATTACTCATTGGCCGCAGCTGGCTAAAGGGGAAATACCTAGTCGATGTGTCTGATAAGAAAGTGATAGGGCCTGTAGCACCTATCCATATCATTGAGACGGGCTTAATGTTTAAGACTCGTATCGACACAGGCGCTGTGGAAAATTCACTTCATGCGGTAGATTTGAAAGTCGACAATGGGGTCGATAACATGAACGAAAATATCGGTAAGATGCTCAGCTTTACCACGGAGAATGAGAAGGGTGTTTCTCATCGTGTGAAGGCCATGATTGTCGAGACATCGCTGATCCGTAACGCCCAGGGCAGTGAGATCCGCTATATGGTGGAGCTCAATGTTGGAGAGCCTGGTCAGGAATATAAGGTGAAAGTGAACCTCAGAGACAGAAGCAAAATGAGTTATAAGTTACTCATAGGACGAAACTGGCTCCAGGGTCATTACCTGGTGGACGTAGAGCGTTAATCAGCTGAGTGTTTATAGGCGAGAGAGGCGTTCCCTCTCTCGTCTTGTTTTTCTATTCGTGTTGTTTTCAAGTCGGGTCATCTAGTTCATTCAACTTTGTCTCTAGGCATTGTTCCTAGGCTCTTTTTCTAGGTATTGCCTTTAGTCACTGCCATCAGGAATGGTGAGTAAACACCTTATTTCTGTGTATTTGGACAGTTCAGAGCTAAGACTTAACTCTCCTCCAAATTCGATTTTCAGCCAGAGGGCTAACTCTGCCAGGGTGCCTGTACTCGTGTGTTCTTTAATCTGCTTATTTATCTCTTCCAGATGTGAAGGTTCGACACCTACGCCATTATCCCTGATGCATATCACTAGCTGTTGGCCGTCTTTATGCACTGAGATCGCGATCTCATTCTGATCTGTGTCCATGGTGAAGCCATGGGATAAGGTGTTCTGTAACAGTTTATAAAACAGCAGTAACAGTGACCAGGGCGAGACTTGTAAGGCCAATTGCTCAGAACATTCCAGGCTAGCCTTCACCTTGTATACATCGAATTGTGGGGCTAACACGGCCAACAGGTGTTCCACAAACTGTTTGATGTGCACCGACTTGATTTCTTCGCTCTGGGGCACAACCAGGTAGAGCAGGTGACGAAGCTTATCGGTTTGCTCTGTGACAAGGCGCATAAGCTCCAACAGCTCATCCCCCCGTTGTAACGGACTGTCCTGACGCAGCTTAGTGAAGATCAGTTCATGTTCCTTAAGTTGTTCTCGTAAGATGTCTGTGATCAGTTGGGGCATCAACTTATGGTTCTGAGCCCCGATATGTTGCAGTTGTAGCGATTGTTGCTGGTGTTTTTCTATGCTGATGCTCGACAGCTCAACCCGGCGTAGCGTCATCTTGAGCTGCTGCACCTGCATCTCCCGGTGAACTAAGTCTTGATTGAGTTGTTCAACCTGGCCGGTCAACTCCTGGTTAACTGCCTTTATATGACTGATATCGAACGCCATGGCGCCCAAAGCAAAAATATTTCCTTCATTATCCTGAATGGGATATTTAGTGATCAGGTAAGTGATCTCACCTTGATTGGTTGGTATGGGTTGCTCAAAACTTTGTGGGGTTTCTGTGCTGGCGATGATCTTGTCATGTCTGGCAATGATCTCGGCGATGTGGGCAGGAAAAAGATCCCTGTCTTTAGCCCCGATCACCTTGTCACGTTCAAGGCCTAACACTTCACAGAACCTATCATTCACTAAGGTATAAAAGCCTTCTGTGTTCTTGATGCAGATGAGGTTTTGTGATGAATTGAGCAGGTCATTGAGTTGATTTTTATGTTTGCTCAATTGAATTTGTGCGTGTTTTTGCATCGCGAGTTGCTGTTCCAGCGCTAGGTTACCGGCATCTAAACTGGCATAGGCTATTTCAAGTTGTTGATTTCTTTTTGTAAATGCCTTGGCTAGCTTGCCTATTTCATCTTTACGTTGATTGGCGGTTAGCTCTAATTTCGCTATGTTGCCCTCTTGCAGAGACTCGACCATCTTGGAGATGGGCTTGATAAATAATCTATGCTGGAATATAAACAGCACTACAAGGGCAATCAATTGAGTTAAGAGCAAAAAAATACCAATTTTTGCCGCAATGGCATGCTCTTTATTACCCACTTCACTCAAGGGCGTTACTAAGATTATTTTCCAGTAGGTTCTTGGCATGTGAAACACTGAAACCAATACAGGCTCCTTGAGCAGAGGGTCTTGGTCTAAGACGAAGCTAGTGGTTCGTTCAGAGTTTGGCGATATTCCCCTGGCATTGGCATTGATAAGCGCCGAGAGCCTGTCTCGTTTAGATGCATCCAGGGTATTTAACAGAGTATCGAGTTGGGTTTTATCATAGGTACTGCTCGTCCCCGCTTGCTTTAGGAATTGCGCATCAATTTTCTCTACCTCAGTCAGAATCGAGGCGTATGCAGGATGATCTTGGGTGAATTTCTCGAACGGATAACTCAAGTAAGGGGATGGTTTACTTGAGTCTTGCTCTTCAGAATCATAGGGATGAGCCAAGAGGTTGTTGTTACTATCGAGTGCGAACAAGTAACCTTGGTGCAGCTCTAGTTTATTAAAAAAGGATTTTAGTGATGAAAGCGCCAGATCGACAGTAGATACCCCGATAAATTGATGTTCTAACCACATGGGGACCGAAGCGGTGATCATGGTTTCATCAGTATAAGGATCGATATAGGCATCGGACCAGTAAGTGGTGCCGACAGGATAAAAACGCGTCGGTTTGTACCAGATTTCTGAATGGTAACCCGATCCATTGGCATTATTATATCCGTAGACTAGCTCAAATTTATTTTGCTCATTACGGGCCCAGAAGTAACTGTTACGCAATTTAGATGAATCGAAAGCACCGGGCTCGGGCCATATTCCCCCCCCCGCGATCAGGGATTTTTGCCCATCGGTATCGAGGAGGGCTGGGACTATCTGCTGTAGTTGAGATGGAGAATGTGCGTAAGTGACGCCTATAGAGGCCATAGAGGCGGCGAGGGCTTCAATTTTTGATGTGGTTTGCTGCAGTTGAGCGACTATGGCCAAGCCTAAATTCTGGCTCAAGGACAGTTGGGTCTCCTGATGGTGCTTCTTCTCTATGGATAGAATAAGCCAGATACTCGACGCGATGATCAGGCCTACGATACAAAACTGAATAATAGAAAACTTAAAGGGCAAGCTGTTCAGCCAATGTGTATTGAAAGAGCGCTGGTCATCGGGTCCATTATTTCCCATTTAGGCATACTTCCTTTTTACTCTCATCATCATTGATGATTGAATTCTACCATAAATTAAAAACCACCAAGTTTAAATCAGGTCGAGGGCTAGCTTGACTGATTAGAAGCATTAAAAGGCCCTGTGCGTTAAGCATAGGGCCTTTTATTCTATTATTTAAATTACCTACCCGAGCATAACTCTTGAGTCATTAAATTTTGAGTCCTACCAGCAATTGATCTAACTGCTCCGCAGTAGCATGCAATTCATCACAACCCGATACCGAGTCATTAGCCGATTGTTCAACGTTATGGGATTGGTTGCGGATCTCCATCAAGTTTGTCGCGATCTCATTTGCCACTGCCGATTGCTCATCGGCGGATGTGGCGATGAGTACACTCATCTCATATACGCGGCCACTGTGTTCGGCAATGGCTTTTAAGTCATCACCCGTATCGAGAACGTGTTTCTTACCTTCGTTTGCCTTGTCTACGGTGCGCTTCATCACTTGAGTCAAGTCTTGTGATCCCGTCTGCAGTGCCTCGATCATCGATTTTATCTCGACAGTCGCATCTTGAGTTCGACCCGCTAAGGTTCGGACTTCATCGGCGACAACTGCAAATCCACGACCTTGCTCACCAGCACGAGCGGCTTCGATAGCAGCGTTGAGTGCGAGCAGGTTAGTTTGTTCAGAAATAGAATTAATCGTGGTAACCACGGCGTCAATTTTTGCCGCATTTTCATTTAGGGTATTCACTGCCGTGGAGGCTTCACCTATCTCATCTGATAGCATCTCGATGGCGTTAACGGTAGTGGCAATATCCTTTGAGCCTGCATCAACCTGAGCATTAGCCTCTTGGGTCTCAATAGATGACTGCTCGGCATTACGCGCCACCTCTTTAACTGCTGCCGTCATCTCTTCCATGGCCGTTGCCAGTGAGTCGAGATGCTGTCTCTGATTAGAGGCCAGAGATTGACCTTCCTGAGCATTTTGACGAAATGATTGCACCACTTGACGGATTTGCATGCTGGCCTGACTAAGCTCAGTCACTAAATTATGTTGGCGCTCGACCAAGGTATCTATACTGATCGCTAATATACTGAACTCATCTTTGACCTCGAAGAAGTTGAGTCTGGCGGTAAGATCACCATCTGCCGCTCTCTTAAGCGCCATCACATTCGTGTAGAGGGCACCACCGACGAAAGAGGCAATGTAATAGTTGGAGATAATGATGATTAAGATGAGTGTCAATAAGCTGGTTATGACATAGCCCCAAGATCCATCCATAACACGCTTGAGATCACTCACTGTCACGACAGCGACAACACCGTCTCGACCCATGGAACCTATGGCTTGAGTCTGATAATTATCGCTGACGATGCCACCACCTTGATTGGCCGCCTTAGCTTGATCCCGAGATAAATTCTGCTTATTGATAACCAGCTGTAGTCGTGTCAGTTGGCCTAGATATTCGGCTTGTTGCTCCTGAGGGATATATTGAGCACTGAGTGTCACTATTTCGTCGATGGCTCTTGTTTGTTGCTGGGCGGCATCATGCTGGCTCTGTGTTATCTGCAGCATAAATTGGCTATAAAGGATAAAAGAAAGACCTACTAAGGTGAGAATCGGAATAATAGCTAGAATGGCGAATTTAGTTTTCAGTGTCATTTTTATAAGAAACTGGTCTACCCAACGAAATTTTACTTCTTTCATAGCACTTCTCTGTTGCTGAATGTCATCACACAGGTATATCGGATGTTTCTCCAATTTCTTAACGTGTATTTAGTATTCATGGATTTGATCGTTTAATGTTTGTTCGAATTGTTGGTTAAATGCGTGTTTAGCCTCAACTCTTTTACATTTGTGAAGCGAGAAGTTCGAGTCTTATTCAGGCATTGGGTATTTAATTGTTGATGCAGAGGGATATATATTGGGGATATGAAGGATATATCTAGGTTTTATGGGTAAAAAGCGTAAATTAGCCCTAGTCAAAATCGATGAGCTCACGTAAAATTTGTCTCTTTTTCTATTTTCGTAAGATAAATAGACAGTAACACAAAGTAATGGCCTTAATGAAAAGGTCAAATGCACTGGAAGAAATGATGTCACAGTTAACAGAGATCGTAGAACAGGCCTTGTTGGCCGTCGATGGGGCGAGTGATCTTAAAGCCCTCGATGAACTTCGTGTCGAATACCTGGGTAAGAAAGGTAAAATAACCGACATGATGAAGATGATGGGTAAACTGAGCCCGGCTGAGAAACCCGCTTTCGGTCAAGCTGTGAACCAAGCCAAACAGGCCGTTCAGCAGAAATTATCTGAGCGTATCGAAGGCTTAAAAGCGTCAGAGCTAGCCACTAAACTCGCGACTGAGAGTATAGATGTGACTCTGCCCGGTCGTTCAATCGATAACGGTGGACTACACCCGGTAACGCGTACTATCGAACGTATCGAAACCTTCTTTGGTGAACTTGGCTTTAGCGTTAAGCAGGGGCCTGAAATTGAAGATGATTTCCATAACTTCGACGCACTGAACATCTCGGAGCATCATCCTGCTCGTGCCGATCACGATACTTTTTACTTTAATCCTAAAGTCATGTTGCGTACTCAAACATCTGGTGTGCAGATCCGCACCATGGAGAATGAGAAGCCGCCTCTACGCATCATCTCTCCGGGCCGCGTCTACCGTAATGATTACGATCAGACTCACACGCCTATGTTCCATCAGGTGGAAGGTTTGTTGGTTGCTGAAAACGTGAACTTTGCCGAGTTAAAAGGCATATTGCACGACTTTTTGCGTAACTTCTTCGAGGAAGACTTAGAAGTGCGTTTCCGTCCTTCATACTTCCCATTCACTGAGCCATCGGCCGAAGTGGATGTGATGGGTAAAAACGGTAAATGGTTAGAAGTGCTAGGTTGCGGCATGGTACATCCCAATGTCCTGCGCAGTGTCGGCATCGATCCTGAAAAATACTCTGGCTTTGCTTTCGGCATGGGGGTTGAGCGTCTGTCTATGTTGCGTTACGGCGTTAACGATCTACGTTCATTCTTCGAAAATGACCTACGTTTCCTCAAGCAATTTAAATAACGGAGCTGTACAGCATGAAATTTAGTGAATCCTGGCTCCGTGAGTGGGTTAACCCAAACATAAGCCGTGACGAATTGTCACATCAAATCACCATGGCCGGTCTCGAAGTCGATGGTATCGAAGGCGTGGCTGGTGAGTTTTCTGGCGTTATCGTCGGTGAAGTTGTCGAATGTGGTCAACACCCGGATGCAGACAAGCTACGTGTAACCAAAATTAATGTCGGTCAAGATGAGCTTATCGATATCGTTTGTGGTGCACCTAACTGTCGTCTAGGCCTGAAAGTCGCCGTTGCCATGGTCGGCGCTGTGCTGCCGGGTAATTTTAAAATCAAAAAGGCTAAGCTTCGCGGTGAACCCTCATTTGGTATGTTGTGCTCCTACGGTGAGCTTGGCATAGATATCGACAGCGACGGCATCCTTGAGCTCCCAACTGACGCGCCAATAGGCGTAGATATCCGTGAGTTTTTGAGTCTGGAAGATGCGATTATCGATGTCGATCTTACAGCAAACCGCGCCGATTGCCTCGGTATGTCGGGTCTGGCACGTGAGGTTGGCGTATTAAACCGTCAAGCCGTGACTGAGCCTACATGGGAAAAAGTCGTTCCTTCGATCGATGATTCGATTCAGATTGACCTTCAAGCTCCCGAGTCTTGTGCTCGTTATCTTGGCCGCGTGGTTAAGAATGTGAACGTTCTGGCTCAATCGCCATTATGGATGCAAGAGAAACTGCGTCGCAGTGGCATTCGCTCCATCGATCCCATTGTCGATATTACTAACTATGTCTTGATCGAATTTGGCCAGCCTATGCATGCCTTCGACCTGGCCAAGCTAAGCGGTGACATTCAGGTTCGCATGGCAACAGGCGATGAGAAGCTCACATTGCTTGATGGTAACGAGATCACCGTTCCAGCGGATATGTTAGTCATCAGTGACCAAGAGAAGCCTCTGGCGCTTGCAGGTGTCTTTGGTGGCGAATTTTCAGGTGTGAGCAGTGAGACTCAAGATATCTTGCTTGAATGTGCCTTCTTCGCGCCTCTGGCTATCTTAGGTAAGACACGTCGCCTCGGACTGCACACTGATTCATCTCATCGTTTCGAGCGAGGTGTGGACCCTGAGTTGCAGCATAAGGTGATGGATAGAGCGACACGTCTGGTTCTCGATATCTGTGGCGGCGAAGCCGGACCGGTTATCGAAGCTAAATCTGATGAGCTTCTGCCTAAGCCTGTATCGATCACCTTGCGTCGCAGCAAGTTAGATCGCATCTTAGGTCATCATATCTCAGACGCTGAAGTCACCGAAATCCTTGAGCGTTTGGGGTTTGCGGTCGAATTTACTGCTGAGCAATGGAATGTGGTTACCGCTACATACCGTTTCGATATGGCTATCGAAGAAGACTTGATCGAAGAAGTCGCCCGTATCTATGGCTACAACAACATACCTAACATAGCGCCTGTCGGCTCTTTGAGCATGCCTGACCATAAAGAGTCTGATATCAGCTTAAAGCGTGTGCGTAGCATGCTGGTGGCTCGTGGATTCCAGGAAGCCATTACCTACAGTTTCGTCGATCCTAAGCTTCAAGATAAGGTGCATCCGGGCTGTGAAGCTATGGTCTTGCCTAATCCTATCTCTATCGAGATGTCGGCAATGCGTCTGTCGTTATTTACTGGCCTGCTAGGTGCCGTCGGCCATAACCAGAGCCGACAGCAAAACCGCGTTCGTCTGTTCGAAACTGGCCTGCGTTTCGTGCCAGATACATCTGCCGATTCAAATGTGCGTCAAGAGCCCATGATTGGAGCTGTAATTTCTGGTAATCAGAATGACGAACATTGGTCAATGGAATCTAAAACTGCAGACTTTTTTGACCTCAAGGGCGATCTTGAAGCAATTATAGGCTTGACAGTTTCCGATGAAGAATTTACTTTTAGATCAGCAACTCATCCTGCACTTCATCCAGGGCAATGTGCTGAAATATTAAGAAATGATCGCGTAATAGGTATCATAGGTACAGTTCACCCGAGCTTAGAAAAGCCGTTTGGCCTCAATGGCAAAACAATTGTTTTCGAGCTTGAATTGAACGCTTTATTACATGCTAGTTTACCGCAAGCTCAGGCTGTATCTAAGTTCCCGGCTAATCGTCGTGATATAGCTATCGTAGTCGATGACAATATTTCCGCTGGTGATGTTGTAAAAATGATAAGAAAAGTTGGCCAAAATCAGTTGGTTGGCATAAACTTATTCGATGTATACCAAGGTAAAGGCGTTGAGTCAGGCAAAAAGAGCCTAGCGATCGCACTTACATTACAAGACAACACTCGTACACTTGAAGAAAAAGAGATAGCTGAGATGGTTGATTCAGTGGTTTCTGCACTCAAGTCCGAGTTCAACGCATTGTTGAGGGATTAAAAGTATGGCACTTACCAAAGCCGAAATGGCAGAGCATCTTTTTGAAACGCTTGGAATTAATAAGCGTGTAGCTAAGGAGATGGTTGAGACGTTTTTCGAAGAAATTCGCCAAGCGCTCGAAAGTGGTGAGCAGGTCAAGTTATCTGGCTTCGGCAACTTTGACCTTAGAGATAAGAATCAAAGACCGGGAAGAAACCCGAAGACAGGTGAAGATATCCCTATCTCAGCTCGTCGCGTCGTCACCTTCCGTCCTGGACAGAAGCTGAAAAGCCGCGTAGAAGAAGCTAACTCTAAGAGATAATCTTGAGTTAGTTTAAGGTCAAGGCCACTCAAAGGAGTGGCTTTTTCTGTTTCTTTTTCTTAGTATTCTCATCATCTCTTAGGTGTTTATTTGAACAATGGGTGCTTACTCTTTGTTTAACTAGCTATTTTCATCTTGAAGATGAAGTCATGTGTCTTTTTTATTTCTAGCTCGAGGCCAGTATCTTGTCGAGAAAGCCAAAGTATTTCGATCGCCGTTTTAAACTCGAATTATTGCACCCTAAGTATTTTTTTACCTGGGTTGGTATAGCCATCTTAGTCCTGTTTGGACTTATGCCTGCCTGGTTACGTGATCCTATTGCACGGCAACTGGCAAAATTGGTGACTAAAATAGCTAAAAAGCCTATCTCGGTGGCGAGAACGAATCTGACTATCTGTTTTCCCGAGAAGTCTTCACCAGAGATTGAGTCTCTGCTCAAGGAGAATATCGAGAACTTCGTGATGATATTGCTGGCGCAATCAGAACTTATGGTGCGCTCCACAGCCAACCTGAGACGCAGAGTCAATCTCATGGGCTTTGAGCATGTAGAGCAGGCGAGGGCAGCGGGTCAACCTGTGATCTTTGTCATGCCCCATGTATGGGGGATTGAATATGCGGGATTGAGGCTCAACCTGGACCTGCCCATGGTCAGCATGGCCAAGCCTCATAGAAATGGCCTATTTAATTGGTTCAACAATCGCATGCGCAGCTCACTCGGAGGCAACATCTACATGCGAGAGGCGGGTATACGCGCCTTGTTATCTGAGCTTAAGAATAACAACAGCTTTTTTTATCTGCCGGATGAAGACTTAGGCCCGGATAAAAGTGTGTTTGCCCCTTTCCTTGGTACGGTAAAAGCCACCTTACCCGTAGTGGGCCGCCTGGCTCAAGCCGGAAATGCTCAGGTGATGCCGGTTAAGATAGGTTACGATCAAAAAGCTCGCCGTTATGATTTGACCGTGATGCCGGCCATCGACCCCGAAGAGATGAAGGGTAAAGAGAATGAAGCCTTAGCGCTGAACAAGGTGGTTGAGCAAGTGATCTTGGCTTACCCAGAGCAGTACATGTGGTTTCTCAAGGTGCTCAAGACTCGTCCCGAAGGTGAAGCTCCTCTGTATTGATGTTCCTATCTGATAAGAAGTAGTGTAATAAAAACAGAGCGAAATATGTGTCACTTCGCTCTGTTTTCGTTCAACGGCTGTTTTTCTGTGACAATCATAATTAATATTTTATCAGCGTACGTCCAGCGTTTTCCCCTGCAAACTATCATTTACACAGTCCATAGACATAGTCATCCACGTATCTGTTGTTGATGATGGAATTTTGTTGCAAACAGCCTTCACGAATAAAACCCAGTTTTTCGAGTAGTTTAAATGAGCCGGTATTGTGGGCTGAACATGTCGCCGTCAGCTTGTTTAATTGCAGAACGTCAAAGCCGTAGTCTTTAACCAGATCCAATGCCTCAGCTGCAAATCCCTTCCCTTGAGCGCTTTGCTTGATCATATAACCGATCTCAGCAATTTTCGCTTCATGGTTAGTTATTTTGAGGCCTAAGTGCCCCAGCTTCTCCCCTGAATCGAGTGCTGATATGCTAAAAGATAGCCAACAATTACTTTTAATCGTCCAAGGCTGAGACTTAATTTCAAATGCGGCAACTGCTTCTTCGTAAGTGAAAGGCGCATAAATATGCTTCATGGTCTTGGGGCACATGAAAAACTCGATAAACAGAACTTTATCCGTTTCATCAAATGGTGAAAGCGTTATTCTTTTACTCGATAACTGCACAGATTTTCCTTGGTTCTTAAATATCTATTGGCTAAGATTCTCATAATCCTTTTGAATATACTAGTGAGTATTATCAGAGAGTTAATCGCATGTGAATATCGAGCTTGTCTGGATTTTTATTAGCTGAATTTGCCCTAAGAAGATGATCATGAACAGAACCAAACTGATTGTGTGTGATATTCGCCAGTTTGCGCCCGAGCTAAGTTGTTTCCTGAGTTGCATAACCCCTATCAAGTTGCTAACAACTAATGTGGTTTGTAATGTCAATGAAATTAGCCAGATGAATGTAAATTGGTAAGTTTCGGCAATCGATGAACTAATTAGGAAGCAGGGCTGTACTGGTAGCAAACAGCGTATTGCCGGAGATTATGTAGTTAGTTGCTTTATAAAATTTGTTGAATTGTTGAATTGTTGAATTGATGACATAAGGACATAAGCTCACCGTGCGTTATGTTAGTGTGAGCTTGCATACGATGAAATCGAGAAAAGTGTCTACAGGTGTTTTATCTACAAACTAATGAGCGTAGAATACAGTTTCGTTTCATGCAGAGGATATTGATCACCGTGTTAATTACGCCGCCTTAACGTTTCGCCCCCCTATAGCTTTCATTGCTAACCTAAGCGCCATGCTTATTCTTTGCGTTTGTTAATTCGTAATCAAATTTTTACGATCTTTTCCGCGCCAAAATTTTATCAAAAAAGCACGTATAACACGTCAGCCTAATCTCTGGTGCGAACTGCCGTGCGTAAACTGAGAGTTCAATGTTAAAAAACTTTAAAACAGATTGGTTATCTAATATTCGTGGCGATCTGCTTGCGGGTATGGTTGTGGCGTTAGCCTTAATACCTGAAGCTATCGCATTTTCAATTATTGCAGGAGTCGATCCCAAAGTTGGCTTGTATGCTTCATTCAGTATATCGGTGGTGATAGCGTTTACTGGGGGTCGAAGTGGAATGATCTCCGCAGCAACTGGAGCCATGGCATTGTTGATGATTACTCTAGTTAAAGATCACGGTTTAGAATACCTGTTAGCCACGACAGTATTAACGGGTGTATTACAGGTGTTAGCCGGGTATTTAAAATTAGGTAATTTGATGCGATTTGTCTCGCGATCGGTGGTCACAGGCTTTGTTAATGCGTTAGCCATACTCATTTTTATGGCCCAGTTACCCGAACTGACCAATGTGACCTGGCATGTGTATGCCATGACAGTGGCAGGCCTTGGTATTATCTATCTCTTTCCTTATCTGCCTATTATCGGCAAGTTAATTCCCTCTCCCTTGATTTGTATTGTTGGATTAACTATTTTCGCTATCATGTTTAATATCGATGTGCGTACAGTCGGCGATATGGGAGACTTGCCCGATACCTTACCGATATTTTTATGGCCTGATGTGCCTTTGAATTTAGCAACCTTATGGATAGTTTTACCCTACGCCACAGCTCTCGCCCTCGTTGGCTTATTAGAGTCAATGATGACAGCGACGATAGTCGATGACCTTACCGATACCAGTAGTGATAAGAATCGAGAATGTAAGGGGCAGGGCATTGCCAATGTATTCACCGGCTTTCTCGGTGGCATGGCGGGATGCGCCATGATTGGTCAATCTATGATTAATATAAAGTCTGGCGGGCGTGGACGGTTATCGAGTTTAGCTGCGGGTATGTACTTATTATTAATGGTGGTGTTTCTTGGGCCATGGCTGAAGCAAATCCCGATGGCCGCATTAGTAGCTGTGATGATTATGGTCGCAATAGGAACGTTCTCTTGGCACTCTATTACTGACATGAGAAAACACCCTCTGTCGACCAATATCGTGATGCTATCCACTGTGGTTATGGTCGTTGTCACTCATAACTTAGCCCTAGGAGTATTTGTTGGGGTATTGCTTGCATCACTATTTTTTGCTAATAAAATTAGCCGCATGATGGTGGTAAGGCATGACGATGCCCTGAGTAACCACTGCGAGTATCGCGTCATTGGCCAAGTCTTTTTTGCATCAGCGGATAAATTTATTGATTCATTTGATTTTAAAACCGTACAGGAGTCGGTAACGATTGACTTATCGACGGCTCATTTTTGGGATGTCACAGCGGTATCTGCATTAGATAAAGTGGTGATTAAGTTTCGCCGGGAAGGTAGCGACGTGACACTGATTGGTATGAACGAAGCGACACGTACGATCGTTGATAAATTTGGTGTACATGATAAACCCGAAGAAGTTGAAAGACTAATGGCAGGACACTAATAGGATGAGGCAAATGAAAAATATAGTCGCGTGTATTGATGGCTCAACATTGACGCTAGCAACCTGTGAAGCCAGTGCTTGGGTTGCACAGAAGGTTGAGGCGCCTCTTATCTTATTACATGTACTCGATAAAACAACGAGACCTGTGGTAAGTGAATTGTCAGGACAGATAGGCTTGGGGAGCCAAGAGGAACTCCTCAATGAGCTAGTGGAGCTCGATGAAATGCGCAGTAAAGTTGCCCTCGAGCATGGTAAGCAACTCCTTACCGATGCTAAGGCATTAGCGGTGTCGAGAGGCGTCGATGAGATCGGCACATTGCAACGTCACGGAAGTTTACTAGAAACGCTCATCGACCTAGAATGTGAGTTAAGGGTATTAGTGATCGGTAAATCGGGTGAAGATCATAGCACCAGTAAAACCATAGGTTCGCAACTTGAAAGCGTTGTCCGCTCCATAAAAGCACATACCTTGGTGGTCAGCGAAACATTTGTGACACCTAGATCTTACATGATTGCCTTTGACGGCAGCACAACCAGTGAGAAACTGATTGAAAAGGCAATGAACACACCGTTACTTAAAGGGCTTGAGTGTCATTTGGTGATGGTGAATGAATCAGGCAGTAAGAGTACGGCTTTTGATCAGGCGGCAATGCGGCTGCGAGGAGCTGGGGTTAAGGTCAGTGAAAAAATGCTCTCAGGGCGTGTCGATGAAGCGCTGCTTAATTATCAGCAACAGCAACAGCTGGACATGATTGTTATGGGGGCTTTTGGTCACTCAAAATTAAGGCAATTTTTTGTTGGCAGTAATACTACAGAGGTGTTAGTGAAAAGTGCGGTTCCGCTGCTTTTGATCCGCTAAGGCGTGTAGAAATGAGTGGGTAAAGGGCTGATGCTTGTCATCCTAGACTTCAAATAAGCTAACTCAAAAGTTAAAAACCGCAGTTTCATTTGCATGAAGCTGCGGCTTATCATTATTTCACTTTAGCACCTTTCAACTCTACTTACTTCACTTAACTGCACCAGAGCCAAGCACTGCGTAAGCCAAGCTTAGTCTGCAATTAGCTGATAATCATTGCGAAGAATATTGATGATCTCTTGCTTAGGATTCTCGCTGATATGAAGCTTCTCACCGATCACTTTCTCTGCGATGCCGATGTAAGTGTTGGAGATATCCATCATCACTTGGGTGGGTAGCTTGTTTTCTTGTGCCAGTGAGAAACGCTCAGGCATACGCTCCTTGTTGAGCAGTATGTCCGGGTCCGGGAAGTGGTTAAGCAGCCACTGTCTGAATCCTTCTTTCGACTTCTCTATAATATGACCTTCACGGTGCGCTGGACCATCCCAGATGCGTGAGCTGTCAGGTGTGCCCACTTCGTCCATATAGATAAGCTTCTCCTTGCCATCGGCACCTTTGACATAGCCAAATTCGAACTTGGTATCGATGAAGATCTGATCTTGCGCTGCAAGGGCATCACTGATAACGGCAAAGCCTTCTTTCAATAGCTTCTCGTACAGGTCGATATCCGATTTAGCGTGGAAGTTAAAGCCTTCTAGATGACGCTCGAGATCGGCACGTGAAATGTTAACATCATCGGCTTCTGGTACGCCTTCAAGGCCGGTAAGCACACCTTTGGTAGAGGGAGTGATTAACAGCTCAGGAAGTTTCTGGTCTTTCTCGAGGCCTTCTGGCAGTGTTATGCCACAAAACTCACGCTCACCTTTGGTATAGGCGCGCCACATCGAGCCAGTAATAAACTGTCTGGCGATCGCTTCAACCATCACGGGCTGAGCTTTTTGCACGATCCAAACAAATGGGTGAGGGACGTCCAGAATATGGCTATCGGCTAAACCTTTTTCTTTGAATAACTTAAACCAATGGTTAGAGATGGCATTGAGTGCAGCGCCTTTACCGGGCACGCCATTGAGGCCATTTTCACCTTGCCAGATACAATCGAATGCTGAGATTCGATCGCTGATCACCATGATAGCCAGTGGCGTATCTTTAGGTACATCATAACCTTTCTGTTCGATTAGACGGGCACTATCCTCAGCCGTAAGCCAATAGACACTGCGAACCTTACCTGAATGAACTGGCTTATCTGTGCGGATAGGCAGATCATCATTAACTGCTAGAACTTTGTTTGAATGATTCATAGGATATTTATTATGGTCTATGTTATTGGTTGTAGTAGGTGTACATAATCGGGTGGATTGTAACAGAACTTACATTTGCCAACACTATGGTAAAAGAAGAACAGACTGTTTTTGGCTGATTTTTTCTGGAATTATTGGCTAACCTTTACTCTGGTTATATCGATAGTTCAGAAGGTGTTAGTCAAACTTAATTTAAACTTAACATGATAGATTTAGTCCTGTTCCGCTTCTGACAACAACTTGAAAGTCAGCGTAAAAAAGCAGAGTACTGTTTCGCTTATAAAGCCTGATACTAAAATTAATCACTACCTTCATCTTTTATGTTCACCCTGCTATTACTATAGATAGATGGCGTATATGCAAATTAACCCATCAACTATCAGGAGCTGGCTAAACCCTTGAAAAGTAAATCAAGCATGTTCTACCTACAGAGCGATAAACTCAGCGTTGCTTTTTATAAAGCAGGCTCTTGGTATAGGCGTGGGCAGATTCTATCATTGGCGCTACTTTGGTCGCTAGGGGCGGCATTTTCATTCGCTACTGCTGGGACCGTAACTGAGGCGTCCAATACCAGTACGGCTAAGCCTATTATATTCGTGACCAGCGCTTATGCGCCCTATGTGATCAACACCTATGGTTTAGCCAGTGGACTATTTCCGGAAATCGTGTCTGCGGCTTTTTTCGAGATGAATCACAAAGTTGAGTTTCAATTCCAACCTTGGGTCAGGGGCGAGAAAACGGTGGGGGCCGGTAGAGCGTTTGCGACCTTTCCCTATTTAAAGAACCCCGCCAGAGAGTCGGAATTTGATTTCTCTGAACCTGTGTTGTTTTTTTTTCCAAAATTTTTCTACAACACAGAAAAGTTTCCCTATGGATTCGAGTGGGAAGCATTAACCGACTTTAAGGCCTACAGAGTCGGTGGTGTCAGAGGCTATTGGTATGAAAGCAGCTTTAAACAGGCTGGCATAGCAGCACATTATGTGACATCGGATAAACAGAACATAGAGATGCTGCTGATGCAGAGAATCGACTTCACTCTTATTGATGAGCTGGTTGGTTGGAATTTAATTCGCGAAACAGCGCCAGATAAGATAGACAAGTATGCGGTGGCCAGTAAACCTCAAAGCAGTGACGCGTTCCACCTGATGATCTCCAGAAGCTATCCGAATTCCAAGCTACTCAGGCTGACTTTTGATTTGGGCCTACTCAGAATAAAGCGAAATGGTATTTATCAGCAAATACTCGACCAGTATCAGGTGACTTCCGAATACGCAACACCTTAAGTATGTCGGGCTGCACATGCCATTGAGCTTTCGAGCTGAGGATTTTATATTCCCTGATAGAATTTGATTATTTGATCCACTTTTCCTGAGCCTTTTAATTCAGCAATCGCTTTGTCAATACTCAGTTTGGTCTTCTCAGTCACTGTGGAACTATAGGACAGGTGAATTGGGTAGGGAGGGATTATGCTCGAAAAATCGATAAGTTTAAATTTTTCGCGATCTAATCCTGCTTCGCTAATGGTATATAAAGCCCGAGTTTTCATTGCGATAAAGGCGATTCCTCTACTATTGTCAATGGCTCTTAAGGCGCTTTCATGACTTCTCACGGCTAGCGTATCTATTTCACTGGTAGCGACATACTCATCAAGGCCTGGATAGCTGAAACCATTTAGGGTTATCACCGTTTTACCAAAAAGTGCTTCGATGGAATAAAAATTAAAGTCTCTGTCGGCTTTCACGACTAAAACATGGGTGACATCAAACAGCTTCTCCTTGGAGAGATGTCGGCTTTGAATACTTATCTCAGAGTCACCTTGCCAGGCTGGAGAGCCATAACTTATCCATAAGGGATAATGATCTGTATGCATCATTCGCACGTAACGCATAAAAGGGTAAGCTTGCTCGGTGAAGGTGATATCTAAGTTTTGTACTGCCTGAGCCAGAATATCAGTCACTATACCTTTGTTAGGCTGAGCTATGATTTGAAAAGGTTCGGCTTGGGAAGAGATGGCAAGGTAAGTGAGTGATTGTGCTTGGGCACAAAAAGAGTATAAAAAAACAAATAAAATGACAAAGACGCGAAACATGACTAATTCAGTTAATCCGTTATCTGTGTTGGTATTCTATTCTCCTAAAAGGAAAATAAACAGTATAGCGTTGAAAAATGACAATTTTGTAAATTACATTTTTGCTATTAGCTTGTTATTTTAGCTCATAAAAGAGCGCACAATGCGCTCTTTCTATGACTTAATTTAAGATTTTGTCGCTGCTGTGTGTCTTTGCATCAAGTTGTTGGTGATATCATTCATGCTCAAGTCTTGATCTTCGAGCAAGACCAGCAGGTGATACATGAGGTCTGACGCTTCGTCGACCAATTCTGGCTTGTCGTGAGTGGCCGCGGCGAGGGCGGTTTCCAGACCCTCTTCGCCGACCTTTTGGGCGATACGCTTAGTGCCACGTTCGAACAGATGAGCCGTGTAACTGGACTTAGGATCGTCTCCCTTACGTGAGGCGATAAGCTTGGTCAGATTATCGATAAAAGGGTGGGCATGACCATCGGGCCAGCAGCTCTCACGTTCGAGGTGGCAGGTGGGTCCATTAGGAATAACCTGTACCAGCAAGCTGTCGTTATCACAATCTTTGTCGATAGCCACTAAATCCAGGGTGTTGCCTGACTCTTCCCCTTTAGTCCAGAGACGCTGCTTGGAGCGACTATAAAATGTCACTTGTCTGCTGGCCAGAGTCTTCTCCAGTGCCGCACGGTCCATATAACCCAGCATCAACACCTTGCCAGAGAGATGGTTTTGCACTACCGCCGGGATCAAGCCTGCTTGTTTGTCCCAATCCAGTTGATTTGCCAATGTTTCATTCATGTTTATTTGTGTCATTATTTTTCCTACTACAGACGACTGTTTAACCCTATCTAGCTATATCAATAACAGCCTAAAACAAGATATGTGAGCCGATTGATAACGAGTTAGTATCTGATGGCGATATGTTGAGCGCTTAGATAGTGCTTGAGTGCTTGAATATCTATGATGCCTTTATGAAATACGCTGGCCGCCAGCGCTGCATCGACTTTGGCTATCTCAAATACGTCCTTAAAATGCGCCATGGTACCAGCGCCGCCTGAAGCGATAAGCGGTACATCACAGAGCTCACGAACGATAGAGAGCTGTTTTAAGTCATAACCTTGACGTACACCATCTTGGTTCATCACATTGAGGACTATTTCGCCACAACCGCGTTTTTGTACTTCCTGCACCCAATCTTGGGTGAACCACTGAGTGTCCTTGGTGGCGGCTTCATCTCCGGTAAACTGTTTCACCTTATAGCTGTCGCTGGCGGCATCGTAATAGGAATCTATGCCGATGACGATACATTGCCTGCCGAACTCATCTTGCAAACGTTCAATCAAACTCGGATCGGTCAAGGCGGGTGAATTGATTGAGATCTTATCCGCGCCAAAGGCCAGTTTCTCGCGAGCCTGCTCTATGCTTCTTATTCCGCCTGCGACGCAGAAGGGGATATCTATCTGCTCCGCGACGCGGCTGACCCAAGACTTGTCGATAACCCTGCTATGGGCACTGGCGGTGATATCATAAAAGACCAGTTCATCGGCACCTTCCTCGGCATACCGAGCGGCCAATGGCACGATATCACCGACAATTTCATGATTCCTGAATTGAACGCCTTTGACCACCTTGCCATCTTTAACATCCAGACAGGGGACAATCCGTTTAGCTAACATCGCTGCCTCCAAGGGAAATTAGCACAAGGCTAAAATTAATAGAAAGCAAAGTAAAAGCCGGCGAGGTCATATTGCTTTTAGCTAACATCGCAGCCTCCAGCAGGGTTAGGCCAACATTCAATGGCTTGCTTAACGTTAAAGTTTTCGATCAAGAGGGCCTTGCCTATAATGATGCCGTCGGCGCCGCTATCTCGTACGGCGGCCACATCATCTAAGGTGGCGATACCACCAGAAGCTTGCCAGTTGATTTCTGGATAACGAGCCGCTATCTCTCGATATAATTCGTTATTAGCGCCTTTTAAGGTGCCGTCGCGGCTAATATCTGTCACCAGGGCATGTTTGAGTCCGTAGGGTTTAAACGCTTCGACTAAAGATTCCAGTGATTTGCCCCCGCCGCTCTGCCAGCCTGATACCGCCACTATCTTCTCACCGCTATCATTAATGTTGACGTCCAGTGCCAGACAGATGGCTTCTGGTCCATACTTTTCAAACCAGCTCTGTACTAACTCGGTTTCTTTTACCGCTAAGGAGCCGATAACCACCCGCTTAACGCCAATCTCTAACAGCTCTGCTACTTGCGCCTCAGAGCGAATGCCACCGCCCACTTGGATGTTGGCATCGAGTCCGGCGACAAGCTCTGAGATGAGCTCAGTCTGGCGTGTATTGGGATCTTTCGCACCAGTGAGGTCGACGATATGCAGCCATTTGGCCCCTTGCTCTTGATAAGACTTGAGCTGAGAAAGCGCAGACAGATCGAAGGTGGTCTTCTGGTTATAATCGCCCTGATAGAGGCGGACTACTTTACCTTCAATAAGATCGATTGCCGGAATGATCATGCTCTGCTCTCCTTATCGAGTTGCCAACTTGTTTGGTTAGGTGTCTGGTAAAGTGTCTGGGTATTCATAGCTAAAAAATTACTTAAGATCCGCGAGCCTACTTCGGCGCTCTTCTCCGGGTGGAACTGCACCCCCATAAAGTTATCTTTGGCGATAGCGGCGCTGAAGCGCTCGCCATATTCACATGTTGCGATAGTAAATTCGCTCAGTGGCGCCTTATAATTATGAACAAAATAGAGGTAACTTCCCTCGGGTATATCCTTAAATAAAGGATGCGATGAAGGACTTATTTGATTCCAGCCCATATGGGGCAGGGGCAAGCCCTGGCTATCTAAATCTGTGATTGAAGTCGGGATGAGTCTTAAACATTCACAAGCTGTTTTTTCATCAACTGCCTTGTCACTAGCGTCGCGCCCGCCTTGCTCTGTTGATTTCTCCGTCATCATCTGCATGCCTAAGCAAACGCCGAGCACAGGTTGATCTAGGCTCTGGATTAGCTCGACCAGTTGCTTATTGTTAAGGGACGCCATGGCGGCCCCGGCCGTGCCAACGCCGGGGAGGACTACACGGGTGGCGGCCTTGATCACTTGATGATCCTCACTCACGACCACATCCTTGGTGAGGCGCTCGAAGGCATAACGAACCGAGCTTAAGTTAGCGCAGCCCGTGTCTATGATCACGGTTGAATTCGTGTGTTGGCTCATAGCACACCTTTACTGGAGGGTAACAGGTCGCCCTCGACTTTAACGGCTTGTCGAAGGGTGCGGCCCAAGACTTTAAACAGGCTTTCTACCTTGTGGTGATCGTTGTTTCCCTGAGTCTTGAGGTGCAAGGTGCAACGCAATCCGTCTGCAAATGAACGGAAGAAGTGTGGCACCATTTCGGTGGCCATCTCGCCAACCATCTCGCGCTCAAACTCACCGCTGAATTTAATGAAAGGACGACCGGAAAGATCCAGCAGACATTCGGCGCTGGCCTCGTCCATGGGAATACTGAAGCCAAAACGGGCGATGCCACGCTTATCGCCAAGGGCTTGCCTTAAGGCATCGCCGATAGCCAGCGCCGTGTCTTCGACGCTGTGGTGATCGTCTATCTCGAGATCACCATCGACCTTGACGTCCATCTTGAAGTTACCGTGGGTAGAAATCTGTTCCAGCATGTGATCGAGAAAACCTATGCCTGTGTCTATTTTGCCTTTAGTTTGTGAGTCGAGGTCGATGCTCACATGAATATCAGTCTCCTTGGTGGTGCGCACCACAGTCGCTATTCGTTCCGTGCTCAATAGTTGCTCTGCGATATCATCCCAGTTGAGGTTTTCACGGTCGTACAAGAGGCCCTTAATCCCCATGGCCTCGGCCAGACCCATATCTGTATGACGATCGCCGATGACGGCAGATTGAGTAAAGTCGACTTTACCTAAGGTGAGATAGTCTTTGACCAAGCCAAGTTTAGGCTTACGACAGCTGCAGTTCTCATCATCAAAATGAGGGCAGATAAGCACTTCATCAAACTTGACGCCCTGACTCTGTAAAATCTGCATCATCATATCTTGGGGGGCATCGAAGTCATCTTTAGGAAAGGAGGGGGTTCCTAGGCCGTCTTGATTACTCACCATGACTAAGCGGAAGCCAGCACCTTGGAGTTTAAGAAGAGCAGGGATGACCTTGGGCTCAAATTCCAGCTTTGCCAGGCTATCGACCTGCTTGTCTGTCACCGGCTCTTCGATGATGGTGCCGTCACGGTCGATAAATAATATTTTCTGTTTCATGCTCTTTCCACCTTAAATTAAAATCTGGTCTATCTAATTTGTTTAATACTTATTTTTATTTAGCTTACCAAGATACCTAGGTTCACTAGGGACTAAGGTCATGCTGTCACGGGTGCTAACAGCTTGATTAGAAAATCGGTCTCATCTGTGTTGCTAAAGCTAAAACGGATACAAGTCGCTAAGCGTGGGTCGCCATAGGCTCTGGCGACTATGCCATTGCTAAGCAGTATCTCTTGTATCGCCGAGATATCATCAAATTGGGCTAACACGAAGTTGCCGTTTGCCGGGAGGACTTTGGCACCATAGCCTTGTAAGGCATTGCTGAGACGAGCGCCGCAGGCTTTAAGGCTAGTGACTTGCTCAGTCATAGTGTTAATTCCCTGCTCACTCAGCGCGCTGGTTGCCAGTAGAGACACGGGTAATGGCACTGGGTAAGGGGCAATAACGCGCATCACCATCTCGCAGATACTTGGGCTTGCCAACATGAAGCCACAGCGCGCGCCAGCCAAAGCGAAGGCTTTCGATAGGGTTCTGAGCACGACTAAGTTGTCATATTTGTCGATAAGGTCTGCTACGCTATAGTCTGGGCAAAACTCGATATAGGCTTCATCTACAACCACCAGAGTATCGGGCAACTGAGTGATCACTCGCTCAATCGATGCTTTGTCGATAACCGTGCCTGTGGGGTTGTTGGGGTTACAGATAAACACCAGCTTGGTATTGCCTATTCGAGCGGCGATATCTTGTGGCAGCTGATAATCACCCGTCAGGCTTAACGCATTTACGCCGACATTAAAGGTCTTGGCACTGATGGCGTACATGCCATAAGTCGGGCCGAAACAGGCAATGGAATCTTTGCCGGGAGTACAGAAGGTCCGAATCAGTAGCTCTATGGCCTCATCGGCGCCGCGGCCTGCGATGATGCACTCTTTAGCCACGCCGCTGTAGTCACTATAGGCTGAGATAAGCTCGGGTGGCTGACACTCAGGATAACGGTTGATGCCATTTAGTTTAACACCAGAGAGCGCGGCATTATTAAAAGGGGACTCGTTGGCATTGATCCAGATGTCTCCTTGACCTCCGATACGCCTCGCAGACTGATAGGGCTCTAGGGATAATAGCTCGGGACGTGCCAAACGCTGAGCGAGCTTACCTGTACTTCTACTCTCCCTTATATTCTCACTCATGATGTATCTCTCGCGGTTAAACTGTCTAATCTGATTTTTACCGCATTCTTGTGGGCATCGAGTTGCTCAGCCGCTGCCAAGGTCATTACAGTTTCGCCGAGTCCCATTAAGCCTTCGGCGCTGAGTTCCTGCACGGTGAAGCGGCGCGAGAAATCAGCCAGAGACAGGCTAGAGACTGCCCGGCTATAACCGTAGGTTGGTAAGACATGATTGGTACCGCTGGCATAATCACCAACCGACTCCGGAGTATAAGCACCGAGGAACACTGAGCCCGCAGCGCGAATAGAGGTTAACAGTTCACGGGGCGTCTGTGTCTGAATGATCAGGTGCTCGGGCCCATAGAGATTAGACACCTGAGTTGCTTGCTGCATGTCTGTAACTAACAGGGTGCGGCTGGATTCGAGAGCAAGCTGGGCTATCTCCATACGTGGCAGGGCTTCGAGTTGACGATTGATAGCGGCATTGACCTTATCGGCCAAGGTGGCGCTGTCGGTCACGAGCATGACCTGAGAGTCGGGTCCGTGTTCGGCCTGAGACAGTAGATCGGCGGCGATAAATTCAGGATTGGCCTCTTTGTCGGCAATCAATAATACTTCCGACGGACCTGCCGGCATATCGATACTCACCACACAACGACTGTCTTGAGATACCAGCCTCTTGGCTTCGGTGACGAAGCGATTACCCGGGCCGAATATCTTATCTACCGCTGGCACAGATTCAGTGCCAAAGGCTAATGCCGCAATGGCCTGGGCACCGCCGACTTGGTAAACCTCAGTGATGCCACACTCTTTTGCTGCATAAATTATGGCATCGTCGATCGGCGGTGGGCTGACCAGAACCCGCTGTTCACAGCCCGCTATTCTTGCCGGCAGGGCCAGCATCATGACGGTGGATATCAGCGGCGCAGTGCCGCCGGGAATATACAGACCCACTTTCTCGATGGCTTCAGATCTTAGCTCGCAACGTATGCCGACTTGAGTCTCAATGCTGATGGGCTCAAATTTTTGTGCCAGGTGAAAGGATTCGATATTGGCCATGGCTTGCGCGATGGCCAGCTTGATATCCCCACTGACACGAGAGCAGGCAGCGTCGATTTTATCTGTCGATAATCTAAGCTCAGTTAAGCTCACACCATCAAACTCCTGACTGTAAGATAAAAGCGCCGCATCTTTCGAGGTTCGGACCGTGTTGACGATCGCCGCTACTGTTTGCTCCAGGCTTCCATCTCCGACGAGGGGGGAACGGCTCAGGGCATTCTTACGCTCAGCTTCGCTTAAACTTTGCCAATTGAGGATCTGCATATCTTGGTTACCCCATCATCTTTTCGATTGGCATCACTAAGATAGAGGTTGCGCCAAGCTCGGTTAGCTCTTCCATGGTGTCCCAGAACAGATCTTCCGTGCTGACAGCGTGGACGGCGACGCGATTGGTGTCATCATTGAGGGGCAGTACCGTCGGGTTCTCGGCGCCGGGGAGTAGGGCAACGATCTGCTCCAGTGTCTCAGTCGGCGCGTGCAGCAAGATGTACTTGCTCTCTTTAGCACGAACGACCCCATTGATGCGCGATAAAATCTTGTCAATCAAGGCCTGTTTAGCAGGAGTTTGAGTCTCTGTAGATTGAATGATACAGGCACTCGAGCGGTAGATGACTTCGGTTTCATAAAGACCGTTAGCCTCTAGTGTGGCACCAGTTGAGACTAGGTCACAGATCCCATCGGCAAGCCCAGCTCGCGGCGCGACCTCTACCGAGCCTTTGAGCATACAATCGCTATAGGTGATGCCTTTCTTCTGCATATAGCGGCGCAGCAGGTTAGGGTAAGAAGTGGCGATACGCAGTCCTTCCAGAGACTGGGCGTTTTCATAGCTAAATTCATTAGGTACGGCAAGGGAGAGACGACAGGTACCAAAATCCAGTCCCCTAAGCTTGATACAAACTGAAGGCTTATCGAGTCTTTCACGCTCAATCTGTTCCTCTTCGAGCACGTTCTCACCTATGATGCCTAAGTCAACCACGCCGTCCATGACCAGACCCGGAATATCGTCATCACGGACGCGAAGCAGGTCGATGGGTAAGTTGTCTGAGTGAGCGATGAGGCGTTGCTCGTTGATGTTAAATTTAACACCACAGCTTCTAAGGAGTTTCATCGATTCTTTCGACAGGCGACCCGACTTTTGAATGGCGATACGTAATCTGTTTGACTCTGACATGATGTATTTCCTATTAAGTTGATTCTAATATCTTGTTTAATTCTGCTTTAGCTGATTTTTATCTTTATAAATCAGCTGACTAATAACAAAAACTCTAAAACGAAAAACCCCCGGAATTCCTTCCAGGGGTTCTTGATATTCTTGAATCAACCGCCGGAAGGAAATAGTCCTTCGGCAGTGAGCTTCCGAAGGCTACCGCATATGATGGTGACGATGAATAGTGTTCAGAAGCTGTATCATAATTTTGTCTCTTTCTTGATTGAGTCTGATGACTCTAAATTAGTTCACAAGCTTACTTGCCTGCGTTGATATTTAAACTAAACATTTTCGTAAATGATTGCAACCACTAATTGTGGCGTATGAATATTCTTCAAGCATAAGTTATAGGATTAAGTAAGCTCGTTAGGCTGAAGATAGCCTGTTTTGTATTTAGAACAGCCATTAAGACAGAATGCTATACGGATTGCTTGGTTTTTTAAGGGGTTACTCTTACCTGGAGAACTGGATCTTTTGCTAAGCTTTCGGTGTCGAGTTTCGTTGAGGATTCTCAGTAGAGACTAACTCTTGGCATTGGCCATTTATTGAAATTGACGTAACAGTACAGCCCTTCTCTCAATATGAATTTGTCGGGAGAAGGGCTGTATTTATCTGAATTAACATAAGAAGTGCTTGAATAAGAGTAAGGAGACGATACCACTCATCACAACCCAGATTAAATTAAAACGTAGGCTCACTAAGGTGCAGACGATGGCGGCCAGTACCTTAGGGTTATGCAAATTAAACTCCATATCAGAGCCTGAGCCCAAGATCTCTATCGCGATAATAGCCGGCAGTACAGTGACTGGCACAAATCTTAGGGTCTTCTTGAGTCTCTGAGGCATCTCAAATGACCCTGCCATGCAGATTACCGAGAAACGTATGATAAAGGTTGCCAGTACCATAACCAAGGTGATGAGTAAGAAGCTGTTCATGTCTAGTTGAGTGTGTAGGTGTTCCATAGTCTTATGTCTCACTGTGAGTTGCGGGAAGGGCGTTTATGGGGTTTGTTTCTTGTGCTTCGGCGGACATTTTCTCACTGGAAAGGTCCATTCTATAACCAGCGTACACACCTGTGATAGCTGCGACGACTAATCCTAAAGAGTAGGGAAGCCCTGAGAGCAAGATGCCTGTCACACTAGCCACGATGGCGGCGACGATGCACTCGCGACTCTTGACTTGGGGGATAACGATGGCAATAAATGCCGCTACCATGGCGAAATCAAGGCCGTAATGGGCTATTTCAGGGAAGGAGGATCCGACTAAAGCGCCGAGAAAGTTTGCAAATACCCAATTCATCCAGAACCCCATCATGGCGGCAAGATAGAACCAGTGCCTGCCAGCTTTTTCTTGTTTTACCTCACCTATAGTGGCTGCATAAACTTCGTCCGTGAGCCCATAGGCCATTAAGGCACGAATGTGCAGTGGATAATCTTTGATATGTTCTGACAAAGATGCGCTATAAAGCAAGTGCCTCAGGTTGATGATAAAGGTGGTGATCATGATGACTAGGATGCTTGCCGATGATTGAATCAAGCCAAGCGCTACCATTTGGGACGATCCCGCAAATACCGTCAGAGACCAGAATGTGCTCTGCCCCAGTGTCATGCCCGCATTAATACTGATGGCCCCGACAATAAAGGAAAAAGGAAAGGCGCCTATACATAGGGGGAATATCGCTTTCAAACCAGCTTTGATGAGTTTGTTCATGTTTGACCTTAAGTCATTTGGTTGTCTTGTTGCAAATATATTTGACTAAATTCCATTTATCAATAAATAGTTTCAAAAAAATCAAATAAATTTGATGTTGATCAGGTTATGGATCTTTACTAATAATAGTGAAGGCTAGTAGTTACAATCCCTGTATAAGTGGGTTTTAGTTATGATTTGGTTGTTTTTATGGGATGCTACATACTAATGCAATAAATAATCCGCAAAAACACTTGCGCAAATATAGTTGAGGATTTATGCTTGTTTCAAGTTAAATAATCAGGATTAATCATGAAGAAGATCATCACATCAGACAGAGCGCCCGAAGCCATCGGCCCATACTCACATGCTAATGCCTATGGCAACCTCATCTTCACCTCGGGTCAGTTACCCGTGTGTAAACAAAGCGGTGGTGTCGTCGAGGGTGGCATAACAGCTCAATCCCGTCAGTCACTGGAGAACCTTAAATCTGTGCTACAGGCCGGAGGAGGGGAGTTAGACACAGTATTGAAGACCACCTGTTACCTTGCGGATATAACAGACTTCGCCGCGTTCAATCAGGTTTACCAAGAGTTTTTTAAAACAGATTGTCCTGCTAGAAGCTGTTTCGCCGTGAAAGACTTACCTCTCGGTGTGAAGGTTGAGATCGAAGCGATCGCTTTTAGCAAATAGAACTTAGTACGTAACACTTAGCAAAAATCACATATTAAATAGTTGCATTAGAAAAATGAGTGCAAATAGCCTTGAGGAATAGGATTATCTCAAATGACTGTTTGCCATTACATACTGAGTATTAGGGGATTTTATGAAACATCAATGGCAGCAATATCAAGATATTCTTAACGCCGTCGTCAAGCCTGCACTTGGCTGCACCGAGCCTATTTGCGCCGCCTATGCATCAGCCGTGGCAGCGTCGATGTTGGCATCCAAGCCTGAGAGCATCTCTGTTAAGGTGTCCGATAATCTGTATAAAAACTCCATGGGGGTATTTGTACCTGGTACTGGCAAGATTGGACTCGCCATCGCAGCCGCAGTCGGTGCCATCGGCGGTAACGCCGAGGCTGGCCTTGAAGTGCTGGCATCTATTGAACCTGATCAGGTCGAGGACGCTCAGGCCTTAATTGATGCCGGCAATGTCTCTGTGAGTCGCACTAAAACTGATGAATTTATCTATTGCCATGTCAGCGTTACGAGTGGCGACGATGTGGCTAGCGTTGAGATATCCGGTGGCCATACTCAAATCATAGAGAAAAGCCTCAATGGAGAGATCGTGTTTGCTAAAGCTGTGAGCGCGACATGCTCGACGGCTGGGATCTGTGAGGGTGTAGATATCAGTATTGAAGGGATTTACGCCTACGCCACTCAAGTTAATTTTGAAGATATTCGTTTTATTCTCGAGTCTGCTGAGTTAAATACTAAACTCGCCGCCGAAGGTCTGAAAAATGAATATGGCCTGCAAGTCGGGCGAACCATAGAGAAGAGCATTCAGGCAGGTTTCATGTCGGCGGATTTCTCTAATAATATTCTTATGCAAACGGCGGCGGCATCCGATGCCAGGATGGGAGGCGCCAGTCTGCCGGCCATGAGCAACTATGGCAGTGGTAATCAGGGGATTGCGGCGACCTTACCGTTAGTCATCACGGCGAAGCATTATCAGGCAAATGACGAATTACTCGCCAGGGCTCTGATCCTGAGTCATCTTGGAGCCATTTATATTAAGTCCCATTATCCGCCCCTGTCGGCATTTTGCGGCAACACAGTGACCAGTGCTGCGGCCGCCATGGCTATGGTGTACCTTGCAGGCGGCAGTTATCAGCAGTCATGTTTCGCGATTCAAAATGTTTTGAGTGATTGCTCCGGCATGGTATGTGATGGGGCCAAATCAACCTGCGCCATGAAGGTGAAAACCTCAACTGGCAGCGCAGTTAATGCCTTTATGTTGGCTATCCAGAGCACAGCGGCTCAAGCTCAAGGCATAGTTGCAGAGGATGTGGAACACACAATACGCAATATTGGTCAGTTAGTTACCCAAGGTATGGGCTCCACAGATACTACAATCATTGATATAATGTCGGCATAATATGTAACAAGCAGACCATATACCGCCGATTTGAAAAGTATCGGTGGTTTATATTCAGGGAGACGGTGAGTGCAAGAGTTAAGTGAAACAGACTACGCCATATTGAGGGCCAGTGAAAACATCGTCGATGGTATTGCCGCCATGTATGGTGAGCATACCGAGGTATTAATTCACAGTTTAGATGCCAGCAACCCATCTATCACCAAGATAGCCAATGGCCATATCACAGGGCGCTCGGTGGGGGCCCCTATCACTAATCTGGCGCTGATGAAGCTCAATGCTGGTCAGGATATCTCTGATTCTTACCTGACTAAGAGTCCGGACGGTAAAACATTAAGATCCATTACTATCGTTATTCGTAATGCCCAGAATGATGCTATCGGCTTATTGTGTATTAATTCAAACCTTGATGCACCGTTTCAGTCCGTGATGGCCACCTTGTTCCCGGGCTTAGTACCACAGGCCGACACTAGCTTCTCTCCCGAGACATTTGCGCGCAGTAATGATGAGATGATGCAAACTTCTATCGAAAGTGTGCGCGCTCAAGTCATGGCTGACAATAGTCTTTCACCATCGAAGAAAAACCGTGAGATAGTGATACGTCTCAATGAACTCGGTATCTTCAATCTAAAAGACAGTGCTCAGATCGCGGCTAAGGGATTAGATATTTCTATACATACCATCTACCGTTATCTGAGGGAGTTAAAATCTGTATAATATGATCTAAGCTTCTTGGGCCCCGTTTTGGGGCTTTTTATTACTCAAAAATTTAATCTTTTCTCAATCTCTACTTCTCTATCGGGCTAATGATAAAATGCTCTTCATTCCCGCCGTTGATGACTATACTTTTTAAACTAGCTTGGCTCATGTCGTCACCTTAGTGTTCTGATATCCACCATCAGTGCCTTACAAGTTAGTCAATGTTATCAATAGCTGAATATCGAGGTTGATGAGACGATGGGAACTAAGCATAAAACGAGCTCAAACGCATTCAACGACATTCCTATCGGCGAGTTAAAGCCGGGCATGTATGTGGTCTCTATTTCCACTGATAATAAGAAGTTGAGCATCAAATCTGAAGGCTATATTCTCAATGATGAAGGAGTGAACAAGCTAGTTAAATCTGGAGTCAAGCGAGTCTGTGTCGATCCGGTCAAAGAGAAAAAGACTGAGCAGATTGATAAGGTGTTGCCCGAACTCAGTTCAGATAAGCCCAAGGATGAGCCTAAGGTTTCACTCGAACAAGAGATGAAGCAAGCCAATAAACTATACAAAAATGCCAAAGAATTGCAGCATAAAATGTTAGCTTCAATCATTGAGGGTAAAGTGATCGATGTCGAAGAGGTGCAGGAGATCACTAATGCCATGGTCGATTCGATATTTAGAAACCAGGATGCCTTATCTTGTATGTCGCGGCTGCGGATTAAAGATGAGTATCTGGTTGAGCACTCACTAAACGTCAGTATCTTGATGACCATTTTTGCCAAACATTTAGGTTTCGATAAATCAACAATTGAGGAGTTGGCCTTAGGCGCATTTCTCCACGATATCGGTAAAGTACTAGTGCCAGATGAGATCCTTAACAAGCCGGGGAAATTTACCCGGGTAGAATATGAGGTGATGCAAGAGCATGTGCTATTAGGGCTCAGAGTGTTGGAAGAGACTCCGGAGATCTCAGAAATAGCCATCAGCATGGTCAGAGAGCATCACGAGCGTATAGATGGTACCGGCTATCCACATGAATTAGAGGGAGATGAGATATCTGAATATGGGCTAATGATCGCCATTATTGATAGCTATGATGCTATGACTGCGGAGCGTGTCTATAAACAGGGTATGCATCCGATCACTGCGTTCAAAAATCTGATTATGGAGTCACCCGCTTGTTATGATGAGGCGCTGGTTGAGCAATTTATTCAATGCTTGGGCGTCTATCCTGTGGGGACGCTAGTCTGTCTTAATAGTGGTAAAATTGGCTTAATCAGTAGGCTGAATAAAAGTAAGCCATTGAATCCTTGTGTTCGTATTTTTTACAATGCTAGATTGAAACAAGCCGTTGCCATGGAGGAGATAGACTTGAGCAAGTCAAAATACAAAGACCAGATTGATCGTTGCATCAAGCCAGAGGAGTTTAGTTTGAATTTAGTGGGCTTCTTTAAGGCGGCTTTTATCGACTAATATCATTGGTATAATACCAATCGGTATAACCAAAGAATACAATGCGCTTCGATACCCATATAATGGTCTCGAAGGGCCTAGCTTTCCAACATATCACTTCAAGGTTTTCTTTCTTCATTCTCACTTAAATTTATGTTCTTAGCCTTGATGCCTTGTCATAAACAAGGATAATGCCTGATTAATGATGATTTCTAATTTTATAGCCCAATAAGTGAACGCCTTGAGCAGCAGACTGACAATCGACAGTGAGCAAGCCTTCGATGCCGATGGCGTGCTAGCCAGGCATATTAAGGGTTACAGTGCTCGAACCGTGCAAAAGCAGATGGCCTCGGCGGTCAGCTGTGCTATTAATGGAAAAAGTAATCTGGTTGTCGAAGCGGGAACCGGTGTGGGTAAAACCTATGCTTATTTAATTCCTGCTTTGTTAAGCGGTAAACAGATTATCGTCAGTACAGGCAGTAAAAATCTGCAGGAACAGCTGTTTTACAAAGATCTTCCCGCCTTGCTCGACATGTTAACCCTTGCTCCGAAACTGGCGCTCCTTAAAGGTCGCAGTAACTATTTGTGCCAACTGTTATTAGATAAGCAGCTGGAGGCATGTGAATCACATGAGCCTAAGGTATTAGACGACCTGCTACGAATCAATCAGTGGGCGGGACAGACCGGCGATGGCGATCTCGGGGGCTTGACCTCAGTTTCAGAAAATTCAGATGCTTTGCAGCTCATTGCCAGTCAACGGGATAAATGTACCGGAAACAAGTGCGCTCACTATGAAAGCTGTTTTACCCGTAAGGCTAGAGTCCGTGCCATGGACGCTAAGATTATAGTGGTGAACCATCACCTGTTCTTCGCCGATAGGATCCTCAAAGAAACTGGCTTTGCTGAGTTATTGCCCGATTCAGATGTCGTGATCTTCGATGAAGCACATCTGTTACCCGATATTGCAGTGACCTATTTTGGTCAGCAAATTTCAACTCGAAGCTTAGATAGTTTATTGGGACAGATCCTAGCAGTCTATCGAACTGAGCTGAGAGACTCGGCTCAGATTGAGCAGTTAACCTCTCGTTGTATCAGCCGGTTAAATGGCTGGCATCAACAAATGTATGATGTTTTTGAGACCGATTGGCGTCTGTTGATGGGCAATAAAAACATAGCATCGGCCTCCTGGGCAATCATTGAAGAGTTGAAGGCGTTGGAGAGCCTGTTATTCGCGCACATAGGCCGCAGTGAAGCGCTCGATGAATGCACTGAAAAATTGGTGGCTTTCTCGAGTAAGATGGGCGTGTTTTTTCAGTGTGAAAATAATCAAGCCGCTTACAGTATTGACTATGGTTTCAGGTACCTGACGCTGAGTATTGCGCCAATCAATGTCGCCAGGGAATGCGAGAAATTATTTGATGCTCAGACAAGCTGGATATTTACGTCGGCGACGCTACAGATTAACCGAGACTTGAGTCTGTTTACCAAGGGACTGGGCATAGACAAGAGTCTGCAAATAATTTTAGACAGCCCCTTCGATTATCGTTCCAATGCCTTGCTGTGTGTGCCGCGTCATCTGTCTAAGGTGAGCAATCATGAGGCGGCGGCGAGGGAGTTAGTCGATGTCTCTGTAAAGGCCATCAATGCGGCGAAAGGCCGTACCTTCATCCTGTTTACCAGCCATCGTATGATGAACGCCGTGGCCGCTCTGCTTCAAAGCCGTGTTCATTATCCCTTGTTAGTTCAGGGCCAAGGCAGTAAACAAAGTCTGATGAAGAAGTTCAGGCAACTTGGTAACGCCGTATTGTTGGGAACTGGCGCATTTTGGGAAGGTGTGGATGTGCGTGGCAGACTGCTCAGTTGTGTCATCATAGACAAACTGCCATTCGTGTCACCCAATGATACCTTGTACAGAGCCAGAGCCGAGAATGTCTCCCGGGATGGACGAGACCCTTTCACCAGTATCTCTCTGCCTCAGGCGGTTATTTCATTGAATCAAGGCGTCGGTCGTCTGATCCGAGATGAAAGAGACAAGGGAGTATTGATCTTGTGTGATAACCGTATCGTCAACCGCGAGTATGGTGAGGCATTTTTGAACTCCCTTCCTCCCATGAGTCGTACTCGAGACATGGACAAGGTGGTGGATTTTTTACAACAAATTAAATAGCTTGCCCGGGTAAAATATGAGCTGAAAGTGTCATTTTTTATCTCATTCAGTACGTTAAATTTTTACATTAATTCCTCTCTTATGCTCACTTTCTATGCTTTACATTCTCTTCGGTGATCTGAGTATCAGCCTCGAGTGTCTGGCTCCTGCCCAAAATTTAGTTTTATTTACTATGCTTTTAGTTACCGATATACATCATGGATCCTTTCATCTCTGCATTAGAAAGGATGTCATATCACTATCAGCATGCTGAAAATGCATTGTTATAGGTCTCTGGATGACTGAAATACAAACACTATCACAGATTGAATTCACTATAGTTGAACAACTTCAATTCCCTCTCGGTAACGGTGAAGAGGCCATGTTTAAAGGCTGTCGGAGCATTGGCCTGGGAGTGAGTAATGTTGACCAACCTCAAGTTTAGAACACAGTTACTAATCAGTTACGCGGTGATCCTGTCATTTATGTTGGTTATCGCTATGGTCGTTTTCTTTAGTGTTAAGTCTCTGGAAGATGATCTAAATTGGGTCAATCATACTCATGTTGTATTAAATAAAGCGGCAAAAATTGAAGCCATAGCCATAGACATGGAAACAGGGATGAGGGGCTATCTGCTGGCGGGTAAGAGCGAGTTTCTCGCCCCTTATGAGAAAGGAGACAAGATTTTCTATGAGCAGCTTGATTCACTCATGTCCGATGTCGGTGATAACCCAGAGCAGGTGAGTCAGCTTAAAGAAATATCAGCCATTATAGATGAGTGGCACAGTGAAGTGACTAAGCCTGTGATTGCTCTAAGAGCTGAGATAGGCGATGGCAAGTCGATGAATGATATGGCTGATGTTATCAAGGAGGCACGCGGCAAACAGTTTTTTGATAAATTCAGAGTTCAGATAAGTACTTTTATAGAGCGTGAAAAAGAATTATTGGAGAAGAGTCATCGCAAACTTGAGAGCAGTACCAATGCCGCAGATCTTAAGCAACTTGAGAAGTTAGAAGTCCATTCCTATCGCGCGATTACCAAGGCGCAAGTTGTTCTGGCATCAGCGGTTGATATGGAGACAGGTATGCGTGGTTTCCTGTTGTCGGGACAAGAGCACTTTCTCGATCCCTATAAAGAGGGAAGTGTTCGTTTTCATCAGCTGATTAAAGAGTTATCTGTTTTTATTGCCAGCAATCCGCAGCAAGTCTCATTGCTAGTCGAAAGCAAGAACATCATAGATAACTGGATAGGTGAGGTGGTAGAGCCACTCATTGAGTTACGTCGTGAGATTGGTGACGCAAAAACCATGGATGATATGGCGGAGCTTGTGGGGGAGGCGAAGGGTAAGGTTTATTTCGATAAGTTCCGCGTACAAATACAAAAGTTTAAAGATAAAGAGCTCACGCTGTTAGCACTGCGGAAAGAATCCCTGGCAGATACTGAATCTTTGGTCACTAACATTACGATCTACGGCACATTACTAGCCATCTTTGTAGGATTGGGCGTGGCGTTTAGATTAACAAAGCACATAGTGAACCAATTAGGCGGAGAGCCTGCATATATCGCAGAAATAGCCAGAAATGTGTCTAATGGCGATCTGAGTGCCAAACTGGAGGGAGGCGATAACGCTCAAGGTATCTTTGCCGAAATGATGCGGATGGTAGTGACACTAAAAGATAAAACTAATCTGGCACAAAAGATTGCGGTTGGGGAGTTAGATCAAGTTGCCAAGCTAGCTTCCGATAAAGATATGTTGGGTATTGCACTACAGGAGATGCTGAACAATTTAAACAGTGTTGCCGATCAGGCCGATGCGATAGCTGGCGGTGATTTTACTAAGGAGGTGGCGATCAAGAGTGATAAGGACAGATTAGGTACAGCACTGCATGAGATGAAGAGTCAGATAAAGGAGCGTAACACTTCTTTGTCTCGCAGCTTGAATCTTAACCAAGGCATAGTCAACACAGCCATCGATGGCATCATCTCCATTAAGGATGATGGCAGCATAATATCGGTTAATTCCGCCACTGAGAGGATGTTTAAGTATTCCGCCGAGTCACTGATAGGCAAGAATATCAAGATGTTGATGCCTGACCCCTTTCATTCAGAGCATGACGCTTACCTAAGTCGGTATAAATCCACGGGAGTGAAGACTATTATCGGTCAGGGGCGTGAAGTTGTTGCCCTGTGCAGCGATGGCAGTACATTTCCTATCTTTCTCTCGGTGGGCGAAGTGAAGCAAGGTGAAGAGGTGATGTACACCGGATTTATCCGTGATATTAGTGCTCAGAAAAAATTTGAGATGGAGATCTTAAAGAGTGAATCTCTTAATAAGGGACTGATCAATACTTCCCTGGACGCCATCATTTCAATCAGCCCCGAAGGCATCATACTGTCCTGCAATCAGGCAACCGAGATTATGTTCCAATATTTGAGTAAGGAACTGGTTGGCAAAAAAATTAACATCTTGATGCCGAGCCCCTATACCGAAGAGCACGATACTTACCTTAGCAATTACCTGAGCACGGGCGTGAAAAAAGTCATAGGTAAAGGCAGGGAACTTGTTGGTTTGAGAAGGGATGGCAATCAGTTTCCTATTTTTCTGTCTGTGGGGGAGGTTCAGCTTGAAACTGGTGTGGTATTTACCGGTTTCATTCGCGATATCAGTGAGCAGAAAAAATTCGAGCGAGACATGATCAAGAGTGAAACACTCAATCGAGGCATGGTAAACACTTGCTTAGATGCCATTTTGTCCATATCCAGTAAAGGGGTGATCATAGCTTGCAATAGCGCCGCTGAAACACAGTTTCAATATAGTGCGGATGAACTGATGGGGAAGAAGATCAATACTTTGATGCCCAGCCCTTTTACCGAGGAGCATGATGGCTACCTGCATAACTATCTGACCACTGGGGTCAAGAAAGTGATAGGTAAGGGCAGAGAGGTCATTGGCTTGAAGAAAGATGGCAGCACTTTTCCCATGTACTTGACAGTGGGGGAAGTGAAGCAAGGAGATGAAATAGTCTTTACCGGTTTTGTTCGCGATATCACCCAAGCGAAACAATATGAACAGGATCTAAAAAAGACCAATGAAGATCTGCTGAAGCAAAATGAGTTGAAGAATCGAGTATCCATTATTAATGAGTTGACTCAGGGGGCTTCAGAACTTAACACCATGGCCAATGATATTATCTCGGCGTTAGCCGAAATGATGCAAGCAGGGCATGGGGTGCTCTATACCTATGGGGGCGAAGATGATGGCTTGAGTCTCTCCGGGAGCTATGCATTCAAGAAGCGAAAGGTAATATTGCCAAATATTCCCATAGGTGAGGGGCTTGTAGGCCAGTGCGGTAAAGAGAAGAAAACCATCTTATTGACTCAAGTCCCCGGGGATTATATTCAAATTAATTCAGGGCTGGGTGAGAGCACTCCGATGAATGTACTTGTGGTACCCGTCTTATTCGAAGATGATCTGATGGGGGTGATTGAGCTGGCTACATTTCAAACATTCAGTGATGAACAGATCGAGGTCATCGAACTCATCTGCAGTAACCTGGGTATTGTTATCAATAACCTCAGAAGTCAGGAGCGGACACAGACATTACTGCTTGAAACCCAAATGCAAGCGGAAGAGTTACAGGCACAGCAAGAGGAACTGAAAAGTTCAAATGAGAGCCTACTGGAACAGACTCAACTGCTTAAAACCTCCGAAGAGGAGCTCAGACAGCAGAGTGAAGAGCTCAAGGTGTCCAACGAAGAGCTGGTAGAGAAGCAAGTGTTTCTCAAACGCCAAAAAGATGAGATAGAGGTGGCTAAGGTCGACCTCACCATCAAGGCCAATGAACTGGCGCTGGCCAGTAAATATAAGTCAGAATTTCTGGCCAACATGAGTCATGAACTCAGGACGCCTCTCAATAGTTTACTCCTGTTAGCCAAAGGGTTGGCCGATAACAAGAGTCAGCACTTAGATGAGGTTGAAGTCGAAGATGCTAAGATTATTTTCGATGGGGGCAACAATCTCCTCTGCCTCATTAATGACATCATGGACCTCTCTAAGGTTGAAGCGGGCAAGCTCACCATACATATCGAAGAGGTGAACTTGAGTGTGCTTAGCCGTAACCTGAAGCAGGTATTTGATCCTATTGCCAGGAGTCGCAACCTGAAGTTCATCATTAATCTGGATGAAAAATTGCCACAGAGCATTACCAGTGACGGCCAGAGGGTCGAGCAGGTGTTGAGAAATCTACTGTCGAATGCGCTGAAATTTACCGAGACAGGGACTGTTTCTCTCAATATTGGCTACGCTAAAGCCGATACCCAGTTTTCTCATAGCAGTTTGGATGCAAATAAGGCGTTGTCAATTGCCGTGGTCGATACTGGTATCGGCATACCTTCTGACAAGCTCCAGGCCATTTTTGAGGCGTTTCAGCAACAAGATGGCTCTACTAGCAGGAAATATGGCGGAACCGGTCTGGGTCTCACCATCGCCAGGGAGCTGACGCGTCTGTTAGGTGGAGAGATCCAGCTCGAGAGCTCTCCCAATCAGGGCAGCACCTTCACCCTATATTTACCCAGTAAGTTTGACTTAGGTGGCATAGACCCTAAATCTCAGGGTCACAATGAAGCCATTCTGTCTGAGGTTAAATATTCAACAGTGACAGATGAGTCCGGTTCTCAATCAAAGGTCACTTATTCCTCTGCAGGGGATCCAGCCAAGCATGATCCTGTCATGCGGCTTCATCCTGAGTTCATTCCTGATGATAGAAATAACTTACATGAGGGGGATCGCTCTTTGCTTATCATCGATGATGATAAAATCTTTGCCAAGATATTGCGGGATCATGCCCGGGAAAGTGGCTATAAATGTCTGGTTGCCGGTGACGGACGCACGGGGATCTACCTGGCTCAGGAGTATCAACCCGATGGCATCATTCTCGATATCATGTTACCCGATATCGATGGCCACAAGGTACTGGAACAACTCAAGTTCAGTCTCAAGACTCGCCATATACCGGTGGAGATCATCTCGGCGCACAGTGACGATAAAAATGCTGCCTTAGTTCAGGGAGCTATCGGCCTACAAACTAAGCCTGTTAGTCAGGAGCAACTCTTGACGGTATTCGACGAGATAAAGACATTTTCAGCCACCGAGCTGCGTCATGTGCTGGTGGTAGAAGATGATATCGCCAATCAAACCTCTATTATCAGACTGTTGGAGAACAGTGATATCGACATCAAGTGTGTCGATAACGGTAGCCAAGGTGTAGAGGAGATCATGTCGGGTAAATATGACTGCGTCATCTTAGATCTGGGCTTACCGGATTTTAGCGGTTTCGAAGTGCTAAAGCGGATCGATGCCAGTGACCTTGCCCGAGTACCGCCGGTGATTATTTATACGGGCAAAGAGATCACCGATGAGGAGCAAGATGAGCTGAACAGGTACTCATCGACCATAGTCATCAAGGGAGTGGGCTCTGCCGAGCGGTTACTCGACGATATTTCACTGTTTTTACATGATATCGAGTCTCGTTTTTGTGACAGTAGTCGAAAGACCATACATATGCTCCACGATGAAGACTCCATGCTTAAGGGCCGCAAGGTATTGCTGGTCGATGATGACATGAGAAACACCTACGCCTTGTCGAAAAAGCTGATCGAGATAGGCTTCGATGTCGAGATGGCCCATAACGGTAGGGAAGCGGTGGAACAGTTAGAGCAAAATAAAAATTTCGAATTGGTGCTGATGGATACCATGATGCCAGAGATGGATGGTTATGAGGCGACGCGAAAAATAAGGGAAATGAGCGATTACAAGCAAATCCCAATTATAGCGTTAACCGCTAAAACGATGGCCGAGGACAGGGAGAAATCTTTGCAAGCTGGCGCATCCGAGTATCTGACTAAACCTATAGATTTAGAGAAGTTGTTATCTATCATGCGTATCTGGCTATTTAAGCAATAGTGTGGGGATATCTGAACTATGCTTTTAGATATTGATTGAAGGACAGGGACTCTACTGAAGACTTAGCTGAGTTCAAGTAGATTAACGTACAGGTGTGGACTTTCATGGCTGAAATTCAAACTCGATCATTTTTCAAATTCACCATAGCGAAGAAATTGATGCTAGCGGCTGTGCTTAATTTGTCTTTGATGGCCATGGTCGGTTCCTATTCCATGGTCATGATTGGGCTTATAGGCGCAGAGATAGAGGAAGTTTCCAACATAGACCTACCACGAGTACGCAGCCTGACTCAAATTGAAACTCATCTGTTAGAGCTGGAGATCTATTTTGAGAAAGCCCTACGCTTGGCCGAAGAGATGCAGCTGGATAGCCGTGTAGGCGCCGAAGCAAGTCTGTTGATTGCAACTAAAGATTTTAATCATGTAGATATTCAATACCGCGAGTTGTCGGCCAAGATCAATGATGAAATAGATGAGATAGCGGAGGAAGTGAAACATGACATAAAGGCGGCTTCGGCGCAGACTGATGTTGATGCTTTTAAAACAATACTGAGTGGATTAATCAAAATAAAACAGGAGCACCAGCAATTTGAACAAGACTCTTTCACTATCTTGACCACCATAGAATCGGGGGAGTGGGATCACACCATCAGTCAGGCCGTCATAGAAGCCGTTGAGCAAGAGGGGGCGGATCTTGATCATGAACTCATAGCCTTGCGCGAGAAGGTGGAACACCTTATACAAGCCTTACTATCTGATGCCGAAGAAAATGGTAAAGAGGGCTTTAAGGGGATCATTATCTTTGTGCTTATCTCCTTGGTCTTGAGTGTGGTGATCTCTTTTGTCATGGCCAGGTTGATTATTAAGCCCGTTACAGAGATTAAAGCCGTGACCGATGGACTCACCACTGGCGATCTGACACAAAAAGTCTCCTGGAGCAGCGCGGATGAAATTGGTGATTTGTCGGTGTCGATCAATACCATGATAGCGACCCTGAATGATGTTGCTGATCAGGCCGATGCCATAGCCAGTGGTGACTTCTCCAAGGAGATAGTGACTAAGAGTACTAAAGACAGATTAGGCATAGCACTGCATGAGATGAAAGGGCAGATCAAGGAAAGAACCGCGTCCTTGTCAAACAGTCTCAATATTAATCAGGGCATAGTCAACACATCCGTCGATGGCATCGTCTCCCTTCAAGATGATGGCACCATCATCTCGGTCAATGCTGCGACCGAGATGATGTTTAAGTATTCAGCCGAGTCACTCATCGGTAAGAATATCAAGATAATGATGCCTGAACTTTTTCATTCTGAACATGACGATTATTTAAGCCGAGATAAAACGGTAGGACTCAAGGATGCTGTAGGTAAGGGGCGTGAGGCTGTCGCCCTGCGTAGCGATGGCAGTACATTCCCGTTATTTCTGTCGGTGGGCCTGGTTAAACAAGGCAAAGAGGTGATGTATACCATTTTTATTCGCGATATCACTCAAGAGAAACAATATGAACAGGATCTAAAAAAGACCAATGAAGATCTGTTGAAGCAAAATGAGATGAAGAACCAAGTGTCTGTTATCAATGAGTTGACTCAAGGGGCATCAAAGATTAGGGCCATGGCCGATAATATCATCTCTGCGCTAGCCGAAATGATGCAAGCCGGGCATGGAGTCCTCTACACCTGTGGGGATGAAGATGATGGTTTAAGTTTGTCGGGAAGTTATGCATTTAAGAAGCGAAAGGCAATATTGCCAAATATTCCCATAGGAGAGGGACTCGTTGGCCAGTGTGCTAAAGAGAAGAAAACCATCTTATTGACTCAAGTCCCCGGTGATTATATTCAAATTAACTCAGGGCTGGGTGAAAGCTCGCCCTTGAACGTGCTTGTGGTACCCGTATTATTCGAAGACGAGTTGATGGGGGTGATTGAACTGGCATCATTTCAAACATTCAGTGATGAACAGATCGAGGTTATCGAACTCATCTGCAGTAATCTGGGTATTGTTATCAATAACCTCAGAAGTCAGGAGCGGACACAGACATTACTGCTTGAAACCCAAATGCAAGCGGAAGAGTTGCAGGCGCAGCAAGAGGAACTGAAAAGCTCAAATGAGAGCCTACTTGAACAGACTCAACTGCTTAAAACCTCCGAAGAGGAGCTTAAACAGCAGAGTGAGGAGCTCAAGGTATCCAACGAAGAGTTGGAAGAGAAGCAAGTGTTTCTTAAACGTCAAAAAGATGAGATAGAGGCGGCTAAGGTTGACCTCACCATCAAGGCCAATGAACTGGCGCTGGCCAGTAAATATAAGTCAGAATTTCTGGCCAACATGAGTCATGAACTCAGGACGCCTCTCAATAGTTTACTCTTGTTAGCCAAAGGGTTGGCCGACAACAAGAGTCAACATCTGGATGAGGTTGAAGTCGAAGATGCTAAGGTGATTTTCGATGGGGGCAACAATCTCCTCTGCCTCATTAATGACATCATGGATCTCTCTAAGGTTGAAGCAGGCAAGCTCACCATACATATCGAAGAGGTGAACTTGAGTGTGCTTAGCCGTAACCTGAAGCAGGTATTTGACCCTATTGCCAGGAGTCGTAACCTTGAATTCATCATTAATCTGGATGACAAATTGCCACTGAGTATTACCAGTGACGGTCAGAGGGTCGAGCAGGTACTGAGAAACCTGCTGTCGAATGCGCTCAAGTTCACAGAGACCGGCTCTGTCTCTCTCAATATTGGCTTCGTTAAATCCGAAACCCTCTTTTCCCATAGCAGCTTAGATGCTAACGAGGCAGTGTCACTTGCCGTGGTCGATACTGGTATCGGCATACCTACAGACAAGCTCCAGGCCATTTTTGAAGCATTTCAGCAACAAGACGGGTCTACCAGCAGAAAGTATGGCGGAACCGGTTTAGGTCTCACCATCGCCAGGGAGCTGACGCGTCTGTTAGGCGGAGAGATCCAGCTCGAGAGCTCTCCCGATCAGGGCAGCACCTTTACCTTATACTTGCCCAGTAAGTTTGACTCGGATGGTATAGACCCTAAGTCCGAGGGACACAATGAAGCCATTCTCTCTGAGGTTAAATATACAACAGTGGCGGATGAATCTAGCTCCTCATCAAGCGTCACCCAATCCCCCACTAGGAATCCCGTAAAACATGATCCTGCGATGCAGATCCATCCCGAGTTCATCCCCGATGACAGAAATAGTTTACATGAGGGGGACCGTTCTTTACTTATCATCGACGATGATAGAATTTTTGCCAAAATATTGCGGGATCATGCCCGGGAAAATGGCTACAAATGTCTGGTTGCCGGTGATGGACGTACGGGGATCTACCTGGCACAGGAGTACCAACCCGATGGCATTATTCTTGATATCATGCTACCCGATATCGATGGCCACAAGGTACTGGAACAACTTAAGTTCAGTCTCAAGACACGCCATATACCGGTGGAGATCATCTCGGCCCACAGTGACGATAAAAACGCTGCCTTAGTTCAGGGAGCTATCGGCCTACAAACTAAGCCTGTCAGTCAGGAGCAACTTTTAACCGTATTTGACGAGATAAGGGCATTTTCAGCCACCGAGCTGCGTCATGTGTTAGTGGTAGAAGATGATATCGCCAATCAAACGTCAATCATCAGACTGTTGGAGAATAGTGATATCGACATCAAGTGTGTCGATAACGGCAGTCAGGGAGTCGACGAGATCATGTCGGGTAAATATGACTGCGTCATCTTAGATCTAGGCTTACCGGATTTTAGTGGTTTTGAAGTGCTAAAGCGGATCGATGCCAGTGAGCTTGCTCGAGTACCGCCGGTGATCATCTATACGGGTAAAGAGATCACCGATGAGGAGCAAGATGAACTGAACAAGTATTCATCCACTATCGTCATCAAGGGGGTAGGTTCTGCCGAGCGGTTACTCGACGATATTTCACTGTTTTTACATGATATCGAGTCTCGCTTTTGTGTCAGTAGCCAAAAGACCATACATATGCTCCACGATGAAGACTCCATGCTTAAGGGCCGTAAGGTTTTGCTGGCCGATGATGACATGAGAAATACCTACGCCCTGTCGAAAAAATTGATCGAGATAGGCTTCGATGTCGAGATGGCCCATAACGGTAAGGAAGCGGTGGAGCAGCTAGAGCAAGATAAAAATTTCGAATTGGTGTTGATGGATACCATGATGCCTGAGATGGATGGTTATGAGGCGACGCGAAAAATACGGGAAATGAGCGATTACAAGCATATCCCTATCATAGCGTTAACCGCTAAGGCAATGCCCGAGGATAGAGAGAAATCTCTCCAAGCTGGCGCTTCGGAATATCTGACTAAGCCGATCGATTTCGATAAATTACTGTCGATTATGCGGATTTGGCTGTTTAGAAACTAGATTTTGGGGATGTTATCTTGATTATGAAACCCGAAGATATAATTGAGTTTGAAGTCAATCAACTGCTTGAGGCGATACATTTCCGTTATGGCTATGATTTTCGTGATTATTCCAGAGCCTCTCTGGAACGAAGGATTTTAAATCGAGTTCAGCTATCGGATCTTGACTCTGTGTCCGACATGGTGCCTAAAATTTTACATGATCCGGATTTTTTCGATCTCTTTTTACGGGACATGTCGGTGACTGTGACCGAGATGTTTCGTGAACCTCTGGTGTTCAAGAAGGTACGTCAAAAAGTTTTTACTCAGCTCAAAACCTACGCAAGAGTCAACATCTGGCATGCAGGTTGCGCGACGGGAGAGGAGGTCTATTCCATGGCTATCATGCTCAAGGAGGAGGGGCTGCTGGAGCGTACCCGGATTTATGCCACCGATTACAATAATCATTCTCTGGAGATTGCCGAGAAGGGGATTTATCCCGCCGAAAAAATAAAACTATTCACGCAAAATTATCTGGCATCCGGCGGCAAGGCCTCATTTGCCGATTATTATCAGGCAAAATTTAACTCGGCTAAGATGGCAGAGTCGCTCAAAGAACATATCACCTTTGCCAACCATAATTTAATGAAAGATCAGGCCTTTGCCGAGATGCACCTGATCGTGTGTCGCAACGTGCTCATCTATTTTAACCCCAGGTTACAAGATAGGGTTCTCAGCCTGTTTAAAGAGAGTCTGATCCCCAGAGGCTTTCTCTTGCTAGGGGATAAGGAGACTCTGGAGTTCAGTCAGGTAAAGTCCTCATTCGAGGAGTTTGCTACTAAGGAGCGGATATTCAGGCGGCTCATTCATGTATGAGGCCATGGTCATAGGGGCTTCTGCCGGTGGGTTACATGCATTGACGGCTATCTTGCCGCAACTTCCCTGTGATTATCCTTTGGGGGTTCTTATCGTTCAGCACAGATGCAGGCAAGCAGATAATTTTTTGGTGGAGTATTTAAATGACAGATCAGCTGTGGTAGTCAAGGAGGCTGAGCCTGGTGAGGCTATACAGCCTGCTCATGTGTATATTGCGCCCGCCGGTTATCATCTGCTGGTGGAGCGGGATAAAACTTTGAACTTGAGCATAGATCCACCAGTGAATTATTCTATCCCTTCAATCGATGTATTGTTTCAATCGGCGGCGGCCTGCTACAAGAATCATCTGATTGGGCTTATACTTACAGGAGCTAATTCTGATGGAAGTCTGGGTTTGAAAATGATCAAAAATTATGGCGGTTTCGCCATAGTACAAGATCCTCAAACTGCCGAGGTCGATGTGATGCCAAAAGCTGCTATAGACATGGTCGTTGTCGATAGGAAAATCCCCTTAGATAAGTTGGGGCATTATCTTGCTAAGTGTGATTTTAAGCCTGAGTTTAGTGTGGCTAAGGACCATTTACATGAATGAGTCCTGTCCTAAAATTCTGATCGTCGATGACGAGCCCAATAACCTGCGTGTTTATGAGCGTATTTTAGCCCCCCTAAACTTAGACTTTACGAAAGCCATGTCCGGTCATCAGGCGTTGGCGGTGGCTCATAAACATGATTTCTTTTTGATCTTGATGGACGTGCAGATGCCCGGCATGGATGGTTTCGAAGCGGCTTCACTTATCTTAGAGCACCCGAAAACCTGCCATATCCCCGTTATCTTCATTACCGCATTTGCCCGTGATGAGGCCTTCGAGTTTAAGGGGTATATCAGCGGCGCGGTAGATTATCTGGTGAAACCGATTAATGATGAGATTTTGAAGAGTAAAGTGGGGGTGTTTCTAGAGCTCTATAAAGAACGCCTTAGATTAGATAAGGCTTATGAGACGAAGAAGAAGGCCGAAGAGGAGCTGAGAGTACACAAGGAAAACCTCGAAGAGTTAGTCAAAGACAGGACCAAGGAGCTACAGGAGTCCATGGAGCACTTGATATCGGCGCAAGATAAGCTAGTCAAAGCTGAAAAAATGGCGTCCTTAGGTCGATTGGTGGCCGGGGTGGCTCATGAGCTCAATACGCCGATTGGAATTTGTGTTACAGCATCTTCCTTTATGCAAGGGGAGACGGGGAGATTGAGTCATGAGTTTAATGAGGGACACTTGTCACATGAAGAGATGTCCGGATTTTTCGATGCCGCTGTTCAGTCATCTGAGATGATTTTATCGAATCTGAACAGAGCGTCTAAGCTGATAAAAGACTTTAAACTCGTGGCAGTCGATGTGTCATCAGAAGAGCTAACCACATTTAATCTTATGTCCCATGTCGATGACAGCATTACTGAAATATTGCCTGAGTTAGATTTAATCCATCATCAAGTGAGTATCGAAGGTGATAAAGACTTGAGGGTGACTACATACGCAGAAACCTTGAAATTAGTACTCAAAAATTTACTGCTTAATGCCATCACTCATGCCTTTGAGCATGATACGAATGGAAAGATCATGATTCACATTGCCCGAACAGAGGACAGGGTGATAGTTCGTTTTAAAGATGATGGCAAAGGCATGTCTGCGGAAACCGTGTCTATGGTCTTTGAACCTTTTTATACGACTCGTAGAGGCTCTGGGGGCAGTGGGCTTGGTTTATACATAGTGTTTAATCTGATCACTCAAGTGTTAAAAGGCGATGTGCATTGTAAGAGCCAGCTGGGCGAAGGTACTGAGTTTAAGATCACCTTTCCGATTGAGAGAGATACCGATTTATTTGGTAATTAAAGCCATTACTTTGATCGTTTTATGCCCTCATTGTCATTGAGGGCATACATTATTTGTAAAATATTATTTTAGTGTAACTTCATTCGAGGTCTGACTACCCTCATCAATTTTTCGGCTAGCCACAGAGCGATAGTTTTAAACGTCCCATGTATGGCTTTTTGATGCATGCGGTAAAGAGAGATATATACCAAGCGGGCGATCTTGCCCTCGATAAACATACTGTTCTTGGTTAAATTCCCCATCAGGCTGCCGACTGTGCTGAAACGAGACAGATTGACCAGGGAGCCATGATCCACATAAATGTATGATTCCAGTGACTCTCCCTTGAGTTCATGTAGGATGTTTTTCTCGACGCACTGTGCCATCTGGTGAGCGGATTGTGCTCTTGGTGGCACGAAGCTACCATCGGCCTGTTGGCAGGCACAGCAATCACCGATCACATAGATATCATCATTGATGGTGCTGAGTAAGTTAGCCTTAACCATGATCTGGTTGGCTCGGTTTAACTCAAATATCTCGATATTTTTGATAAAATCAGGGGCCTTCACCCCAGCGGCCCACAACATCAGGTTGGCTTCGATGAGTTCACCTTCGGCTGTGACAAACCCTGCGGTACTCGCTTCACTTATGCGGGTATTTTCCATCACATTGACCCCAAGCTTACTTAGCTCACGCCTTGCTGACGTGGCTATGCGTTCGGGGAGTGCGGGAAGGATGCGCGGACCCGCTTCAATCAGATGAATATTGAGTTTTTCTTTGGTCATCTTGCTCAGGCCATAGATTTTCAATAGTTCAGTAACATGATAGAGCTCAGCCGACAGCTCAACACCAGTCGCGCCGCCTCCGACGATAGCGATATTGAGCTCATTGATGGACTCAGATTGATGCACGCGAGTAAAGCTGTCTAACAGGGCATGATGAAACCGATTGGCCTGTTGATGAGAGTCGAGGAAGAAGCAATGTTCTCTCACTCCAGGAGTATTGAAGTCATTGCTGACACTGCCGATGGCGATGACTAATTTGTCATATTGAATTTGACGCTCAGGTAACAGCACTTTACCCCTGTCGTCTGTGATTGGGGCGACCTTAATCAACTTATTATCGGCATCGAGATCGCAAAACGTCCCAAGTTGAAACTGATAGCCATGTTTTGCCGCATGGGCAGAGTAAACCACTCCATCGAGATCAGAATCCAGAGAGCCTGTGGCCACTTCATGAAGTAAGGGTTTCCAGATATGGGTTCTGTTTTTATCGACGAGCACTATTTGGGCGCTGTTTTTCTTGCCAAGCCTGTGGCCTAATTGAGTCGCTAGCTCTAACCCTCCGGCCCCACCACCGACAATGACAATTTTTGGACATGATGACTTCATTATGCGTTCCTTAATTACAGCACTGTTAACCTTGCTATCGATAGCTTGATTTTTCACAGAATGGATTTTTCTTCGAGACACTAATTTATTAAGTACTGATCTATAGCCTAATTATGTTGTCGTATATCACACCTTAAGTCATGGTTATAAACTCTGTTGTTTTAGGTTTATCCAGTGTTATCTGCTTAATTGGTGTCGTGATATCTTCAGCAAGGTGAGAGACTGGGAGTTCAATTTACGATTTTTGAGTAATAAAGCTACTAAATAGATGAGTTTCATGGCATGTTTTTTATTCATCCCAACGGATCTTCAGGTATGAGTGCGATCATTTGACTTCGATTTAAAAGCCTTGCAGGTATTTGTTATGACTGCGCAAACAGGCAACATGACTGAAACGGCTAAGCGCCTGGGCCTGACTCAATCTTCGGTGTCACAGACCTTGTCGGTGCTTGAGAAGGGGGTGAATGCCAAGCTGCTGGATCGCAGCATACGTCCCGTAGGCCTGACTATTGCCGGGCGATATTTTTTCGACCAATCCTCTCATCTCTTATCTCAAGCGGAGCAGACTCAAAGAGTGATCGCTCAAGGCAGTTTCGAGCAGCTGCATCTGGTGCGTATTGCCTTAGTGGACTCATTGGCCACAGCTTTGGGGAAACCCTTAATAGAGGTGGTGAAACGACGCACAGAGAACTGGACATTAACCACGGGTCGCTCAAACATGCATGCCGATGCCTTGCTGTCTCGGCAACTCGATATCATCATCTCGGATGATGCCCTCGAAGATAACGACGATATCTGTCGATATCCGATTCTTTCAGAGCCATTCGTGCTGGTGGTTCCTGCAAATTTTCAAGTGTGTGGGGCGAATCAACCTTCGCTGCAACAAGTTAAACAGCTTGAGAAAGAACTCGATTTTGTCCGTTATACCCAAGACTCACTCATTGGCATCTGCATCGAACGTTATCTTAAGCGTCTCGCTATAGAGCCAAGTTTGCGGCTGCAACTGGACAATACTTTTGCTGTCTTGTCTATGGTCGCTGCTGGTATCGGTTGGACGATAACCACTCCCTTATGTCTATATCAGAGTGGCATAGGCCTGGATCAGGTTAAATGTCTGCCTCTCCCAGGGAAAGCGCCTCTACATCGTCAATTGACTCTAGTGTGCCGCCGGCATGAGTTGGGGGATCTGCCTCAGAAAATGGCCGAGGACAGCTGTGACATCATGCGGCAGAGTTTCTTGCCTGAATTAGAAGAAGATCTGCCCTGGCTGGTCGCAGGGATCAACATAGGTTAGTGAGAATAGGCTGATATTTGAGGTAAGTAGTAGATAAAATTTGAGAAGGAATTCGCCCTAGTATTAAGAATTTTAATACTAGGGCGTTAGTACAAATGATTGTTGTTGTCCAATTGGCTGGAGGCCATTAGGTTCGATGAAGCGTTAATTTACCACGAGTTAACACGCGTCTATCGGGCCATTTCGCAAACCAAGATAAAGGGAAGTGTCATGTCACAAGAATCAAAGCAAGAGACAGTAACCAGTACCCAAAGTACCGGCATCGAGAATAACGCCGTTTCCGATGAATACTTGAGTAAGAGGCAGCTGAAAAAAGGGGTCGCGGGCTGGATAGTGCTCGCTAGCCTTGGGGTCTCTTATGTTATTTCAGGAGATTTCGCTGGCTGGAATTTTGGCTTAGCCTTGGGCGGTTTTGGCGGCATGTTTATCGCGACCTTAGTGATGGGTTTGATGTACATCTGTCTGGTATTGAGTCTGGCTGAGATGTCTTCTTCTCTGCCCACGGCAGGAGGTGGCTACAGCTTTGCCCGCCGGGCCATGGGTCCCTGGGGAGGCTTCTTGACCGGCACCGCGATTTTGCTGGAATATGCCATCGCCCCAGCCGCTATCGCTGTGTTTATCGGCAGTTATGTTAATGAACTCATAGGTATCGACGGCCCCATTGTCTACGCTGCTTTCTATCTGACCTTTGTCGGGTTGCATCTGTGGGGAGCGACTCAGGCATTGCGGATCATGATGGGAATAACCTTACTTGCGGTTATCGCGATAGGGGTCTTTGCCTTTTCTATGGTGTCTCATTTCTCCGTGGACAACTTGTTTGATATCGCGGCTAACCCAGATGTTGCTGGTTCGAGCCGTTTTCTACCCGAAGGCTACATGGGGATCTGGGCGGCGTTGCCATTTGCTATGTGGTTGTTTCTCGCAGTGGAAGGTGTGCCATTAGCGGCCGAGGAGGCTACGAATCCGGCGAAAGACATGCCCAGAGGTATCATAGCTTCTATGCTGGTGTTAATCGTATTTGCTGCCGTGGTGCTATTACTGGTACCCGGCGGGGCAGGTGCTGAGGCGATGAAAGCACATGGTGCGCCTCTGGTTGGCGCTCTCCAATCTGTCTATGGATTAGATTCTTTCGCGGCAAAGTTTGTCAATGTCGTCGGTTTATTTGGCCTGATAGCCAGTTTTTTCTCTATCATCTACGCCTACTCCCGTCAGGTGTTTGCACTCTCCCGCGCCGGCTATATTCCTCGCTTCCTGTCGCTGTCGGGTCAGCGTAAAGTGCCTGTGTGGGCCTTGATTGTTCCCGGCATCTTGGGCTTCTTGCTGTCCTTATCCGGTGAGGGGGACCTGATGATCACTATGGCGGTATTTGGCGCCACTATCTCCTATGCCATGATGAGCCTGTCTCATATCATTCTTCGTAAGAAAGAGCCCAATCTCGAACGTCCCTATAGGACTCCCGGTGGCATCATTACCTCTGGAATTGCACTTGTGCTCTCTCTTGTCGCCCTGGCATCGACCTTTATTGTCAGCCTGCAAGCCGCGGCTTGGTCAGCACTCTTCTATTTGATCATGGTGACCTATTTCGTGCTCTATAGCCGACATAGACTGGTGGCCTCGGCTCCCGAGGAAGAGTTCGACATCATTTCATCTGCCGAATCCGAGCTTAACTAAATCTACAGCTAGAGTGACTGCAGCTCATTGTTCTTATACTAATATTTAGTTATCAGTTAGGCGATGAAGTCAGTCATTAAGGGGTGAGTCAGTGTGATTGGCTCATTAGCCTGTTGGCCTGCTAATAATAAAAGGAAGCATGACTATGCAAACAAGAATGCAAGCGAGAGAAGTAAAGAATGTGGCCGATGCCATGGCCATCATCGAAGAGCGAGGCTTGAGTCATGTAAAAGTCGGTGTATTTGATAATGATGGTGTGATGCGCGGCAAATATATGTCTAAGTCTAAGTTCTTCGCTTCATTAGAGAAGGGCTTCGCTTTTTGTGATGTGGTGCTTGGCTGGGACATGAAAGATCAACTCTATGACAATGCCAAATACACAGGTTGGCACACCGGCTACCCGGATGCGGCAGTGAGGATTTTGCCCCATACCTGTCGCGATGTGGTCGATGAGCAAGGTATGTTGCTGTTTATTGCCGAATTTGCCCAAGAGGCTGAAGTCGTCTGCCCCCGTGGCACCCTGAGGCGGGTGATTGAGAAAGCAGACAAAATGGGTTTTAAGGCGTTCGGAGCGCTGGAATATGAGTTTTTTCTCTTCAATGAAACGCCGCATTCAATTCGTGAGAAACACTACCGTAATTTAGAAACCGTGACACCAGATTGGTTTGGTTACTCGATGATTCGTAATTCGGTGCATTCGGACTTATATGAGGCCATTCTCTCCATGGGTGAAACCATGGACTTTCCCATCGAAGGAATACATTCCGAGACGGGTCCTGGTGTTATCGAGGCCGCCATCGCAGTGGACGGCGTCGAGGCTGCGGCCGATAAAGGCGCGCTATTTAAGACTTATATGAAGGTGTTGGCACAGAAACGCGGCTTGATGGCCACTTTTATGGCGAAATGGTCAGGTGATTATCCCGGGCAGAGTGGTCATATTCACCTCTCACTGCAGCATAAAAACGGTCAGTCGGCATTTTTCGACCCCAGTCAGCCCCACAATATGAGCAAGAACCAGCGTCATTTCCTCGCTGGACAACAGCAGCTGATGCCGGAATTTCTGTGCATGATAGCCCCAACCATCAACAGCTATTCCCGTATGGTACCCGGTTTTTGGGCACCCACCGACGCAACTTGGGGGGTGGAGAACCGTACCACGGCATTAAGAGTCATCCCGGGCAGTGCCAAGTCCCAGCGAATCGAATATCGATTGGGCGCCGCAGACGCTAATCCTTATCTCGCTCTAGCCGCTGCGCTGGCCAGCGGTTTATACGGCATAGAGCATCAACTAGAACCTCAGGCTCAGGTCAAAGGTAACGCCTATGAACAGGAACATGATGTGTCCTTGGCATTGCCTGCCACCCTGTGGGATGCCGCGCAGCGATTTAAGCAATCCAAGGCGGCGAAAGAGTGTTTCGGTGAGCAGTTTGTCGAGCACTTTGCCATCAGCCGGGAGTGGGAAGAGCGAGAGTTCAGGAAGCATGTTAGCGACTGGGAGATGGAGAGGTATTTCGAGATTATCTAGTCGTCTATGAGCATATGTATGTACATTTTTAGTGGGAGTTCAGTGCTAAATGAATATGTCGCAGCAAGTGAAAATATCAGATGAAACCAGCAAGGTCGTTATTCAGCAGACCATCTCGCCTATCGATGCCAGTGTCTATGTGACTCGACACTTGGCCGACACGGAGCAGGTGTCTGCCTGTGTGAAGCGGGCAAGCCAGGCTTTTAAAGGCGCAGATACAGGCTGGAAACAGACTTCGCTGGAGAGACGAAAAGCCCTGTGTCAGTCGGCTATCGATATCTTAGTGAGCCATAAAGAGGAGATAGCTCAAGAGCTGAGTTGGATGATGGGGCGTCCGGTCCGCTATGGCGCTGGCGAGCTCGCCGGCGTCGCCGAGCGTAGCGAGTACATGATAGGCGTATGTGAGCAAGCGTTGGCGGATATCGAATGTGAAGATAAACCTGGTTTTACTCGCTATATAAAGCGAGAAGCATTAGGTGTTGTGCTGGTGATTGCGCCCTGGAATTACCCTTATCTCACCGCCATCAACGCTATTATTCCTGCGCTGCTGGCGGGTAATTGTGTGATCCTCAAACATTCGGCTCAGACCCCATTGTGCGCGGAGCGTCTGTTTCAGGCGTTTGAACAAGCCGGGCTCCCCGAAGGCGTGTTTCAGTATCTGCATATGAGTCATGAAAATACAGCAAGCCTTATCGCCGATAACAGAATCAGTTATGTGGCCTTCACCGGCTCGGTATTTGGCGGAGAGATGGTGGAGAAGGCCGCTCTGGGGCGTTTTATCGGTGTGGGGCTCGAGCTTGGGGGGAAAGATCCCGCCTATGTGCGCCAAGACGCCGATATCGACAAGGCGGTCGAGGCCTTAGTCGATGGCGCCTTCTTCAATTCGGGTCAGTCATGCTGCGGCATCGAACGTATCTATGTGCACCACAGTGTTTATCAGGAGTTTGTCACTAAGGCCGTGGCGTTAACCAAGCAATACAAGTTAGGACGCGCCGATGATAAGCGTGTGACCTTAGGGCCTTTGGTGAGGCGAGAGGCGGCCGACTTTGTGCGCGGGCAAATCCAGGAGGCTTTGGCCCAAGGCGCCGTCGCTCATATCGATGAATCTCAGTTTGAATGGAGCCAAGCGGGGAGCGCTTATCTGGCGCCGCAAATTTTAACCCATGTGGATCATCAAATGCGGTTGATGACAGAGGAGTCCTTCGGTCCCGTAGTTGGGATCATGAGTGTCTCAGGCGATGATGAAGCTCTGGAGCTGATGAACGACAGTGACTTTGGCTTAACGGCGAGTATTTTCACCCAGGACATTGAGAAGGGGATCGAACTCGGTGAGTGTGTTGAGACCGGCACCTTCTTCTTAAATCGCTGCGATTACTTAGATCCTGCGTTGGCCTGGACTGGCGTGAAGCAGTCGGGCCGAGGCTGCACCTTATCACAGCTTGGATTTGAGTCATTTACTCGACCTAAGTCGTTTCATATCAAGCACGGTTAGTGCTGAGTTCTGCGCAGGTGTCGCGATGTTGAACTCATGTGTTTAATACATAAGAATTAAGGAAGCTGTCTATGTTATTGCAAGCCAATTGGAATTACCCCACAGATATCACGGTGGGCGAGGGCTGTATCAAACAGGTTGCTACTTGTTGCCTCGAGCTTGAGATGACCCAGGTGTTACTGGTGACAGACCCGGGATTAGCCAAGCTGCCCATGGTGCAAGAAATACTCGACATTTGTGTCGGTGCGGGTCTGGTTATCGAGGTCTTTTGCGATATTCAGGCTAACCCGACGGGGGGGAATATTCGCAGTGGCGTCGATGTGCTCAACAGTGGCAAGTTTGATGGTGTGGTGGCGCTGGGCGGCGGTTCGAGTTTAGATGCGGCCAAAGCCATCGCCTTGATGGCAAAGCAAAGCATTACCTTGTGGGAGGCTGAAGATGTAGGCGATAACTGGCGTCAAATTAATGGGAGTTTGATGTTACCTGTGGTGGCAGTGCCTACAACCGCAGGCACAGGCTCCGAAGTCGGTCGGGCCTCGGTGATCACTGATACGGATGGAGAACGGCATGTGAAACGCATTATTTTTCATCCCAATATGATGCCTGCCAAAGTATTACTGGACCCTAGGCTGACAATAGGCTTACCCGCCCATATTACCGCCGCCACTGGCATCGATGCCTTATCTCATAATCTGGAAGCCTATTGTGCCCCCTTTTACCACCCTATGGCGGAGGGCATCGCCATCGAGGCTATCAGCTTGATTAAAGACTTCTTACCCAGGGCCGTGGCCAATGGTGAAGACATAGAGGCCAGGACGCAGATGCTGGTCGCATCCTGCATGGGCGCCACCAGTTTTCAGCGTGGCCTGGGGGGAATGCATGCCTTAGCGCACTCTCTCGGCGCCTTATACAACAAGCATCATGGCTTGTTAAATGCGATCTTGATGCCCTATGTCTTATTAAGAAATAGAACCGAGATTGATACTCGTATCACCAGACTCGCCGGTTATTTAGGCTTAAAGGATCCAAGCTTCGATAGTTTCCTCTCTTGGGTACTCGAGCTTAGACAAGCATTGTCTATACCAAATAGTTTGAGTGATATAGGCATTAATCTGGATGATGTTGTGCTCGTGGGGGAGATGGCTGCAAAGGATGCTGCGGCAGGAGGAAACCCCATACCCTTAACTCCGGTGCAATACTCTATTTTATTCAGTGACGCGGTTAAAGGTCAGCTCTGCTCTTGAAAGAGGCGAAAAACACCTCTTGGAGGACACAATATGATAATTGGAATTTTGCAATGTGATGATGTGACTGAAGAGTTGCAGGTGCGCCATGGCAATTATCCTCGGATGTTTACTCAGTTGTTTGAGGCGGTAGAGGAAGATATTCAATTTAAGGTGTATCGTGTGATTGAGGGAGAATATCCTCAGTCTATCCATGAATGCGATGCCTATATCACCACCGGCAGTCGTTTCGGGGTCAATGATGTCCATGAGTGGATTAAAGCACTCGAGGACTTCGTTATCGAGTTATACCAATCTAATAAAAAATTGGTCGGGATCTGTTTCGGCCATCAGATGATAGTTAAGGCATTAGGCGGTGTGGTGGAAAAGTCAGTGAAAGGTTGGGGAGTCGGCGTCAGCACCACAAGGGTGCAGCAACAACAGCAATGGATGGGTCAAGGTCAAAATGAAATATCTCTGGTGGTGAGTCATCAAGACCAAGTGATGCAGTTGCCGACTGACTCACAGGTCTTAGCATCGAGTGAGTTTTGTCCCTTCTACATGATACAGATTAATGAGCATTTTTTAGGAATACAGGGTCATCCGGAATTCAGTAAGCGTTATTCATATGATCTTATGCAGGCTCGGCGAGGCAGAATCCCCCATGAGCGTATCGAAGCAGGCATAGAGTCACTGGACTTGAGGGTTGACGATAAATTAGTGACCCGCTGGTTGATCAACTTCTTAAAGTAATCCTTATCCATACGGTTTGCTTGATTTCTGGCCGTTAAATCTATGTTTAGCCGTTTAATTCCCCCTTAGCCGCCGACAAGTGAATATCACATAGGTTATAATGTTCAATTTGCACGTCGTCTTGCTGAGCTTATCTAGGCTCTTCGAGGCGTGATTTTAGCCTTTTTGTTTGTGGTAAGAGATGACAGATATACAGAAAACCTCCGATGAGCTCACCATACTTTCACTAGACACCTGCACCGAATCTTGTTCGGCGTCTTTGGTGAGCAACGGCAAGACATATCATGAATTGGCGATAGTGCCTCGTGAACACAGCCAGCGTATCTTGCCTATGATAGACAGTGTCTTATCTCAAGCAAATATCAAGATTGCCGATGTGGATCTTATTGCCTATGGTCGCGGTCCGGGCAGCTTCACCGGGATCCGTATCTGCACCAGCATGACTCAAGGTCTGGCCTTAGGACAAGATATTCCGGTGATTGGCTTATCTAGTCTACAGACCATGGCACAAGCCGTATATGACGATCAAGGTGGCGAGCAGATCGTCGCTGCCATCGACGCCAGAATGGGTGAAGTCTATTGGTGCCAATTCGTGATTAAAGAGGGTATCGCGGAGGCTGTTAGCTCTGAGGTGGTGATTGCCCCGGATTTAGTGACCTTAGCACCGGATACCCAAGGCGCTATCCTGGCCACTGGTACGGGATTCGATACCTATCCTCAGCTACTCGAACTATCGAATGAATTAGTGCCTGCGGATAACATCAAGTTTCCCGATGCTAAATCGATGTTAGCGCTGGCAAAACAGGGTTATACTCGAGGACTATCGACCTCTGTCGATGAACTGGCACCTGTGTATGTACGCGATACGGTTACCTGGAAAAAATTACCGGGACGTGAGTAGCTTATACCAGTATTTAAGGTAAGCTTAATCTGTTAAAAGCCATTACGGAAATATTTGTGGCCTTAGGAAAGGAGTCGATTTAATGCAGATACAAACCAACCATTTTAACGTGCTCAAGTCCGGGTCATCGAGTATTGCGCCGGCATCCTTAGATGCCATAACCCTGAACACCAGTGATCGGGTTGAGAGCTCATCTCGAGTCGAGCAGATTGATAAGGTTCGCCCCTCATTCCAGAAAGAGGAGAGTAGAGAGAGTGCAGCAGAGGGGGCATCGAATGAGCTTCTCCTTGCTACCCAAGTTCAGTCTCCTACACCCGAACAGTTGGCGTTTCGTCTAGGCGCCAAGCTTGAATATGAGCAGCAGACCCAAGCCAGTGAAGGCGCGGTTGCTCAATACCTGACCAACCAACATGCGGCCGAAAGAGAAGCCATCCAACAGATGGTTGGAATTGATACCTATGCTTAATCAGTCAGGCGCACTCGAGACTCAGATAAACCTGCCTGTCACTGGTGCTCCCAGTCGGGGACGTTTCTTAGTCGAACTCTTAATCGCTTTGCTCATCACACGTTTACCTTTTATCAGTGTCCCTTTTAAATGGCTCGAAAGTTATTTTCATGAGCTTTCACACGGCTTGGCCACCTTATTGACCGGTGGCGCTGTGAGCCATATTCAGCTTTTCCCCAATGGTGCTGGCTTGTGTTTCAGCCAAGGTGGTTGGCCTGTGGCTATCGGCTTCAGCGGTTATTTCGGTGCCGCTCTTTGGGGGTATTTAATCTTTATTCTGGCGACTTGGCCCAAGGGCATAAGAGTGAGCTTCGCCCTATTGGGCGGCGCGGTTGTATTGACGACCTTGTTGTGGGGGAGGGATCTGCTGACTATCTCCATTTTAGCCAGTCTTGCCGTGCTCTTCCTGCTGCCGCTAAAATTAAATAAAAACCGCTTCATGGGCTGTGGCTTAAGGATCATGGCACTGATGATCATGTTAAATGCCCTAGCCAGCCCTACTGTCTTGCTCGGCCTCAATGGCAAAGGTGATGCTGCCATGTTGGCGACTGCCACGTGGATCCCAGCCTGGATCTGGGTGTTTATCTGGCTGGCCTTCAGCGCCTTGATGATCTTCCTTTGCTGGCAACGTGTCGATAGGGCAGCATCTAAGACCAGTTCCATTAAGTAAGTGATCATTCGATTGAGTCCACTCATTATCTTTTTGTTACATTTCTCCTCCACTTTCAGCCAGTAAGCCTCCCTATGGTCGGCTAAACCCACTTGGTTTTTGAGTTCGCTGCTGATAGGTTAGTCGAGTCCGATTTATGATTAACTTATATACAGGGAAGCAATAATGAGAAATAACATGTTTGTGGCTGGCGTGCTCGTCAGTGCCACGCTGAGTTTCAACGCCTTAGCCCATTCTGATGGTCATGGGGTGAGCAGTTTACAGCAAGCGGTGAATAGCGATTTTAGACAAGATAAGAATGCCAGCCGAGATGACTTTCGTCACCCTTTAGAGACCTTAGTGTTCTTTGACATCAATCCAAGCGATAAGGTGATCGAACTGTGGCCCGGTGGCGGCTGGTATGCCGAGATCTTAGCGCCATACTTGGCTGTTGATGGCCAATATGTTGCGGGGAACTTCGATACACAGCCTATTGATGAGAAGAAACGTGAAGGTTATAAAGCCAAGTCCGGTAAGAAGTTTGAAACTTGGCTACAAGATAATCGTCAACAGCTAGGTAAAGCGACGACTGTGACGTTCGATCCGCCGACACATTATGTTTTGGGTGGTGATGCCAGTGTCGATGTTGTACTGACATTTAGAAACTTACATAACTGGGCGATGAAAGATCAGCTAGAGCCAGTATTCGAGTCGGCTTATAAAGTGTTAAAATCCGGTGGAACCTTTGGCATAGTCGAGCACAGAGCCAAGGCGGGAATGGACGCTAAAACGGGTTATATGGATGAGGCGAAAGTGATCGCATTAGCCGAGAAAGTGGGCTTCACTTTAGTCGCTAAATCCGAGATTAATGCCAACATTAAAGACACCAAAGATTACCCTAAAGGTGTATGGACCTTGCCGCCTAGGTTAGCCTTAGATGATCTTGATAAAGAAAAGTATCTGGCCATAGGTGAGAGCGATCGCATGACACTAAAATTTACTAAAAACAGTCAATAAATAACTGACATCTTAGGTTAAGTATGGCACTGTTGCGCCCCCTGAAAATGGGGCGTGTTAACTAACAAGATCACAATGAGGTCCTATGCTGCATACTCGAGATGAAAAAAATGAGGTCCAGATACAGTTACCCCATATACGTTTATCCGGACGTCGTTGGGGAAGCGCTGATAAGCCCTTATTATTAGCCCTGCATGGCTGGTTGGATAATGCCAACAGTTTCGAGCCTTTGGCCGAGTTCTTACCTCAATACCAGATCTTGGCGATTGACTGGCCTGGCCACGGCCATTCTGAGCACAGGCCGGGATTATACCCATTACATTGGATTGATTACCTCTATGATCTTGAGTTGTTAATCAACAAGCTCAAAGAACAAGAAACATTCGTAGGCATCATAGGTCACTCTTTAGGGGGAATCATCGCCGCAGCATATACGGCGGCTTTTCCTGAACGGGTCAAGAAGCTAGTGCTGATCGAAGCCATCAGTCCATTATTCGAGTCAGCCACTAAAAATAATTTAAGACTAAGAAACAGCTTCGCCAGTCACCTTCGCATGGTCAGTAAGAGCGTGAACTCTGCGGCCGTTTATGACTCGATTGAACTCGCGGTCAAGGCCAGAGCAAGATTGACCGGCCTCGATGAAGCTTGGTGTCGCTTGTTAGTCGATAGAAATATGCAACGAGAGGGGACGGGTGTCAGCTGGCGCAGTGATCCCCGGCTTAAATTAGACTCTCCATTGAGACTGACCTTCGAGCAGGTAGATGCCTTGATGACAGATCACAGTACTGAGACACTCATTATCACAGCCGAATCAGGTTATGAGCAGATAAGTCAATTATTGCCCAAGGCTCAACTATGGTTCAATCACTTGTCTTGTATTGAGTTAGCCGGCGACCATCATCTGCATATGGGAAATGCGAAACAAGTCGCCGATGCGATCTTAGTCTTTATGTCTGAAGAGGGAAAATGAGATAAAGAAAAATGGGGCTAGGTTTTTTACTCTATTTATGTGATGATGATCGAAATTAAAACACTTGTATGAAATTGGTGTTTATTAAAAAAATAATTAAAATCAGTGATTTTGCTTGTTGATTTTCAAGCTATTTATAGGCTGATAAGCTTATATCCACTGGATGTGGGGATTTAGGAGAGATTTGTGGAACAGATTTGGATTGATAATTTACCGGATGATGTACCCGCTGAGATCGACGTTGAAGAGTACGGCTCGCTTGTCGACATGTTTGAGACTTCAGTATCGCGATTTGCCGACCAACCCGCTTTCGTTAACATGGGCGCGACTTTAACCTATCGTAAACTAGAAGAGCGCAGCCGTGCTTTCGCGGCTTACCTTCAGAACGAGCTCAAGTTAGAGAAGGGTGATAGGGTCGCCATCATGATGCCCAACCTATTGCAATATCCTATTGCCTTGTTTGGGGTATTGCGTGCCGGCATGGTGGTGGTCAATGTTAATCCCCTCTACACACCGAGAGAATTGAAGCATCAGCTGAATGACTCGGGTGCCAAGGCCATAGTCGTCGTGTCTAACTTCGCTCATACCCTGGAAAAAGTTGTCGAGCAGACGCCGGTAGAGAGTGTTATTTTAACCGGACTCGGTGATCTTCTTAGCGCTCCGAAACGCACCTTAGTTAACTTTGTTGTCAAATATATCAAGAAGATGGTGCCAAAGTTCGATCTTCCCCATGCTATTTCCATGAGAAAATCCCTCAGCAAGGGGCGCCGCTTACAATATGTGAAGCCTAAGCTGAATAAAGATGATCTGGCTTTCTTGCAATACACAGGTGGTACAACGGGAGTGTCTAAAGGCGCGATGTTGACCCATGGTAATGTGGTCAGTAACTTACTCCAGGCCAATGCGGCATACTCTCCTATGCTCAACGACGGCAAAGAGTTTGTTGTTACTGCGCTGCCGCTTTATCATATTTTCGCGTTAACGGTGAACTGTCTGCTGTTTATGCATAAAGGCGCGAATAACCTACTGATCACTAATCCCAGGGATCTGCCCGCTTTTATCGGTGAGTTGAAGAAACATCCCTATACTGCGATTACAGGGGTTAACACCCTATTTAATGCGCTGGTTAACTCGGAAGAATTTAGAAAACTCGATTTTTCAAATCTGAAGTTGTCTATCGGTGGTGGCATGGCTGTGCAGCGCGCCGTCGCTGAGAAATGGCAGAATATCACTAAGACCAAGTTATTGGAGGGCTATGGCTTAACCGAAGCTTCGCCTTTGGTGACGTGTTGCCCCTATAACTTGGCTGGTTACAACGGTGCCATAGGCTTTCCCGTTGCTATGACAGATATTCAGGTTCGTGATGATGATGGCAAGGTCCTGGCTCAGGGAGAGACTGGAGAGTTGTTTGCTAAGGGGCCGCAAATTATGCTTGGCTACTGGCAACGTCCGGAAGAAACCGCTACCGTCATCGATAAGCTGGGTTATCTGGCTACCGGCGATATCGGTTATATGGATGAGAAGGGCTATTTCTTTGTTGTCGATCGTAAGAAAGACATGATTCTTGTGTCTGGTTTTAATGTGTTTCCCAACGAAGTCGAAGAAGTGGTCGCCATGCATTCGGCCGTGGTTGAAGTGGCTGCCGTGGGCGTGCCTAGTGACATCTCAGGCGAAACCGTGAAGGTGTTTGTGGTGGTAAGTGATAAATCTTTAAGCGAACGAGATATCATCGACCATTGCCGACTGCATTTAACGGGATATAAAGTGCCTAAGCTGGTAGAATTCAGAGATGAGCTACCGAAAACCAACGTAGGTAAAATCTTACGTAGAGAGCTAAGAGATGAGGTTAAGTCAGCTTAATCCTGTCATTGATATCTTTTCTCTCTAAGCCGGCTATATGCCGGCTTTTTAACGACACAATCTTGGGAGAAGACCTTGTTAGCGTTTGAATATATAGAGGACGATGCGAGCTTAACTGCACTCGTATCGCAATATCGACAAAGTGATCTATTGGTATTAGATACCGAGTTTGTCCGCACCCGCACCTTTTATGCCCGTCTAGGTTTAATACAGGCCTATGATGGCAAGACGTTAGCTTTGATAGACCCAGTTGCTGTCAATAATTTATCTGAGTTTTGGAGTTTACTGACTGAGCCTGGTATCACCACAGTGCTGCATTCATGTAGCGAAGACCTCGAGGTCTTTGCCCGTAATGGGGATTGCCAACCAGCTAATTTATTCGATAGTCAGATCGCCGCCGCCTTGTGTGGCTTAGGTCATGGACTCGGTTATGCTAAGTTAGTGGAGCAGACGTTAGATATCAGCTTAGATAAGGGAGAGTCGCGTACCGATTGGATGAAGCGTCCCTTGAGTGAGGCTCAGCTCAATTATGCCGCGAACGATGTCTATTATCTTTATAATCTCTATCCTCAGTTGCTCGAAAAACTGCAAGAGCAGGGGCGATTAGCTTGGGTCATTGAGGAGGGAGAGCGAATGACCCGAGGACGATTAACGCCGCCGGATCTGGAGCAAGCCTACCTGAAAGTTAAGAATGCCTTCCAATTGAGCCCAAGGCAGTTGGCCTACCTCAAGGTACTGGCTCGATGGCGCTTGAAAAAAGCCATCACACGAGACTTGGCTGTAGGCTTTGTGGTTAAAGATCATGCCTTGATAGGGTTAGCTAAGAAGCAGCCGAAAAATAGCCAAGATCTTTTTAAGATGATTGAGCTTACCGAGCAGGAGAAGCGAATTCACGGCAAGGACCTTTTGGCCTTATTGAACACAGCCGATGTCGAAAATCCGCCTAAGGCAATCGATGTTATCGCCTTAAAAACGGGCTACAAAACATCATTTAAGGCGATAAAGAACTGTCTGGTTAGCATATCCGAGGAGCAGCAAGTTCCTATCGAACTCTTGGGCTCTAAGCGATACATTCACGGGTATTTACAGTGGTTGTGGGACGGTAAAACTGGTGAGTCGCCCTTGTTATTGACGGGCTGGCGTAAGGATTTGGTTGAGACGGTATTGACTGAACTAAAGCTTTCAAATATTTAGTCGGCGCAAGACACAAAAAACCGCAGCATCAGAAAGGTGCTGCGGTTTTTTCGTTTAACTGTACGCCTGTGTACTTACTTTTCCGGTAAGGTCACATTCAGTTCGAGTACCGATAACCTGTCATCATTTTGATCCAGCTGCACGGATATCTGATCTGTATCAACCTGCACATACTTGCGGATCACCTCGATGATCTCTTGTTTCATCTGAGGAAAATAATCAGGTGCATCACGCTCGCCCCTTTGATGGGCGACGATGATCTGTAAGCGTTCTTTTGCCGTCGATGCCGTATTGGGTTTCTTCTTGGTCTTGAAATAATCGAGTAAAGACATAATTAGCTCCCAAATATCCTTTTTAAGAAACCTTTCTTCTCTTCGGTGACGAAACGTAGCGGGAGTTCCTCGCCCAGTAGGCGGTCCACGCTGTCGCTGTATGCTTTTCCGGCATCACTCTCTTGATCTAAGATCACAGGTACACCTGAGTTTGAGGCCTTTAATACCGCCTGTGACTCAGGAATCACGCCGATAAGTGGAATGGCGAGGATATCTTCAACATCTTCTACACTTAGCATCTCTCCGCTCGATACTCTTTTTGGAGAGTAGCGGGTGAGTAACAGATACTCTTTAACCGGCTCTAATCCTTCTTCGGCACGTTTCGACTTACTTTGTAGCATGCCTAGAATACGGTCGGAATCTCTCACCGAGCTCACTTCCGGGTTTGTCGTGACGATGGCGATATCGGCAAAATAGAGTGCCATCATGGCACCCGTTTCGATACCTGCGGGGGAATCACAGATGATATATTCGAAATCTTTAGCGAGATCTTGCAGAACCTTGCCAACGCCTTCCTTAGTTAATGCATCTTTATCACGGGTTTGCGATGCTGGCAGTATGTACAGTTTTTCGCAGCGCTTATCTTTAATCAAGGTTTGGCTGAGATTTGCTTCACCATTGATGACATTGACAAAATCATACACCACACGACGTTCGCAGCCCATAATGAGATCTAAGTTACGTAGTCCAATATCAAAATCTACAACGACAGTTTTATGTCCCTTCAATGCCAAACCTGTAGCAATTGCAGCACTGGAAGTTGTTTTCCCTACGCCGCCTTTACCTGAGGTGACAACAATAATTTGCGCCATGTGTGCTTCTATCCTTATTTCTGTCTTTTTAAAGTGGTAGAGCTTCGATGGTGAGAGATTCACCGTCTAGCCGAATACAACCACTTTTCGTTGTGCTGTTTGCTTGAATGTTTTCCGTTAGCCAATATTGACCCGCGATGGAAACCAGCTCGGCATCGATGGTTTTTGCGATTATGACCGCATGTTTATCACCCGCAGCCCCAGCCATTGCCTTACCACGAAGGGAGCCGTAGACATGAATGCTGCCATCGGCGATAAGCTCTGCGCCATTGCCGACTGTGCCAACCACGATCAGATCGCTGTTCTTAGCATATATCTGCTGACCCGAACGGACATTCTGTTTCACTATCTTGGTGGTCTTTGGCATTTGTGGTTGAGCTTTTGCTTGCTTGCCAGATTTGATCTGTGCCAAGCCTAAATCTTTAGCTTGAGTAGCCACTTCTGTGATCGCGCCTGTGATGCCAACGATGACGAGTTGCCTCGAAATGAGCAGATCTTTAAGGGCGGCAAGGTTATAATCGGGATCGATAATTGAGCTAAGATTGACAACCAGAGGGGCGCCAATAAAAAACTGAGGGGCGATAGCTAATTTGCTATCTAACTCTGCTGCGACTTTTTCCAGATCAAAATGATTGATATGAAGCACAGAAAGCGTAAAAGAGGAGCCTTTCAATTCTAGGCTGGGTTTCTGCATGCCGATATTGCTCTTTATAAATAATCAGCATTGACGCTGATGTGCATTATATTCCTGACCTTCCATGTTATAGTGTGACTCAGTGACTGGCAAGTTGAATAGTTTGGAAAGTTGGTAGTATATGATCTGTGCGGTATATAAGAGTCGCCTCAAGGCTGACAGTTATCTTTTTGTTGAGAAACGTAATGAATTTGAACGTGTCCCAGAGGCATTAATGGAGATGTTTGGTTCCCCAACATTAGTCATGATGTTACCCCTGTCAAAAAGAGATCATTTGGGCTTTGCCGACATAGATAAAGTCAAAAGTGAGCTGGTTAAAAAAGGTTACTATTTACAACTGCCCCCTCCAAAGGTTAACTTACTCGAAGAGCATAAGAAAGCGATTGGCTACAGCGGTAAATAGCCTGAATAGGGAATGTTTATGGTGCTAAAGAAGCCTAGTATATGGGCGATGCGATTGTTAGTTATGCCATTATTGATGATGGCATCCCCAGCGGTGTTGGCCAATGAGCCAAGCAATGCGGGTAGTTTTAATGAGTATTTGTCTCAGTTAAAGCAAGAAGCCATCGATTTAGGCATCGATAAGGCCACGATAGAAACTGCATTTCCTAAGATTAAACGATTTAAACAATCTACCCCGCCAAAGCAAGACCTCAACCTTCCAGCATCTCTTGAGACATACCTACCGGCAACAGTAACCGACGCGAATGTGATCACAGCCCGTGCCATTTTTAAGGAGCACAAGGATGAGCTGGAAACCTTGGGGGATAAGTATGGGGTTCAGCCCAGATTTATTTTAGCCCTGTGGGGCATAGAATCCAATTATGGCGCCCATTTAACTAGCTACCCCGTACTTTCTGTTACCGCATCCTTAGCCTATGAAAGTAAAGAACCCTCCATATATAAAAATGAGTTTTTCGCCGCCTTGAGAATTCTTGACCAAAAGAAAATGGCTTTCGATGATCTCAGGGCGTCGAGAACCGGCAGTATGGGACAGATTCAGTTTACACCCAGTATGTATCTTGATTATGCTCAAGATGGTAACGGAGATGGCAACAAGGATATTTGGAATAACACCTTAGATGCGTTGGCGTCTGCAGCGGCTTTTCTAAAGAGCTCTGACTGGAAAAATCAAGAAACCTGGGGGCGACAAGTTAAAGTTCCTCAAGAGTTTGATGCCAAACTCGCTTCCTTAACGGTGAAGAAGACATTCTCACAGTGGTCGAATCTTGGGCTCACTCGCTTCGATGGCAGTGCATTACCAGCTAGGGATGATATGTCTGTGTCTCTCATCATGCCAGACGGCCCCTCGGGTCGAAAATACCTGATTTATGACAACTACCGTTCACTATTGGTGTGGAATCGCTCAGACTATTTCGCCATATCTGTGACTTATCTGTCTGAAAGATTGAAATACCCTCCTATCAAATAACGCTCAACCTGAGGTCTTACTAAGATAGAGAATCATGCAGAGAGCCATGAGCTTCAATGAATTCGCTAACTAGTGTAAAATAGCCTGCGAAAGTCGTCTTTTTTATAGAATTGAATAATGGAATTTTGGAAAGAAAAAACCTTAGCCCAGATGAATACTTCAGAGTGGGAGTCTTTGTGTGACGGCTGTGGTAAGTGTTGCTTGAATAAAATTATCGATGATGAGACCGAAGAGCTCTATTACACCAATGCGGCGTGTAAGTTATTAGATAGCCATGAAGGCCATTGTACCCACTATTCAAACCGATTCGACTATGTGCCTTCGTGCACTCAAGTGACCATGGATAACGTCGCCGAGTTGACCTGGTTGCCGGATAGCTGTGCCTATCGACGTTTATATTTAGGTAAGTCATTACCGAGTTGGCATCCACTCATTACTGGTTCCAAAACTCAGATGCATAAAAATGGCATGTCGACACAAGATAAGGTGATCTGCGAGACTAAAGTCAAATACATGGAAGATCATATCGTGCTCTGGCCGTTGAGAGACCTAAATTAGTCGACTAATTTCACCAGATATAGAAAACAAAAAACGCCCGGCTGGGCGTTTTTTGTTTTGGTTGATTACCTATAATCGGCGATGAATCCATGTCTCGGCTTACTGGCCGATAAAGCCGGGATAATGAAGAGAACTAAGGCCATCAGGTAAGCAGCGAAAGCCCCAATCATATATTGTCCCATAGTGACTCCCATCATTTCCCAAGGAATATCACTGCACATACCTGTAGGAAGGAAGATTTCAGGCATCCACTCATGGAGCGGCATCCAAGCAGGAAATTCGGGTAGGAAAGAGCAAGTCGCAAATGGAGATGGGTTGGTTTGCATATCGACCAGCTCAAGTGCTAGTTTCAGCCCCCAAGTGGCACTGACCCCCCAGGCTATAACAGCTATTAGCCGAGCAAAACGATTCTTATGGCCGACAATGCCAATCAAGCCCGCGGCTAAGATGCCAAAGATAGCGAGTCTCTGGTAGATGCACATCACACAAGGATCTAATTTCATTACATATTGAAAGAAGAGTGCGCATAACTCGAGTCCCAACGCCGTGCCTGCCAGGATAAGCCAGGCGAGGCGGGATTGAGCGAATCTCGTCATAGAGTTCAAATCATATTCTCCGTAATATTCTTTTATACTGCAGGCTAGGCCCTAGCCAAATTATTGATAAATCATATCGTACAGTGGTGAATGAGCCAATGAAAAACGCCCACGAAGGGCGTTTATAAGACTGGAATAGCGGGTAAAAGTTCAGTATCGGTTTTAATGACCTGTCACTGCACCCACAGCTTCTTTCGCCGAATGGTGAATGAGTATGCCTGAGTCATAGAAGTACTGAGTCATGTGCTCGAGTGCACCTAGCTGAATGGCCAACACACCGACTATGGATAAGACTATGGTGTAAGGTAAAGCCATCCATACCATGCGCCCGTATGAGAGGCGTATGAGTGGGGCAATTGCCGAGGTTAACAAGAACAGGAAGGCTGCCTGGCCGTTCGGTGTCGCAACCGATGGCAAGTTAGTACCCGTATTCACGGCGACGGCTAACAAGTCGAATTGGTCGCGGGTGATCTGTCCGTTGAGCAGAACTGCCTTGAGCTCGTTAATATAGACAGTGCCGACAAAGACATTATCGCTAACCATAGAGAGCAAGCCGTTGGCGATGTAGAAGATAACGAGCTGAGTGTTACCTTCGTAACTCAGTGCCCATTGAATCACTGGTGCGAACAGCTGTTGATCGATAATGACACCGACGATGGCAAAGAATACCGCCAACAGTGCGGTAAAAGGCAGGGCTTCTTCGAATGCCTTACCCAGTGCATGTTCGTTGGTGATACCATTGAAAGCCGTTGCAAGTATGATAACCGACAGGCCTATTAAGCCAACTGAGGCTAAGTGTAAAGCCAAGCCTAGTACCAACCATACACCGATGAGGGCCTGAACGACCAGCTTCATCTTATCGTGTTTAGTACGATGTGCATCTTCATGGGCATCGTAATCCGATAGTATCTTATGTACGGCTTCTGGCAGTTGTACGCCGTAGCTGAAGACCTTAAATTTCTCTACCAGGTAACAGGTCGCTATGCCAGCAATAAAGACGGGCAAAGTGACCGGTGACATACGTATCGCAAATTCGGCGAATTGCCAGTTTGCTTGTGCGGCTATGATTAAATTTTGTGGTTCTCCCACCATAGTACAGACACCACCTAGCGCGGTACCTACGCCGGCATGCATCAATAAATTACGCAGGAAACCGCGGAAGTTTTCTAATTCCTCTTCACACAATTGGTTATTGCCTTCATCTGTATGGTCATGATCATCAGAGAAAGATTTACCCGAGGCTACTTTATGGTAGATGGAGTAGAAACCTATGGCCACGGCAATGATCACCGCGATGACGGTTAATGCATCGAGAAAGGCCGATAAGAAGGCGGACGCTAAGCAGAACATTAAGGATACGGCGACTTTAGAGCGCACCTTAGTGATCATTTTAGTGAAGGCAAACAGAAGTAACTGCTTCATAAAATAGATGCCGGCAACCATGAAGATCAACAGCAAGAGGACTTCTAAATTGGCCTCTATCTCATGCATTACCTGACTCGGTGAGGTCATACCTATGGCAACGGCTTGAATGGCTAATAAGCCACCGGGCTGAAGAGGGTAACATTTTAGCGCCATGGCTAAGGTGAATATGAACTCGATAACGAGTAACCAACCAGCGGCAAAGGGGTTAATATAGAAAATTATTGGATTTATTATTAAAAAAGATATAATCGCGATTTTGAACCACTTGGGTGAATTTCCCAAGAAGTTGTCAATAAACGCCTGACGCATTGTCACAGGCATGGCACCCTCTCAAATTGGTATATGATTGATAGTAAAAAACGACAGTCTATTTGAATCGCCTCAGTTTAGCGTAAAGAAACCATTAATTTAATAGCTTAGTTACATCTAATACTTAAAAATAGCTTAAAAATTAGATCCAAATGGTAAAAACATCCTAAAGTCGTGAAGAGGGGGGGGATTTTGTGCCTTTTTGAGAGAGTAAACTTTGATCTTAACCAGTATTACTTCATATAAGGTTTCCATTTTTTCTCGCTCTGGTATGATCAGTGCTCAAAACAACACGAACTAGAGTGGGAAAAGTAACCTGATGACAATTGCCCAAAAACCTCCTTTAACTTCAAAAGATTCGGGGATCATTGAGGCTAAAGGACCGGCGAGCTTTGCTGAAAAATACATTGTCCGATCGATTTGGGAAGATAAGTTCCCCCCAGGTACGATTTTGCCTGCAGAGCGTGAGCTTTCTGAATTAATCGGAGTTACACGAACCACACTCAGAGAAGTGCTTCAGCGATTGGCCAGAGATGGCTGGCTGACGATTCAACATGGTAAGCCAACCCGAGTCAATGATATCTGGGAATCATCTGGTCTCAATGTCTTAGAGACCATTGCCGATCTTAATCCTGCCGGTGAACCTGTACTATTGGAACAGCTACTCTCGGCCCGAACCAATATCAGCGCCATCTATTTCAAGGGCGCGGTTCGCCATAATCCGGACAAGGTACTGGAAGCATTGGAGCTGATCTCGAGTTTAGATGACGATCCTCAGGCCTATGTCGATTTTGATTATCAGCTGCATCATACTTTAGCGTTCAATTCAGGTAATCCACTCTATGTGCTGATCCTTAATGGCTTTAAAGGCCTTTATAGTCGAGTTGGTAAAGATTATTTCACCATACCTAAAGCGCGAGAGTTAGCGTTTGAGTTTTATGAAGGGCTAAGACAACTCGCAGCAGAGAAGAACCACAACGCGATACCGGCTTTGATGCGCAGTTATGGTATCAATAGCGGTAAGGTGTGGCAGAGATTTAAAAATAATCACACTCAAAATACGGAAAATTGACCGTCGCTTTTCTGTTAGCTGAATTATCGAACATCTAGTTAAACTGACCGTAGATCCTATATGGGTGTGTCAGTTTAACTTCTTTATTTGTAGTCTATTGACCAAACCTATTGCACTAGAGTCACATGCAGCTTGGCTGAGTGTCACTTCGACACATTTTCTTCAAGATCTATTTCTAGATAACAAACTTCATCAAAGTGTTATAGAGGATCCCTTCTCAAATACTGACACCGTTATACAGCATCTATAGTGACGCTTTTTCAACAAGGCCATTAATAAGTTAATTAGCAGGCCCCTTTGTTGCTGATTGGTTACTTCCTGTCAATTTGGATTTCTCTTGCGGTTGGAACTCTGCTAGCCTGACTAAAAATTCACTAGGAACCTCCATGCTGGCTAACGTCTCAAAACCATTAGTAAAATTAGTCGATCGGTATTTACCTGATCCGTATATTTTCGTCTTGATGCTCTCCTTAATGGTATTGGCTGCGGCAGTTATCATAGAGGGGAAAACACCACTAGAAGCTGTTAATTACTGGGGTGATGGCTTCTGGTCGCTACTCAGTTTTTCGATGCAGATGCTGCTGGTGCTTATCACAGGTTTTATGCTAGCCAGCTCTCCCCCGGTTAAAAAATTACTTAATTACATCGCAGGGTTTGCTAAGTCTGCCTCTCAGGCAATTATCTTAGTCACCGTCGTTTCACTTATCGCCAGTTGGATCAACTGGGGGTTTGGTTTAGTGGTCGGTGCTTTATTTGCTAAAGCCTTAGCATGTAAAGTTAGAGTCGATTACCGCTTACTCGTCGCCAGCGCCTACTCTGGTTTTTTAGTCTGGCATGCGGGGCTTGCCGGTTCCATCCCATTAACGATTGCCACTCCCGGCCACTTTTCCGAATCAGATATCGGCATTATTGCAACCAGTGACACTATCTTCGCCGGATTTAACTTAGCGTTACTTGCAATATTGTTTGTGGTTATGCCTCTGGTCAATCGGTTGATGTTGCCCGAAGAACAAGACAGTGTATATGTCGATCCGAGTAAGTTTACAGACAACGAAGAGCAAGCCTCTGAAAACCAAGCATCGGAACGGCCCGCCGACAAATTAGAGAACAGTCGTTTACTTGCTTGGAGTATCGGTGGAGCAGGGCTGATGTATTTAGCCTATTACTTCTTTGCTAACAGCGGCAGTTTGAATCTTAATGTCGTCAATTTTTTATTTTTATTTCTCGCCATTATCCTGCATCAAACACCACGTAATTTTCTAAACAGCCTGAACGAAGCGATCAAAGGGGGCGCTGGTATTGTCATCCAGTTTCCATTTTATGCGGGTATAATGGCTGTTATGATGCAATCGGGCTTGGCTCAGAGTATTTCCGAGGGCTTTGTTTCCATCGCCAGTGCTGAGAGTCTGCCCTTTTTTAGTTTTATCAGCGCAGGGATCATCAATATTTTTGTACCATCGGGTGGTGGTCAGTGGGCTGTACAAGCTCCAATTATGTTGCCAGCTGCCGAAGCTTTGGGGGCTGATGTAGCCCGAGTTGCTATGGCTGTAGCCTGGGGGGATGCTTGGACTAACCTTATTCAGCCATTCTGGGCACTTCCAGTACTGGCTATCGCAGGTCTAAAAGCTCGCGATATTATGGGCTTCTGTCTGGTGCAGCTCATCATCACCGGAATCATTATTAGTATCGGCCTGAGCTGGTTTTAATCATTTTGATGATGTCACTGAACAGACTTATTTAAATGGCATCACTGAGTATTTCTCAGTTAAAAAGCAAGCCTAATCGATATCGAAGTTATAGTAGATATCTAATGACTGCTCTATGGTGCCCGATACAGTCTCTAAATAGAGCTGTGATAATAAGTAATACCTGACAGTCATCTCATAACCAGGATTAAAGACGCCATAACCATATTTGACCATCAGATCTTCGCCGATGAAACCACTGATAGCCACACGGCCGTCATCATTAGCATCGAGTTGAACATTTGAAAATCCAAGTTTTTCAATTAATCCGGTTGCCGAATCGCCGATGTTATTCACAGCACCACCACCGATCTGATTACTCAAGGTCAGCGCCGCACCCAACATCAAACCACTGTTCTGTTCATTATCATTGCTGTGAAATCCTGTACCCTTGATGATGTATGAGAGTATTTCGGCTTGTTCCTTGGTTGGGCTAGAGAATAAGGTGACAACGGGCTTGAGTGGCGTGCCTGTTATTCTTACTCCGGCCAAGACATCTTCATCTTTGATCTCTCTTACCGCCTCGATATTAAGGTTAGGCACTTCCATTGGGCCAATAAATTGGACTTCACCGGCCTTAATATCTAAAGTTTGCCCCATGAACTTATATTTACCGTCTACAACGCGTATATCACCGTAGAGTAGTGCTGGCTTAAAGGCTTCTTGTTTTAACTCTAAGACGCCTGTTAGCTTACCTTTGAGACCCATGCCATCAATTTTTAGGTTGTCTGCGAGCTTGATTTTTATGTCAGATGTGAGAGCCAAGGGATTTTGATTGATTTCCCCCGTTGAGAGACTGTCGTTAAAGACCACATCTTTAGATACCTCGACGCCTCCTTCGGGCAGCTGCACTATTTTTATATGGCCTGAAGGTACTTCGATTGCACCTTTTATATTGAAACTGTCTTTAGTGAAACTAAAGTCAAGATCGGGTGAGACATTGATGATGGCCAGAGGAGGTTGAATGATAACTAAGTCATTACCGTTAACTTGAATATTGCCATTGAGCGTACCTGTGCTCCAGTCTATGTTGCCTACGAGCTTAGCCTGACCCTCTCCCATGTTCCAGGTTCCATCGAGTAGGGCACGTTGACCTGATAGGGACACCGCAAGCTTAATATCTTCAAAGAGTGTTGGGTTCGCTGCCGCCAGGAGTTCACCATTTTCCAGTAGTAGCTGACCGGAAACATCGGGTTGATCTAATGTGCCCGCTATTTTCAACTCACTGGATATATTCCCCTGTATGATTTCCAGTTGAGGTAAAAACTCTGCCAATGCATTTAAGTTTATCTTATGTAATTTTGTATAACCCGATAGCGTTCGGTCTGGGGTCACCGCGATGTCTAGTCGTCCTTCCCAACTCGCGATATCATGTGAATCGAATCGCAGTTGCGTTGATAATATCTTCTCATCTAGTGAGGCGTGCAGTGCGAGTGTTTTATAACCTATATCCACGCTGCGCTGATTGTTTTTCAGGCTGAGATAACCAGGTTCGAAATCAAGATTCAAGGCACCTTGAGGTTTAGTATCTTTGGCCCATATCAAATGTGAAGATAATTTTGCCGGCGCTTGCCATATCAAGTTGTCGGGCAATATCGGCGCTAATATGGCACCTATGTCTCCCTGGAATTTTATACTGGCATCACCATTTTCGCCAAGCTCGGCTTGGTCATCCAGACAAAATTTGCCATCGATGTTGAGCCAACAAAAGGTACTGAGTAAGCCTGTCTGGCTTAGATTGTCCCAAGATACATTAAAAGGCGCTTCCAGATCCCAATCACCTAAGATAGAACTCAAGCTTAATCTTCTGACCTCAGCGACTAACGTTTCAGTTTTGGTGTTAAGGTTCGAGTATATTTGCGTGTCGAGTCTATACTCTCCCGATGTCTGTAGGTTCAGCTTTTGATGCTGCTCGTCTCCCTCAATACTCAGTGTGATTGAGTCTAGTTGCTGTGTATTATATTTAAACTCTCCAGTATCAAGTGTTAGGGCAAACTCTTGATTATCCAGCGGACGATAGAAACCTTTAATCTGGGCTTGCTCTAGCTTGAAATGTTCAAACTGCAGATCCAGCGCCTTGGCTGAGACTCTGACTTCAGGGTGGTCACTTTCTCCCGACACATTAATCTTAGCCTTGATACTGCCAGATGAATCCGGGTGCCAGAGGTTAAGATCGGGAACATCGAGTTGGGCATTGATTGACCAGTATTCGTCGGCTGTGCCCGAAATGGTCAAAATGGATTGTAAGGCGCTCAGTTTTAAGCTGTCGGCACTGAGATGGAGTTTATTATCCAAGCTGAGATCGCCAATGAGATGAAAAGGGTATCCTTGAATTTCACCCGTTAAATCTGATTGAGATATAGCCACTCGCCACTGTTTTTTCTGCACCTTACCTCGGGTGTTAAACCTACCGCTGATGAAACTCTCCGGTAACGGATTATCAAGGGGTAATGCCAGCTGCTCCATATCAAAATCTATGGCATTGATAGCCGCATTCCAGCTGATGTTTTTTGCGTAGCTGGCATGGCCGGAAATTTCTATGTCACCTAGTTCCCCTTTTGCTCTCAAATGTTTTACTTCGACTTCAGAACCAGCATGTGTCAGCTGGGCGTCGATAGCCAAAATGGGGTGGTAAGGGCTGTTAACTTGTCCTGAGAACGTCAGGTTTTGCAGATCGAGATCACCCACACTTTCAAGGTCGACAGACTGGGCTGAATAGGTATTTTTGTCTAAGGGCCAACCCAGTTGTTTAGATGTGAGAGAAAGATGATAAGCCAGTTTAGGGTCGGCCAGTGCAATATCGCCAGTCAGTGAATAGTCGATATGACCCTTGCCGCTCGATTCTATCTTGAGTCTATTAAAGCCTCCGGATAATGCTAAAGTGGCATGTTGCTGTCCCAATCCCGGTATCTCATCGACATGCCCGGCATCTATGACCGCAATAACATCCATTGGGTAATCATCGATGAGGGATATCTCGCCCTCAAGCTCGACCTTACCATAGGTGTGATGGACCTTAAGGTTCTCGATATGGATGAGGAAACTGTGATAACTGGCTTCAAAGTCTATCTGGGAGAAAAGGTCGTTTCTCTGCCCAAGCCTTAGATGACTCTTGGTGAGGGAAACACGTTCGGCAAATACGGGAATAGGCATAAAAACTCGAGGTAAATCTGCCATGGCCCAAGTGTTATCTTGGTCTATATCTAGTTGTGAATACTTATCTGAATCGCTTGATAATGGAATATCGACCAGCAGATCTTGAGAGGTTAAATAATTCACTCTGATACCTGTTGATTGCCATTGTGCTCTTGTTTGTAGACGCGATACATTGAAATGCATATCATCGACCCTGACTCTGACATTCGCCAAGTCAGCCTTAGTCAGATCTATGCCGAAAGGCAGGGTGATCTCTTCATTGATTTCATCCAGTCCCTCTTGCTCTTTTATATCATTCTTAGCCGGCTTTGTAGCTTCAGTTGCTTCGCTAAGTTCGGCTGTTTCTTTCTCTATTATGGATGTTTGTTGTTCTGAGGGTAAATCAGTATCTATTTCGACAATGACTCTCGACGCTAACAGTTCACTAACACAAAGCTGTTTACGTAGCAGACATAAGGGGTGCCAATCTAAGGTTAAGTCATCCAGCTCTACTGCAACTCCCGGGATCTGCCAACGGACATCCGTGACCTCGAGCCTGTTATTGATAGCACCGCCGACATAGGTGATCTGCAGATCTGGCACTAAAGCATCTGCTAATAACACAGTTATCCGGCTGCCTATATGGGTGCCGATTAAGAGTGCAAATGTGATCAGAAAACCCAGTGGGATATAAACTAAGGTGCGCGAAACAAGCTTGAAGCTTCGCCAAAGTGTGTATAGATAGCCCGTTTTTTTCTCTGGTTTTCCAGTGGATGATTTTGTGGGTTGCTCTGGCTCATTGATGGTAACGTCATTTGATTCTTGGGTCATAGCTCTGCCCCCATAGTCAAATGGATGCGCCATGGCCTGTCTACTGTATCAGTCTCTTTGAGGCCAACACCGAGATCGAGCTTGATAGGTCCGATAGGCGATATCCAATGTAATCCGCCACCCACAGAGACGATGGGCTCTATTTGGTTAACATCGAATGCATTACCCGCATCGATAAAGGTGCCCACACGCCAAGTTGGGGTGACGTAATACTGATACTCGAGACTTCCCACCATCAGGTAACGTCCACCGACAACTTCTCTGACTTCATCGCCACCACTATTGGTGTAGTCGAGGTAAGGTCCCAGTTCCTGATAGCTGTAGCCCCTGATACTCTGATCACCACCGGCAAAATAGCGTAATGAAGGGGGAATAAGGGCTAGCTCATCTTCATCGTCATCGGCTAAGTTTACACCTAAGTCTAATCGAGAAACTATTCTGTGTTTCTCGAAAAAGGTGTTAATCCATTTGTATTTTGTCTGTATACGCGTGAGCTGAATAGCCGAGCCTAAATCGGGATTCGCATACTCGATGCTGTAATACTGAAAAAAGCCAGACTTAGGGTCTAAGGTGTTATCGCCACGGGTGGTTTTGGAGATGCTGGCACCAAAGAGCAGAAACTTGGGTGAGTAGTCGGTACCAGATTGAGTGTAATACTCTCTCATAGCTTCAACAGAGTAATTCATTATCCAGTTATTAGAGAGCCTTTGCTGACGTATTACGGCTATTAGGCCTTTACTCGCCTCGAGTTCACCGGTATTGGTGAACTTGTTATCATTGGGATCGTAGACCTGAGTCACACCGTATTTATCCCTGAGCATACCAAAACGGATTTTTAGTTGATCATCCAAAGGATGGGTCAATGGGATAGTGTAAGTGGTAAGATATTTGGGTCTATCCGGGGACCATTCTAAACTGGTTTCTTGGGAATGCCCGTAGCTGTTTATCTGTGGCGTTCGCCAGTTGATGCTGACTCTTGGCTCGACGGCGCTTTCTGTGGTATTGCCTATATCGACACCTAAACCTAACTCTATCGAGTGACTTGGCTTGGGGCTCAATTCAACCTTGATGGGAACATCTAGCCCTATCGCTTTATCAACCTGAGGCAATACTTTGATGTTAGAAAAGTAGCTGGTGTCTAATAGCTCCCGGTTTAACCTAGATAAACTCCCAGTGCTATAGGGCGAGCCTTTGTCAAATGGAATTAAGGTGTCTAGAAGTCCATCTTGTAAGCTATGGCCTTCAAAACTTACCTCTCCCATACGGTACCTGGGTCCTGAATCATAATGCAGGGTTATCTTCGCCGTGTTTATATCACGGTTAACTTCGATGGAAGACTGAACATAATTACCATCGAAATAACCTCTGGCTAGTGCGAGTGTGATCAACTGAGATTTCATCAATTCGTACTTGCCGTGATTAAGAATATCTCCAGGTTTGATGGCAACTTTGTCGAGCCATTGCAGGATAAACGCGTCTTCGAGGATCTCACCGTCAAAATGTAAGTCAATCCATTCGATGCGGGTGGGCTCTCCAGGGGTCACATCTAATGATAAAATCCAAGGTGAATCAGGACTGGTTTGCACATCTTGTACCATCTCCCCATGGTAATACCCCAGAGAATTCAATGCCGCGATCACATTATCTTCGGCATTGAAGATAAAAGCCCGTCGCTGGACTTCTGAGCTCGGTAAAGTCCCTAAATGGGCTTCAATGTTGCGGTTTAGGGAGGCATTCGCTCCTGTGATCTTTAATATTAGGAAATTATTTGCCATTACAGGAAATGCGCTGAGCAGGCTGCTCAATAAAATGATGCTCAGTGGCCATAAGCGGAAAGAAGATAATTGCAAAAAATCGGGCTCTATTCAGTGAGTAAAGAAGGCTGAGTATATTGTCACTATATAATTGATTTCTAGCAAGCTTATGATTGTAATTAGCACTAAAAATGGTTACAAAGAGTGCAAATAAAAATTAAAGGCCTTCAAAGTGAAAAATAAAAACAAAATACTCGCCATTCTGTTAGCTATTTCGAGCGTTTCAAGCTTAGGCGTCGTGGCCGATGATAAGCCGTTTTCAATTGCCATTCATGGCGGAGCGGGAACGATTAAGCCAAGTAATTTTACCCCAGAGAAAGAGCAGGCCTATCGAGACAAATTAAAGGAGGCCGTCGACGCGGGGTACGCGGTTTTAGATAAAGGTGGCTCGAGCCTTAATGCGGTTACCACTGCCATTAACGTTCTCGAGAACTCGCCATTTTTTAATGCGGGCAAGGGGGCAGTCTATACCCACAATGGGCAGCATGAGATGGATGCATCTATTATGGATGGTCAAACCATGAAAGCCGGCGCCGTTGCTGGGGTTAAACATATCAAAAATCCGATAGATTTGGCGCGTCTGGTCATGGATAAATCTGTTCATGTGATGCTCTATGGTGAAGGGGCCGAGGAGTTTGCCTTGACTCAAGGTGTGTCACTGGTTGCCAATGACAGCTTCGACACTCAAGATAGATACGAGGCACTGCAGCGCGCTAAGGCTAAGATGGAGCAAGCTAAACTCGAAGATAAAGATTATCTTGCCGCGCACAGTGAGCTAGATACTGAATATAAGGTGGGTACCGTAGGGGCTGTCGCTCTCGATAAGCAAGGCAATATCAGCGCTGGCACGTCAACGGGTGGGATGACCAATAAGCGTTATGGGCGGATTGGAGATTCTCCAATCATAGGTGCCGGAACCTACGCCGAAAATGGTGTCTGCGCGGTATCGGCCACCGGCCATGGAGAATATTTTATTCGTTACCAAGTGGCGGGAGATATCTGCGCTAAGGTGAAATATCAGCAGAAATCAATCATCCAGGCGGCGGACGAGGTCATCAACCAGCGTCTAATTACAGCTGGCGGTACGGGGGGAGTTATCGCGATAGACCAGCGTGGCAATATCGCTACGCCATTTAATACCGAAGGCATGTACCGTGCGACCCGCAAGAGTGGCGAAGAGGCACAAGTGATGATCTGGCGCGATAAATAACGGCTTAAGAAGTGAATTTAAGCTCATAACGGCTGCTTTGGCGAATCGCCAGAGCAGCCGTTCATTTTTTTCTGTCTATTAAGCGAGTATCTGGGATACACAGAGCTAGATTCTTCTGCAACCAGTCAATAAAACTGGACTCTAACGGGTCGTCATTATTCAACTCCTGACTAAGTAGAATATAACGTTTTCCTGATTTACTAAAACCGAAGGGGGCTATGAGCTTGCCCCTGTTGATGTCATCAACTACCAGTGGATAAGACCCCATGGCGACCCCCAATCCATCGGCGGCGGCTTGCAGACAAAAGTAGAAGTGGGCAAAGCTTTGCTGGGCCCGGGGAGAGGATTGGTGTAAGGCGTTCATGCCTGCTTGTTTGTTCCAGTCAGCCCAGGCATCAGGTCTGGTCTGACTATGGAGGATTTTCATTTGACTCAGATCATCTTTTATCTTGTTCCAATGATCTGCTGAACAGACGGGCCCCACCCATTCATCGACTAACTCAGTGATATGGTGATCGTTTAATGAGACGAAATCATTCCGCCTAATAGCCAGGGATATTCCGTTGGTACCGAGCCTCACGGGTCCTCCGGCCGTCGATAACCTGACATCGCTATTCGGATTATCTTGGTAGAAGTCAGATAATCTGGGCATCAGCCAGCGCATGGTCAATGTGGGTTCGCAGGAGATCTCCAGACAAGCATGTTGTATTTGGGATAACTTGTCGATACCCGCACTCAAGGCTAGAAAGGCTTGGTCTGTATAGCCTTTAAGTAGTTCACCCTCCCGGGTCAGACAGACATGTCGTCCCTGGCGATAATATAAGCTTTGACCCAAATAGGCTTCCAGTATCTTTATCTGCTTGCTCACCGCGCCATGGGTAATACAGAGTTTATCTGCCGCTTCACTATAGCTGAGTGATGATGCGGCGACATGAAAAATATGAAAGGCTTTGAGATGTCTCATTGGTGACTTTTTCTCACAGGTTGACCGATGTTTTTTCGATTATATAAGCTCCCGTCTCCCGCTACAATATGCTTCAACTCAAATTAAAGGAGCAAGTATGGACATTATCAGTCTAGCCGTCATCGGCGCACTCATCGTTGTAAGTCCTGGAGCTGACTTTGTGTTGGTGCTGAAAAATAGTGTCACATCGGGCAGGGCTGCCGGTGTCTGGACTGCGGTTGGCATAAGCTTAGCAATAGGGGTACATATAGGTTACACCTTGCTCGGAATTGGTTACCTAATCTCACATAATGTGTTTCTGTTTAATATAATTAAGTACGCTGGAGCCCTCTATCTCATCTATATCGGGCTGAAAAGTATCCTGACCGCCAATGCTAGCCTGGATGGGATAGAGAAAGATGAATTTCAGCTAAAACCCAGCCAATACCTATTCCAGGGATTTTTGTGTAATGTATTAAACCCTAAGACTATGTTGTTTTTTGTTAGTCTGTTCAGCCAGCTTGCCTCTCCTGAAAGCCATGAGTATCGCTCAATCTTGCTCTATGGTCTGTATATCGCCTTGCTGCATGGACTCTGGTTTGGCGCAGTATCCATACTATTTACCTCAAAGGCACTGCAACACAGGATGACTAAGATAAAGACACGCTTGAGTCAGGTGTGCGGTGCAGGGCTAATGGGGCTTGGGTTCGTATTAGGCGCAAAATCTCTGTAGTGGTAGCCGACACTCATTAGATTCTGGTTGAAAAGGCTCATTGAAAAGAGTTATTGAAGATTTAGATTAGAGGAATCGATTATTTACTGTTCTGTTTTTTAATAACTTATGTATATTGGAGTCATACAGTAATCAATGTGTAGTGTTAATAACAGTAATGTTCAATAACAATACGGTTAAATAAGTAAGCTCCACATCAAAATCATAGAGTCATCAAACGACTGGGGAAGGAATATGGATTCAATTAAAGTAAGCGAATATATGGATCGTCAACCTGTGCTGTTAACTGCGGATATGCCTCTGTCGAACGCCGTTGATGCCTTACTCGTGAGGAATAAGTTGGGGGCTCCCGTAGTCGATGATTCGGGGAAATTGATAGGTTTTCTGTCACAGCAAGATTGTATATCAGTCATGCTCAAGAGCAGTTATCACTGTGACCTGGTGGCTAAGGTAAAAGATTGTATGCGCTCCGAGGTATTGTCAGTGACACCTGATACCAGCGTCTTGCAGTTAGCCGAACAGATGTTAGGCCCTAAGCCTAAGGTCTATCCCGTGGTCGATAATGGCAAGGTTGTCGGCACTATCAACAGAACCAATGTACTCGGTGCGATCAACATCTATATGCAGCAGTGCTATCTGGCACCAGTCTAAGCTTTGATTAATAGATGTTATTAATGAATTGACTCGTTATCAATGGTTTTATTTGCCTAGCTTCGAATGAAGCTAGATTAAATTTTGCTTTGGTTCATTTGATTTTGGTCGTTACTTTTCGTCATTCCGGCAGATCTTTGCTGTTGGAATATGTCATTGAAGCTCGTACCTTCGTTGTTATCTATCGCTTGCAGCGGGTGCCGTGCATGGATGCACAAATGTCGTGAAGGCAGGCCAATGATGTTCCAGACATCATAATGACATTTCCCATATCCCTATGGGTCAGATGTCTAAGAACGACCTGTTGCATATTTCTGCGAGACGCTGTGAATATATCCCTATACGCCCTGCGATTTCATCCCTGAAATCGAAGCTCGCAGCCGCATCTAAACTGGATTATTTATTTCTTCGATTTGGGTTTTGTTGGTAAGCCTAAGCTTTAATTGGTAACAGGTGCCGCTTATCCGACCAAAAAGCGTTACATCTCGAAGCGAGCCCAAAGATGTTCACCTGACTTTGATATACAAAAAGTAATGAGTGGCAAAAGGCAAGACCTGACCCTACTTTTTACCTTAATTCACACTTAATGAATTAGCGTTTTTTTGACTCAATGTTTGTAGTGATGACAATAGATCTTCCAATACAGGTCCAGAAGCATGACGACGCGACACTAAACAGCCCATAGGTGTTAACCAACCATCAAACTCATGAGCGATGGGCAATGCGACTAGCTTTTTCACAGCCAATAGTTCTGTCACTGCTTGCTCTGGTACGATTGTCCACCCTATTCCTCTGCAAGCTAAATCAAGCAGGGTTTGGTGAGTGTTGGCATACCACAGCTTTGAGCTTATCCCATAACTGAACCACAGCTCTTTATGCTCTGAACTGCGATGCACTAATTGGCGATGCCCTTTTAACGCTGTATCATTCACTACAGACAAAGCTGCTAATGCATGTTCAGGTGCCACCACGGTCAAAAAACGGGTTTGGCCTAATGTGAAAAAATCCATATCCACTTTAAGTTCACCATCTGCATACACAATACCTACTTGTGCTTTTCCTTCTCTAACTAGCTCTTCAACATCAAAAGTGGAAGTAGTGATTATTTCCACATCAGTCACAGGGAACTTATCGGCTAACTCTGCCAGTATTTGCAATAAATCATCATTAATTAAGCTTTCATCTATCGCGATAACCAGCTCGTATTCATGCTCTCTTTCTAACGATTCTACTTTTTGATCAAAATATTTTTGTTGATGCAAAATTGATTGAGCAATTGGCAACAACACTTTGCCTTTTTCTGTTAGTGCTGGCGTATTTTTCTCGCGGTTAAACAGCTCTTGGTTAATGGAGATCTCTAAGTTGGCAATGGCTTGGCTCACACCAGATTGAGCACGCTTTAATTGACGAGCTGCTGCCGAGAACGATCCACTTTCACATACGGTGACAAAGATTTTTAATTGCTCAAAACTGTACAAGTCATTAGCTCACTAAATAGGTTAAGCATTCAAGCTATCACGATTCGTGATGGCTGTTAACTTTATCTCTTTTATTCGCTCTCTATAATCGCAGCTTCATTATTTTTAAATGTATTAATAACGATTAAGAGGCATCGCTATGAAAACCAATGAACGAATTTTCCACGCTGTATTATTTGAAGTATTGGCTGTATCACTGTCTATCATGGGATTAGCTATGTTTACCAATTATGATGTTACCGCTCTATCAGGAACAATGATAGTTGTTGCGACTATCGCTATGATTTGGAATTTTATCTATAACTGGATTTTCGATCAGTTTTTCACAGGCGAGAAAACACAACGCACTCTTTCATTACGCATTTTTCACGTTGTTTTATTTGAATTAGGGTTACTGATCGCCACAGTTCCGGTTATGGCTTACTTATTAAACGTAAGTATCTGGGAAGCCTTTGTGATGGATATTGGCGTAACCATCTTTATCACCATTTACGCATTCACCTTTAACTGGGTATACGACAATGTAAGAGTGGTATTGCTGAGAAGAATGGCAAGATCTGAGTCTTTGGTAATGTGAGTTTGAAATTAGATGTGATTTAAAGAACAACCCGCTGATTGGCGGGTTGTTTTGATTGGTTTTTTTCTGTCAAAATCCTACTAACTACAATATTCGAGCTGTGCAGCTTTTATTGGGCCATAGCAAAGTCGATAATACGATTCGATACCTTGGTGTTGAATTAGAAGATGCATTGCTACTTTCAGAGGGAACTGATTGCTAGGTAAAGGGAAGCCCTAGTAGTTAGGGTTTCCTTCGTTTAGTGCCAATTCTGGCACGTTTGCCCCAAAGCTTCTCAGAGTAAAAGCTCATTCATATTTTGTTTCTCTGTGTTTGCCTTATCTCAGCTAATGTGAAAAGAAAATGGCAAGGCCTGACCCCTGCCACTTGTACACACGTCCAATTAGACGTATTTCATTTGTACTTATTTGGTTAAAACATTTACTAATGCCTCTGGCATCTCTAGAGGAATGGAGTGGCCTGCCTTTTCTATTGCATAATAACTAGCATTAGGTAGTAACCGTGCAATTTCTTCTCCATGGGCTGGCGGGGTTGCAATGTCCTCTGTACCAGCGAGTACGATAGTATTCACTTTTATTTCTTTCAGTGTTTCACATATATCTTCACGCTGAATGACTGCCGCATCCAATGCATGGGCAAACATCGTAGCATCCGCTTTCATTTGTTTATTAATATCTTCCATAGCGTAGATAGGATTAGCCTGTAACCACAACGATGCGTATTTGACCTTTTGCATATCTTCAAATACTCTTTTTATATTTTTTTTATCCAACGACAATAACAAAGACTGACGCTCGCGCCATAGAGTCATATGCGAGGAGATTTCAGCCCGAGCACTAGTATTAACTAGCACAAGTTTATCTAGCAGTTGAGGATATTTAGCAGCTATCAGTAAGGCAATAATACCTCCTTGACTGTGCCCGACTAACGTTACTTTGTTAATGTTATTTTCAATGATCCACAAGGCGATATCATTTGCTATATCATTTAGATTTAATCCTTCACGCCAACCACTCGTACCATGACCTGGCATATCAAATGTCACACAACGAAACTGTTTATCTATGCTATTAAGTAAGGGGTTCCAGAATGTTCGGTCAAGAAATAAGCCATGCAAAAGCACTAACGTGGAACCTTCTCCTTGATCATCCCAACCATATTCCACACCATTTACAAGCGTTGAAAGTTGAGGGTTATTACTATGATGAGTTTTAGATAACATGTGTGAATCTTCAAAAATTTGATAGCGGGTGATCTGGCCGTTACTCGTGGTAAACCGAATAATAAAGTCACCATCAGCAATAGCATTTGTACTCACTACACGATGGCGGAAATGGCCAATAGCAATTACATCAGGCGTAGCATCAATTAATGGTTCTAACTTAAAATCAATCGGTTGAAAGCCCTCTGGGAAACGCTGTAACCACAGTCTAATTGCAGCTTTCCCTTGAACTATACCGACTGTTTTTAAAATAGGGTCACCATCAATATGCCAAATGGCATTTTCACTAACATACTGAAGCGCCGACTCTATATTATGTTCAGAAAAGGCGGCCAAATAAGCATTAACTGTATCAATCGAAGACAGCGGGGAAGTAGATAAAAGAGCATTCATATAATAACTTCTCAGTAGGTAACTAATGTCGATATAAAGTGTAAAAGTTCTCTTGCCAAGTTAAAATGGATAGCATTGGAAATTAGATTTCCATAAATGGAGTGCCATGAATATTGAAAACATCTATTTTTTCACTGCCGTGATACGACATGGCAGCTTAAGTAAAGCGGCATCTAAACTGGGGGTTAGCCCACAAACGGTGGGACGAAAAATTGCAAAATTAGAGTATGAACTTGGTACAAACCTTTTCATTAAGCATCCCACGGGCTATCAACCGACTACTGATGGATTATCATTTTACAAAGACGCTGAAACGGTAGAGAAAACACTAGAATCTTTGCAAGCCAACTTTAAAAGCCAACAGAACAAATTTGAAGGAGTTGTACGAGTAGCACTTCCTGAAATGCTGGCGATACAGATAGTTATACCTCAATTACAGTCCTTTATTAAACAGTATCCAAAGTTAGAGCTGCAAATAGTTACGGGAATATTTAATGTAGGTATAGCGAGAGGAGATGCTGATATTGCTTTACGTTTAAAACGCCCAGAACAAGGAGCACTCACTGTCCGTAAAGTAGGTAGCATGTCATCAGGAATGTTTGTCTCGAAAGGTCAAAATATAGGCCTTGATAAAGTCCCTCTAATAGGCTGGGATAACCACATAGATTTACCTGCCGCTAAATGGCTGACTAAGATCACCAAACGTTCCCCAAGTTTACGCTTCAACACACTTGCTACTCAAGAAGCTGCTATTCGTAGTGGATTAGGTGCTGGAATATTGCCGCATTTCTTATCTGACGGTTTAACCGAAGTTGAAATATCATCCATCAAACCTGAATCCCTATGGTTAGTTAGCCACGCCAGTGAAACTACCACTCCAAGAATTAGAGCCGTTTATGATGAAATCGCCAATATAATCAGCGCCAACCAAAATAGACTTAATGCTTAAGCACAATCTAATAAAAAAAGAAGAGAAAATAAGTATTTAAATAGGGTCCGCACAGCATGCCATCTCATCCCGGTTTAGCGCTGAATATCATTGTCCAGGTAAGGCTTAGAGTGATTGCTTTAAGCCATTTGTTGTTCCGAAATGTACCAAGGGCGTAAATCATTTATGCCCCAAAGTTAGCGAGCCTTCGAATGAAGGCTTAATACATTTCTGTTTTTAGCTTCTGGCTGAGTTGATATTGGGGAGTGTGTTTGAAGATCGTTCCTTCATGGTTATCTATCGCCTGCAGCGTGCTTAAGTGCAGATACTTCTACGAAACGCCGTCAATCCGTCCATGGAGGCTCTACCAAAATATCCTTGTTTTGGAAGCTCGTAGCCGCATCTACACCTGGCTGATTCACAAGAAAGGTTTCTCTTCGATTTGGGTTTTATTGGTTGAGCAGCTAACTCAGAAATGCCCGTGCGACGTGAAGTCGTATGAAGCGCTGTTCACCGCTTTTGAGTGAACCATCTGTATCACCAGATGACCCTATGGCTCTGAATAAAGTAGCGAGCCAGACAATGTAACGAAATTTGGTTTTATACCGAATGGGAACAGAATCGTGAGAGGACGTTTTTCCTGATAACCACAAGTCGGGTAAGTGCTAGGGAGTCAGTATGATGAACATATGTGAATCCATGTAAGGTGCGTTATACGAGAAGCAGCGGAAGTGGTTTATACGCTGTGGCCAAAATGGCAACGAGAGCAGGAAAGAGATTGGGCAATGCTCTTTCGTGGTTGTAAAACTCTCCGCACTAGAGTGGGCATCTAACCTGACATTGCGCGACATACGGAACACGGTAAGCCTGTATCACTCCCATTGGGAAAGTTATCTCTGAAGATAGCCGATAGTGGTGCAGGTAAAGGAAGCTGGAGAAAGCCAAAGCTGCATTGTAATGATGCAGATACAGACTGGTGTCTGGCACGAAAGTGAGTCCACTTCCAGCTGGTCTCCCGTTGCAAGAAAGTTTGAAGAACTTTGTTGATGGAGAAACGCAAATGATGACTTCAAATGAAGTTAGTGCCTCTCCTTACGGCGCTTAATGGCAATCCATCAACTGGAAACCTATTGAGGAGCAAGTATTGAAGCTTCAAATGTGCATTGCAAAATCTGGCCTTAGTGGCAGGTGGGTAACATAGTACGCCTTAGTGGAGGCTTGAGCCCAGTGCAGTGAAAGTTGCACGCTGAGGTTCTTAGGAGGGCGGCACTTGGCAACAAGTGCCGCCTATCCGACCTTTACGTGTTAGAGCTATTGTTTGCTACATGTGTTGAGCAAGTTGTTTGACCTGATTTTTGTTATGGATTTATTGTGTTATGTATAAATTAGCTCATATTGTTAATAGTCATGGTGATAAAATATTTAGCTGTAGTTACACAGAACTTTTGATACAGTTTTAAGTCTTATTATGTAAGGTTTAAATTTATTTTCCTTTATTTAAACTGAGTCCCTAACCATATCTGAATAGGTTACTCCAATATGACCATAACTCCATTGCGCCGTTTAAGACGATTACGTAGCTCTGAAGCCATGCGCGATCTATTGCGTGAAAGCCACCTTTTATTAGACAATTTAATCCATCCTTTATTTGTCGAAGAGCAGATCGCTCAAGCAGTACCTATTTCCACTCTACCTGGTATCAGTCGTATTCCCGAGAACTCCCTAGCCGATGAGGTTCGTCAGCTTTACGCTCTGGGCATACGCTATGTTATGCCTTTTGGCATATCCCACACTAAGGATGCTCAAGGAAGTGACACTTGGAATGATGATGGTCTACTTGCTCGTATGGTCAAGACGATAAAATCTGCCGTACCAGAAATGATGGTAATTCCAGATATTTGCTTCTGTGAATATACCGACCATGGTCATTGTGGTGTAATGCAAAACAACAAAGTTTGTAACGACATTACAGTTGAAAATTTAGTAAAACAATCGGTGACCGCAGCTAAAGCTGGTGCTGATATGTTAGCACCATCGGCAATGATGGATGGCCAAGTAAAAGCAATTCGTCTAGGACTTGATGCTGCTGGTTTTCAGGACGTGGCAATTTTGGCACATTCGGCAAAATTTGCATCTTCTTTTTATGGCCCATTTAGGGCCGCAGTAGACTGTGAACTTAGTGGGGATAGAAAAGGCTACCAACTAGATTACGCCAATGGTCGTCAAGCTCTACTTGAAGCATCACTTGATGAGGCTGAAGGCGCAGATATTCTGATGGTTAAACCAGGAACACCATATTTAGACGTGATCTGTCGTTTAAGAAAAGAAACCCATCTACCCATCGCTGCATATCAAGTAGGTGGGGAATATGCCGGTATCAAGTTTGCGGCTCTTGCTGGCGCACTCGATGAAAAAGCGGTAGTAACTGAAACTTTTATTGGGTTAAAACGTGCTGGGGCTGACCTAATTGTGAGTTATTATACGAAACAATATGCCACATGGTTAGCCGAGGGGAAAAATTAAACTTATCAAAACATTACCGAAGTCCCTTGCGTTTGCCTGTAAAATTTAATGTCCAGAAGAGTGTCTCTAGAAGCTGCTGACACTCTTTTTTTGCTATGTAATATGTTGTTTAATGGCTGTTATGTAAATCTCAAACATGAATAACGAGGTATCAAAATCATGTACAACATTGGCATTGTAATATTTGACGATTTTACAGATGTGGACTTTTTCTTAATGTATGACTTACTTGGTAGAACGACTAATAGCTGGGTGGTGTCAATATTAGGAACTAAATCAGAACACCGCTCGCATCTAGGTATGTCGGTAAAGACCGATGGTCATATTTCAGAGGTGATTAATCAAGATGTAGTGCTAATTACTAGTGGCAAGCGTGGCATTCCTGCAGCATTACAGGACGGTGAATTTATGTCAGCTTTAAAACTCGATCCAAACAAACAGTTAGTTGGTTCGATATGTGCTGGTTCGTTTATCCTTCATGAACTTGGATTGTTAAACGGTTTGTTGTTAACGACAAATCCTGACGCTAAAAATGTACTGAAGAAAATGGGCGGCAATGTTCAAGATTTACCTTTGGTCATTGAAGGCAATATTGCTACAGCAGGCGGTTGTCTTTCTTTAGTATACCTAATAGGTTGGGTCGCGGAACGCTTGTTTGATTCAGAGAAGCGAAAATTTATTCAAAACCAGCTAATACCAGCAGGTCAATTGGAGCACTTTGAAGAACTCATTAGCTCTACAATTCTCTTAGCAGAACAAGAAAGCATAAATCGAATAACCTCTAAAAGGTAGTTGTGCATTGTTCGCTTATTCAGTGCTTGAGCATAAAGTAGATCCTCCAATAATTATAGAGTTGTAAAAAGGTAGTAGTTATGATTCTTACTTCATTAATTGATAATACAAGATTGAATAATAGAACAGACCTAGAAATAGAAAGAGGGCTTTCTATTCATGCTAGTACTATGGGAAAGAGTATATTATTTGATGCAGGAAGCAGTAGAGCCTTTTGTGATAATGCACGTTTATTAGGTGTAGATATTAAAAGCGTTGATGCAGCAGTGATTTCACATCGCCATCATGATCACTGTAATGGAATTACGCACTTCCTAGACCAGAACTCTAAGGCCCAAGTGTATTTACGTGAATGCGAAGACACAAATTATACTTTTAAAACTTTGGGTTTTAAAATTGATGTAGGTATCAATAAACAGTTGCTTACCAAAGATGCCAGTCGCATGACGTTTATTAACCAAATGACTGAAATATTGCCCAATATCTTTATAATAACTGATTTAGGTAATAAGTATGAAAAGCCAGAAGGTAATAAGTACCTATTTACTGGGTCAGGTGAGAGTTGTAAATCTGATACATTTGATCACGAATTATTGTTGGTCATAAATGAACATGATGGGCTTATAGTCTTTACTGGTTGTGCTCATAGTGGAGTTCTAAATATGATAGATACTGCACTTAATAATTTCCCTAACACTAAAATAAAAGCTGTCATTGGCGGTTTTCATTTAGTCGGATTACCATTATTTAATAGTATCGGTGGAACTAAGAAGCAGATCGAAGAGATTGGTGAATCAATGTTAAATTACCCAATAGATAAGTTGTATACAGGTCATTGTACAGGAATGAAAGCCTATAATATCTTGAAAGGTGTGCTTGGTGAACGCTTAGAATATTTTCCAACAGGTCGCAGCGTTAGCATTTGATTTTATTTCTATTAAGACATTAAATCAGTATTTTTATTACATTTCGCATTGTCACTCCCCTCTTTTTAGTGCCTCTGGCTACAGCTAGTACTGTAGCTATAAACGTTTTATTACAGCGCTATCGAGCAAACGATTGCCATACATTTCCTAATCAAAATCTCATGAACTAGAATCACACTTCTAGCTCATTTCTGTCCGTGCGACCTGAAGTCGTATGAAGCGCTGTTCACCGAGATAAGAGTGAACCATCTGTATCACCAGGTGCCCCTAGGATCCTGAATAAAGCAGCGGATCCGACAATGTAACGAAGCTCAGCAATTTGCTGAACGGGAACAGAATCGTGAGAGGATGTTCCTCCTGATAACCACAAACCGGGTGAGTGCTAGGGTGTCAGTATGATGAACATAAGTGAATCCATATAAGGTGCGTCACACGAGAAGCAGCGGAAGTGGTTAATACGCTGTGGCCAAAAGGCAACGAGAGTAGGAAAGAAATTGGACAGTAGTCTTTCGTGATCGATACGCTCTCCGCACTATAGTGGGCATCTAACCTGACGTTGCGTGACATACGGAACAGGGTAAGCCTGTATTACTCCTTCTTGGAAGGTTGTCTGCGAAGACAGCTGATAGTGGTGCAGGTAAAGGAGGCTGGAAAAAGCGAAAGCCGTGTTGTAATGATGCGGATACAGGTGGTTATCTGGCGCGAAAGCGAGCTGACTTCTAGCTGGTCTCCCGTTGCAAGATAGTTTGAGGAACTTTATTCAAGGAGAAACGCAAATGGTAGCTTCAACAGAAGTTAGTGCCTCTCCTGACGAGGCTCAATGGCAAGCCATTAACTGGGCTGCTATTGGGCAGCACGTATTAAAGCTTCAAATGCGCATTGCAAAAGCAACCCGAGAAGGTAAACGCGGCAGAGCGAAAGCCTTGCAGTGGATACTAACTCACTCAAAAGCAGCAAAGCTTCTTGCTGTTAAACGAGTATCTCAAAACAAAGGCAGTAAAACGCCAGGAATAGACGGCATCATCTGGAACACCGATGTCCGTTGTATGGCGGCGGTCAATCAACTGAGCAGAAAAGGCTACCAAGCTAAACCGCTCAGGCGTATCTATATCCCCAAGAAAAACGGCAAACTCAGACCCCTAGGCATTCCTTGCATGATAGACAGGGCGCAACAAGCCCTTCACCTTCTTGCATTAGAGTCTATCTCTGAGACCATTGTCGACCCAAACAGTTATGGTTTTCGACCTAACCGAAGTACTGCCGATGCCATCGCGCAATGCTTCAAATGCTTGTGTCAGAAAAACTCTAGCCAATGGGTTCTTGAGGGAGACATCAAAGCCTGTTTCGATAAGATTGGTCATCAATGGCTTATCGATAACATTCAATTAGATAAACGAATGCTGAAACAATGGCTTGGGTGTGGTTTTGTTGACAAAGGATTGTTCTATAAAACGGCAGAGGGAACACCACAAGGTGGGATAATATCTCCTACTCTTATGCTGCTCACGCTTGCTGGGTTAGAACAATTGGTTAAGTCTATTGCTCGTAAAACAGGTGATAGGGTTAACTTCATCGGATATGCAGATGATTTTGTAATAACGGGGACTTCACAGGAGTTCTTACTTAACGAAATCAAACCGCAGCTAATTGGCTTTCTACAAGAAAGAGGCTTAACACTTTCTGAAGAGAAAACGCATGTCACTCATATTGATGATGGTTTTGACTTTCTGGGATTCAATCTTAGGAAGTACAAAGGCAAACTGCTTATTAAACCAAGTAAGAGCAATGTATTATCATTTTTGAGTAACTTACGCGAACTCATCAAAAAGCACGCAACTATTCCAGTAAACGATCTCATTAAGATTTTGAATCCGAAGCTGAGAGGATGGGCGAATTATTATCGTCATTGTGTGGCAAAGCGAACTTTCGATTATGTAGGCCATCAACTTTTCTGGTTGTTATGGCGATGGGCGGTAAGGCGTCACCTAACGAAAAACAAAGACTGGGTACGTCGAAAATACTACATGAATCGCATAGGTGGGTGGCAATTCCACGGCTGGCAGAAAATCGCCAACATGGACTGCCATTTTAATCTGGTTCAGATAGCTCAAACGCCGATAAGGAGACATGTGAAAATCAGGAGCGCTGCTACGCCATTCGATCCTCAATACCTAGCCTATTTGGTTAATAGGAAGTAACCGATCAATATAGAACGGCCTTGCAGTAAGCTAAGAAGTTTGCACAAGTCTGACATGAGCGGGTTGTCGGCAAACTTAGTCTTTCATACTAGTGGCGGCGTAAGTTCTTCAACTTTTGAAGCCGGGGGGCTGGCTCACGCGTTGCAGGACATCAACGAGGTAAGTATAGGGATTAACCCCTTGCAGACGGCAGGTAACCAGCAAAATATAGCGCTTAATTAAATCTTAGTGGTGCGATTTACTTTCATTTCTTTTGACCCAAATAGATCTAAAACTGCCCGCTGATGAAGCTCACTGTGATTGGCATCAATTATATGAACCTCTACATCGCTTAGGGGATTATGTGTTTCCGCTTTAGAATATCTAGACTTATCAGTAAAAACCCCACGCCCTGGAGTTACCCAATCAACTCCCCCTTTTGGGGCTACACCATCTTTACCACCGGATACGTGTATATATGCATTAGTCCCTTCTTTAATTTCACTTAAGGAGGGGAGGTGATCTTTCCTAATTGGAGTTCCTAAAGTTATAAGGTGATTGATGTAGCCGCTTCCGTTTTGTTTAATAGCTTCAAATACCACATTACCTCCATGACTGTGAGCTATTATATTTGTTTGAATGTTGTTTGATGTGTTTTCTGAAATTCGCTCAGAAAGTGCTCTGCCGGCCTCAATTCGAGCCACCCGATGATTTTTACCACTCCACTGCATAGCTGTTATCTTACCACCATACCTAGTTCTAATGCGTTGATTTATGTCTATATTAGGTCTAGTCCACCCAACTAAAGGAGCGTCAGGATTAAACGTCCCATGGATTAAAATTGTCTCAATCATCTCAGGTCCAGAGTTACCCCCTTCCACAAATTTAATGTTTCCTGACGAGTACAAAGCTTTATTTAGTCGGTTAAGCCCCCCCGAAGTCATATTATTTCTTTCTTCTTCCGAAAGTGGAGGCTTTGCAGGTTTAGACTCTCCATCGCGAAACCCTGTATGACTCTTTGTTACATAAATATTTTTTTTATTTCCATCATGAATGTCTGAAATAAGTTTGTCAGTATCCTTGACGTTGAAAACAGTAGAAGTTCCTCGGAAAGCCGGGTTCAAGTTTATTGGCTCCTCCACTGGTTTAATCGAAGTAATCGATACCGCGAGAGATTTAGTTTTTGTCGGTTTAATCAATGGTTTATATGATGGCATAAAAAATGATATTCCTATTAAAATTAATTATAGATTTAAATCTCTCCCCTTGGGCAGGGTTAACGCATCAACGACTATTTATTGAACAGCCTAACGAGGTATGCTTATTTCTGGTGTATGGGCTAAGAGGATAGCGACGCATCATCTTTGAAGATGGTGTAAAACAATCAACTTACAGAGGACTCCGTCGCATGGATAATCATAATGTTATTGGGCTTCATACACCAGAGCAATTAGATCCTTTACAGGAAGTATTGAAGAGAGGCGCGCTGTAAGTGATCAATATAGGACGGGCTTGCGGGAGACTAAGAAGTCTGCATCAAGTCTGATGTGAGTGGGTTGTCGGCAAACTTAATCTTCCATACTCGTGGCGTGAGTTCTTCAACTTGTGAAGCTGGGTGCTGACTGACGCGTTGCAGGACATCGACGAGGTAAGTGTAGGGATTAATCCCTTGCAGACGACAGGTAACCAGTAAACTTTGCAGCATCCCCAACTGCTCCGCCCCCAGTTCGGTCCAGCAGAACAGATAATTTTTACGCCCCATCGGTATGACTCGCAAAGCACGCTCCAAGTGATTGGTGTCGATAGGCACTGCAGGGTGACTCGAGAAGACCTTAAGCTCTGTTTTTCTATCAAGTGCATAACTGAGGGCCTTACTTAACGGGTTGCTCGGTAAAATCTCCGGGCGTTGCCGTTGGTCATAGAGCCATTTGAAGAAGCGGTTAACGATAGGCTCACTCCACTTTTGCCGATAAGCGAGGATTTCATCGCTGTAGCTTAAGTTATCGCGGATGTGTTTTTCGATTTTGTAGAGCTCGGCGATTTGCTTTAAGGCTTGCTTAGCGAGTTCGGGCTCCATGAGTAAAGCTTTATCGAAGTAACGTCGGGTATGAGCCCAGCAGGCGGCATGGATGATGTTAGCTTCGTTGTCACGATTAAGTGCTTTTATCACATTGGTATAAGCCTGATAACCATCACTTAGCAGTACACCAGAGAACCCGGTTAGCTGCGCCTTAGCATGTTGAGCCCCACGGCTTGATGACCAGGTGAAGGCGACTTCATCATCTTCACCGTAGATGGGCCAAAAGTAAGTCTGTTTCATCTTACCTTTCGCTTTACGTCCCGCTTTCATCGGCACCTCATCCATGGCCAGTGTAGAGCTGGTGAGGATATGCTTTAGCTGAGCTCGGTAGATAGGGGTTAACAGTTCGATGCCCCGTTTTACCCAGTTAATGAGGGTAGCCCTGCTGACTTGAACCCCACTATCAAGCATTCTTTGGTGCTGGCGATACAAGGGTAAATGATAGACTCCCTTGTCGACCATGATGCCGGCGATAACAGAGACATCAGCAAAACACCCGTCGAGCACGTTATCGGGTGCAGGTTGTACGCTAAGGCAATGCTCGGTTTTGTGACGGACGACGGGACGCTTATAGATAAGAATGGTGTAGCTGCCCGGCTGTTGAGCTAAGCGATGGGTCTCTTTATAACCGATAACCTCATACTGCTCAGCATCGTCACCTTCTAGCTCTGGCGCTTTAAGTTCAATGACCTTGGTCGGCACCGTATCATCAAAGCGCAAGCCGGTGTCATCCACTTCATTGCCGGTGCTTTTTTTTGCTGAGCGGGTATAGGATATCTGTTGCTTATCTTCAGGCCCTGACTCCCCAGAATCAGGGCGGTCAAATAAGACTTCTTGATTGGGATTATCCTCTAACTGCTTTTCAGACTTGCGGCCAAACAACTGGCGCTTAAACCAGTCGAGTTGCTGTTGCAGCGTGAGCACTTTTTCTGACAGCTCAGAATTTTGAGCGTTTAGCTGCTCAATTTCTTGTGATAACGAGACTGTCTGTAGAGGTTGCTTCATAGAAGCATATTATATAAAAAACAGACAGTTATAACGAATTAAACCGCTTGCTCTTTACTTGTTTTTGCCAATTAATGCCTTCGATGAGGCATTGTAGTTGAGTCCAGGTGAGATTGATTTTATCCCCGTCACCCTCTACGTGATGAAAGCGGCCTAACTCAAGCCGCTTACTCCATAAACAGTAGCCGCCGCGACTAAAATACAGCACCTTCATCATGGTCTGCTTGCGATTAATGAACACAAACAGCTCACCACTCATGGGAGAAGCGTGGAGTTGGTGCTTAGCTAATACGATTAAGCCATCAAACTGCTTGCGCATGTCCACGGGTTTGGCATACAGCCAAATGCGTAAGTCCGGACTTGGCAGCAGCATCAGTAGCGTATCGTAAAATGACATCACCAGGGAGCACAAGCTCAATATTCCAGTTTGGCTTTGGGTCTGGCAACACCGGAAGCTTATCTTGCTTAGAGGGTTCAAGCTCTATCCAGTCGGCTTCGGTAGCCTGTATTTCTGGAGGAACCGTTAACTGCTGGCGCCAACGATTAAAAGAAGAAGTTGAAATGTTCTCCTGATGACAGAAGTCCTGCATAGATAAAGGCGTTGTGCACCACTTGTCCAGGAGGGTAGATTTTTGAGCATCGATGAGATGAGGTTTAGCCATGAGCATTCTCAGTATTAGGTTTACCCTGAGAGTAGCCACATCAAATGATCTTAGGAAGACGTCCTATATTGATCGGTTACAATAGGAAACCGAAAAAGCAAAGTCGTAATTCTTGGTTCGAACCTGCTCTGGCTGCAATGTAATTATAGGTAGCTGGGTAACGTAATACGCCTTAGTGGAGGCTTGAGCCGTATGCAGTGAAAGTTGCACGTACAGATAATTGGACTCCCCTAACCTTAACCGAATGGTGTATTTTAAATATTCACCATGACTTATTGGAGCCCATAATGAAAAAGACAATAGTTGGCGTTGATTTAGGAAAACGTGTAATTCAAGTTTGTGTATATACAAACAAAACAGTGCGTTCTAATGAAGAAATGACACCTTGCGAATTCACCGAATTCCTCGCCAAATCAGAACCGATGATGGTTGTCTTTGAAGCATGTGCCTCTTCAAATTATTGGAAGCAAAAAGCGCTATTTTTTGGTCATGATGCAAACCTTATATCTGCGCAATTAGTTTCTTCAGTGAGGCAAAACCAGAAAACTGACAAAAATGATGCTTTAGCTATTGTTCAGTCAGCTATGCTGCCAGAAGTTAATTTTATTTCCGGTAAATCGGTTGAACAGCAGCAATTGCAATCCATGATGAGAATAAGAGAGCTATACAGCAAGCAAAAAACAGCACTCAGCAATCAACTTGTTTCCTTGTTGTCTGAGTTTAATATCAGCACCGCGAATCGCAATGGTGGATTGAAGAGTGTAGTCGAGTCAACGCTCGAAGATGCAGAAAATGATTTTTCTGACTTGTTTAGACTTGCATTAGACAGTGCGTGGAAGCTGTATTTAGAAACAATAAAATCATTGGCTATTTATAATGATTGTCTCGAAAAATCCATACATGAACACTCAGATTGTAAAAAACTACTAAAACTAGAAGGTGTGGGAAGTATAAACGCGATTAACCTCTATATTGCATTGAGCTAGGCACTTTTAATAAAGGAAAAGATGCATCGGCGTGTATAGGGTTAACGCCATTACAGAATTCTAGCGGTGGTAAGACAAAAATGGGCTCTATAGGCAAGCATGTAAAAAACAGTATGCTTCGTAGTCAACTTATTGCTGGCGCCATGTCCTGCGTAATCCAGGTAGTGAAAAGAGAAGCCCGAACCACCAAAGAAAAATGGATACAAGGGTTGGTAGAAAGACGTGGAAAGAAATGTGCAGCAGTGGCACTAGCCAATAAAACAGTAAGAACGGCTTTTGCCATGTTAACCCAAGGAACAGAGTATAAGGCCAAATTAATATTGGCCAGTTAACGAGTTCAAACAACAAAATGCTTAATCGAAGATAAAAATCAGCCAGTAAAAACAGTTAAGAACCAAGAGCTCGTCGTACAGAATTGTTTATTGGTCTGCGTAAATATCAGAGAGCCTGAGTTCGCTACTCAATGAGAGCTCGTACATAAGTACGCATTAATTCTTCGATTCATAACTATTTGTTGTTGACAGTTGGGGAGTCCACATAGGTTCTTAGGAGAGCGGCACTTGGTAACAAGTGCCGCTTATCCGACAAAAGTGAGTTACTAGCCAGTAAAATTCAAATCGAAGAAGTACTCCGGTGTGAACGCGGCTGTGACCTGCGGCATCAGGGATATACTCGCGCCGTGCCACAGGAGTGTTTGCACATTTAGCGAGCCGCAGGCTATAGATTAAATTGAAGCTTACGTATCCAAAAATTAGCCATAAACAAAACCAGCCGAATGAACCCACAATAGATATTTCAAAAACTTGTTATCCGACAAGTAAACACGTTTTGTCCAGATATGTCTTAGAACTATCACTCTAAGTTGTTTTTGCTCAAAAAACACTCATGCGATGGCCCTGCCTATTAGCCCTACCGGGGCTATACTCTGATATTTCTCCAGGAGCAAGAAGATGCATCAGCCGCTTTGTCCTGCTCTTGGTCTGGGTGGGTATCAACTAACAAGATGTCCTCCCATTCCTGCGCTTTTTCTAGCAGTTCTGCTAGGTTTTCTTTTATCTGCCCAGGACGGTAGTCAGCTAAGCTAATTTTCGTAAATACAGATAGTTGTTCAGTACCGGGGTAAACACCAATACCGCATTCACCGCGCAAAGGGCCAATAGCGTGTACGCCTAATAACGTAAAGAGCTCTTTAGATATTTGTGCCGGAATCTCTGCAGCAGTCGTAACAGAGATCGCTAGCTCCATCAATGCCGTGTTACGGACGATATTGACGACAAAATAGGCACTTTCTGGATTTTTTTCTTGCTGAATTTCAAAGGAGCAAACATTGCTCTCATCAAAATTCAGCTGCTCAACCGCCAATTCGGCCAGTATTTTTTTATAAATATCCAACGGTCATCATTCCTATTACTGAATTATTATTTACTTCAAACGTTTAACTAAAAGTCACTATTTTTCTGTTGCGCGTAAGGTGTTACGAATTGAGTGTTAAATTCTGCATTCACTTTTTTGCTCAGATCTTCATATTTTTCCGTAAGCGCAACTTGTTGTTCTTGCAGCTTCACGGGATTTTGAGCTGCATCAGAGGCAAAAAGAATTTCCATTTCTTGCTGAAAGCCAGTAGTTAAACGACTAAAAAGTGTATCTTTGCCAATAATGAAGCTAGAAAAGTTTTGTTTTACAAAATCTTGCGCGCCACTATCTAAGTTTTCTAAGCCTAAACGTGTTTTATTCGCAGCAGTGACATCATCAAAAGTCGCTATTTCTGGATTGGTTCCAGGTTTTAAATATGCAGCGTCATTTTTGAACTCACTCACTGGCTGGTTGAATGCCGCTTTCACGAGATGATTAACAGGAACGACCTCTGTTATATGCTTTTGCACTTGAGATTGGATCTGACTTGCTCTGGTCGTAAATGCGCTTTCATTTTTATTTGATGCTCGACTAAAGAAGTCGACCACTGCGTTCTTTAGTCGCCCTACCGTTGATAAATGACTAAGATCTCGGCTTGCTGATACTTGCCCATTCTCACTCACTTTAATGGTGTAATCTTTACCTTCACCTAGATTAAGATGCAGTTCCTGTGCCTTTCCATCATTAAACTTATCCAGCTGAAAACTATTATTGATCGAGTTTGTAATTGCTGGATTTACACCATTTATTGCCATTGTCGTTATTCCTCATTTTTAAGCTAGCATGCACTTTGAATACACAATACATGCGTTCAAAAATGCTTGTTATCAGTAACGGTTGAAATATTTTAGAGTTGGTGATTTAAAAGCATACTTAGACAGAATTGGGGGATAAATGGGGCGGAGAGAATTAGGGATTTTGAATAAACTAAGATACTTTTTATAATCTGAACTAAGCGCATTAGTGCAAAGCCTGTAACTCACTTTTGTCCGGGAACGTGTTACTAGCAAGTAAAACCCAAATCGAAGAAATAAACATTCAGGTGTGAGCGCGGCTATGACCTTCCGTGACATATAAGTGCTTGCACTTAAGGTCGTTCTTAGGCATTCGAGCCTTCACGACATTCGTATATCCTTATACGGCACCTACGACAGGTAGTAGATAAAATTGAAGTTGCGATTTTCAATGAACTAGCCAAACATCAAAGTCGTCCAATGAACCCACAATTGTTAGATAGAGGTCCTCCCTCATAAAAAGCCGCCATGCTAATCTCTACTATCGTCTAGATCTAGGCGGCTTTTCTACTTTCGACTTTAGGAGATGACCCTATCGCTTAAAGGTCACGGTCTCTGTTTCCGCTAAATGGATCTCTGTCGTCGCTAATTGAGTCTGTGACAGCAATCTTCCGTGACGAATTGAATATTGCACCGGAACTTGACGTCGAACGGCATCGAAACCATTGTCTGCGGGTAAGATAAGCAGACTTGCAGGCTTGCCTTCTTCGATACCATATCGAGACAGAATATCCAGGGTACGGGCCGAATTATGACTGATTAAAGCCAGAGACTGGTTTATCTGCTCATAGCCCATGATTTGACACACATGCAATCCCATATGCAGCACCTGCAACATGTTGGCCGTACCCAGCGGATACCAGGGATCGAAGATATCGTCGTGACCAAAACAGACATTGATGTCGGCGGCCAACATCTCCTTGACCCGAGTGATCCCACGGCGTTTAGGATAGTCATCGAAGCGCCCCTGAAGATGAATATTTACCAATGGGTTGGCGATGAAATTAATACCAGACATTTTCAGCAGCCTGAAAAGCCGCGATGCATAAGCGCCGTTATAGGAGTGCATGGCTGTGGTGTGGCTGGCCGTGACTCTGTGGCCCATATCAAACTTATGGGCTAAGGCTGCAAGTGTTTCCACGAAACGAGACTGTTCATCGTCTATCTCGTCACAATGCACATCGATGAGGCGATCATATTTTTGCGCTAGCTCAAACACGAAGTGCAGAGATTCGATGCCATATTCCCGGGTAAACTCGAAATGGGGGATGGCGCCAATGACATCGGCGCCTAGTTTGACGGCTTCTTCCATAAGCGCCTTACCGTTGGGGTAGGAGAGGATTCCTTCCTGGGGAAAGGCGACAATTTGAATATCGACCCAAGCCTTCATCTCCTCTTTCACTTCGAGCATGGCCCTGAGTGCAATAAGCGTAGGATCCGATACATCCACATGGGTACGAACATGCTGTATACCGTTAGCTATTTGCCATTTTAATGTCTGCTTAGCCCGTGTTTTCACATCTTGGATAGACAAGGTCTTCTTGCGTTCAGACCAACGTTCTATGCCTTCAAATAAGGTGCCGGATATATTCCAACTCGGCTCTCCCGCAGTTTGAGTGGTATCGAGATGAACATGGGGTTCGCAGAAGGGGGCGATGGCCATTCCGCCTTCACCATCAATCACCTTAACGGACTGATCATTTGCTTTGATGGCCTCTGACATGGCAGTGAAGGAGGTAAACTCACCATTTTCAATGACGATTTGATGGAGGCCATCTTTACCCTCGAGAAGGACATTGTTAATCAGCATGTTATTTGTACTGTTCATTGGTGATCTCTTGTGTTGAATCTGAATCTGAATGTGAAATGAACCGTGTTAATAGCGAGTCCAAAATAAGGTAACTTATTGCGCCAGCAAATACGGCATTTATCGGGACTATCCCGGGGAGAAGGTGACCGGCAGCGACACCAATTGCAACACCTAAGATAGCAGCCCAGTTGATATTGGAAAATTTGGCTGTTGAAAAATCTTTGTATTTGTCTCGATTTCTTAGGTAATCGGCAATGATGATCCCGCCTATGGGGGGAATCGCAGCCGACAGGAAGGTCAACCATCCCACAAAATTGTTATACAGCCAAAGTGCACAAAGTGTACCTATTATGCCGTTGAATATAGACAGGTATCTGCTTGGTAGACCTGTGATATTGGAAAATCCCAGACCCGAAGCATAGAGGGCATTATCGTTAGTGGTCCAGATGTTTAAGCCTAAGATGATAATTGCCGGGATGAGTAGGCCTTGGGCTATCATCACCTCAGAAATATCGGACTGGCCAGTGGCCGCAGCGCCTGCTGCGCCGAAGATAAACATTAATGAGTTACCGATAAAAAAGGCAATCATGGTAATAAATACTGCTCCCATGGGTTTCTTGCCGAAACGGACGAAATCAGCAGTGAGGGTACCGGCCGAGATAAATGAGCCAACAACCAAGACTAATGCGGTAGAGAAGGGCATAGGATCATTCGGAATGAGGGCATTTAATCCCTCGAGTCCACCAATACTCTCAATTGCCGTTAATGCAGAGAAGCTGCCGAATAGGGCGATGGCGGGTACCGCGATGGCGGATAAGATCATCAAGGCGGCAATGCCGAAGTAAACGGTTGCGGTCATTAACAGGCCTGAGATGATGATCAGTAGGTTAGTATCTAGGCCCGTGGCTTTATGAACCGGAATAGCGAACATGGCCACTCCGACCCCAAACCAACCTACTTGCGTACCGCCTAACAGTAAAGAAGGTAACCATGAGCCTCTAGTACCGAAAGAGTAACGTGCCAGTAGGTGAGTAGAAAGACCCGTCTTGGCGCCAATATATCCTAAGCAAGAGGTATAAATGCCGAGGATGAGGTTACCTAATAGCACTGCCAGCATAAAATCATTAAAGGATAGTCCGGTCCCTAAGGTACCGCCAGTCCACATGCTGGCCGAAAAGAAGGTCAGTCCCAGCATTACCATGGTTAGCGAGAGCATCCCCTTTCTTGCCGATATTGGTACTGGCCCTAAGCTGTAATTATTATCGTTTGCCACTTTTCCCCCGGTGAACATGACTTAAGTTAAACATTGAATTGATATCAGCTTGGCCACTCATATTCATTTAGTGCTCTCATTTAGCATTCACTGATATGGAGCCAAGCTAAAGCTAAACGCACGAGATTGAAACTAGTTTGTTAACTTGCAACCAAGTATTTTTATTGTCACTTTGCAGACAAACGGCGCGTATTTTATGGATAAATAATTGAGTGTCAACTGCTTCATATTTCATTTATCTTGTTGATGAGTTGAATGATCAAGATATTATTTAATTTCAATGTGTTGTAATTATCCTTTGTGGCGAATTTAAAATTCGAGCCTGTTACACTGCGGAGACATTGTTAATTAAAATAATAACTTGTGTTGTTCTACATAAACCAAAGCAAGGAACTCTATGCTTGATTTAAACGATGATTATTACCGTCAATACTAATATCAATAGCTGCAAGCTAGATTTAAATCTGAGTATCGGTTGATTATTAGACATTTGAAGTTAATTTTCCGTACCAATAAGAATCGTTACTTGCTAGGATCGTTTTTTTGCTTCGAGTAATGGGATCTGACTTGAGTTCGCAACTACATCCGCTATCTAACAATTATCTAAAACTGTGTTATCAGGCCGATGCCTCGAGGATCAGGCGTCGTCTCTTCAGGCTCAATAAAGAAGTTGATTCGGATAAGAAGCGGGCAAATCTGGACAAGCTCGAAACTCAGGCCGTTGCAGCATTCGAAAAGGTTGAGCGACGCCGTCAGGCCCGTCCCGAGATCACCTATCCCGAAAGCCTGCCTATTTCTCAGAAGCGAGATGAGATAGCCAGGGCGATTGCCGGTAATCAAGTGGTCATCATCGCGGGTGAAACCGGCTCGGGTAAGACGACTCAGCTGCCAAAAATCTGTCTGGAGTTAGGCTTAGGTTGTCGCGGCCTCATAGCCCATACCCAGCCTAGGCGTCTAGCGGCGCGGAGCGTTGCCAGTCGTATTGCCGATGAACTCAATAGTCCACTCGGTGAGGTGGTTGGCTTTAAAGTTCGCTTTGCCGATGCCATCAATCAAGATTCTTACATCAAGTTGATGACAGACGGTATCTTGCTGGCTGAGCTGACCAATGATAAGTTTCTCGACCAATATGACACCATCATCATAGATGAGGCCCATGAGCGAAGCCTGAATATCGATTTCATCTTAGGCTATCTCAAGAATGTATTGAACAAGCGCCCGGACTTGAAGGTGATCATCACCTCGGCAACGATAGATCTGGATAAATTTTCCAAACACTTCAACGATGCCCCTATTATTCAAGTTTCGGGTCGGACTTATGAGGTTGAGACTCGCTATCGACCCCTGGTGCGTGATGCGGGAGACGATCTGGATCTCACCGAAGGCATATTCGAAGCCGTCGATGAACTGGTTGCCGAAGGGCCCGGTGACATTCTGATCTTTATGAACGGTGAGCGTGAGATCCGTGATGTGGCGGATCAACTCAATCGCCGTCAGTACCGAGATACCGAGATCTTACCCCTCTATGCGCGCCTATCATACGGCGAGCAGTCTAAGGTGTTTAAGAGTCATATTGGCCGCAGAATAGTGCTGGCGACTAACGTTGCCGAGACATCGCTGACGGTCCCCGGTATTCGTTACGTCATCGATCCCGGCACTGCCAGGATCAGTCGTTATAGTTACCGCACTAAGGTGCAACGTCTGCCCATCGAGCCCATCTCACAAGCCAGCGCTAATCAGCGTCAGGGACGTTGTGGCCGTGTCGCTGCGGGTATTTGTATCCGTTTATTTAGCGAGGATGATTTCAATAACAGATCCGAGTTTACCGATCCTGAGATTTTAAGGACTAACCTTGCCTCGGTTATCCTCAAGATGCTCTCAGTAGGGCTTGGCGACATAGAAGCGTTTCCTTTCCTTCAGCCGCCGGACCCTAGGTATATCCGAGATGGATTCCTGTTACTGGAAGAGTTAGAAGCAGTAAAAAATTCACAAGGGCGCTTAGCCTTGACGACACTGGGCAAGCAACTTGCGCATATTCCCGTGGATCCGCGTCTGGCCCGTATGGTTATCGCGGCGAACACGAATGGCTGTCTTCATGAAGCCTTGGTGATCACCTCTGCATTGTCGATTCAAGATCCAAGGGAACGCCCCATGGACAAGAAGCAGGCGGCCGATGAGGTACACAAGAAGCACAGCGATAAGGACTCAGATTTTGTCTCCTTCGTTAATCTGTGGGATCACCTCAAACTGCAACAAAAATCCCTATCCAGTAGTCAGTTTAGAAAGCAGTGTAAGAAAGAGTTTCTTGCCTACCTGAGGGTGCGTGAGTGGCAAGATCTCTATGCCCAGATGAGACAAGCCGTGCATGATTTGAAGTGGCGTCTCAACAGCGAACCTGCCGATTATGAGCTACTGCACAAGTCTCTGCTCACGGGTCTATTGAGTCACGTGGGCTTTAAAGACAAAGATAATGAATATTTAGGGGCCCGTAACCGTAAATTCTTCGTGTTTCCAGGATCGCCTCTGGCTCGTAAAGGGCCTAAGTGGATTATGGCGGCTGAGCTCACCGAGACTTCACGTCTGTTTGCCCGCTGCTGCGCCAAAATTCAGCCTGAGTGGATAGAGCCTTTGGCTGAGCACTTGGTCAAGAAAAACTATCTTGAGCCACATTTTGAGGCGAAGCAGGGCAGTGTGGTGGCCCTTGAAAATCAAATACTCTATGGACTGACCATAGTTAACCGCCGCAAGACGCAATATGGCCCGGTTAATCCACTGGAGGCCCGTGAGATTTTTATTCGTAGCGCTTTGGCTGATGGAGAGCTGAGAACCAATGAAGCTTTCTTTATCAAGAACCGTAACTTGCTCAAAGAGGTTGAGAATCTAGAACATAAATCACGCCGCCGCGACATATTGGTGGATGAGCAGGTGTTGGTGGATTTTTATGAGCCCAGAATTCCCGAGGGAATTTATAACGCCCCTAAGTTCTTTAGCTGGTGGAAGGCTGAGAGCAAGAAATCCCCTGATCTATTAGATTTCGAACGTGAGCAATTGATGCAGCGAGGAGATGATCATATTTCGGCGTTGGATTTTCCCGATTTTTGGCATCAAGCTAACCTTAAACTCTTCTTGAGTTATCATTTCGAGCCCTCCGCCGAGGATGATGGCGTGGCCGTGCATATTCCTGTCGCACTGCTCAATCAGATAGAAGATGTCGATTTCGATTGGCAGGTCCCCGGACTGAGAGAGGAAAAGTGCATCGCCCTGATACGCGCTCTGCCTAAGAGTCTCAGGCGTAATTTTGTTCCTGCACCGGATTATGCTAATGCCTGTATGCAGGCGATGAAGCCCTTCGAGATGAGTTTCATCGATGCCATGTGCAAGCAATTGCTGCGCATGAGTGGCGTTCGTGTCAGCATCGATGACTTCGATCTCAGCCAACTACCCAAACATCTATTGATGAATTACAAGGTGGAGGATGACAAGGGCAAGTTAGTGGCTCAAGCTCGAGATATTGAGCAACTTAAAGCCAGCCTTCAGGGCCAGGTGACTCAGGCTATTCGCAAGGTAGCCGATTCAGGTATCGAAAAAACTGAGTTAACTCAGTGGTCCTTCGGCGACTTACCACAGGCGTTTAAACAGAAGAAAGGTAACTTCGAGGTCAAGGCGTTTCCTGCATTGGTGGACGATAAATCCAGTGTTTCTATCAAATTATTTGATGATGAAAATGAGGCGGCTCGCTCCCATCAACTGGGCCTGCAACGCTTATTGTTAATCAATATTCCATCACCTGTGAAGCATCTGCAGAAGACCTTGCCGAACAAGGCTAAGCTGGCCATGTATTTTAACCCCTTCGGTCAAATACAGATCTTGTTGGATGATATTTTATCGGCGTCTGTGCAGCAGTTACTCGATGAGAAAGGGCTGGATGTTCGCTGTGAGTCCGACTTTGAACGGGCTAAAGATTGGGTGAGACAAGAGCTGAACCCAACGGCTGCTAAAATTGCCCTCAGAGTCGAAGAGATACTGACGCTTTATCAAAAAGTGAAGAAGCGATTGAAGGGTAAAATAAGTCTGGATATTGCCTTCGCCATGAGTGATATCAAGACTCAGCTGGATAAACTCGTGTTCAAAGGCTTTGTCGAGGCTTGTGGTTGGAAACGTTTACCCGACATGGTGAGGTATCTTAAAGCCGTCGATAATCGCTTAGACAAGTTGCCTGTCGATCCCAATCGTGACCGCTTGCACATGCACAGCATTGCTAATGTGCAGCAGGAGTTGGAGGGGCAGTTAGCTAAAGTGCCGAGATCTGCGGCTATCCCCGAGGCCTTGTTAGAAGCAAGGTGGATGATAGAGGAGTATCGTGTCTCCTGTTTTGCACAGGTATTGGGCACGGCTTATCCTATCTCTGAAAAACGTATTTTGAACCAAATCAAGCAAAATTAACTCGCCATATTAATCGGTAGCATACACAAGACTGATGATTGAAAAGCACTGACCAGATGGACGGTGCTTTTTTGTGTCATCCATGTGACTTATTAAACTCATTTCCTCGAGAAACAATCTACCCATTAAGTTATATTTATCGCATTTTATTAACATCTCGGTTGATATTTATACGCCTGTAACTCATTGTTTAGACTATGCTGAATAGTCATAGTTGTTAATCTCGGTGTTTGCCAATCTGTAAAGGTAATTAACCTAGTTGATCTATGATTTATTTTGTTAAAAACGATGATCCAGATCAAGCTAATTAGTCTTTACCAAATTGTGGGTATACAGTTTAGTCCTACATTGGGATTATGATCGACAACAAGAAAGAACTTGATAAAACATAACGTTAATTACCACCAAACCTTGAGTCATTTTTTTTGACTCCCCTTGCGAAGGGTCACAACCCTAAGTTGGAGTGCTTATGAGTTCCAGTTCAGTATTTTTCCCCCAGATAGATAAGGAACGCCCACATGTCGTTACCTGAGGCGCACATCTCAAGCCTAATTGTCCAGGTTAGCCCTGAACATATAGATGAAACTAAAAAAAGAATTGAAGCGTTTGATGAAGCCGAAATTTATGGCGTTAGTGAAGTCGGAAAAATCGTTGTAGTCCTAGAGACTCAAGCAGAAGGCTTTATTACCGATGTTATTGAAAAAATAAATAATATGCCAGGCGTGCTTGGTGCCAGTATGGTTTATCACCAAATTGATAGTGGAACCGACACCGATACCAATACCAATAAAAATAACCTAGCCCCTGATGATGGCTATAGTGTTAGCGAGGAACAAGTATGAAAATGTCTAGACGTGATTTTATCAAAGCCAATGCTGCGGCATCTGCTGCGGCACTTGCAGGGATCACCCTTCCAGCCACTGCAACTAATTTAATTGCATCGACTGAAGAGTCAAAAATTCATTGGGATAAAGCGCCTTGTCGTTTCTGTGGTACAGGTTGCTCGGTACTTGTTGGTACTCAAGATGGTAAAGTCGTTGCGACTCAAGGCGACCCAGAAGCTCCTGTAAACAAAGGGCTTAACTGTATTAAAGGTTACTTCCTTTCAAAAATTATGTACGGCAACGATCGCTTAACTCAGCCGCTGTTACGTCAAACTAATGGAAAGTTTGATAAAAATGGTGACTTTGCACCAGTAAGCTGGGATCAAGCCTTCGATATCATGGCTGAGAAGTGGAAAGCGGCTTTAAAAGAGAAAGGGCCTACCAGTGTGGGCATGTTTGGTTCTGGCCAGTGGACCGTAATGGAAGGTTACGCCGCTTCTAAGATGATGAAAGCGGGTTTCCGCTCTAACAACATAGATCCTAATGCGCGTCACTGTATGGCTTCTGCCGTTGGTGGCTTTATGCGTAGCTTTGGTATCGATGAACCAATGGGTTGTTATGATGATTTTGAAAATGCCGATGCCTTTGTTCTGTGGGGCTCGAACATGGCTGAAATGCATCCTGTTTTATGGTCTCGAATCACTGACAGACGCTTAAGTCATCCCCATGTAAAAGTGCACGTATTATCAACCTATTACCATCGTTCATTTGAACTTGCTGATAAAGGCTATATCTTTAAGCCGCAAACAGATCTTGTAATAGCCAACTTTATTGCTAACTACATCATTGAAAACGATGCAGTGAATTGGGACTTTGTTAATAAGCATACCCACTTCAAGCAAGCCACTACAGATATTGGTTATGGTTTAAGGGATGAGCATCCCCTGCAAAAAAAGGCAGCTAACCCCAATGTAGGTAAAATACATTCAATTGATTTTGAAGAGTATAAAAAATCAGTAGCACCATATACGCTTGAAAAAACCGCTGAAATGACCGGTCTAGGTGAAGATAAACTGCTCATACTCGCTAAGCAGTTTGCCGATCCAAAGATTAAGGTAATGTCACTTTGGACTATGGGAATGAACCAACATACCCGTGGTGTTTGGATGAACTCTTTGGTCTATAACATTCATCTATTAGTCGGAAAAATATCAACACCAGGTAATGGTCCATTTTCATTAACAGGCCAACCATCAGCGTGTGGTACAGCACGTGAGGTGGGGACTTTCTCTCATCGTTTGCCCGCAGATATGGTGGTAGCAAACCCCGAGCATCGAAAGCGTGCTGAGCAGCTATGGAAAATTCCGCAAGGCACTATTCCACCTAAGCCGGGTTTCCATGCAGTACAGCAAGACCGTAAATTAAATGACGGTGTGCTTAATGCTTACTGGACAATGTGCAACAACAACATGCAGGCCGGTCCTAACATCAATCAAGAGCGCTTACCTGGCTACCGTAATCCGAAAAACTTTATTGTCTGTTCAGACCCATACCCAACGGTAACAGCCCAAGCCGCCGACTTGATTTTACCGACTTCCATGTGGGTAGAAAAAGAGGGGGCTTACGGTAATGCTGAGCGTCGTACTCAGGTTTGGTATCAGCAGGTTAAAGCGCCTGGTGAATCGAAATCCGATCTATGGCAGATTATGGAATTTGCAAAACGCTTCAAAATTGAAGAGGTGTGGACCGAAGAGCTGATCGCTAAGATGCCAGAAGTACGTGGTAAGAATATGTGTGAAGTGCTATTTGAAAACGGCCAAGTGAACCAGTTCCCATTATCAGAAGCGCAAGAGCTCAATGATGATGCCAAAGACCAAGGTTACTATGTACAAAAAGGTCTATTTGAAGAGTACGCAAGCTTTGGACGTGGACATGGCCATGATTTAGCCCCATACGATCGCTACCATCAAGAGCGCGGTTTACGCTGGCCTGTTGTCGATGGAAAAGAGACCAAATGGCGCTTTAAAGAAGGCTCAGATCCCTATGTTGGCAAAGGTAAAGGGTTTGAGTTCTATGGTAAGCCTGATGGCAAAGCATGGATAATCTCGGCACCTTACGAGGCGCCACCAGAGTCTCCAGATGAAGAGTTTAACCTGTGGTTATGTACTGGTCGTGTGCTTGAGCATTGGCATACGGGAACAATGACTCGCCGTGTACCTGAATTGTACAAAGCCGTTCCTGATGCACTTTGTTATATGCATCCAGATGATGCTAAGTCTCATGGTGTGCGTCGTGGTGATGAAGTGTTAATGAGTAACAAACGTGGTGAAATTCGTGTACGTGTCGAGACTCGAGGGCGTAACCGTCCACCAAAAGGCCTGGTGTTTGTGCCGTTCTTCGATGCGCGTATTTTGATTAATAAACTCATTTTAGATGCAACCGATCCGCTATCTAAACAGACAGACTATAAAAAGTGTCCTATTAAAATTACTAAAGTAGGATAAGGCAGGGTTATGATGAAAAAATTAATTTTAATAACGTTAAGCATGACTTTTACTTTGATCAGTGGTTTAGCTGTCAGTCAGGATCGTGGTATCGGTGGTGTCGAGTCTTTGCGCGGCAATGTTGAGTTAGAAACCACGAGAGCGGCAGATCCTTTGAAGAGAGTGCCGCGAGATCAAGTGGATATTGAAAGCAGTTATGTCTTTCAGCCACCACTGATCCCGCATCACATCAGGAGCTATGAAATATCACTCAATGCTAACAAATGCTTATCATGCCATGGCTGGACAAAAGCCAAGCAGATGGGCGCCACTAAAATCAGTGTCACTCACTTTACTAATCGAAACGATGAAGTGTTGGCTGATGTTTCTCCTAGACGATACTTTTGCCTGCAGTGCCACGTGACTCAAGCAGATGCTAAACCATTAGTGGGTAGCTCCTTCGAACGTGTTAAATCACTGCAATAACAAAATAGGCAGATAATAATATGAAATGGATTATTAACGCCTTAAAAGGCTTCTGGACCATATTGAGGCGGCCCAGTAAAGCCGCCGTAGGTATCGTTCTATTTATGGGCTTTGCCGGTGGACTCATGTTCTGGGGGGCATTTAACACAGGTATGGAAGCGACAAACACTGAAGAGTTTTGCTCTGGATGTCACGCACCGATTGTGGCGGAAATTCGAGAGACTATTCACTACGCTAACCGCTCTGGTGTTCGTGCTATCTGTTCAGATTGTCACGTACCTCATGCTTGGACGGATAAAATTATACGTAAAGTTCAGGCTTCTAAAGAGCTGTTTGCGTTTTTTGTTACTAAAACCATTAATACACCAGAGAGGTTCAAAGAACGACGAGCTCATTTAGCCGAAAGGGAGTGGGCAAGAATGAAAAAGAACGACTCTTTAGAGTGTCGTAACTGTCATAACTTTGAATTTATGGACTTCTCCGAGCAGAGCCCACGCAGCGTCAGGCAGCACTCTACTGCGCTTGCCAGTGGTGAAAAGACCTGTGTGGATTGCCATAAAGGTATCGCCCATAGATTGCCAGATATGCACAAAGTTGAAGGTTGGAATTAAGGAGCCATTATGAGTACATTAGAGAATGTTATATGGCATGTTCTTGGCTACAGCGCCATACCGGTCATTATACTAGGTGGTTTTTCTGTCGTTGCAGTTGCCTCTATTTGGGTCCTCTCCAAAACAGCAGATAAGTAAAGAGGCATGTTCTAGTCGGCCAAGAGCAAGGCGACTTATACCGATTGGTATTTAACAATAGAAGATGCAATAAAACCTAAAAGCCTGGCTTTAATATTAAAGTCAGGCTTTTTTATGCGTTGCACTTCTACTTTGAACAAGGATGGACTTACCGCCAGATCATAAAGTATGCCTAGTTTCCCTGAGCCCCTGAGCCTAGTGCCCTAGACTGGGTGAGCCTGCTGCACCGATTCAATGATCATCTCTCTAAGCCAGCGATGGCTCGGGTCTAAGTCGAAATGCCTGTGCCAAAGTAAGGCGTAGGTACCTGGCACAAGTTTAGTGGGCACAGGCAGTGTGATTAACTGATAATGTCCTAACATCTCTTTGGCATATTTGGCGGGGGAGCAAAGAATCAGATCGCTCTTTTCACAGAGCTGCATGGCACTGTTAAAGTCGGTTAGATTAATGGCGATATCTCGTTTCAGGTGCTGTATCTGCAGCACATCGTCTAACAGCCATTGGGCGATGCCGCCAAAGGTCACCTGCAGGTGACGATACTTGAGAAACGTATCTAAATTCCACACTTCTTTTAGCAAGGGGTGGTCTTTTCTTACCAGACAGACTGAATGATCGCGAGTCAGCTCGATATAATTTAGCTCTTCGGGTAAGTTCCTTATGTGTAAAAGCGATCGTTCATCCCATTCTCGGCAGGCTATCCCCATATCGGTTTCACAGCGCAATAATTTATCCATGCTCTGGCTGTGCCAGGTTTGACTGTCTATGCTGACATTCGGTGCCTGTTTGAGTAGTTCCGGCATAAAGTAGGGGTAAGTGAGTGAGTATGCTGTCTCAACCAGTTCTATACGAAATTTTCTTCGACTCATGGAGGGATCAAACTCGCTGGGTCTGGTTAACTGTTCGACCTGGTTGAGGACTCGCCTCAATTCCGGTGCCAGTTGTTTGGCCTTAGGCGTCGGCCTCAGGCCATAGGCGGTGCGCTCAAACAGTTTATCGTCGAAGGTTTCTCTGAGCTTAGAAAGCTGTTTGCTCACCGCCGACTGACTCAGGTGTAGACGCGTCGCCGCGGCGGTGACGCTTTGCTCTTCGAGTAATACTTCAAGTACCGTGAGTAAGTTAAAGTCAAAGTTTTTCAATCGGCTACCGCCATTAAAGGGTTAAATATTTTCAAATAAACGAAATGCTTGCTCTTAGCTTAGTGTAATTAATTTTAGTCAGTAAATTAAGGGGCTAGATAAACATTTAGCCCAACTTGGCTCATATACTCACTTTTTAATCTTCTGTGCTGCCTGGCTTTACTTCAGGTTATTTTATCCGAAAAACAAGGTGGTGATTGGCACAAACATAGCGCCTCAGCCATAGTTATAGAGGGCTGAGTTTGACATGATTAGATGATTGGAGAGGACGAGTGATACATCCTAATAAACATTATTTACTCTTAGTATTATTTATTTTCTTAGTGTTTATCAGTTTCACGGTTACCGCGGAGTTTGATCCTAAATTAAATGCTGCAAAGCATTGGGTAAACAATGAGTTTCAGCCATCGACATTGACCTTAGACGAGCAGATGCAAGAGATGGCCTGGTTTACCTCGGCCAGTCAACCCTTCTCCGGCATGAAGATCCGTGTGGTGTCCGAGCGAATCGCGACTCATTGGTATGAAGCCAGTACATTGGCTAAGGCTTTTTATGAGATCACAGGTATCCATGTGGTACATGAATTAACTGGTGAAGATGATGTGATCAAGAAATTGTCGGCTCAGATCATGACCCGGCAAAATCTCTATGATGCTTATATCAACGACAGTGATCTGATAGGGACTCATTTTAGATCCAATGCCGTGGTTTCCCTGTCAGATTTTATGCAATTTGAGGGAGAGAGTGTCACCTTACCTACGTTAGATTTACAAGATTTTATCGGACTTAAATTTACCACAGGTCCTGACGGTCACTTGTACCAGCTACCGGATCAGCAGTTCGCTAATCTTTATTGGTATCGACACGATTGGTTCAACCGCAAGGACTTTAAGAAGCGATTCAAATCTCGCTACGGTTATGAACTCGGTGTGCCGCAAAATTGGCAGGCCTATGAAGATATTGCCGAGTTCTTCAGTGAAGATATTAAAGAGATCGACGGCAAACGTATTTATGGTCATATGGATTATGCTAAAACGGATCCCTCTCTGGGTTGGCGTATGTCTGATGCCTGGCTGTCCATGGCGGGAGTGGGGGATAAAGGCTTACCCAATGGTTTACCTGTCGATGAGTGGGGGATACGAGTAGAAGGATGTCACCCGGTAGGTGCCAGCGTCGAGCGAGGCGGCGCGTTAAACGGTCCGGCGGCGGCCTATGCGGTGGATAAATTTATCTACTGGTTAAACCGATTCGCACCAGAAGAGTCGATTCACCTGAACTTTACTCAGGCCGGAGAGTGGCCAGGAAAAGGATTGATCGCTCAGCAGATCTTCTGGTATACGGCATTTGTTGCCGATCTGACTAAACCTGGCTTACCTGTGGTTAATCAAGATGGTACCCCTAAATGGCGCGTGGCTCCATCGCCTGTAGGCAAGTATTGGCAAACAGGAATGAAATCTGGTTATCAGGATGCCGGCTCATGGACTTTACTTAAATCTACGCCTCTGAAACGCCAACAGGCGGCCTGGCTCTACGCTCAGTTTGTAGTGTCTAAAACCGTCTCCCTCAAGAAGACCTTAGTGGGGCTGACGCCCATCAGGAGATCGGATATCGAATCGGAGGTGATGACACAGCGCGCCCCTTATCTCGGCGGTTTAGTGGAATTTTATCGTAGCCGAGGCCGGGATGTATGGACGCCAACGGGAACTAATGTCCCAGATTACCCTGGTCTGGCTAACTATTGGTGGCAATACATTTCACGGATCATCGAGGGCAAGGTGACCACCCAGAAAGGCATGGATAATTTTGCCGCCGCAGTCGATGAGCGATTAGCATTGATTGCCGACAGTAAGGAGATGAGCTGTGAGCCTAAGTTAAATCCTAAGTCTACACGTGATTACTGGCTTGAAAAAGCGGGGGCACCTAAGCAAGCGATCACCGAACAGCCCAAGGGAAGAACCCTTCAATATGAGGAGGCTATTCATGTGTGGCAATAAAGCGGTTTATCGTCTTTTAGCTAGTACGGTCATTATTATCTCCCTTAGTGTTTCAGCTTTAAAGGCTGAAACTTTGCAGATCCTCACCTATGAAGAGTCTCCCTTCGCCTTAAAGGTCGGTAAGACGCATAAAGGGTTGTTGGTGGATATGCTCAAGGAGTTATTTTCTCGCACCGACCTGCAATATGAACTCAAGTTTATTCCACTCAAACGAGCCATCATCACCACGGAAAGGATGCCGGGATACTGCGTGCTACCCGTTGGTCGAAGTCAGGAGAGGGAAGCGAGTTTTCATTGGATAAGTCCTGTGCTGGTATCTCGCTATGGCCTCTATAGCCGAAATGATGTCGTCATCCCCTTGACTACACTTAGCGATGCTAAGCCCTACACGATAGGGAGTTTCCTGGGTAGCGGCATAGGTGAATACCTCACGGATCTTGGTTTCAATGTAGACCTTGCATCTGTGAGTGCACAAAATTTACGTAAGCTTAAGCGTGCCAGGATAGAACTTTGGGCCGCAGAATTGATCAGTGCTCAAGAGCAGATGCAGAAGCAGGCGATTAACTTCGGCGCCCCCGAGCTCATCTTCTACACCTCATTGCGGGCAATGGCCTGCAATCGTGAGATGTCTTTGGAGACAAAATTAAAACTGGAGCAGGCATTGACCAGCATGTACCGTGATGGCTACATGAGTGAACTCTATCTCGAATATGGCGTGGAAATATAGGACTAAATATAGGGTTTATCGCTTAATACTCAGTCCACAGGTATTCCGGCCACAAGATTTATGTGGCCGGAATGAGTAATCAGGCTTTCTTACTGAGTTGCTGCATTATGTTGCAGTTGAGATAATCACTGAAATCGTCACCGTGGTGTTGTAACATCTTGGGGAACATGGAGATGGGCGTGAGCCCAGGAAAGGTATTAATTTCATTGAGGAGAATTTCATTGTCCTGGGTGAGAAAGAAGTCGATACGTGACAGATGACTGAGTTTCATTCCCTTAAATACCTTGACTGCATATTCACGGATTTCCAGGCTCACACTCTCACTGATATCGGCAACCACCTTGGTTTCAGCTTGACTGTTCTCGGCGTACTTTTCATCGAAAGTATAAAAAGTATTTGTCGCGCAGATGATCTCACCAGGCTGAGTCGCGATAATCTCGCCATCCTTCTCATATACGGCCACTTCCAGCTCCCTGGCTTCAATGGTCTTCTCGACGATGACATAGGGCGAAAAGCTGAAAGCTTGTTTCAATGACTCAGTTAGCTCTTCTTGGTTGTCTACACGGTAACAACCTACTGAGGATCCTTGTGACGCGGCCTTGATGAATATCGAGCCCCAAGAGGTTAAGGCCTGCTCGGCCTGAGTGATAGCGTCATCATTGAAGTCATTGAGAAAAATATAGGGGGTATTAGGGATCCCCAGCGCCGAGAACCACATCTTGGCGGTGACCTTATTGAAACAATTACGGCTCGCTTCTGAATCGCAACCGAAATAGGGCAGGTTGATCAGTTCGAAATAGGACTGAATGTCACCCGTTTCTCCCGGATAACCGTGAATACAGGGAATGACGTAATCTACCGGCCAAGATGGCTTACTGACATCATCGAAACGTATCTGTTTACGATTGGTCAGTTCACAGAGTTCACCTTCTTCAGTTCGATAATGGCCCTGAGCATCAAGCTCGACTTTTAATACGTTTATATGGGCAAGTTTGGCCAGTGATGTCTCAAAAAATTTGGCTGACATCAGTGAGATTGCGTGTTCATCCCCGCCGCCGCCACATATTAACAGTAGATTCGTTTGGCTCATTATCTCTCCGTATCCTGACAGTTTTATCGATTGCAGGCTCACTATGACGCTATGGTTATTTATTGCAACCACTGACGCCAAACTTCTGCACTAAGTGGTGATTTTCTATGCTGAGTCGAGCTATTTATAAAGGGTATTAAAGCAGGTGACCGCTTAGGTCGCATTAACATGTTGATTGGCTTTTTATCCGGGTCATACTTGGATAATTTGGCCTTAGTTAATCACTATAGGAAGGTTGTTTTGGATATACATCATAAACTGCAAATACAAGTTTCGAGCGGAGTTGTAACGGGAAAGGTGAATGTAACGGCAATGTCTGATGAAATTTTAGCCGTGATTCAGAAATGGTTTCCCGAAGAAAAAACTAAACTACAGGAACTCTCCTGTCATGGCGGTTTGGCTCGGTGTCTCTATTCGATTGATGAACAGGTCTTATCAGAAAAGCGATAGGGAGGTTTGCTAACACTGAAATATCATTAACGACAAAATGAGCCCTAGCCGTTAGTCAAGAGTCGGTGCATCTGGAGGCTGTTGCTTAAGTTCCCTGGAATACCTTGGGCGTAATGCCGACCAATTTTTTAAAGTTACGTCCCATATGACTCTGATTAGAGAAGCCACATTGAAGTGATATTTGGGCTAAGGTCAATTCGGAGGTCTTAATGAGGTGTTTAACCTGCTCAATTCGTATGTAGATCAAGTATTCCTGAGGTGTGCGGGCAAAGCTCAGTTTAAACATACGGCAGAAGTGATATTCACTCAATTGCGCCAGTTCTGCCAACTCCAGCAAGAATATCTGACGATGAAAGTGAGCGTGCATGTAGTCGCTGACTCGATTTGCCATCTTGGGGGAAAGTCCTCCCTTGATGGTTTTTACCTGCTTGGTCAATCCGCTAGACTGCAGCATAGATACCAAGATGGTATCAGTGATTTGCGCCATGGCGAGATGATTGTCCGTCGACCAGTTGCTGTCGGCCATTTGATATCGAAACAAGGCTTCTAGTCCGGGATGGCGGAAAAAAGTGAGCTCGGGCAAGGAGATCATACGTGGGTCTTTGTCGAATACTCTAATGGCTAGCTGTTTTAAATGGCTGTCATCGAAATACAGGTGCATAAATTGTTGCAGCGTCCCTAATTGCCAGCGACTTTCACTGCCCTCGGGCATTAAGCAGAAGCGACCCGGTGCCCCGTAGTCAGATTGAATATCGGTTCTGTGGGTTTCATAGCCGCCAGACAGATACATACTGAGGGTGTGCTGACTATCGTTAACGTAGAATAAGCGCTCTTGCGCATTCTGATAATGAGCCCAGCCTAACTGCTCGGTTATCTTCTGTTGACGAAAGCAGAGCTTAGAGGATGCCTCGAAGCTGATGTGCTTATTGATGTATTCAGGTTTATGCATTGTGGATCTCTGCTCTGTACGCTACTGCCATTCAAAATTGACTCTTTTATCATTAAACACCTAAGGTGTCTTTGAACTCAAATTTAGCCGGCAATAAACCGCAATATCGTGACAGATAATCGCTGCATCAAGCCTGATAATGATCCCTTAACTCAAATAAGGAATAATGATGACGGCGCTATTATATCTGCTGATGATATTTGTATGGGGCTTCTCCTGGATAGCCATAACATCTCAACAGGGAGACGTACCTACTGAGGTCTCTATCCTCTATCGTTTTTCGATTGCGGCCAGCTTGATGTTTATCATAGGCGTAATTTTTAAAAAGTTGCAACCCACATCTGCTCGTCATCATCTCTTTTTTGCCCTACAGGGAGTCTGCCTGTTTTGTGCAAACTTTCTGGCGTTTTATCAGTCCACCCACTATATCGCCAGTGGTTTGACCGCAGTCGTTATGGCCACCGCACCCATTTTCAATGCCATTCATGGTAAGTGGATTTATGGCATACAGACCAAGGGCAATTTCTGGTTAGGAGTGAGTGTCGGTTTGGCCGGAATATGTCTCTTGTTTGGTCATGATCTGTTGGGGGCTAATTGGTCCATTGATGTCTTGTACGGCTTAATGTATGCACTAATGGGCACCTGGTGTTTCTCTATGGGCAATATGATCAGTATCCAGAATAATCGCAATCAAATACAGGCTTATACCGCCACCAGTTATGCCATGGTGTATGGCTGTATCGCGTTACTTGGCATCATCCTGTTCAAAGGTATCAGTTTCGAGATAGATATGAGGCTGGAATATTTAATGGGTCTGGCGTACCTAGCAGTGCCTGCATCGGTAATAGGTTTTACAGTTTACTTGAACTTGGTGGACAGGCTAGGTGCGAATCAGGCGGCTTATCTGATGCTGATCACGCCTATCGTTGCCTTAGCCGTGTCGAGCCTGTTTGAAGATTACCACTGGTCTGTGTATTCGACCTTAGGTTTGAGCTTAGTGATATCTGGTAACCTGCTGGCTCAGATGAAGCCAGGAACTTTGACACAGGCTTATAACAAGCTAAAAACGGCGATAAACAAACAGGAGTCAGGCCTTAAATCTCGCTGAGATGAACTGATTTTATTTTGTTTAAGCCATTGATTAATTGTCGATAGCTCGTCTGCCAATTCAGGTAATCAAGTGGGATAGAAGTCAGATTACCATTATGTTGCAGTACCAAAGAGGGAAAGCCTTGAATGAAGGCTGATTACATTTTTTGTTGTTGGGTCGAGGTTATATTGGTATTTGGTAGGTGATTGAAGGTCGTACCTTCATTGTCACTTATAACCTGCGGCTCGCTAATGTGCACTCTTTATTATGAGAAGGTTCTGCGAGTCAGTTCCTGGAAGCTCTACCAAATCATCCCTGATTTGGAAGCTCGTAGCCGCATCTACACTGGATGATTTACAAGATAAGTTTTCTCTTCGATTAAAGCTAACTTGTTGAAGTCGCTAACACGAAAGCACCCAAAAATGAGTTTAATATTTATATCTATAAGGTAAAGCTGGCTGTATTTTGCCTCAAAAATGTAATGCCAGATCCAATAGAATGGCCAGACTTTTTATAACACTTCAATCCTTGCGGATAAGCCCTTGCCATTAGCTAGTAGTTAACGTTTAATCAAAAGTGTTAAATAAACGGTGATCTTCCTACAGAACTTACGCGTAATGAAAATTCACCTCATTGATTTCACTAATATTGAATATGGTACAGTAATGATAATTAGGCATAGTCAGTTGTCCGACTTACAAGGAATAAAATCAATTTATGAGCAGGAACATGCTTATAGCGACACATTACAGCTGCCTTATCAATCTGACGATTTATGGGCACAACGTCTAGCCAGCAGCTCAGATAACAACATCAATTTGGTAGCTGTGAAAGATGATGAAATTATTGGTCAAATATCCTTGGTTGTTATGGATAGGCCAAGGCGGAAACATGTGGCCACATTTGGAATGGGCGTATCAAGCTTACATATAGGTATAGGAGTTGGCTCAAAACTTTTAAAGACGGCCTTGGATCTAACCGATAACTGGTTAAATGTTACTAGGGTGGAGCTAGAGGTTTATGTCGACAACAAAGCTGCAGTGAGTCTTTATAAAAAATTCGGATTTGAAATTGAAGGAACAAGTAAAAATTACGCTTTTAAAAATGGGAAATATGTCGATGCGCTATTTATGGCGCGGATCAATAAAAATTAATCAGGTCGCTTTATATGTCTAGGTACGTGTCAGTGGAATGCTGCTGATACGTCCATGTCTAGGTACGGTTCAGAGTGATCAATCTAAACCGTACCTTCCCAAATGAGTTGACAGATGATTTCATCAATTCTTGATTAATAGAGTTTTGATATACAAAAACTTATCTAATTATGGATGAAAGGCTTGCGCCCAAGGTTGTGCCATTTGTCATTCTTGCTTTAATATTTATTGATCAATGACACAGACTTATAGAGCTAGCTAATAGTTATTCGCATCCGCTAAAAACTATATTTTTCAATAAAATAACGGCCTGTATATTGAAACCCACAATAAAAGTAGGTTATTGTGGGTGCAGTTAGGGAAATGCAGGTGAGACTCAACTTCTTAAGTTAAGAGGTTGATAGTAGCCATTCAGGGATGAAGATAAGCTAGCAGCACTCACTCACTCTTTGCAGAAAAGAAGAAAAGAAGAAAAGAAGAAAAGCAGAGAGAGCAGCGCAAGCAATTGATTCATATCAATCTCCCCCCTGTTTTTTTAATGCTTTGCAATGAAAGCCTTTCCCCAAAGACACCCAATCAGTTAGATTTAACAATGGGTGTTTTAGTTATTCCCTATAACAAAGCAAGGCACAACCGCACAGCAAGCTGTGCTGGATCCTGCGTCACTCGCCTGTGCTTGCAGGTGTTAGCTGTACAAGTATTTGCATCATACCCAAGTGGTCAGTCATAATAGTAAAAATAACCAACGGATTGAATATAATGAATTTATCAGCGAAGAAACTTGAGTTACATTATTATTTTAATGACTCATCTCATTCGATGAACGCATTAATACGTAACCATTGTGAAGCTGAATTTTTAGCAATTGCTATTGAAATTGCTAAAGAGCTAAATTTCTCAATTCAGTTAGAGTCAGAAGCATACCGTGAAGGTGGCTTGAAAGAAATTTGGAAGGTCATAGGGAAAAATGGGGTTCAAGTTTCTTTACTTATTTCAGTTATTGCCATTGTTACCTCAAGAATCCCTATGGGCGATCCTGAATTAGCTGATTTACAAAAACAGAATTTAAGATTAAGCATTGAAGAAAAAAAGCTAAGAATTCAAAAATTAAAAACAGAATTAAAAATTGAAGATGTTAGCGAAAAAACCGTTAGGGAAGTCGCAGCAGCTTTAGAGACTAATCTTAAAATAGTTACAAGAAAGTCCAACTTTTATAAGAAACTTAATCATTATAATAAAATTGATAAAATAGGCTTCTCTGCTCTCGATCAGAATAACGCCCCCGTAGAAAATGAGCGTATGGTTTTACGCCGAAATTTTAAAAACTTTATCATCCATTCGCATAATCTCCCCCCTATAGTGATCGAAGAAGCTTTAATCGAAATTGTCGCACCAGTCTTAAAAGAGGGCCGGTATAAGTGGAAGGGTGTTTACAATAAAGAACCTATTTCATTTTCGATGAATGATAAAGATTTTAATGCTGATGTGCTTGATGAAATCATTAGCTTTAAGCATGGCACCACAATTGAGTGTGTATTGCTAATTCATCAAAAGCTTGACGAAACTGGTGAACTACAAATTACAGGTCACTCTGTTTCAACTGTCATAAGAAAAATTGACGGTGGAGAAGAATTTGAAACACTTCAAGGTAAAAGATATAAATTTAATAAAAATCAAGTTGATTCTCAAGCAGACTTATTCGCCTAAGTACAGCTAAAATAATTTGGGTCAGAGCAAGAGGGATCCCCACGAATTTAATAGCATGCTTGTGGATCCCTAACTAATTTTTTCAGTGACGAAATAGCTGCTCGCTAATGGTGTTTCAACAGCTTCAATTTCCTATCCTTGTATGCCCTTAATCCAATAATTGGTTTGAAAAAGATAGGACAGGCACATCTTTATTATCTTATGTTGATCACGCCCATCGTCGCCTTAGCTGTGTCGAGCCTGTTTGAAGATGACCATTGGTCTGTGTATTCGAGCTTAGGTTTGAGCTTAGGTTTAAGTTTAGTGATCACAGGTAACCTGCTGGCTCAGATGAAGCCAGAGACTCTGGTGCTGGCTTATAACCAGCTCAAAACGGTGATCAACAAACAGGAGTCAGGCCTTAAGTTACGCTGAGATAAACTTATTCCATTTTATTTAAGTCGTTGTTTAAGCTGTTGATTAAGTGTCGATAGCTGGTTTGATAATCCAGGTAATCAAGTGGTATCGGGCTAAGGCTGCCATTGTGTTCCAGCACTAAAGAGGGAAAGCCTTGAATGGGCAGTGCCTGAACCTGGTGGATTTCTGTCATCAAGCGATGGTTTATCGCCTCACTACTCAGTTGCAGGGCAAACTCTTTGGGGTCTATGTCTAAGTTTATGGATGCGGCAATTGATATTAGGGTGGTAAGATCCGATGGGTTCATGGCTTTCAAGTAGTAGGCCTGCTGAATGCCATCAAGCATGGCTTGTTCTAGACCTTGCTCCCGTGCGATCAAGGCGGTGCGGCACGCCGGATAGGTCGAGCGCCTAGGCTGGCATTGGCGCCAGAAGTCGAAATTAAACTCGGTGCCAAGCTCAACCGCTATCTTATGCCAGGTCTGCTCGAGAAAGGCTTTCATCTCTTCAGGCATAGGCAGGTCTGAATCAGGGGCCAGACCGCCAAGACGATATTCGACGCTTATTCCTGACTCTTTTAGCGCTGCCCTGAGCTTATTCCAGGTTGGGGCATAGCCCCAGCACCAACTGCACATAGGATCGTAGACGTAATAGAGTGTTGGTTTGCGGCTATTGTTCATTTGCATATTGTCTAGTTCCATAGTCGCCTCGCCAGTCCAGATGAGCGCTTGGTTGCCTGTAGGCTAGCCTGCTCGAAGACGGTTTGACTCCCCAGACAGGTAAACTGATGCTTGGCTCGGGTGATGGCCGTATACACCAGCTCCTTGGTGAGTAGCTGTTTCTGCGCCTGGCTGGGCCAGAGGGGGAGCACCATGGCGACCTTGCTAAACTCACTGCCTTGGCTCTTATGTACCGTCATGGCAAAACAAGTATCGTGGCTCGGCAGGCGAGCGGGGAGTACCTTTAAGATGCTGCCATCGGCTTGGATAAAGTGAGCCATCAGGCGAGGGACTGCGCCGGTCGCTTGTTGGTGGGCGCTATCGGGTAAGATGAGGCCGATATCACCGTTAAACAGGCCTAAGTTATAATCATTGCTCTGTATGATGACGGGGCGTCCCGGGTAGAACTCGTGTTCCGGCGAGATTAATTTGGCCTGTTTCAAGGCGTCTTTGACTCCTTGATTGATGCCATCGACGCCGTATTCGCCCGCGCGCATGGCGCACAATATTCGGAACTCGTTGTAACACTCTATGATATCCAGAGGATCACTTTGCGGGTCTTTAGCCATTTCCAGATACGCACTGTAGTGACTCACAGACTGAGTCAATAACTGCTCGAGTCCAGCATTTCCTGTGCTTGTCTTTTGATGCTCAATCCAATGCAGCTCATCGTATCCTGATTGCCACACCTCCATGATGCGTGACTTATCTGAATTATTGACGGCACCTGCTAACTGGCCGATCCCCGCGTCGCCCTTAAATCTATGGCTGTGCATCAACATACATAAACTGTCACCTATGCCTGGGGATGCGCTGATGAAGCCACTTAAATCATGACCTGTTAGCTGAGATAAACGTTGGGCATAGGCAGCCGAGTAACGCATCTGCCATTTTTCCGATTGGCTCTTGTCAGCTTTGAGCCCGGCGCAGATATCGGCGAGTACGGCACCAGCTTCGACTGAGGCCAGCTGATCCTGATCGCCCAGCAAGATGAGCCTGGCATGGCTAGGTAAGGCCGACAGTAACTTGTGCATCATGGGCAGGTCGACCATGGAGGCTTCATCGACTACTAATAGATCCAACCTGAGAGGATTATCCTTGTGGTGGCGAAATTGAGGCGAGTTGGGGATCACGCCGAGTAATCTGTGCAGGGTCGATGCTTCCTCGGGAACCCGGCTTAAGCTATTGATATCGATTTTGTCGGCGAAGGGGGCCAGTTCAGATTTTAATCGTACCTTAGAGGCCTTGATTGATTCACTGAGTCTGGCGGCTGCCTTACCAGTTGGGGCGACCAGCTTGATGGTCAAGTCGGCTTTTTGGGTCATTAGAAACAGGAGTTTGGTGACTGTGGTAGTTTTTCCCGTGCCCGGCCCGCCGGTTATTACTGCCAGGCGTTTGGTGAAGGCGGTGGCCGTGGCTATCTTCTGCCAATCATACACAGGGGACTCAGTGGCCGCATTTTTTGGGAGATTGTGGGGAAACAGTATGTTCAAGGTCTCCTGCGTCGCAGTGGGTAGCCCTTGGACCTCATCTTGGGCAAGGTATCTAAGTTTGTCTGCTACCTGAGTCTCAAATTGATAATAGCGCTGCAGATAGAGGGAGCCTTGATCTAATACCAGAGGCGTCGAACTACTCTCCTGCAGGCTATTTTGAGGGACACTATCTTGAGGCACCCCAATCGCACTGAACTGACTCAATAACGTCATGAGTTCATCGTGACTGCAGGTGATGCGGCACTGGGGTTCTTGCTCATTCATGGGGTTATTTAGCGATATCTGCTCTATGGGCAAACAGGTGTGCTGCTGGGAAAGCTGATGACTGAGCAGGGCACATATGAGTAGAAATAACTCATTGTGAGACTCGTTGTGCTGGTCAAGCTGTTGTCGATGAAACTCAGCTAGCTCGAGTGCAAAATGACGATCCAGTGGGGTGATGAGTCGCTCGGTTTCCCATGATTTAAGCAGGGCTTTTATGGATTGCTTTGACTGGATCATAACTTAAGCCCCATCTGATCATTATCTATTGCCGCCTGTACCGCTTTTTTGTGCGCCATATCATCCATAGGTGGTGTTTGTTTACTGTCAAATAGTGCGTCTAGGGCCTGGATAAGTGCTTTAGGCGGCTTATCATAGAAGATCCCTGACAGTGGTGAATCCACCGACATGCCACGCAGGAAGAGGTAATAACTGCCACCAATGTGCTGGTCATAATCGTAGTGGGTCATTCTCAAATTTAAGTATCTGTGCAGGGCTAAGGTATAGATGATGTACTGCAAGTCGTATCTGTGGCTACGAATGGCGCCAGCCATAGCGTCAACACCATAATGAGAAAACTCATCACCCAGATGGTTCGATTTGTAATCGGCGATAAAAAATTGTCCTTTATGCTCGAAGGTCAGATCGATAAAGCCTTTAAGCATCCCCTTGAGGGATTCAAAATTGAGTCCGGCGCTGTAGCCATAACCTTCGAGCAGCTCATTGAGCTCATCCGCTTTAAGCTGATCAATGGGCAGATAAAACTCCATCTCCACCAACTTTTGACTCGGGGTCAGCTGAGCGAGTGTCAGTGAGCCATCTTGGGTCAGGGGCGCATCGAGAATATCCAGATACCAAGTATTGAGCATGCTAAACCAAGACTCATCGATGCCATATTTCTCCATGGCGACGGGCAGCTGTACTGGCAATTCAGCCTCGGCCAAGGTGAAATCAATCAGCTCAAGCACTAAGTGCATAAAGCTACCGGCATTGGCACCACGCTCGAAGGTAAATCGAGAAGGAGTCGAGTCGACTTCATCCTGGATTATCTCAAGCTCGGGGAAACTTTCATCATCGGCGCCGGGGGCAACACGCTCATGGGGCAAGTCTTTGACTAACCCAGAGTAACTGCCCACTCGCCATGGGGTATAGCGTTTACGTTTAAGCTTTCTGGGGGCTAAGGTAAGCTTTTTATCTGTGACTCTGACCAAGGATTGCGTCGAGACATCAGCTTCAACTTCACTGACACTGATGGCATCACAGATTAACGCTTGGGCCTGGGTTTGAATGCGAGAAAAATCACAGGCTTTATCTTCTATTCCCAGCAGGTAGCCAATGCCGGTCTCGTGGAGTTGACTGGTGATCCCGGCTTTTTTGGTGAAGCGGCTATGGTTGGCGATATAGAGATAGCATTGATAAACCGGCCGCGTGATGGCGACATATAACAAGCGCAGATCTTCGGCTAAGTTTTCCCGTTTATGACGCTCCCAGCCTTCATCTGTTTGCTCTATGTCCCATATAAGCCGGTTGTTATCATGGTAAAGCATGGGGGCTGGCTTACGGCGATTATCCCGGGCCAGACTGACAAAGGGGATGAAGCAGACGGGATACTCGAGTCCCTTACTCTTATGTATGGTGACGATTTGCACTAGGTTCTGTTCACTCGCGAGCCTGAGCTGTGCCTCTTCGTTGCCATTGTTGGCGATAAGGGCTTGCTCGTACCAGTTAACCAGGGCGCTAATACCGTCCAGCTCGGTAGCCTTTTGTTGTAACAGTTCGGCTAAGTGCCTGAAATCGGTCAGACGTCGCTCGCCATCTTCGCCTTGGAGTAGGCGCTCGATAAGCTGAGTCTCATTGGCCAGACTGAGCAGGGCGGGCATGATCCCGCGCCTCAACCAATGTTGATGCAGATTATCAAATTGTTCCAGCAAGTCTTGCCTAATCATTTCATCTTGGTTGAATCCATGAATTGCTACGGCGTCATAACCCAGTAAGGAGGTGGCTAGGGCTGAGCGCAATGCTCGCTCATCTTTAGGCGTGGCTAAGGCGTGTAACACCAAAGCCAATTCCCGGGCTTCTAAGGTATTAAATACGCTGTCGCGGCTTAAGAATACCGAGCCAATATGGCGCTGAGATAATGACTCACGTATTACCCCAGCTTCGTTTCTATCACGCACCAGCACGGCGATATCTTGGGCTTTGAGCGCCTTACCACTGATGCTGCATTGACCCTGTTGAGATTCCGTCAGCAACCTTGTTATTTCGGCAGCGGCGTCTTCGGCTAAACGCTTTCTGGCGCTGGCTTTGTTGAGTCCCTTATCCGGGTCTTCGCTCAGCAGCTTTATTTTCAGCGCCGAGGTGTCTCTATTTTGTTCGACGAATATTTTCTTATCGGCGAAGGGGGACGGCTGCACCGACTCGAACACAATCGCCTCATTGATAAAAGGATCGTCTCGATTCTCAAACAGGGCGTTGACCGACAAGACCATGTTGCGGCTAGAGCGGTAGTTGGTGCCTAAGCTATAGTGCTGCTCGGTTTGCTCTCGGGCCTGAATATAGGTGTGAATATCGGCCCCCCTGAAGGCATAAATGGCCTGTTTGGGATCGCCAATCATCAAGAGACTCACACCTTTGGATGTTGGCTTACTCTGGCTATTATCAGCGCTATTATCGGTGTTATGGTCTGATTTTGAGGTCCATCCTTGTTGATAGATCCGGTTAAAGATGGCGAACTGCAGGGGATCGGTATCTTGAAACTCATCGATGAGGGCCACGGGAAAACGCTTGGCTATCAGGTTAGCCAAGCTATTGCTGTTTTCATTAATATCACCAGTGTCCGGCCGCAGGGCTTGCTCCAGAGTGAGCAAGAGGTCATCGGGCGTCATCAAGTTACGCTCAGACTTTTGCAATGAAAAACGTTTCGATATGCCGTCTCTGGCACAATAGAGGAAGCTTGGAATGAAATCTTTGATGAGTAAACACAGCCGCTCGATATGATCCAGCACTGGGGCTTGTTCCGGGGTCGGGACTTCGCCGCCTTTATTGAGTTTTAGCCCGCTCAGGGAAAGACTCTCCATCACCTTCAACGGTGGCAGGCTGGTACTGAACTTACACCAGTTGTCCATGTCATCGAGCATGATGGCCAATTTGGGGTAAGCGTCAGGCTTCTTACCGAAACGTACGCCATTGAGGGGCAGGGAATGCAGTAAGGTCTCTATAGCTTCACGTTCTCTGGGCCAGATGAGCTTGAGTCGGCTCATGCTCTGTGTGAGCGTGCCCTGGAGCGTGTTAAAGTCTTCCGGCTGTGGATGAGCATTGGCCTGACTCGCACCGAGCAGAGGTCTAAGTTGTTTAGACAGGGCGTCGGGGTCGGCAAACTTTTTCTGAATGATCTCCGCAAGGCACTCAGGTAGCGGATAACAGTGTTCACGCCAAAAATCGCGCACTGCATGGTGCAGAAACTCGCTGTCATCCAAGGTGAATTCTGATTCGAACAGCAGAGATGACTCAAAAGCCATGTCGGCCAAAATTCGCTGACAGAATCCATGGATGGTAAAAATTGAGGCTTCATCCAGAGACTTGAGTGCCAAGTCCAGACGTTTAAGGGCCAAGGGACGCATCGATTCTGGCGTGGCGCCGTGCAGAGACGCGAGCAGTTCATCACCGGTATCTATGCCGATAAAGTGGCGGTAGGCCAGTTGGATCTTGTTGCGAATACGATCCCTGAGCTCGCCGGTAGCCGCATTGGTGAAGGTGACGACCAATATCTGCTCACAGGTGAGGGGGCTGTCGATGCCGTGACCGAGTAACAGGCGCACATACAGGCCGGCTATGGTATAGGTTTTGCCAGTGCCCGCACTGGCTTCTATCAGACGACTGCCACCGAATGGCAAGGTGAGGGTATCTAAGGGCTGAGACTGCTTAGGCTCTATAACCGGGATAGTCGGACTCGTTGTTGAAGGAGTTGATGGCATTACTTCTCTCCTTGGCTTGAGTTGGTTCCGCCTTCGACGAAGCTGGCCAGCTCACCGAGTTTGTCTTTGTGATACAGGCTAAGCATGGGGCTGAGTAATGTCATGGCTATGTGTCCGAACTCTTGTTCTGTAAAATCATCAGGAAAACTAAACAAGCGCTGATAGTGAGGCTCCATGGCTTCACCTAATTGACTCTGCTCATCGAGCCACTGACTCTGAGCTTCGAGTAATTTGTCTTGATGATCGCCTTCGGCTTCAACATAGGCGAGTGCGGTTCTCGGCATAAACATCAAGGGGTGAACCTGTCCCGACTGGAAGTAAGCTAACCAGAGGCTAAGTTGAGCCTTAGCTTGCTCATGTGCCACGGGATGAAAAGCATGGAAATGACCGATATCTAACAGATAGCTAATATGTGGCAGCTTGTTAGTCGCCTTATTTGAGCCCATGGCGCAAATACACAGATGTCTGATGTAGAGGCGGATAAGGTCTCGTCCATTGGCGGTGCCAGGGCGGTAGTTCACCAGGCCTTTGGCGCAGAGGTCATCGATACGTCCGACTAAGTTCATCGGTTCATTTAAGCCATCGGCTTGGGTGAAGCTAAGTGCTATATCCATGGAGCGCTGGTTATCGCCCTGAAGATAGACGGCGCGGCCGATTAAGGGTTGAATGTCATGCAGGTATTTATTGAGCAAGAGATTATCGAAGGGCTGAAGCGGCAGCTCACCGCTGGCTTTTAATCGCTGCAGTAGCACCTCATCCGGGGCCTCTAGTTTCTGAGATATGGCGTTGTCCAGTAAACTTGCCTGGAGCTTGTAGCGCTCAAGAGGATTGAGGCTAAATGGCTCATCGTTATCGTCGGCCTGAATATTCAGGCTTAAATCGACCTTGAGGGTTCGATTGAAGAAGTACTGGGCCGGGTTTCTGAAGAAACGGATAAGGGCGGAGACTTCAAGCTCATTATCAACTAATACATCCGCCAACTGGTTGGCTTCAATGGTTTGGGTTATCTTGAGTCCAGCATCGATAAAGCGCTTTTCCTGCTTAACCCCATCATCATCCGTTTGACTCGGACACCACTGCGCTGAGTAACTCTGCTTTAGTCGATGATCTGAAGTGTCTTCTCGCGCTTGGCTTAGATAGAGACGCTCATCGAAAGGTTGCAGGGGTTGCTCGATCAACAATTGCTCGTGGATGGCCTTCTCTATGGCGGGGATATCAGGCTTATTAGCAGATCCTTGATTGAATGCATCTGGCTCAAGATCTTTTGGTTTAAGGCCTTCTAGTTCAAAGCTTGCTGGCAGATAACAGAGCTGACAGTACTCCACTAACTCAGACACTAGCATAGAGGGAATGCGTTCAGAATTATCCCGTTCGCTGTGGCCGATATAACTGATGTAGAGTTGTTCTCTGGCCGAGAGAATCGCCTCGAGAAACAGGTATCTGTCATCTAGGCGGCGGGAGCGATCGCCTTTTCGTGGTCCAAACTGAGCCACAAGGTCGAAGCCTACCGGGTGCTGAACTCTAGGGTAGACGCCATCATTCATGCCGACCAGACACACCACTTTAAAAGGAATGGAGCGCATGGGCATCAGGGTGCAGAAATTGACACTACCGGCCAAGTATCTTTGGCCGACGCGGGATTCACTCAAGGTGCTATTAAACCAATTCTGCAGCACTTGGGTATTGAGCGGCGTCACCTGTCCGGCTTCGACGAGCTCTGTTTTTAATTTGTTTATCGCTTCGCGTATGGCTTGTAATTGAGGTAACTCCTCATCGTCGACCTCATAAAAATCATCAACAAGTTGGGCGAGTTGCCCCATGCGATCTTCTATTGAGCAGGTTTGTCCGAGCACCTTTTGATAGTCATCTAAGGTCTCAATAAAATTGAGTAACTTGCCCAGGGCCTGGGCAGATTGGCCCTCGATCCCCTTTACCAATAAGGTGTCTTGGTAGAGTGGGGCATCATCACTGAAGGCGTAGCCCAAGATGAGACGCTTGATGCCAAAAGCCCAAGAGTTTTTATCGAATGCCGGTAGAGACTGGGCGGCGCGGCTGGTTTCATCACGCCCCCAACGCACTCCGGCTTGCTCGAGCCAGTGGCGAATTAAGGTCAGTGCCTCGTCATCTAAGTCGAAACGTCTGAGCACGGCCGGGACTTCTAAAATGCCTAAGATGTCGGTTAAACCAAAGCGACTCTGGTTGATGGACAAAATATGTAGGAAGCTGTTGATCAGCGGTGATTCCTGGGCCGCGCCTCTATCTGCAATGGCGTAAGGAATATAATGCGCGCCGTGTTTCGCCGAGAACACGGCGTCAATATAGGGGGCATAAGCGGCGACATCGGGCAACATGATAACGATATCCCGGGCAAGCAATGGCTCGTTTGGATCGTCTGGTGCTCGGGAGAGCATGTCGAGCAGATGATCATGCAAGGTCTCAATTTCCCGTAGCGGGCTGTGGCAGCTGCGAAGGGTTAAGGAGTCATCGGTTTTAGCCAGAGTGCGCCGTCCATCGAGCGTCAGGTACAAGGAGGCATCGGGGCCTAAGCTTCTATCTCGGGTACTGAGTTCGAGAATGTCATGTTGAATGCCGCTGAGTAGATTACCGACACCTGGGTCTTGGTAACACTCGAAGTTAAAGTTGGCGTGTTCTTCAGGAAGCTCGAGGATCAGATCCAGTAGCTCGCGGCCCATCTTGCCATTATTGGCCAGCAGGGGATTACCCACTTCGAGTTTATCTTCCCAGTCTTGCTCAAGCTTTTGCTTATCGGCATATTCCAGTGCCATGCGGGCACGCAGCCGGGGATCGACAATATCGCCCCAATAATGCTGACAGGGACTCAAGTTCAGCATGATCACATCGATGCGTTTGGCCAGATGATAGAGTACATCTAATGTTTGCGGCGCCATGGAGGATATCCCGAACACGAATAAACGTCTTGGCAGCCCTTCGAGTGAGGTGTCGGGGTTGTCCAGGGCATCGAATAAGGATTGATGCAGGTTTGCCCTGTGGTATTGGCTCTTGCCAAGATCTTGGTTATTAAACTCAATCAGGGCACGCCATAATATCGGCTGCCAGGCCTGAGCCTGGGATAATTTGTCGCCCCTAGGCGGGAGTGTGGGCTCATTGGCTTCCCAGGCAGCAATCCAATCCGGGCGGTAAACTAGGTATTGATCGAAGATATCGGCTATCTGGCCGCATAGCTGAAATAGTTTCAGTGGATTGTCTTGCTCTGGCTGGTCTTGCCCAGATGTAAGGTAGTTATTTAGTGGGGCGAACTCTTGAATAGCCAATAGATCTGGTAATAACTCCATCAGTTTCCAGGTCATGGCAGGTTTTGTGAAGGCATTTTCCTTGGGCACGTCGGGCAATAATATGTGGCACAGTTGCCAGATGAAGCTCGAAGGCAGGGGGAACTCCAGCGCCGCGGCTATCTTGTTCTTCTTGGCAACTTCCAGTCTAAGCCAGGTCGACATCCCCGGACTTTGGACTAGCACATGCTCAGGCATTAACACAGGCATACCGGGAATGGGAGTTCGTAACTCCTCGGCTAGTTGCGCCGAGAGTGCTTCCATTCGATTAGACTGAACAAGATAGAGCATGACAATTCCTAAAGAAGAGTTTGAATAATCTATATAAAATAGAAGACTAGAGTTTATATACCTTCAAGAATTAGCTGCAATGAAGCGGATTCAAATAGGTGAAACCATTTTATGTGATTGAATTTAGATGTCCAATGAAAGCCATGATTAAAACGACTAACTGATGCTTTTTCATTAATACCAAATCGGTATAACTGTAAGGTTTCTGATTAAAATGGGGAACAGTGTTTGACGTGGTTTACAAGGATCTATGTTTAAAGAAGGTATTGTTAGCCATTTCACCTATAGGAATTACTCATAATAAGTTAAGAAAATGGCCAACATTTAGTCTATTTTTTGCTGTTACTCACTACAAAATAGCGAGGGATTATGCGGTTTTTAAGGTTTCAACATTTGGAGTGTTATGTTCAATAACCAGATCTTTAATACTTAATTGGGTTTCTCCCAGGAAGCATCCCCCAAGCTCTATGCTCAAATTATCACTGTAAATTTTTCCACTGATTTTACCATTAGCCAAAATTTGTATGGTATCAGCATAGCAATTGCCTTCTACTAGACCGCTGACGATGAGTTTGTCTGCCCACAGTTCGCCTTTTACTCTACCTTCATTACTGACGATAATTGTTTGCTGTGTATTCATTTTTCCTTCGATAAATCCGTCAATTTGAATATGGCCGGATAACCTCAGCTCGCCGGCGATATGGCAGCCTTTTGCGATGACAGTTGTAGTTGTGAGCTCACCCTTTGCTCGACTGTTTTTACTAAGTAATCCCATCGTATACCTTTTTGTTTTTCAAAGAGAGAGTCAAAGTTTTCCAGATCCCATTCAACAAAGTTCCTTGGGTTTTTTGGCCGTCCAACAAAGCGCACTTCATAGTGTAAATGCGGTCCGGAGGATAAGCCGGTATTTCCCGAATAGGCAATTAAATCGCCTTTTTTGATAAAGGCTCCCGCTGAGACATTAAATTTTTGTAAATGTGAATAAGAGCTGCTTATCCCAAATGAATGTTGCAAACGAAGGAAGTTGCCAGACCCCGTATTACTCGGACGAACCACTTCTACAACACCATCAGCGGTTGCATAAACTGGCGATCCAGTATTGACCGCATAATCAATTCCATTGTGACTGCGTTTCTTACCTGTAATTGGGTGAGTACGCGTGCCAAAGTTAGAAGAAATTCTGGCATTTTTAACCGGAGCACCATTAGGCAATTCTTGTAGTAAAGCGATCCTCACTGCTGATGTAATAGCGGCAGTATCTAGCCTACTCTGTAATCCGGGCTCATCTTTTATCGTAACACCTAACATATGCTCCAGATCGCCGAGTCGATTAGAGACTTGTAGCAGATGAGATTCTCGCATTGTCAGGTCTTGTTCGAGTTGCTCCTTCAACTTCATCAAAACATCCAGGTCCTCTGATAATTCGATAGATTGAATTTGCAAAGAGGCTTGTTTCATCTTGGCATCAATAGCAGTCTCAGACAGGTAAACTAAGGCCATCAGGATAAATATGCTGACGAAAATAAAGCATAAAAAAGCCCAACGTATCCCTCTTTGTGATCGTTTATCTAGCCTGAAATGTCTTGAGCCATTAATTGTTGAGAATGAAACTGTAACTAGATTTTTCAATTGTGATTCTTCAATAAAACGTTAGCTGCCCAGAGGTCAGCAATATATACTTAAAAAGGCGACAATTATAACTCATAAATGAAATTATTTCTCTAAAGTTCAGTGGTTTAACAATTGTTGCTGGTGTGGCTGGCTGATTGATTATCTTGTTTGTAAAACTGAGTGCTTGCCTGTGTTTTTACTTAAGTAAATATACATTCCACCTGAATATAGATCCTAACCTTGATGAAAATATTAGATTAAAAATACCCGTATTGAGTATCATGAACAGCTAGAACATTTAAAATTGGGTTTAAAAACGACACGCCCTAGGTTATGCTAGAAAAGTTAATCGTTTTCTAGTTGAGGTCATCTTGAATATAGGTAAAGGAGTCATCTTGATGTTGATGCTACTGACATTTGTCGGTCAGGCATATGCGTCTGTGATCATGCCTTACTCTATGTCCATGGACATGTCTACAAGTACCATGTCTCAAAACTCCATGTCTCAAGATACGATGGAGATGAGCCAGGATTCGATGCAAGACCCTGATTCGGCACATTCCGGTATGTCTCACACCATGACAAACGATGAGCATCAAGATTGCTGTAAGAGCGTATGTAATTGCGCTATGGGCTCTTGTTTCTCAGTGGCTTTAACCATGGCACTGCCTGAATTAGATATAACAACACATCCTCTACTTAAGATGAGTGTGTTCAAGATGACAACCCTTAATCAATATCCCTCTTCGCTTTACCGTCCTCCAATACTCGCCTGATAAGGCATAGATCCGTTTAAATTTTACGATCTTAATCCTTTGTTGCTAACTGCGTCGCACATGATGAATTCTATCAAGAATCTCAGATCCGCCCGACGTTAACTCAGTTCTAAGCCTGAAATCTGATCGAACCCTGAGGTTAACTTTTAATCTTATGGGGCAATAATTTTACTTAGTTATTGTTTCAGGCTGCGTATATTCGGAGGCCCTATGGCTTCAAAAAACACTTTACCAGAAAACTCTTTACCAGAGACTAAGAGCTCAAGATTCATGCCTTCAAGTGAGGGCCGTATAAGTAAGAAACTCATGTTGACTTCTCTCCTCATAGCCACAGTTCTACTGGGAGCCAGTGCCGTGACCTATATGGATAGCCATCGAGTCTTGGCTGGCAAGGTCGCTAATGGAACTCATACCAGTAAAGAGGGAGTAATAACGGCTCAGGTTCATTCTTTGGCAGTGTATAAAGACCCCAATTGCGGCTGCTGCGGTAAGTGGATCGATTATATGAATAACTATGGATTCGATGCCAAAGCCCATGACACTGGGCAGTTGAGCTCGCTCAAACAAGCCAAGGGCATTCCCGCTAATGTTCAGTCTTGCCATACCGCGATATCTAGCCAAGGTTTCGTGTTTGAAGGTCATATTCCCGCAACTTATGTTCATCAGTTTCTAAACGATACTCCGCAGGGTGCGATCGGTTTGGCCGTCCCGGCAATGCCGGTTGGTAGCCCAGGAATGGAATATGGTGATCAATTCAGGCCTTATCAGATTTTACTGCTTAACAAAGATGGCAGTAGCAGTGTCTATGGTGAAATTAACTCACTAGAGGAGTCAGTATTATGAATAAAATGCTTAAATCGTCTCAATTAATGGAGCTTGGAAGCTTAGTCAAGGCCCCTGGAACGCTATCTCGTCGCCGATTCGTCATGGGCGCGGCGAGTGCTATGATGCTGGCCAGTCTACCTTTCACTCAGAGCGTGTTAGCCGCGTCGTTACGCAAAGGCTTAACGACGCTCAGTGGTAAAGTGTTTGATCTTAGTATCGATTATCAGACCGTTAATTTCACTGGCACCGATGTCCGCGCCACTGTGGTTAATCAAAGTATACCTGGGCCTCTGCTTCGTTGGAAAGAGGGGGAGTCGGTGACCCTTAGGGTCAAAAACAATCTGGATGTGTCCAGTTCTATTCACTGGCACGGTATTATCCTGCCGGCAAATATGGACGGTGTTCCCGGGATCAGTTTTGAGGGCATAGAGCCCGGGGAGACATTCGAATATAACTTCACTGTTGGCCAGAGCGGAACTTATTGGTACCACAGTCATTCAGGCTTCCAGGAACAAACTGGCATGTACGGCGCTATCGTTATCGATCCTAAGGATGCCGATCCCGTGGCATACGATCGGGAATACGTGGTGATGTTGTCAGACTGGTCAGACGAAGAGCCTGAGTCCATCTATGCCAAGCTCAAGAAACAATCCGATTATTATAACTTTCGTGAGCGCACCTTAGTCGATCTCTTCGATGACATCTCAGCTAATGGTTTAGTTAACACCTGGAATGCGCGTTCTATGTGGAATAAGGGGCGAATGAGTGACAGGGATATTTCGGATGTGACCGGGTATACCTATACCTATCTGATGAATGGCAATACTCCAGAGAAGGGCTGGCAGGGACTGTTTCGCAAGGGTGAAAGAGTGAGACTCAGATTCATTAACAGCGCGGCCATGACCATTTTCGATGTGCGTATTCCGGGTCTGAAAATGACTGTGGTGGCTAGTGATGGACAGAATATTCAGCCTGTCAGCGTCGATGAGTTTCGTATCGGTGTCGCCGAAACCTACGATGTGATTGTCGAGCCCGAAGTTGACAATGCTTATTGTATCTTCGCTCAAAGCATAGACCGCACCGGTTTCACCTATGGCAGTTTGACTTCAGATCAGGCTCTTAAGCCTCTTATCCCACCCATGGATCCCGTTGCCGTGTTAGTACACAGAGACATGGGCATGAACATGGAAGGCATGGATCACAGTGCTATGCAGATGGATACGACCGGAAATGGTGACAAAACCATGGACATGAAGGGCATGGATCATAGTGCTATGCAGATGGATATGGCCGGAAATGGTGATAAAACCATGAACATGGAAGGCATGGATCACAGTGCTATGCAGATGGATATGGCCGGAAATGGTGATAAAACCATGAATATGGAAGGCATGGATCATAGTGCTATGCAGATGGACATGAATAAGGCCAGTGTTACGGGTTTGGGGCTAGCCGGATATGGCAGTAACAATGAAATTAAGCATATTTCCAGTGAATTTGGTCCTCAGGTCGATATGCGGGCGGCGAGCCCCCGCAGTGGCTTGACCGATCCGGGAATAGGACTCAGGGACCATCAAAGCTTGTACAAGCGAAAAGTACTCACCTATGCAGATATCAAGGGGCTCACTCCAACACTGGATAAAAGGCAGCCTAGCCGGGAGATCCAGCTGCATCTCACAGGCAACATGAGCCGTTATATGTGGTCGGTAAACGGCATCAAGTTTGCCGATGCTGCTCCACTGGAACTTGAATTTGGTGAGCGAGTACGTATCACCTTAGTCAACGACACCATGATGACCCATCCCATGCATTTGCACGGGATGTGGAGTGAATTGGAAACGGGTGATCCAGATTTTATTCCCCGTAAGCATACTGTGATAGTGCAACCGGGTTCGAGCATCAGTTATCTGGTGACGGCCGATGCGTTAGGTGGCTGGGCATATCACTGTCACCTGTTGTTCCATATGCCGGGCATGTTCAGAAAAGTTCAAGTTAAGAACGCATAACTATAAGCTCAAGTAAAAGCTCAAAGAAGGGAATAAATATGGAGTCGCAAATGAATACTAATCTGATAAATCGTTATCCCTTTATCGCCATCGCTCTGGTCGCTCTGGTAAATCTGGCCAGTGTCGACACGGCCTATGGCGCAGAAACCGACGATCCCTTGTTAACCAAGGTGATGATCGATGAGTTTGAGAACGATCTCACTAGTAACAGTACCACCAGCTGGGGAGCACAGGCCTGGCTTGGCTATGACCTGAATAAACTTTGGATTAAGACTGAGGGGGAATACTCGGGTGGAGATGTCATCGATGCCCAAGTTCAGGCCCTGTATAGCCGAGCTATCGCTCCCTATTGGGATCTGCAGATGGGAGTGAGACGTGACTTGGAACCGTCTCCTTCCCGTGATTGGGCTGTGCTCGGAATTCAGGGGCTCGCACCCTATTTCTTTGAAATAGATGCGGCGCTTTATGTGGGAAAAGAGGGGAGAACGGCGGTTAGCTTCAGTAGTGAATATGAGCTCTTGATCACCCAAAAGCTCATCTTAACTCCTGAGATTGAGATGAACTTTTACGGACAGAATGATCCCGATGTCGGTATCGGATCTGGCTTGTCAGATTTTGGTGCGGGGCTGAGGTTACGCTATGAAATAGTCAGGGAGTTCGCGCCTTATATCGGCGTCAATTGGAGTAAGAAGTTTGGTAACACGGCAGATTACGCGAGGGATGAGGGAGAGGAAGATAGCGAGACTCAATTTGTTGTCGGTTTCAGATCTTGGTTCTGAGTCCGGTTTTTATCGCCGATATCAAGAGGTGGAATCGAGAGTAGAAAAGAAAATAAGCTTCAAGAGTCAATCGACATTTGAATGATAAATCTAATGGTTACGTAATAAAAAACAAATTAATCAACATATTAAATAATATAAATTGAAGGGTACAAAATGAAATTAATTAAGACAATCGCTATCTCTGCCACCATGATATTTAGTTCTGCCGCGTTTGCGCATTCCGGGCTGATTGAGTCGAGTCCTGCGAAGAATGAGATGCTGCAAGGTTCGCCCCAAGCGCTGGTGCTGACATTTAGCAGTCCGGTACGCCTGGTTAAATTGACCCTGAAGGATGGTGCTGGTGATGACATCAAATTTGGTTTCAAGCCAAACATGCAAAGCTCAAAGAAATTCTCCCTGGATTTACCTCAATTGTCCCCCTCAAGTTACTCGGTTAACTGGATGATCATGGGAGAAGATGCCCATAAGATGAAAGGAAAATTTGGTTTCATGGTCCATGAAGTGATGGCTAAGGCGACTGAGCACGATCATGCCAGCCATTCCCATGACTGATGTAATGGTGTTAAGCCTGTTCGACATAGTCGGCATCATGACTAAATGGCTCATCTATATTGGCGTGGCGTCGAGTCTGGGCGGCTTCTTGATGATCGTAATGAATGTCAGGTCGATAATCAGGCAACAGCAAATAGATTCAAGTACAGGAGCAGGTATTGACGACTTATCCGGCTACATGAGGAAGGGGGCCATGATCGGAGTCTTGGCCGTTGCCATGAACTTCTTCATTCAGGTAGGTTCGTTTGCCGAGACCGGTCTTTCAGGAATGTGGGATCCTATGATGACCGAAATCCTCTGGCAGAGTTCTGTCGGGGGCTCCGTATCCTGGCGTATTACTGGTTTTGTTTTGGTTTTGGTTACCACATTTATGCCTGTTAACCGAACGGGACCCGCTCGAAATAGTGCATTGGGTCTACTCCTGATGGCTACGCTTTGTTTGGCGTATTCATTCACCTTGATAGGTCACAGTGCCGATATGGATGACTTAGGTAAATGGCTGGTGGCTCTTCATGTTGTTGCCATCGGTGCCTGGATTGGCTCACTGATCCCTTTATGGACCATGTGTGGCCGTTTAGAAGCGCGATCACTCAAGGGTGTCATGGACTTGTTTGGCAAGCAGGCCATATTTATCGTCGCTGTTGTGGTGATCACGGGACTGATATTGCTAAGCCTGCTGTTTCAAAGTCCTGGCGAGTTTATCGACACTGGCTATGGAAGAGCCATTTTGACTAAGCTTTTCATTATCTCGGCGATTCTGGCGATAGCCGCACTGCACAAGTTTAGCTTGGTGCCTAATCTTGATGATAACGCATCGGAGTCTGGCTCGTTAGTCGTGAAGCTGAGCTCAAAGCCAAAACAAGGCGAGGCGAACTCAGTAGGCATATTGAAGCGTTCAATTGGGGTCGAGATACTCATCGCTGCGCTGATTTTAACCACAACCGCTGTGCTGTCCAGTGTGTTGGGGCCACAAAGTCTGGCTTAAACGGACGAATTGATTAAAGCAGGGCTTTTTATCCTGCTTAAAAGATATATAGAAAATAAATAAGGAAATGAAATGCTTAGATATCAAATAAAGCAATGGCGAGGCCTTTTATCAGGGCTATTACTGCTCTTAGGCGCCAATTATTCCGGTCTTGTGCAGGCACACGGAAATGAAGAACATCCAGCCGCGACTAAAGTATTTATTGGCATGGAACAACCTGTGGCCAAGGTGGTGAGTGAGTTTCATCGCGCTATCCAGAGCGGGGATGAGGCGTCAGTTAAGAGGATATTGGCAAAAGATGTGTTGATCTATGAAGGAGGCAACGTCGAACGTTCGCTACAAGAATATGCCAGTCATCATATGAGGGCCGATATGGCTTATCTCAAAGGATTAACAGTCATCATGCTCGAGCAGCAGATACAGGTGTATGGCAACACGGCAATTTCTATGTCGGTGACTAAATCGTCTGGTGTGTTCAAGGGAAAATCGATAGACAGTCAGGGGATGGAAACCTTAGTACTGAATAAGGAAACTGGTGGAGAGTGGCAGATAGTTCACATCCATTGGTCGAACTGATCTTTTTGTCGCAATATTTTGTTTTAACCTTCTCGTTTTAGTCTGCGAGTTTATACCATTCCGAGTAAGTATCTGATCGTTCTGACCAGATACTTATATGGAATGGTATTAAGCCTAAGGATGGGCTGGAATATGTCGATAAGAGTTTAGTGCTTCCTTCGACGTAGATATATTCAGAATGATACTGGCTACTCCATAGACTCAATGATTGAATCTATGGAGATATGTTGTGCAAGTTTAGGTATGCGGGGCAGGATGCTCCGCTTTTTTCTGACTGAAATATGGCCGGTTATTACGTCATCACTATTGTTGAATGCATATTTTTCGTTTACCGTTTCTTGTTAGAGTTTGATCAGTTTAAGCTTCAACTTCCTGGATAATCGAATAAAAAGTTTAGTGGTGTTTTTTTTGCCACTGGGCGTTAATGTTCGATATTTAAGCGCGACGTAATACTGAGTCAATAGAGAGAAATCTTTAGCAATCGCAGGTAGCTGACTCTCTACGCTATGGCAAAAATCTATCGGGCCCTGCTCGAGCCGCCTGGTCACGCCTTTCTTATCTAATAACCGACAGACTCTTAAGTAAGCCGATGATATTTTATCTTTATCTCTGCTGAAATGCAGTAATCCGGCACTGTATGCTATTACTAATATGATAAGAGCCAAGCTTGAGAGCATGAAAAAGGCTAATTTCTCTGTGGTGACCTTCCCCAGCAACTTATGTAACACCTGCTCTTGTTTACTCGAATCGAAACCTAATACCCAGACACTCCAATAGAAATCTATGCTGGCTAAATTTTGCCTCAGCTCATTGAGAAGGGGATAGTCTCTGAGCCTAAGTGTACTGAAGGGACTGTCGATAAAATAGCTGTCCCCTCCTTGAAAATAGGCGTCGAAACCTTCGAGTATTCTCTCCGGTGCTATCATAGAGGTGGGATCGAGTCTTATCCAGCCTCTGTTCTCTAACCAGACTTCTACCCAGGCATGGGCCATATATTGATAGATGCTGAGATATTGGGCTTGTTTATTCCATTCGCCGCCCTGATAGCCTGTTACCATTCTTGCAGGTATCCCGGTAGCGCGAGCCATAACTGTTAATGCACTGGCATAATGAACACAAAATCCGGCCTTGTTTTCCAATAAGAAATCATCAATTTGCTGTGGACCTACAGGTGGTGGCGTCAGAGTATAAAAATAGGCTTGCTCGGTGAAGTAATTCATCATGGCATTGAGTCTCTTTACCGGGTTTGGGTAGCGGACTGCAAAACTCTTGGCTAATTTGTGGGTTCTGGGGTTACTCAGCTCCGGAAGCTGTAAATTAATATTCCTGACATGATCTGCGAGTGTTAAATCCATGGGCATAGAGGGGAAAGATTTGACACTGTACTGAAACTTTTGTGTGAGGCTCTTGGTGGAATAGAGGCGGTAATCCGGCAATTGGATGATGTTCCTTGTATCGCTGAAAGCGACGTCCAGGCCGAAGAGCCAGTGTTGATTGCTCTTCTGTGCAATAACAGAATAATTCAGCCAGGTCCCAGTGGCAGCAGGCACAGTCGATGACGCTAAATTATTTGATTCCAAGGTTTTAATGCTTTCGTGTTGTCTCCAGGTCTGACCGTCGTAATCTTCTAAGACCAGAGCCCGCCAATAGAGTTGATGATTTCTGGGGGGAGTGCCATCAAACTTGACCTGAAATGCGAGAGCCGCAGAGCGTGTCAGCCTGCCTATTTCACCGAAACTCACTTCATCTGAGATCCCAGTTTGTTCCGTTTTTAGCTGCGGCATCAACCACAGGGGAGGTAAACGAGGAAACACCAGGAAGAGCAGGGCGGCTAAGGGCAAACTTTGTATGATGAGGCTAAAACCTATTCTGGCTGTCTCATTGAGCCTCACATCTTCTCGGTAGAGGCTAACTAACACACAAGTGTTAATCGTGGCAATGAAGATTAATAGGATAGAGAAGTAGACAGATTGATGCCCGAGTAAGGTGATCGCGATAAGAATATAGCCGACAATGACCACAATTCTGACATCACGCCTGTTTCTCATCTCTATATATTTGAGTGAATAACCTAAAATCAGCAGGTTGATCAAGCCGTTGAGTAAGCCAATTTTTGATGTGACCAGTGCTAGAGTCAATGCCGATGCCAGGGCGAGTGCTGTTACCAGCAAGCGAGGAGGCTTGGCTACTCTTCCCATAAAAATGCCGTAGCGCCATACCAGGCAGATGCCGCAGATGGCCATGGTCCATGGAGTCAACTTGTCATAGAGTGGCAGAAGTATCACGACATTGATGATGAGTAACCAAAGTAGACTATGCCGGGATATGATCTCCTGCTGCGAGGGCTTCATTTTATCTCCCCATCTCTCACAGGAAGAAGTGCTATGGTTTGTTGGCACATAAGCCGATGGCTCTCGCCATCCGAAGGAGGGATCTTATGTTGGCCTATTACTAGCCCGAAAATATGCCCACGTTCACTGAGTTTATCGATGGACCAAGTCAACTTACTGATCCTTTCTTCGATGTCCGGTGAGCCTAGATTATCTAAAGTGAGCCAGAGGGGTTGTCCTTGGGGTTGCTGAAATTCCTTGCTCAGCATGCCTCGTCCCTGTGCCAGTTGTTTCCATGCAACCTGTTTCAATGATTCTCCGGGAATATGTTGCCTTAGGCCTTTAAACTCATCGACTCCCTGAACATGTATGCCTTTGTCTAAGGTGTCACTTATATCGTCTGTTTCTAAAGAAGACAGCTCTGATTGTGACTCGATGGGATTGGCAAAGACGATCACTTGATTAGCAAGATCTATATGTGACCAGGCTCTGCATAATCCAAGCGGGTATCTCGACTCTATTTTCAAGCGCCTGGGGAATATTCTGCCTCGGCTAAGGTTTTTAAATTGCAGCAGAGAAACCTGTGGTTCCTCTTTAATCATTTTGAGCACATTGACCTGGTTATTGGGATAGGAAAGCAATACTTCAAATTGAGCTTGTCTAGAGGACAATTTTATTGGGAATACCAGTGTCTCTCCAGCGTAGGCTTGAGGAGAAGGAGATGAAGTAAGTGAGAGCCCGGCAAGGTTTTTATAACTGTAGATGATGCAGGTATTAAACAGGCTTACCAGTAAAAAGCTTAATCCTATTATCAAGTTGTTCTGATAATTAGTGCCGAGTATAAACAAGAGTAAGATCAGACTGGCCCACAATAGGCCGAAGCCCGTGGGTAGAATGAAGATACTTTTATGGGCTAATGTGACCTGTTTCGATGGCGGTAGCCTACGTGCTAACCAGGCGTTCAACCAGAGCGAAGGTCTCCAGAGCCTTGTGGATTTAGTGGAGTTAGCACGATTCATCATAATGCTAATTTACAGTATCGGGTTGACGTTGCTGAGAATTTTTTGAGATAGGGCAGCTCCCTGCTGTTGACTACTGCTGCGGATCCTATGCTCGGCTACCGATGAGAACACTGCCTGTACATCCTCAGGGACAAGGTAGCTTCGTCCATTGAGAAAAGCCCAGGCTTTAGAGGCTTGGAGTAGTGCCTTGCTCGCCCGTGGTGACAGGCCAAACCCCTCATTCTGGACGCGGGAGGCTTCGACGAGTGCGAGCACATAATTAAGTAAGGCATCTGAAGCCGTAATTTTCCCAACATCTTGCTGTAACTGAACCAGTTCGATTTGGGATATACACTGGGGAAGAACCATAACCTGGGGGGATTGGTCATGTCCTTTGAGCATTTCGAGTTCGGCTGCAGCGTTGGGATAACCAATGGAGAGGCGCATCATAAAGCGATCGAGTTGTGATTCTGGCAGTGGGAATGTGCCCGATTGCTCGCTGGGATTTTGAGTCGCTATTACAAAAAACGGGCTGGGCAGTGGGTGAGTGATCCCATCGACTGTGATCTGACTTTCGGCCATGGCCTCGAGTAGTGCGCTCTGTGTCTTGGGACTGGCACGATTGATTTCATCCGCTAGCACCATCTGTTTGAAGATAGGCCCAGGGTGAAAGATAAACTGAGCTTGCTCCTTATCGAAAATAGAGACTCCTAGAATATCGGCGGGTAACATATCGCTGGTAAATTGTATCCGCTGATAAGTGAGCCCCAGACTCTGGGCGATGCCATGGGATAGGCTGGTTTTCCCCATACCGGGAAGATCTTCGATCAGCAGGTGTCCTTTGGCGAGAATACATGCAAGTGCCAGCTTTATCTGTTCTGGTTTGCCTAATAGAACACGCCCAAGTTGAGTGATAATATCTGAAATTGTCTGTTTGGACATTGAATTCCCTTTACTGGCATTATGGTTATTACTATGCGGCAAATTAGATTCTTGATCCAGTTTCTTGGTTTGACTCTAAGTCTAGGTCAATTCGTTACCCTTGCATGGCTTGCTAGTTCATTAATTTTGCAGGCAAAGGCTCAATGTTAGTCAGGTTTTCATCGAGGGCTAGTAGTGGTGTGACAGAAGGCGCTGTGATGAATTGGGACTTAAATAAAAATCCTTGCACCAGATCTATACCGAGTTCTTGCGCGAGCGCAAATTGTTGCCGGTTTTCTACGCCCTCGAGGACAGTTTGTTTACGGCAATCCTTAGCAAACCGGATCAGGGCTTTCATCAGATATTCTTGCTCTATATTACCCATTTGATTAAGCCAGTGGATATCAAACTTTAGGGTATCTACTTGGCCTAACAGGGCTAGAGACAACATGGAATGTGGGGCACCAATATCGTCGAGTGCCACATTTATCTGTTTGGATTTTAAATGGGATACCAGTATTCTCGAGAGATTTGCATCATTGATGCAAGTATTCTCGATGATCTCTACGGTTAAATTAGGCCGAAGCGATAATAAATTCAACATGTGTTGGCTTTTGGGGCCTATGGCATGGGGGTCTAAGTTGATAAACAGAGGCAAAGAGGCAATTGAGTGTTTAAGTTGAAAAAACTTAGCTTGTATCTCAACTTTTTCTAATAGAGATGCTTGATTATGCAGATGATCGAAGACGATATTGGGTGGCGTGTGACGGCCATCGAGATCGGTAAATCTAGACAGGGCTTCATAGCCATAGACAGACGAGTCCGAGGTGTTGATCAGGGGTTGATATTCTGCGCCCAGGTAAAGATTATCCAGTGATACCATCAAGTCGATCTTAATATTTTACGTTAATGATAATTATTCACAATAAAGGCTGACTGTCTAAGCTTTTTACCTGAAACTGGGTTCGAATGAGCTAATTTTCATCACACCGGTGAAATCTGATCATTTTTCAATTCCCAAGGATTGAGACACTGACGTTATTGTATTAAGTATCCTGAAAGAATCTTAGTCATGCTTGCCGAGCAGACGCTTAAGTACCTATTGACTAATATTTAAAATCGAGCTCTTTAGCCGAAAACAACTCGGGTTTCTTACCTTGTTTGATTTGGTAGATGACTCGATAGCTAAGCACTGCTTGTACATACTCACGGGTTTCGGTGAAAGGGATTGCTTCGATGAAGGCGACAACATCGAGTTCTCCATTGGTTTTCTTTAACCAGCGCTTAACCCTATGGGGACCAGCATTATAAGCTGCTGTGGCTAACACACGATTATTATTGAACCGCTTTAATAGGGAAGCATAGTAAGCACTGCCGAGACGAATGTTTATCTCGTTGACGTACAGGCTACGTGTGCCCTTGTATTTGACTCCAGCTTTCCTGGCTGTCTCTTTTGCGGTTGCTGGCATGAGCTGCATCAAGCCTCTGGCGCCGACCCCAGAGGTTGCGTAAGGGTAAAAAGCACTCTCTCTTCTGGCTATAGCCCTGAGCTCATCGATATTGACCTTCTGTTTCTTGCTGGCTGTCACGAAGGCTTGCTCGGCTGCATAGGGGAAACGCAGTGTCATGTCGTTCCACAGTTTGCCTTGTATGCTGGCTTGAACACCGAGATCGTACCATTTATTCTCTAATGCCAATATTGCATACTCTTTTTGCATTGCTTGGCTGTGTCGTCCCAGCATTTGGACCCATTCAGATCTGGCGTCAATGGTTTTATCTATGGCCAGTAGCTCAATCACACGAGCCAAGGCTTTATCATCGAAGATTTTCTGTCTAAGTGCCGGGTCACTGACGGTATCAACGTGCTCGAGTTGATACTCACCATTGAGCTCGTGTGCCGCGGCATAGCCATAAAAATTTCTACGCTTGCTCAAGTTCGCTAATCTGCTGCTAGATGGGTTTTCGACAATATCTGAACTCGGTGCTGAAGTGGCTTGATTCGAGGTGATTTTATCGACCCTAGACAGCCAATATTGCCATCTGGATTTAGCTTTTTTCTGTTCACTCAACTGGGGTAAGTAGGCAATAAGGCTAGTGATGTCAGCCTCTCTGATGGCCCATCTCAATCGTAACTCCACCAGATCATCACTGTCTAGTAGTGGCAACATGGTATCGACGAATGATTTTAGGCGCTCTTCCTGTCTGATGATGGCGCGTTTGACAAAATAGCGGCTGAGTTTTCTACCTTGATAATCACTAAATCTGTCCAGTTTTTGGTAGGTCATATAGAGCTTTACAGCTTGCTTGAGATCTTTTCTCGCCAGTTTCTTTAATCCAGCGGCGACGATCTCGCCATTAATTTTTGCCCGCCCCATAAATCTTTTCGTGTGTCTCAGGCTACGGGGATCTTTATATACAGACAGGAGTCGCGTTACTTCGGCTTGATTACCAGTGATCTTTCTGGACAGATAAGTCAGTAATCCGTGTTGATTGGCATTAAAACTGAGGAACATACGTGACCAGATCATCTCTTGAGTGCGATAACCTGCTTTTTGCCAGACCTGAAAGAGCGGGTCACACTCTTCTGGCCTCGACTTTCCATAAAGCCAGAGAGATTTAGCGCCTTTAAAAGCGATATCTTTATCGCCTGATGCCAACTTAGCACGGTAGAAATAACACTGTAAAATGATGTTGTTGGGTCTGCTTGGACTGACCATTAAGAAGTCATCCCAACGCCGTTTGGAGCCCGTTCTCATTAAATAGCGATATCTAGCTGTGTTAAATAAGGGAGTATCTTTAAATTGGTCAATCTCAGAGCTGGCTCTGCTACCCTTATGAGTCAGAATGCCATTGATATTGGAATGAAAGTCCAGATAGACGGTCAGAGGGTAGTCATCGAGTTGCTTACGTAATTTATTGTAGCTGCTGAACTGCTTGTTTTTGAGTGCTTTTCGCGCATCTAAGTATGTTTGTTGCTCGGCAGTGTAATTACTGGCATGGGCTGGGTTAACAACCGAGCTAGCCATCAATGTCGACATTGAGATCAGGCTCAGGCCAGTATAAAAAAACAAGGATTTTAACATGCCATTAAACTGCTTATGCATTGCGTCTTCCTTCAATATCCATATTTATCAGGAGATCATCTATTGACTGACTAATTCAATTTGGACTCAAGTCCTGGATAGTCTGATAGTGCGCTATCCAATAAGCGCTGATCGATTTTTTTACTGGTATCCACACCCAATTGCTGCATCTGATGGGCTTGTCGGACTAAGTTTCCTTTACCATTGGCGAGCTTGCTCATGGCGTTGGCATAGCTTTTCTCAGCGCCTTCGATGGCCCTACCGAGTTTTTCCATATCTTCGATATAGCCGCACAGTTTATCGTATATCTTTCCTGCTTGTTTGGCGATACGTTGAGCGTTTTGATTTTGATATTCGTAGCGCCAAATGTTGTTAATTGTCCTTAATGCAACCAAAAGATTGGTAGGGCTAACAAGCATGATGTTGAGCTCTAAGGCATAGTTCACCAGACTAGGGTCATGTTCAAGTGCGAGTAAAAATGCCGGCTCCAAGGGGATAAACATAAGCACGTAATCCAGGCTGGTTAGCCCATGAAGCTTTTGATAGTCTTTTTGGCTCAGCCCCTTAATGTGACCCCGGATAGAGAGGACATGATCTTTAAGTGCCTGTGCTTTGATATCTTCATCATCATTGTTGAAATACCGCTCATAGGCGACCAATGACATCTTAGCATCGATGACGACATCTTTATTTTCAGGCAAATGAACGATGACATCGGGCTTAAAACGCTTACCATCATCATTCTTAAGCTCAGTTTGAGTGTCATACTCATGACCCTCTCGCAAACCACTCTCTTGTAATACACGCTCTAAAATGACCTCTCCCCAGTTACCTTGCTGTTTATTGTCACCCTTGAGTGCCCGGGTGAGGTTGATAGCGTCTTGACTCATCTGCTGGTTGAGGGCTTTCAGTGATTCGAGCTGGTGTCTGAATGCACTGCGCTCGGATTGCTCATTAGTATAAGATTCCTGAACCTGTTTCCTAAACCCCTCAAGCTGCTGTTTAAAAGGGGCTAACACCGTATCTAAATGCTGAGTGTTTTGGCTCTGTAACTTCTCACTGCGCTCTTCAAATATCTTGTTGGCGAGATTTTCAAATTGGGTTGTCAAACGGATTTCAGCACTCTCTAATAGAGAGACTTTATCTTCCAGAGCTTGTTGCTGCGTACTAAATTTGACGGTTAAGGTCTGTTGCATGGCATTGGATTTTGACAGGGCCAGTTGGGTTTCCATCAATTTTCGCTGAGATTCTTGCAGTTGGCTGTCTAATTGAGGAAGACGACTCGATTCGGCTTGAGCTTGTCCTAATGCACTGAGATTTTTTTCGACCTTAGCGTATAAGGTTTCTATTTGTGCTTCTTTATCTAGTAGCAATGAATCCCTGTGGCCGATCTCAATTTGGATTTCATCTAACGTATGTTGGTGTTGGTCTGCAAGTTGGTTTTTTACTTCTTGCCACCTCTGTCGAGTCAGACGTTGGTTCAATAAGGCGCCGATGAGCAGAAACAGAAAAGCGACCGCTCCTAAGACTATGATTTCGGGTAGTGACAGAGGGAGATTAGTAGGCATAAGAAGGTGGCCATAAAGAATGAAGCGAATAGCCTCTCATGCAAGATGACTCTCTTCAAGTGGCATCTTGCATTTTTTAGCGTAAATGAATAACTCTTAATCGTATGTTGCTAATATGTTTAATCTTGGTTGGAGGTATAGATGAGTGTTTTGAAGACGATTAAAGGAGGTGAATTGATTGCACTGTTTAAGCACGGATTAAGTTAACTGAGATTTTAGGAAATTTTTTGTTACTTTTTCCTGTCTAATACTTGTGTGTGATTTTTAATGCTTAGAACCCAGAAGAGGCTGTAGAGATGAAGTTTAGCAAAGGTATAAGACAAAAAGCCCCATGGGAGCTTAAAGATTCTGATGTGACGCCGGAATCCGTGTTTAATGACCGTCGCCGTATCATAAAGGCGATGGGACTTGGCGCTTTAGGTGCGAGTATTCCAGGCCAAGTTCAGGCCGGAATCTTCGATCTTTTTGGTGACAAGAAAATATCTCAATTTCTTACCTCACCCTTAACTTATACCTCAAACTTGAGTTTTACCGGTAATGGGGCGACAACGCCGTTCAATAAAATTACCACCCACAATAATTTCTATGAGTTTGGTACCAGTAAACAGGACCCTTCTGAAAATGCTCAAGGGCTAAGTGTCGATCCTTGGAAACTTGTCATCGAAGGAGAAGTAGAGCGTCCGTTGACGTTAGATTTAGACGATTTAACTCAGATGATAGCTTTGGAAGAGCGTACCTATCGTCTTCGCTGTGTCGAAGCTTGGTCTATGGTGGTGCCTTGGGTGGGATTTCCTCTTGCTAGCTTATTGAAAAAGGCCGGTGTGAAGAGTCATGCTACTCACGTGGCTTTCGAGACCTTGTTTGATCCCGAGCAGATGCCTGGTCAGAAGAGTCGCTTAATGGGCGGCGGGATCCATTACCCCTATGTGGAAGGCTTAACCATTAACGAAGCGATGAACCCACTATCCTTCATGGCGGTTGGCTTATATGGCAAAACCTTACCGCCTCAAAATGGGGCGCCAATACGTTTGGTTGTGCCTTGGAAGTATGGCTTTAAGAGTATTAAGTCCATCGTCAGGATCCGAGTCATGGATAAGCAGCCACCCACTAGCTGGAACCAGCTTGCGACCCATGAATATGGCTTTTACGCCAATGTGAACCCAAATGTTGACCATCCACGTTGGTCTCAGGCTACTGAGAGGCGTATAGGAGAGGGGGGCCTGTTTTCGGCCAAGCGGATTAACACTCAAATGTTTAATGGTTATGGTGAGCAAGTGGCAGATTTATATCAAGGGTTAGATTTAAAAAGATATTTCTAGTCAGAAATTGAAGCACGCTATGGACAATAGCGGAGATAGGCTCAGTGATAAAGTGGGAGGAATAATGCGGTTAACTTCGAAACATCTTTTTTGGCTGAAAGCCATCATACATCTGGTCGCTTTATGGCCTATCGGTTATCTGGTTCTCTCTGTAATATCTGGTGATGCGGGGGGGGATCCTGTGCAGTACATTATTCATTATACCGGAGTCGGAGCCCTCAATACCTTAGTGATATTACTGATGATATCCCCTTTAGCACGTCGCTTAAAACAAGGGATATTGATACAGACTCGCCGTCTAATCGGCCTCTATGTGTTTGCCTATGCTAGCTTACATATTATGGCCTTTATCAGTTTAGATCTCTTGTTTGAATGGTCACTCCTGTTTCAGGAGATCCTTAAGCGTCCCTACATATTAGTCGGGGCTGTGGCTTATCTGGTTCTAATCGCCTTGTCCGTTACCTCATTAAAAGTCATTAGAAAGAAAATGGGCAGACGTTGGCAGCAATTACATAACTGGGTTTATCTGGTCGCCATCTTAGTGCCTATTCACTTCTATTGGTCGGTGAAGTCTGAAGTCATCGAGCCCAGTATCTATATTTTAATCGTCATTGGTTTATTGACCCTAAGACTTACGATAGGTAAAAAGTTATCGCAAACATTCACTCGCTTAAGACTAAAGTTGAACAGCCAGTAAAATGAATATGATGTAGCTTCATTGAAACAGTACTTAGAAAGCATGACGATGCATTTTTAAAGCTGGGTCGGCTAGGGTAAGAGGTGCAAATCATTACCTTGTAATAAATCCAAGCGATCTTTGACAAACAGTGAAATATCTCCAAAAGTTATGATAGGTAAATCAGCTTGCCACAAATTGCTTAAGGATTGTCAATGGACACGATTATTAGCCTGTTTAGAAAGATAAAAATCTCGAGTCGCCTGTTTATCATGTTGGGTTTATCCATACTCGCTACCATATTAATGTTCCTGTTTGCGCTTATGAGTATCGATAATATGTTGGTTGGTGAGAAAGAGGCCAAGATATCTTCTTTGGCCGATGTGGGTGAGAAAGTCATTAGCGACTATTATCAGAGATCCAAACAGGGGCTGATAACTGAAGATGAGGCCAAGTCTGGTGCCATTATGGCGCTGGACACATTACGGTATGCAGGGAAAGAATACTTTTTCACCATAACTACCCAAGGTGTGATGGTTCAACATGCTTTCGCTAAGAAACTCGTCGGGACTAATGTGCTCGGAATGAAGGACCCTAACGGCGTTCGATTATTCGAGGAGATGGTCAAGGGGACCGAGCGACAAGACTCAGCGAAAGTCGAGTATATGTGGAATCGACCAAATGCAACGGCTCCGAGTCCAAAAATGAGCGTGGTGAAGCGATTTAGACCTTGGGGATGGATTGTCGGTACGGGTATGTATGTCGATGATATCGATGCGCAAAAATTAGATTTTACCTGGATGTATCTCTTGGTGGTGGCGCTCGTTTGGTTTCCGGTGATCGCTATTCTATTTGCCATCATTCATAGTATATCCAGGCCGATGAGAGAGACTATTCAAGCGCTAGAGAATATAGCAAAGGGAGAAGGGGATCTGACTTTGAGGCTCAAAGAATCTGGAAATGATGAGCTCAATGAGGTTGCAGGTAACTTTAATGTCTTTGTGGTTAAAATCCAGACACTAGTACAATCAGTCATGGATTCAGTGACACACAGCCGCGAGCTAGCGGTCGGTTTAGCCAGCATCTCAACAGAAGCGAGTAAAGTCACCTGCAACATGCAAACCGAAACTGAAAGTGTAGCCACTGCAATTAATGAGATGTCTATGGCGGCTTCAGAAGTTGCCTCTAACGCACAACTCGCGGCAGATAGTGCTGGGAGTGCCGATGAAGAAGCTGATAAAACGACTAGGGTCGTCGATAATGCCGTTATTAAAATAAAGGAGCTCTCCGAAGAACTGGAAAATACCTCGGAAGTGGCTCAAGGGCTGCAGGTTAGTTCAGGAAAAATTGGGCAAATTTTAGATGTTATCGTAGGTATTGCCGAGCAGACAAACTTATTGGCTCTCAATGCAGCTATCGAAGCTGCGCGGGCAGGGGAAGCGGGTAGGGGGTTTGCCGTGGTTGCGGATGAAGTGAGAACTTTGGCAAGTCGTACTCAAGAGTCTACCCAAGAAATTAACGGCATCATAGATGCGATTAGGGGATCGATAGAGAGTGTCAATGATTCGGTTGGGCGAGCTAAAACCCGTTCTAGTCAAACTGTAGAAGAAACCTCACAAATTGTTACTGCATTAGTGACCATTAAATCCTCAATCAGAGAGATTTCCGATATGAATATTCAAATTGCGGCTGCAACGGAAGAGCAGAGTTCGGTCATTGCAGAATTAAATATGAATGTGACTCGAATCAATGATATTTCAGTAGATAATCAACAGAAGAGCGTACAAATTGGTGAGACGAGTGAACAGATCCAGCAAGGCTCGACAGAATTAGATGGGCTTGTCTCCAGCTTTAAAGTGTAATGGCAACATCATACTAAGACTAAAATAAGTCCTAGTTGAAAATAGAACTAAAAACCAGGCAAATTAATTTGTCTGGTTTTTTAAATTAATCATGACTTGTACAACGTCATCATATGAGATGTTGAATTGTCTGGAGAGATTGATGACTTTAGTTTTATAAGTTTGAATGTTTTCTTGTTGGGTTATTTGGTGCTTCTTCTTTGCAACCAAGTCTTCTACCGTATCTTGTAATATGAGTAAACGACGTAAACTATAATCAAGCGAATCGATATATTTAGTCATTTGCTGTTTATTTCTTGCTTGAGATAAATCACTCGAGTGTTTTTTATCGAAGCCGTATTCATCTAAAGCCGCAAGCGCATTCTGTAAGTCATTGTTATCAAGCATTAAAATTCACTTTTTCCGAGTAGGTAAGAAGGACAGTATTAGTACGTTCCCATAATGAGCCAATTATAGACTTTTTGTTCCGGCTCTCAAAGGCATTTGATCATATAAAAGCCAAAGTAGGTAAATGTTTCAGGATATTCTTGTTGTGGTAATAGTGAACGAGTAATCTTTAATTTTATTTAATGGAGAATAAGATGAAGGACCTGCTACCTGATTTATTCGATTATTTTAATAATGAACTGGTATTGTTAACTACTCAATACAAGCAATACGGAAAGCGTACAATATTTTGGGGTGAGCTTGTTACCATTAAGTGTTTTGAAGATAACTCAAAAGTAAAAGAGATCCTTAAAACAGAAGGTAAGGGTAAGGTACTCTTCGTCGATGGTGGTGCCTCGATTAACAGGGCCCTACTTGGTGACTTAATCGCCTTGAGTGCAGTTGAAAATGGTTGGGAAGGTATCGTTATCAATGGCTGTGTCAGAGATGTCGGTGCGTTGAAACTGATGGATATAGGCATCAAAGCCATTGGTTCTAACCCGATAAAAACACAAAAGAAAGGTGTAGGGGAAGTCAATTGTATGATTTCAATGGATAACATTATAATCACACCGGGTATGATGTTATATTCTGATGAAAATGGCATCGGGATCGCCAATACCGAACTCGACCTCTCTCGCTTGCTCTAATTTTGCTCAGCTATTTGGATGGAACCTGTTATGAAAATTGTTAAATGGTTTTTTATTGTCTTATTTCTCATGTTCGCGAGTCTCGCGGCCTATCTGACCTTGGTTTTTGATCCAAATGATTTTAAACCTGAAATCGTCAATGCGGTAAAGAAGCAAACAGGACGGGAGCTCATCATAGGAAAAGATCTCACATGGACATTTTTTCCAAGCATAGGTATCGAGCTTGGAGATATTACATTATCTAATCCTAAGGGATTCGATAATGACTCTATGTTAAAGGTGAACAAGATCGTTGCACAAGTAGAGCTTTTGCCTCTGTTTAGTAAACAAGTAGAGATTGCTAAATTAAATCTCGATGGCTTGGTCGTCAATCTGGAAACCCGCAAAGATGGCCGTACCAGCTTCGACGGTTTACAGAGTTCTGCCGCGGAAGATAAACCAGCTCAACTTAATGATACTACTGCTTCATCGGGCAACTTATCGAGTCTGGATATTGGTGGTGTCTCGATCACCAATACACAAATTCGAGTCTCAGATAAACAAGCCGGGACCGAACAAGTATTTAGTCTGGATAATTTAACCCTTGGGAAATTCTCTCTGGGGGAGTTTGCTACTCTCGAGTATCGCTTCAGTGCTGAAATGCCTGATATGACACTAATGAGTCAGGGCAAGGGCTCAATTAGAGTCGCCCAAGACATGACTAAGGTTCAGGTTAAAGATTTTAAGATAACTAACGAGGTAGCCGGTGAGGGAATCCCCAATAAGCAGTTAGATATCTCATTGTTAACCCAGCTGGAAATCTTGCTAGAGACCAAGCAAATTCATCTTATCTTGGATGAATTAAATGCAGGTGACATCCAGGCCAAAGGTAAATTGGATATCGCTTATGGTCATAAAGTGCCTCAAATCATTGCTAAGCTGGATTTGGGCGACATAGATCTTGATAAACTCCTGCCACAAACAGATAAAGCTGACAAGACCAAGGAGAAGAGTCAAGCTGAGGCGACTCAAGTTGAGCCAGATTTAAGTGCCATGAAGTCTCTTGATCTCACCTTGGCGCTAACGGCGAAATCCATCAAGGCGTCGAATATGATGACCAGTAATTGGATTATGGCTATGACGTTGAAGAATGGCATTCTCAATCTGAAGCAGCTCAATGCTGATCTCTATGGCGGAAAACTCGCCGTGACTGCTAGTCTCGATGGTCGCCAAGCCGTACCTAGTTACAGTTTTGAAAAATCGGTTACAGGGGTTCAGGTGAGAGAACTCTTGAAAGATGCGGTTGATGTCGATCTGTTGGCGGGAACGGCAAACTTCAGTGTTAAAGGCAAGGGCAGGAGTCTGCTTGCCGATAATATCAAGAAGAACATTGCCGCAAAAGGTAAGTTTGAGATTGCGGACGGTGCCCTATACGGAGTGAATATTCCGCAAATGATCAGAGAGGCCCAGGCAAAGCTCAGTGGTGGTGGATCATCTACAAGTTCATCTGAAAAGAAAACCGACTTCACCTCATTGACCGGGTCTTTTTCGGTCGTCAAGGGCGTCGTATCAAATCCGGATCTGCTGATGTCCTCTCCGTTAATCAGGCTTTCGGGGGCTGGAACGGCCAACATTATCTCCGAGGCACTGGATTATCAATTAACCACTGCAGTGGTGGGTTCCCTCGAAGGGCAAGGTGGAGGAGATACAGACCTACTCTATGGCATTGAAATTCCATTCTTAATCACAGGCACTATGTCGGATCCCCAATTTGCTTTAGACACCGCAGGACTGTTTGACGCTAAATTGAAACAAGAGGTAGAGAAGGTGCAAGATAAGCTCAAAGATAGTCTGTTAAAGAAATTAGGTGGCTTTTAATGAATAAATTATTCTGTGTTTCTCTTGGGATTATCGCCTTATCTGCTTGCTCTCAAGAAGTATCGCAAGCGGTTGCACCGACTCAAGTTAAACAGCAATCAGTTGTCCAGGTGGAGCCTGCTAGAATCGATGAATCTTCATTAACGTCTTCAGAGTCCTATAAACTGGCTAAAGGGGCTGAAAAAAAGGAGAGCAAGATGGAGAAAGGATTGTTATCCGGACAGTTACAAGTCTCATTGAAAACGGGTTTTACTGTGTCACTCATTATCACCAACAATCAGAGTTTCGCTGTGCCAATTCAGTATCGATCGGGCATGACGGCAGATCTTCACTTATTGGACCCTCAAGGAAATAAAATCTGGGCGTGGTCCGATACCATGATGTTTACTCAGGCGATACGTGATGTGGTGATACCCGCCGGTAAAGTGATTCCGGTGAGATTTTCTCTGCCTAAAGAAGCGTTAGCTCAAGTTAAGGGGAAAGGCTATAGCTTAGTGGCGATTTACGCTGGACATGCAACAGAATCGACGAAAGTGGCGATGGGGAATGTGCGTTTGTCTCTAGATGAATACGTAAACTAGCTGGGGAATATAGTATTGGAAAAGATGCCAAGTTTTTATTACAGACTTGGCATCTTTGTCTATTGCCTCTAAGCATTGCCTCTATCAATTAGGCTCTGACATTTGTCATGTTTACATATAGCCTTAATTTTTGGCCAGGCTGAATGTACTTAGATTTTTCTAATGTATTCCAACGAACCAGGTCGTTGACGCTGACTTTAAATTTTGAAGCGATACGTGCCAGTGAGTCTCCGCTGCGTACCGTATAATTCACCTTGCGAGTGACGGAAGAGGCATTTTTACTGCCAGTCCATATCGCTAACTTTTGTCCAATTTTCAATGTGTCTTTTGGCGCCATATTGTTCCACTTGGCCAGCTGCGCCGTCTTAACCTTATGAGCCTTTGCTATTTTCCAAAATGAATCACCAGACTTAACGATATAGTCGATTTTTTCGCTACCACGGTTAATATTTTGTTTTGACTTCACTCTTTGAGCTAGGCTAAGGGCGTATTGTTCAGGATCGTTTGCCGCAACAGGGATGAGTAGATGACGCCCTGCTATGATGGTATTGCCTTTAATGTCATTGACAGCACGAAGCGCCGAAGGTGTCGTGCGATAACGCTGGGCTATCAGGCCTAAACTATCACCTGATTTGATCTGGTAGCGTTCCCAGTTCAACCTGTCATCCGCTTGTGTATCTGCCATGGCTAATTTGAAATTTGCCACCTTGTCTACAGGCAACACTAAGTTGTGAGGGCCATTGGGTGCCGTTGCCCAACGGTTATATCCAGGGTTGAGCTTATGTAATTCGGATGTGGTCATATCGGCAAATCCGGCAGCGAGTGCGAGATCTATCTGACTACCCACATCGATCACTTGGATATTGGCTTGATTGTCTATCGGGTAGAGCTCTATGCCGTATTTATCGGCGTTCTTGATGACATCAGCCAGTGCGAGAAGTTGAGGGACATAGCGTTGTGTTTCTGTCGGCAGACGTAATGACCAAAAGTCGGTAGGTTTTCCTTTGCGCTTATTCTTCTTAACGGCGTTTATCACTCGTCCTTCACCTGTGTTGTATGCCGCGATAGCATAAAGCCAGTTACCATCCGTCTTTTTATACAGGTACTCGAGCATGTCTAAGGCGGCAATGGTTGCTGCGGGTACATCTCTGCGACCGTCATACCACCAATTCATTTGCAGACCGAAATGTTTCGCCATGGGGGAAGTAAACTGCCATAAGCCTGATGCGGCGCCATGTGAATAGGCGAAAGGATCGAATGCACTCTCCACTATGGGAAGAAGGGCCAGTTCGATAGGCAGATCACGCTTCTCTATCTCTTCGACGATCAAATAGAGGAAAGGGGTGGCACGTTCCGATACTGTCGCGAGATGTTGCGGGTGCTTGATGTACCAGTCACGATATTGCTTGACTAACTTTTGGTCTGGCACATCGAATGATAAACCCAGACGGATCCTTTGCCAGACATCGGTGACTTCTGCAACTTCAACTTTTGGTTCAATGACTTCTTTAGGCGAGATCATAGGTAGAATGGGTATAGCTTGAGTACTGTGTTCTTCAGAGGCTGACTGGTCGAATGACTGACAGCCTGAAAGCAGCACAATACTCCCTGCTAGGACAATGTTTTGTATGCGCATCGAAAAATAATTCCTTAATTCTCTGTCCCTCTATTTTGAAATACTCGAAAAGGGGACTTATTTAGCGCTGCATTGTAATCTGTTTTTTAGAAATTGTCTTTCCATTGCCTTAGAAGGGCAAAGGTGTCCACAGGATCCGACGCTTTTTGCATGAAATGTTGATTAACTGAGGCCTTAATCGTATCGGCATTGCAACGCAGAAAGGGGTTGATGTTACGTTCTGTGGCTATGCTGGTTGGAATTGTTGCTATTCGCCTACTTCGTTTGTTTAGACAAAGCTCATGGTATTGGATGAGTTCGGGGTTAGTCGGTTCAACCGAGAGAGCAAAATCCAGGTTGGCTAGCGTATATTCATGGGCGCAATAGACTCGGGTCTCTGTTGGAAGCCGGGATAAAGTCATTAAAGAGTCGTGCATCTGTAGAGGAGTACCTTCGAAGAGTCTGCCACACCCGCCGCTGAACAGGGTATCACCACAAAAAAGCTCACCCGCCATTAAATAACCTATATGGCCTAATGTATGTCCCGGCAAAGGAATGACATCCACCTTTTGGTTGAAGTTTTTAAGAGTGATTTGGCATTGAATCGAACTCATGGTCGAGATGGGATTGAGTAAATTATCTATGTTCTCATTATCGGGCCCATATACTTCAATCTGCTGCCCTGCATGTGCTAACAGTTTAGCTATGCCGCCAGTGTGATCATGGTGGTGATGTGTTATTAAGATACCCGCGAGTTGTAATTGCTCTGTGTCCAGATAATCTATGACGACTTGGGCATCGCCCGGGTCGACTACGTACACTGACTGATTGCCATCTTGTGCAATAATCCAGATATAATTATCATTGAATGCGGCTAATGGGGTGATTTTTAATTTTGAAGATTCAATTGCTTGCATATGTGTCTCATCTTATCTGGTGGTAATTTTCACATTGAGGACAGCGCTTCAGGTAACCAAGTAAATTAATTGCGAAGTTTGCAGATTCACGTTTTAATGGTATTAATCACCCTATAATTATACCACTGCTGATTAGCTAGGTATATTAGTCAGAATCGCTGCATCAACCAAGGGAGTACTGCTTGTTTAATGACATAAAGGTATTGGTACCTCGAACGTGGTCGCAATTGCCTAATGGAGAAAAGATCAAGGCAAGTGTAGAGCAAGAGCTTGAATCATGGTGGCCAAGAGTGTTTGGCTATCATATGTTAAGTCTTGGTCCCTTGAGCGCTGAACTAAAAATGCCTGGCCTGCCTATTGGTCGCCAGTTTTCTCTGTTCGATGGTGATGGCGCATCTTTGCGCGCAGAGTTTAGTGCACTGCCCATACAGAACGGGGTCATCGATGCTGTCGTCATGAACATGTTGCTCGAATTTGAGCATGATCCTTACAAGCTACTGCGTGAAACCGACAGAGTGCTAATATCCGGTGGATACTTGTTTATTGTGGGGTTTAATCCCCTGAGTCCGGCTTTTATTGGTAAAGTCCTGCCCAAGTACCAAGACAAACTTCCCTGGTGTGGTCGGTTCTTTACACCATCAAGGGTCAAAGATTGGCTTGGATTATTGGGTTACCAAGTGGTGGCTGATGAACGCATCATTCACCATCATCTGCTGAGTGAAATACGCCAGAAAAGTATCTGGCAAAATGCACTCAAGGCCTGGTTGCCCGGAACGGGTAGCGTCTATCTGATCGTCGCTCGTAAGCTAGAGACGCCATTGACACCAATACATGAAAGGAAAAAAGTCCGTCAACCTAATTGGTCTGCGGCACCCACGGCGGGGAGAACCTCGTTAGAAACCACCAGTAAACAAAAAATAATAGAATTTAAATGCGAATAACACTAAAGCAATTATCAATTTTTGAAGCCGTCGCTCGCAGTGGTCAAGTTGCCAGAGCCGCCGATATGATGAATTTATCGGCCCCTGCGACCTCTATGGCCTTGTCTGAATTAGAGAAGCAACTCGATGCAAGATTATTTGAGCGAGTTGGTAACCGATTAAGATTGAATTCTCAGGGGAGCCTCTTGCTGCCATTGGCTACCGAGGCGTTACAGAAACTAGAGCAGATAGAACATCTGTTCTCCTCTCCGGAGGCCGAACTCAGTGGCACGTTAAATGTCAGTGCTAGCTCCACAATCGGTAATTATTTGATGGCTAAAAGTGCGGTGGCCTTCTGTCAGCAACATACCAGCGCCTACGTCGATCTCGATATTGATAATACTCAAGCCGTCATAAAGTCTGTGTTGGAGTTCAGAACTGAAGTTGGGTTTATCGAGGGGCAGTGTCTTGATAGTCGCATTAAAGTTGAAGCCTGGCATAAGGATAATTTGCTGATATTTTGTCATACGGCTCATCCTCTTGCGGGGAAACGGGTTAAACCAGTGGAATTACGTGGGCAACCTTGGGTGATGAGGGAAGAGGGCTCGGGTACCCGAGATTATTTTATCAGTGCGGCAAATGCACTGGATATGCAGCCCATAGAAAGATTCAGCTTCAGTACGCCCGATGCGATAAAGCAAGCGGTCAAGCAAGGAGCTGGCTTGGCCGTGCTGTCTGAATTGACCCTTGAAAAAGAACTGAGCCGCAAGGAGCTGGCTGTTATCGAGGTTGAAGGACTCGCGTTGACGAGACAGTTTTATCGCATCCATCATAAGAGCCGAAACTTTACACCGCTATGTGATGCGTTTATCGGTTTCTGCACAAAATTTAATAAACTGTCGATTTAGCTACACAGGCTTGCTTAAGCCGGATAACCTATATCTTCCTGGGTCGGCTTGGCTTCGGCAGCCACTCTGGCTAAGGTGTCACAACGTTCATTTTCTACATGACCTGCATGACCCTTAACCCAGCGCCAGTCTATCTCATGGGAGGCTGTGGCTGCATCTAAGCGCTTCCAGAGATCGACATTCTTTACTGGTTGTTTCGCGGCAGTTAGCCAGCCCTTTTTCTTCCAACCGTGGATCCATTGAGTGATGCCTTGTCGCATGTATTGACTGTCACTGGTGAGCACTATTTTACAGGGCACTTTTAAGGCTTCCAATGCGATGATAGGCGCCAGTAACTCCATTCTGTTGTTGGTGGTTAACAGGAATCCGTCGGAGAGTTCTTTGACTTGTGATTTATACTTCATCACCACCCCATAACCCCCGGGGCCAGGATTTCCTAAACAGGAACCATCGGTAAATATAGAGAGCGGTTTTAACATCAAGTTGTTACCATAGACAGATTAGCGGGCGAGTATACCCAAAAACTTAAGAAGTGTTAGTAAATTTATGAACATAGTGTCTAGTGCAAAACGTCAGGTCATTCTCGATACTGAAACCACAGGTATGAACCAGAGCGCTGGTGCTATCTTTCTAGGTCATAGAATCATAGAAATTGGTTGCGTCGAGGTGATTAATCGTCGTTTGACCGGTCGTCATTATCATGAATACATTAATCCACAACAGCTCATCGATGAAGAAGCCATTCAAGTCCATGGTATATCCAACGAATATGTCGCTAATAAGCCAAAATTTGCCGAGATAGCACAGAGTTTTATCGAGTTTATTGATGGCGCCGAAGTTGTGGCTCATAACGCGTCGTTCGATATAAGCTTCATGGATCATGAGTTTGGCTTATTGCAGCCTAAAGGGCCTAAGACTGCCGATATCTGTGCCATTTTGGATACCTTAGCGATTGCAAAATATTTGCATCCGGGTCAGAAAAATAATCTTGATGCCTTGTGTAAGCGTTATGGCATAGATAACTCACGTCGTGAACTACACGGCGCATTATTAGATGCGGAGATCTTAGCTGATGTCTATCTGCTGATGACAGGTGGGCAGACTAAGTTTAATCTTTCAGGCGATACCGGAGGCGAAGGTGCCGGTGGGATCATACGATTAAGTCAAGAACGCACAAAACTTAAAGTGATCGCGGCATCGGCCGATGAACTAGCTAAGCACGAAGCGCGACTCGATATCGTGGCTAAGGGCGGACTCTGTGCATGGCGTGATTAGGTCACTGACATAGTGTGATAGCAAACAGAGAATGAGGGCGTTTTCTTGTCGGCCGCCCTATCAATAGCATCAGAACAAAGCTTCCGACATTGTATATTCCAATTTATAACTTCTTCGACGAGGACAGACGTCATCTTTATGAGTGTTAAACATTTTGTTTCGAGAAAAAAAGTATTAGTGGCGTTAATCATGATGCTAGGCACAGTGTTTTCTACATCTGTGTTGGCCAATGTCGTGCCTTCGAGTGAAGCCAGTGTATTGAAGAATCGCTTCAGAATTGATCATATGGTCGATAGTCTCACCCTGTTTATTCAACGCCAATATGGCAGTTCGCCAGTCGTCATCGTCTTGCCCGATGGCAGCAAGTGGTATGCGAGTCGACACCCCAAAGAGGTGCAATGGGTCGATGGTTTGAGCGGTGATATCGTGACCATACATAAACCTATGCCTGGCCCTTGGCAGCTTATAGGCAGAGTCGTCGAAGGTTCTAAAATTCAAAAGATCTCTAAACTGGGCATAAAGGTCGAAAATTTACCCCAACCTTTATTTCAAGGTGAGCGCGTAAAAGTGACGGCTCAGCTATTGGGAGATGAACAGCGTCTAAGGATGCCGGGGCTGGATTACTTAGTCGAATGGACCGCGCGTTTTATCAGTGATCATCTGCCTGGAGATGAAAATTTTGCTGCGGGTATTCTGGTCGTTGGTTCATATAAAGATTATGGCGAAGACCTAGATGAAAGACCCGATGACGGTGTTTTTACCGGGAAAATCAATTTAAATCAACCATGGGGTCACTATACGTTTCAAGTCAAGGTTCGTAACAAGGTATTTTCTCGTGAAAGCCTGTTTAAGTTCATGCTATCACCTATCCCGATTGAGATCGAAATCCTTGAACCTGAAGATCCTTTAGAAGGGCGCTGGAAGCTATTTGTCAAAGTCGATGAAGCTGTGGTGCAGTTATCCGAGACACATTTAGATTTAGAATTAGTCGGTCCAGCGGGACTTCAACTGCCTATTACATTAAGCGGATTAGAATCATCACAGAGTGAGATTATTCTTCCGGAAGTATCAGACTTTGGTAGCTATAGAATTAAAGGGATGGCTGCAACGACAACCTTGGGCGGTCGAGAGATCGTATTAGCCTTACCTGAACGCTTCTTTAATTTAATCGAGCCTCCTAAGCCGCCACCGACAGCGGAAGAGTTAGCGGCCAGAGCGGCAAAGAAAGCGGCCATTGAAGAAACGAAGGCCAAAGATGATGCTATTTTTTGGATAATCACGGTTAATGTAACCCTCTTGGTCTTAGGAACACTGGGATTACTCATCTGGCGTAAGAGACGTAACTTGAAAGAGGCGTTAGCCGCAACTCAAAAAAGATTAGATGAAGAGAAAGAGAAAGACTTAGGCCCGAGCTTAGATGAAATAGATCTGACCATGCCTGAAGATCCTCCTGTAGAGGGGAAAGGTTAATTGGTCGTTTTTCTACCCAGAAAAGCAGTAATTTACGCCTAACTGCTGCTTTTTTAGCTGATTGGTTTATCTGTTTAAAATAACTATTGACGCGGCATGCTCGCCTACGTATTATTCACCGCAACTTGATGTGGAGCGGTAGTTCAGTTGGTTAGAATACCGGCCTGTCACGCCGGGGGTCGCGGGTTCGAGTCCCGTCCGCTCCGCCAATCAAGTTATAAATTTAGTTTAGTTGTTAGTGACATAGCAGTTAAAAGCCGAAAGGCAATAAGTTTAGGAGCGGTAGTTCAGTTGGTTAGGACTATTTGTAAACATGGGCGGCCTGTCACGCCCTTGGTCGCGGGTTCGAGTCCCGTTAGCTCAGCATAGTCGGACAGAAAAGTTTAGGAGCGGTAGTTCAGTTGGTTAGAATACCGGCCTGTCACGCCGGGGGTCGCGGGTTCGAGTCCCGTCCGCTCCGCCAAACAACGAAGCCCTTGTCGAAAGACGAGGGCTTTTTTGTGCCTGATACTAAAATGACTATGACCATGACCATAAGCAGAGCAGAGTGCTAGTGCAGTTGTGCCAACAATGTTCCAAACATTGTTCCAAACATTGTTTTTTGGCATACACTCCTGAATACATGGATGTTCGAATGCCGTAGTAATAGGATATTTAGGAGCGGCCCATGGAGATATTAGCCTCTTATGAATAGAAAGCGGCCTGTCACGCCGAGGGGCGCGGGTTCGTCTCCTGATTAGAGCGAGTCCGCTCCGCCAAACAACGAAGCCCTTGTCGAAAGACGAGGGCTTTTTTGTGCCTGAAGCTTTCTTGATAATTCATTAATATGGAGTAGATTGGTTTTTTTAACTGCTTATTTAGATACAACTTCCGGTTCGGTTTGCAGTCATACCGATTGATATTAATTACTTTGAGAAGCAAAGCTTGGCCTATATTAGGGCTGCATAGGGATACTTGTTATCTATACTGATAACACTATTTAAGGATAAATTCTTATGGTTGAGCAGATCACTGCCATGCTAGGTTTGTTAGGTGTGCTTTCACTCTTGTGTCAGTGGATTGGATGGAAGTTACGCCTGCCGGCAATTTTGCCTCTCTTACTCTGTGGTCTCTTGCTGGGACCCGGTCTCAATATTCTCAATCCTGACGCCATTTTTGGCGACCTGCTATTTCCTATCATTTCATTAGGTGTTGCGGTCATATTGTTTGAAGGCGCGTTAACGCTTAACTTCAAAGAGATCCAAGATCATGGTCGTATGGTGACTCATCTTGTGACGATTGGCACCCTGATCACCTGGGCTTGTATCGCTTCGGCAACACATTTCTTGATGGGTTTTCAATGGGAGATGGCCTTGCTGTTCGGCGCTTTGGTTGTTGTGACCGGGCCAACTGTGATTGTGCCTATGCTCAGAAGTATCAAGCCAAAATCTGAACTGGCTCGTATTTTGCGCTGGGAGGGCATAGTTATCGATCCTATCGGGGCACTCCTTGCCGTTTTGGTGTTTGAATACATAGCCGTCGCGGCAGATCCTACCGTTCATGTCTTACATGCCCTAGGTTACATGTTAGGCATAGGAATCGGTTTAGGAGCGCTCACAGGTTACCTGGTGGGTATCATTATCAAGAAGCATCTCTTACCTCATTATCTGAAGAATGCCGGAGTGCTAACCATCATGCTGGGGGTATTTGTCGGCTCGAACCTGATACAGGATGAGTCGGGATTATTAACCGTGACTGTGATGGGGATAGTGCTTGCCAATATGCGTGGTATAGATATCTCAGATATCATTGAATTTAAGGAAACATTAACTGTACTGCTTATTTCGGCCTTGTTTATCTTGTTGGCGGCCCGACTCGACTCTGATGCACTGCTTAACTTAGGTTGGCAAGGGCTGGCATTATTAGCAGTAGTGATGTTTATCGCCAGACCGCTCAGTGTATGGGCTTGCGGGATCGGGACATCGCTGAGGCGTAATGACAAGTGGTTTCTAAGTTGGATGGCCCCCAGAGGTATAGTGGCAGCTGCGGTATCGTCTCTCTTTGCCATTAAGCTTGAAAGCCTAGGTGTCCCGGGGGCAAACCTTATTGTACCTTTAGTCTTCTTGATCATCATAGGCACTGTTGTCATGCAAAGCTTAACGGCTGGTGTCTGGGCTAAGTATTTAGGGGTGAGTGCGGGTTCATCACAAGGGCTGCTTATTTTTGGCGCTTCGGCGTTTTCCAGAGAACTGGCAAAGGTACTTAAGTCTAAAAATATCACAGTGACTCTGGCTGATAATAACTGGGATAATATTCGGCTGGCCAGGATGGATAATATTTCCGTGTATTTCGGTAATCCAACATCCGAGCATGCCAGTAATTTTCTCGACATGACAGGAATAGGGCGCTTACTGGTCATCTCTCCCTATCGTCAGCTCAATCCATTGGTGAGTTTTCACTATCAAGATGTGTTGGGGACCAATAAGGTCTATGGATTGAGTAACATCGAAGGGACGAGTGCCAGACATCAGCTGTCAGAGTCTTATCTCGCGCGTTTATGTCTGTTTGGTGAGTCGGTATCCTATGCCAAACTCGCCAGTTTAATGTCTCAAGGCGCTGTGATTAAAAGTACCAATATCACCGACAGCTTCAGCTTCGAGGATTTCCTTGCCCGCTACGGAGACTGTGCCATGCCCTTGGTGTACATCCAGGCGGGTAAGGTGAACATCTGCACCGGCTCGGCCAATAAATTGGTTAGTGGCATAGAGTTGATTAGCTTGTTACCCATAGAGGCGCAGCATCTGGCTAAGGAGCATGCTCTCTTGCTAGAATCTAAGGCGGTAGAAAAACTTGCTCAGGATGAACTTGAAAATGAGATTAAGCTCAAAGCCGGTGTGGAAAAAATTAACACCGGCGAGTCGATAGAAGCTGCTCACAAGAGATAACTCGATATCTGAAGAATTTGCTAACAGCGACTCGTCAACTGTATTTCATCTTTGTTGGTAAATCGAAGACATAAAGAAGGAGGCGTGAGCCTCCTTCTGGTCTATTGATTAAATTTAAATGTCGTGACGCTAAGCAGCCTGCTCATGGCTTTGTTTACCTATGGCCATGGCTTTGAGCTCATCCGGGTCGAAGTCATCCACATTGATGGATTTCATACGACCGATCTCGGCGCGTTCAAGCAGGGCAACTTCCTCATCTGTGAGTACGCCTAAAGCTTTCCCCTGTGCGGCAATCTTATCGAGCCACATAAATGGAATACGCTTACCCGCAGCCTCAGAGACCTTGGCATGCAGTGGTTCACAGGCGAGAATATCTTTGAAGGTCTGCTCCTGTACTCCGACCGGATTATTCTCACATGGGGTCCAGAATTGGCCTTTACCTAAGCGTTCACGACTGGCACAAGGAGTTTGCATTATGGTCGCCACTTTATGATCTAACACATCGCTAGGCCTTTTTAGTGGGCGGCCGAATGGGAAGATAATGCCTCGAAGGACAAAGCCCAATCCCATAGGGAAGTTATTGAGCAGATCGTCGAGTGAGTCCTGTAACTTGTATAGTGAATCTTCGACGGCCCACTGAACTAGCGGTAAGTCTTCAGTTTGACGTCCCTCATCTTGATAACGCTTAAGGGTTGCAGAGGTGAGATAGAGCTGACTGAGTAGGTCGCCTAATCTTGCCGATATGCGTTCCTTACGTTTCAGTCCACCGCCTAATGTCGCCATTGCCAGATCCGAGAGCAGGGCTAAGTTAGCGCTGAAGCGATTCATCTGTTGATAATAACGCTTGGTTTTATCTGAATAGGGCGCATTTGAGAATCTTGAAGATGTCACTCCAAGCCAGAAACTGCGGACCAGATTGCTGATGGTAAAGCCGATATGGCCAAATAGCGCAGAATCGAAGGTATTGAGGCCGCGGTTAGCATCGGTATCGAACGCTGACTCCATCTCGGTGATCACAAAGGGGTGACAACGAATAGCACCTTGACCATAGATGATCATAGAGCGAGTCAGAATATTTGCGCCTTCAACCGTAATGGCGATAGGGGCTGCCTGATAGCCTCGACCTAAGTAGTTATTCGGGCCTAAACAAACCCCTTTACCGCCGTGGATGTCCATGGCGTCAATCACACACTTCTGCATTCTGTCGGTCAGGTGGAACTTCACGATGGCAGAAATAACCGAAGGCTTTTCACCTAAGTCTATGCCCGTTGTGGTTAGACTGGTCACGGCATCCATCAGATAAGCGTTACCGCCGATACGTGCCATGGGCTCTTCGATACCTTCAAGCTTGCCGATAGGCAGTTTAAACTGACGACGGATACGCGCATAAGCGCCAGTTGCCACCGCCGCTGTCTTGATGCCACCCGCTGAGTTAGACGGTAAGGTAATGCCACGTCCCACTGACAGACATTCGACCAACATGCGCCAGCCTTGTCCGGCCATTTCCGGGCCACCTATGATGAAGCTCAGAGGCACAAAGACTTCATTGCCTTTGGTTGGGCCGTTTTGGAACATACAGTTGAGCGGGAAGTGGCGACGCCCGGTTTCAACGCCTTCCATATCGGTAGGTATCAGGGCACAAGTGATTCCTAGCTCTGCCTTGTCACCCAGTAGTTGATCCGGGTCGCGCAATTTAAACGCCAGACCTAACACGGTAGCGACCGGGGCTAAGGTAATGTAGCGCTTATTCCAGGTTAACTTCATCCCCAGAATTTCTTCGCCTTCCCATTGGCCTTTACACACAATGCCAAAGTCAGGGATGGCGCCTGCATCACTACCAGCTTCGGGGCTGGTAAGGGCAAAACAGGGAACTTCCAGACCTTGAGCGAGCCTGGGTAAGTAATGTTCTTGCTGTTCGGGAGTGCCATAGTGTTGTAACAGCTCGCCCGGGCCTAAAGAGTTAGGCACGCCGACGGTGGAAGCCAGTTCACTGCTGAGACCGGCAAGCTTTTGTAGGACGCGAGATTGCGCATAGGCTGAATACTCGAGACCGCCGTATTTTTTCTTGATGATCATGGCAAAGAAGCCATTATCTTTCAGGTATTGCCAGATCTCAACGGGGAGATCGCCCAGTTGATGTGAGACCTGATGTTGATTGAGCATCTTACAGACCTCTTCAACGGGGCCGTCTAAGAAGGCTTGTTCATCGGCACTCAGTCTGGCTACTGGATAGTTGTGGAGTTTTTTCCAATCTGGGTTTCCGGCAAATAGATCGGCTTCCCACCATGTTGTTCCGGCTTCAATGGCTTCTTTTTCGGTAGAAGACATCTCAGGCATGATGCCACGATAGATCTTTAATAATGGTTTAGTGAGGAAGTTTTTACGAAATGCACTGATGTTCAGTGGCAAGGCGATGGCTAAGAAGATGATCCACGCTAGGGGGCTCACGACTTCAGTTGCTGAACCGACAGCCATAACGACTGCGGCAATGATGCTAGATGTTAGCAACGAAACTCTTAGGTAGGCGAGTGTGCCTAACACAAAAAGAAACGCGAGGATCCATAGTAAGCTTGTCACTGTTATTCTCCTTAAGGTGCGACCTGAATATGAACTGAGGCCAGAACTTTTTCTGATCATTATCACAATTATAGGTTGTGGTCTGACCTGTGTCGCATAAAATTTAAACCTATGTGAAATTTAATACAAGGTTTATTTCAAACAAACGTTTAGATAAATTGTTAAAGTCGAGATTCCACTTTCTGCTTCAACTAGTTAGAATGCGTTAGAATTTAAATATTACAGCTGTAATTAAAGGGTTGAATTAATGTGTGAACTCCTTGCCATGAGCGCTAATGTGCCGACGGATATTGTATTTAGCTTTACCGGCCTGGCTCAGAGAGGTGGTGTCACCGGTCCCCATGTGGATGGCTGGGGGATCACCTTCTATGAAGGAAAAGGTAGCCGTACCTTTAAAGATGCTCGTCCAAGTAGTGAGTCCCACATCGCTGAGCTCATTCAGAGCTATCCTATCAAGAGTGAAGTGGTTGTCAGTCATATTCGTCAGGCTAATCGGGGCTGTGTGTCGCTAGAGAACACCCATCCTTTCACCCGTGAGCTTTGGGGACGTTATTGGACCTATGCCCATAACGGGCAATTGAGTGATTATCAGAACAAATTTACTGTCTCAAGGTTTCAGCCTGTGGGTGATACAGACAGTGAATTGGCATTTTGCTGGCTGTTAGAGAAGGTAGTCGACAAATTTGGTGAGCAAGAGCCTGAAGATATCACACTCGTGTATCAATTTATCGCCAAGCTAGCCGATGAAATTCGTTCCTTGGGTGTATTTAATATGATCTTGACCGATGGCGCGCACCTGATGAGCTATTGTAGCAATAATCTCTGTTATATCACCCGCAAAGCTCCCTTCGGTAAGGCTAAGCTCATCGATACCGATGTGGTCATAGACTTTGATAAAGAGACAACTCCTGAAGACATCGTCACAGTGATCGCCACCAGACCTCTGACTAAGGATGAAGAGTGGCATATTTTAGGGCCTGGGGATTGGAAACTATTCCGTAAAGGTGCACTGATTCTTGATGAGGGAGTTCAAGGCTGATTAATCATCTCTAAGAAGATCTTAATCGAGGGAGCATGGCTGAACATTGTTATGTTCCCTTTTTAATGGGATGAATTTATTCGTGGAAAGGCCAGAATCAATTATCGCCCTTTTGCTGCTTGTCTATGGCTGTACAGTTACATCAGTAGCAAGCTTGTCTATCTTCACAGTTTGCTCAGGAGAAAAATGATAGCTGAGCAGTTTAATATCCAGCTGCTTACTGCCTTTTTCGAAGTGGGTTAGACGCACTGGTAGGTAGCCTAGATCCGGTGCCATCCAGAAAAAGGTTTGACGTTTCTTACTGTCTCTGACAACTTCAATCTTGATGGTTTCGTAGCTGCCACTCTCAATATTCATTCTCTCCTTGCCTATGACACGAAAGTTATACTCATCAACCTCTCCCTCTTTGACCATGGAATAGTGAAGGTTTTCTTTTCCTTGTGCCAAGTCGAGTCGGAATTGCAGCTGGACCATGAGGGGATCGTATAAGATATCGGTATAATCTAGTTTAGCTCTCTCATCTTTATAGCGGCTGTGAACGACTTCTTGTTCTCTGGCAAAGGCGGCTTGTTCTTGAAAGCTAGGGCCTGTGCCTTTCCTGTTATGGGTATATCGCATGGGGGTGAGCTGGTCGCCTTCGCGAATGAAGTCACTGCGTACATTACGTCTGTCTGATAACACGAGTAAGCTGACATCACTGTCGAAGCGGTAGTGATAGAGATTACCTTCGGCTTTAGGGAGCTGATAGCGAGCCTTTCCTAGTTCGATACTGCCATAATTTACCTGATACTCTGCTGTTTGTGGGGTTAGCGGGCTCGGGGCCGCAGCCACGTAGAGGCTGAAGAGGCACAAATGTGTTGCTAGCACTACACGCTGACCAATCGACAATGACGTCTCCTTAAATTTGTGCATGGATAAGTTTTTACCTGCTTGCAAAGTCCAGGACCCTTTGTGGCGAGTTCTTACTTGCTGTTAGTTGCTGTATCTAGCCTTAATATTGGTCCTGAATTGCCCGAGAATCGATGGAGAAAACACTAGTTCAGAAAATAGCCCCGACAATAGCTCAGACAATGAATCTGCTTTATGGTTCATTGGCGCTAGTTCCACTTGGCGCTTTACCTCATCACTTTTAGTTAAAACGGCAGTTGTAAAACCAGTGTGGCCATATCCGGTCGCCACTCAAATTTGGCTAAAGATATTCTCCCTCGGTTGACCTCTACGCCATCTAACCTGAGTAACTGCATTTGTATTCGGAATGCTTCAGTATCTGGTTTGAAAGAGATTTTCCCTTGGCTGTTGATGACTCGGTGCCATGGCAGGTTTAATGTTTCAGGTGCCATCTTTAATGCTTTAGACACGTATCTTGCCCTACCGGGTAATCCTGCTAAATCGGCAACCTTACCATACGAGCTTACTCGACCCTTTGGCAGCATGGCGACGATGAACCAGATTTTTTCCATAGGGGATTTAGCTACCGCGGGGGACGTCGAAAAAGCGTCTGGATTAGGAGGTGTGCAGTGTCCCACTAGCCTTATCATATTATCTCATATCATCCACAGACCATTTACAGCATCATATCCTCTTCGACTTTAACTCGCTAGTTTAAAGGGGCATAAACTGAGATCTTAGCGAGCGTCAGTAATATTTAAGCTTGATGTGTCACGATTAATTTAACGAACAGTTATGACTTGTGAAATAAATAGAGTGGTGGCTATTTATGATAAATACTTAGATTTCACTGGGGGTTTAGGTTTTCTACTAGAAGTCTAGGTTTGGCAAAGAGTCAATGATGATAAAGAAGCCCATAATTCATCAATGAATTATGGGCTTTAAAACTGAAGTCATGACAAAATTAATTTGGTACTAATCAGCTACATTACCTCTGCTTCACTCGCCACAGGCTTATTCGCCGGGTGCTTCATGACACCAAACTTGTGGAACAAGATCAGGCCTAGGGCTGTGATTAAACCGAAGGCACCTATGATGTACCACATCAGATCTGGTCTTTGTGCTTGTTTTGCCACCTCAGAATAGAGATAGCCGGACAAGGGACCCGCCAGTAGGAAGCCGATGGCAGATGATACGAAGTAGTAACCCATAAACATGGCTTTTTTGTCGTGTGGGGCAAAGCTGGCGACATATTCCTGACTTTTAGGTGAGGCTACCATCTCCCCAATAGAGAATACCAAGATAGAAGTCAGTACCATCACGCCTCCCATGATGGCGCCGTGAGCCACACCACCTAAAGCGGTGCCAAAGGCAATGATCACAGTTCCGGCGACCAGAACGGGTAAAGCCTGGAATTTCTCTGCAACGCGACTAACTAATAACTGCAAGAATACGATAGAGAGAAAGTTAAGGCCTATCATATATTCAGGGTTAATCTGGCGATATTCTGTAGACCAAGCATTCGCATAGCCTTCAGCTTGAGAAGGATCTGCGGCTATCGCATTTAACCCCAGGCTAAGTTCAGATACGGGCACCATGACTTTATAATGTACCAGGTCAAAGTAAGCGGCCTGAGCCGTGAGTTCCTGATTAACTAAAGCGGCAGACAGTCTGGTGAGCTCAGTTTGTAAGCTTGAAAGATCGACCGGAGCCAGGAAGCTGAGAAGGTTCGGATAAGACGCCATCATGGCGATAAGATCCGATGTATCGACAAAATCACGAATATAGATGGGTAGCGTGATGAATATTTGCTGATAGACCATCCAGAAACCAGACAAAATCAGCAGATAGATCACGAAGGGCTTATTACCGATAGCGATTTTTTGCTTATACCAAGGCGCGGTGAGATCTGACTTTCCCTTCAAGTTCCACAAGTAGTGTCCCGAGAACCAAGCTAGATAGACCAAGAGTGTAGTTTGTCCCGACAGCCACTTAGCGCCATAAGACATGAGGATGATCAGAGTCCCGAAGAAGAGCAGCGCGAAGCGTAAGTTACCCAGTACTTCCTGTATATCGGCGAAGACGGCCTTGAGTGGTTTGCCTTTTTGCGCATTTTGATCTGTGGGTTCCTTGTAGAAGAGTAGGGCGGGTATAAAGTTAACCGCAATCCAGAATGATGACATGATAAACACCCAGTCCCAGCTTATTGCTCGAACATAGCCTGCAATGAAGGGGCCGAGAAACCCGCCGATGTTGACCATCATGTAGAAAATTCCGAAACCTAAGCCGCGGTTGGTATCATCGGTCGTACGGGCAACGGTGCCAGTAACCACAGGTTTGAAACAGGCTGCACCGAGCGCCACGCCCATAAAGGCAATGAAGAAACCTGCGAAAGAGTCCACTTGTCCCAGAATGAAGTAACTGGGACACATGATGGCATAGGATATCAGAAACATCTTACGGTAACCGTATCGGTCAGCCAAGGCGCCTGTGATAACAGGAAATAAGTAGAGGAAGAAAGGGATCATGCCTTGGAGTAAGCCACGTTCCTGATCGCTAAAGCCTAAGCCACCTTGCTGAGAAGGCGAGGTCATGTAGAGGGATGACAGGGTAAAAAAACCATACCAGGCAAGACGTTCGAAGATCTCCATGGTGTTGGCGACGAAGAAAGTCTTGGGCAAGGGGGTTCGAGTCACTTGTGTCATACTACGTCCTGTATATTTTATACGATTCATTCATGCTATCCACATATATGCAGGAATTCAAGTTATGTGACAATAAGGTTAAAAATGAAAAGGTGACTGATGTAATTTTGACCGTTATGGAGTTGCCTTTAGCGTTTATTCGGTCATAATGGCGCCAAATTTTTCTTTATGTGATCTATCTATGGCCGTACTCGATATTTTAACTATTCCCGATGAACGTCTTAAACGCAAAGCCCGCGTAGTTGAAGATATAGACTCGGTTCAAGGTTTTATAGATGATCTGCTCGAGACCCTGTATGACACCGAAGATGGCATAGGGCTGGCGGCGACACAAGTCGGTAGTCAGCACGCCATCTTAGTCATAGATCTGTCAGAGGAAAGAGACCAGCCACAGGTGCTGATCAATCCGGAAATTATGGCAACTCAAGGTGACTTTATAGGCGAGGAGGGGTGTTTATCTATCCCTGGCTATCGCGCTAAGGTGGCCAGAAGTGAGCAAGTCACAGTCAAAGCACTGGATCGTACCGGTAAAGCGTTTGAAATAGAGACAGATACATTTTTGGCGATTGTATTACAGCACGAAATGGATCATCTGCAAGGCATAGTATTTACCGATCACCTGTCGAAACTTAAGCAGCAAATAGCACTTAAGAAAGTGAAGAAGTACGGCTGAGTAAGTTACTGCTTAAGGGTTTGCTCGACTCAGCTTGTTGATGCCTCATAGTTTTGCTCTTTCATGGCATGAAGACGCTCTATTTTTACCGTCTCCATGAGGTTTAAGGGCAAGTTAAAGCTGATACATAGCCCTCCTCTGAGATGGTTTTTGGCACTCACTTCCCCCCCCAGTAATTTAAGGCTCTGTTTAACTATTGCGAGTCCCAATCCGTATCCCCCCTGACTAGAGTGTCTGGCTTCATCCATTCTGGTGAAGGGGTTGAAGAGGTTTTCTAATTTGTCTTCCGGGATCCCGGGACCGTCGTCTTCTATATCAACGACCAGATTGCCGTCATTGATACGCGAACTAATGATAACAGTACAGGTTTCACCCGCATATTTAAGCGCATTTCTCAGTACATTATCTAAGGCTCGAATGAGAAAGTTGGCGTCAGTCTGGATATTTAAGTCGTGGGTAAACTCAGTCCAGGTGATGGTTTGCTCAGCTTTAGCTTCAAACTGGATATCTGCCAAGACTCTAGAACGAATATGGCTTAAGGCAACTGAAGCGTAGGTCAACTCTACGTAGGCATTATTGAGTCGACTGTAATCTAAAATACTATTGATAAGGGAGGCCATCTGATGATTTTCTTGCTCTAAGCGTTGTATAAATTTGTGCTGTTCAGGGCTCGCTTGCCTCGCTAAGAGGTGTAGTGCTAGCTCCTGCCTGGCTAAGGGAGTCCTGAGTTCATGGGATACATCCCTCAATAAGCGCTTCTGATTTTGCATCGATTGCTGTACTTGTTCCGCCATATGATCGAACTCTGTGGCGAGGTGATAAAATTCAGGTTCTTTAACTGAGAAATGCTGGGCGATCCTGGTGTCTAATCGACCACTGGCCAAGGCTTGTGTGCCTAATTTCAAATGTTTAAGCGGTGTAATTAAGTATCTGGTCAAAATGGAAGTGAATACCAGTAATACAGATATTCCCACCAGAACGCGAATAACCCAAAGGCTTTGGGTTAGCTTTTGAGCCGGGTGTAGCTCGGGCTTTAACTGCACCACTAGAGTCAAGGGGCCATTGAAATAGGTGGCATTAGGCAGAGGAATACCAATCAGAGGCTTTCTGACACTGTTTCCCATAGGCAGATGAAGTTGCCGCATATATTGTAATTTGAAGATGAAATGGGGATGCAATTCTGATTTTGTGATGGATTTGAGGTCTTTGTCTAACACATAAACACGGAATTCCTGATTTTGTTCCCATCTTGTTAATGCTGTTAGAGCATCATTGTTGACTAATTCGGTTGCCTGATTAGCCAAGTGAATAATTTGAGCCTGAGTAGATTGAGGCAGAGTCAATAAGCGGTTGATCACAACCCTTTCAATCCCTGTAGCGATAAGTAAAATAGCCAATAGAGATAAGGCAAAGTAACTGAATAGTTTCACTTGTAGGCCTGAGAATAGACCCGTTATTGGTATGGACATAATTCGCTATAACTGTATTTATTGGAATGAGAATTGTTATCGTTAGATTTTATCTCACAGTAGATGATTTTCCTAGTACAAGAGAGTAAATAGGTGAGCTGTCACTGCTTATACAGTTTTCGTATAATGACTTTCCTATTTTCATGCATGAATAATGATAAGAGTAAAAATAGATGAACTTGGTCTTGTTAACGCATCAAAGAGAAGTAGATCGCCCAACCAACACAGGTTTACTTGCATTAAACGCTTTTCCTCAATGGTGTAGGCGGATCATTTGGTCTAGGGTGTCTCCGGATCTAGCCTTGATAGAATTAATTCGCAGCCATAGAGCCGCGGTACTTTTTCCAAGAACTAAAGATCTATGTCTCTCAGAAGGAAGTTGTGATCCAGATGGAAAAGATGGGCCAGTGCCTATGGAAAATACTCAGGCTCAGCTCTATCTCGAGCACATGCCTGATACGCTCATTATATTAGATGCAACTTGGCAAGAGGCCCGTAAGATGATGAGGCAAAGTCCTTATCTTAAGGCTGCTGATAAGTTTGCTTTAACTGAGCAGGCGGATTCAGGCTTTACTCTGAGACGTAATCAAATAGAAGGGGGATTGTGCACCCTAGAGTGCATCATCGGCCTACTCGAGTTAAAGAATCATCATGAAGAGGCTGAGCTGTTAAAACAAGCCCTCATTGATTTTCAAGCAGGCTGACAGTCTGGATAAATCTAAATTCTACGGCTTATATCAGTGTTAAGTATACACAGAGAAAGTGACTTACCGCACCAGCGAGCACAAATAGATGCCATATTGCGTGGTTATAGGGAATGCGTTTACCAACATAGAATATCACCCCAAAACTGTAAAGTAATCCGCCCAAAATCAATAACTGAAAACCTAGAACTGTCATCGAATCGATCAGCTCACTCATCACGGTTGCGCACAGCCAGCCCATTAATAAGTAGAGGGCAACGCTCAGCTTCTTGAAACGATTAATAAACCGAGTTTTGAATAATACTCCACCGAATGCCAGGGACCAGATGGCGATGAGAATAATATTAGCCTTGGTACCATCCAGGGCGATAAGCATCAGAGGAGTATAGGTACCTGCGATTAAAAAATAAATGGCGCAATGATCTGCAATCTTAAGTCTGAGTTTCCAAACAGGAGAGGAAACCGAATGATATAAAGTTGAGCAGGAAAAAAGTAAGATAATGCTGGCACAGTAGATAACCAGCCCAAATAATTGAATGCTATCGAGTGTTTGCTGGCCTTTTATCAGAGAGAGTGCAAGCCCGATAATCCCCGCCACAATACCCAGACCATGGCTTATGCTGTTAGCCATCTCTTCTTTATGACTATAGCCGCTGCTATTAACTGAGACAGTTGATACTTGCTGGGCCAATGATTCTTCTAGTGGCATATATACCAATTCCATTAAATTTATGGTTAATTCAGAGCTCTCTCAGGGTTGTTAATTCAAGGCGCATTGTTGAGGAAATGGTTATTCCCTTTTAAGACAACACAACACAACACAACACAGAAGTAGCAGTCCTGAGAAGCTCACGTAGTGCGGCTTTAAAAACACTTTATGCTGCGCAAGTGGCTTTCGATATAGAATAACTATTAGCTTCAATCCCCTTACTTGCCTACAGCGTTTTTAACTCCCGCTGAATGACCACTTACTTAATGGAACTGATATTTAAGTTTCTCTTAAATCGTTTCGGTGGAGTCTAACAGTAAATTCAGCATAAAACCACACTTGAGCGTACACGTGTAAGCTAAGTTTTATTCGTCAAAATGAACTTTCTGTCTTATTTGTAATCTGATTTTTATTGATATTGAGTCCAGAATGAAATCCTGGTACTGACTGATTCGCTGCATTTGAAGTGAAATGAACAAACAATGATAAACCACAGGGATGATATTATTGAAAGCGTTTCGCGTAGAGGAAGTTCTACTTAATGAAAACAAGGAAGGACTGAAGGGGGTAAAGGCGGATAAGTGCGCCGTGAATCTCGATATTCAGTTTGATACCTCCTTCGAGCCTCAAGAGCTGAATCATGAGCTCAGGCCATTTATCTTATCTGCTAATGAGCATACTGATCTTGTAGTAAATAAGCGCAGGATTTCTTGGCTATGGGTGAGCGTTCTGGTCATTAGCGGTCATCTGGCCCTGGTGCTCACCTTAGATATCCTCTGGACCTCCGCTCCCTTGTTATACCCGCAAGATAAGATCTATGGCATTAAATCTGAAGCACCTCAATTAAAAGGTCCTCAATTGAAAGCCTATATGTATTATCAAGCCCCTGTGATAAAGAAAGGTCACTCTGAATTAATCGATAATAGAGTGCAGGAGCCTAATCGTGCAGCAGCTGTTTTGACAGAGAGTGACGTGTCTCAAGTTCAGCTTAAGCCGAAATCAAAGCAGGCCCCCTTTGTACAGGACCCCGTTGGAATAGAAGCTAAACAATCTCTGGCTAAGCAAGAAGATGTTTTCAAGCCAAAGAAAGCTTCTTCTATGAGTCAATCTTCCTATTTCTTCTCCCCGGAACAAGAGAACAATGACGAGAACGATAGGCTTAATATTTCAAGTTTTAGTGCCTCTACCCAAAAATACCTTTCTCGCCAGAGAGAGGCGGCTCTGGGTGAGTTTTTTGTCGAACAAGCTAATCAATATACCCGAACTAAAACGCTCAGTGAGATGGATGGTGAGATGATCATTCTCGAACTCCCTGAGATAGATACCTGGAGTGATGCTGAGACTCTAGATAGTGAGTTAGATCCAAATCGAATCGTTAAACAGGGAGATACCTGCTATCGAATCGTTAAAACCCCCAATCCAATTAATCCCCATGCCGAGAATCTTGGCTATCCATTTCGCTGTGATGGTGACTCAGTTGTGGCGGCGTTAACGCGAGCGATAGCAAAAAGAGTGCATAAAAGGCCTATTAAGTCATAATTTTAATGATGAAATAATTTAATGACTAATTAGTAACTTCAACTTAAATATTGCAAATTAAATTACATTGCCAATAAATACAAATATTTAACTTTTAAGTTGTCATGATTTTTTTAGATTTGGTATCTTTACAAAAACCTTGTTAACTTTGATGTTTTAAGATTATACTTCTCACATCTTGTCGGAGTGCCTAATTGGCTGAGACCGTTTATTCGGGATCCGTTGAACCTGATCAGGTTAAAACCTGCGAAGGAAACAAGCATGATAATGTCCATAAATCGTGTGAATTTTTGTATTCATTGAATCATGATATTTTGATTCAATAGCTGCTAATTTTAGTGCCATCGCCTCAATTTTTTGAGCCGACGATCTTGAGTCTTAGTATCTGGTTTTCAGAATAGATCCGTTTATTGTCATTATCTGTGACTTCGAGACTTCGTTCTCGTGTCTGCTATTCAACTCTCCAGGCAAGCAACTTCATTTCAATTAAAGTGAGATTGCTTATGTCAAACCGCCGCGAAACCCGAGCTCAAGCTCAAGAGTTCATCGATACCCTAAAGCCGCTACAGCACCCTAATTCTGAGAAAGTTTATCTAACCGGTAGTCGTGAAGATCTCCGTGTCGGTATGCGCCAAATTCTCCTGTCCGATACCATGGTGGGGGGGACTGAGTCGGATCCTATCTTGGAGCCCAATGCGCCGCTAAGAGTCTATGACTGCGCCGGGCCATATTCAGATCCCGATGCCGATATTAATGTCCGCAGGGGTCTGGATAAATTCAGAAATAACTGGATTGTAGAGCGTGACGACACTGAGCAACTTGTCGGTGCCAGTTCAGGATTTACTCAGCAAAGACTTGCCGACGATGGCTTAGATCACCTGAGATTCGATTCTTTGCTTCCTCCAAGAAAGGCGAAACCGGGTCAGTGTGTCACTCAGTTACATTATGCCAGACAAGGGATTATTACCCCTGAAATGGAATATATCGCCATTCGCGAAAACATGGCCCAGTCAGAGATAACCGACGAGGTATTGACCCGGAAGGCTCCGGGTGAAAGCTTCGGTGCCTCGATTTCAGAGCCTATCACCCCCGAATTTGTCAGAAGTGAGATTGCCCGAGGCCGTGCGATTATTCCGTTGAACATCAACCATCCAGAAGCTGAGCCCATGATCATAGGCCGGAATTTTCTGGTTAAGGTCAATGCTAATATCGGTAACTCGGCGGTGACTTCATCTATCGAAGAGGAAGTCGAAAAGCTGGTCTGGTCTACTCGTTGGGGCGCGGATACTGTGATGGACTTGTCCACCGGCCGTTATATACATGAAACCCGCGAGTGGATCATTCGTAACTCTCCGGTTCCTATCGGAACTGTGCCTATCTATCAGGCCTTAGAGAAGGTGAACGGTGTCGCCGAAGATCTGACCTGGGATGTGTTTAAGGACACCTTGATTGAGCAGGCTGAGCAGGGCGTCGATTACTTCACCATTCATGCCGGTGTATTACTGCGTTACGTGCCTATGACGGCAAATCGCCTGACAGGTATAGTCTCACGCGGTGGCTCCATTATGGCAAAGTGGTGTCTGTCCCATCATCAGGAAAATTTCCTCTATGAGCACTTCAGAGATATCTGTAAGCTTTGTGCCGCTTATGATGTGTCCTTATCTCTCGGGGATGGTATGCGTCCGGGCTCCATCGCCGATGCGAATGATGAGGCACAGTTTGCCGAGCTTGAAACCTTAGGCGAGTTGGTTAAGATTGCCTGGGAGTACGATGTGCAGACCATCATAGAAGGCCCTGGTCACATTCCCATGAATCTTATTAAAGAGAACATGGAAAAACAGTTAGCAGTGTGTGATGAGGCCCCTTTCTATACCTTAGGCCCACAAACGACTGATATCGCACCTGGGTACGATCACTTTACCTCTGGCATTGGGGCGGCGATGATCGCCTGGTTTGGTTGCTCCATGCTCTGTTATGTGACGCCTAAAGAGCACCTTGGATTACCAAACAAGGAAGATGTAAAGCAGGGATTAATCGCCTATAAGATTGCGGCTCATGCCGGTGATGTGGCTAAAGGACACCCGACGGCGCAAATTCGTGACAATGCCTTATCCAAGGCTCGTTTCGAGTTCCGCTGGGAAGATCAATATAACCTGGGACTGGATCCACAAACCGCCAAAGCCTATCACGATGAATCTCTGCCTCAGGAATCGGCCAAGGTGGCTCATTTCTGCTCCATGTGCGGGCCTAAGTTCTGTTCGATGAAGATCAGCCAAGAGGTGCGTGAATATGCCGCGGCCCAGAAGCTTGAAATGCAGACCAATGACGAGTTTAAGGCGAGAAGCACGGCCGATTTAAGCTCTGATATGGATAGAGAGAAGGGGATGGCCATGATGTCGGCTGAGTTTAAGGCTAAGGGTGCCGCCCTCTATCATGAAGCTGGCACGGCTAAACCTGTACTCGATGAAGTTGAGGGCTAATCTAATGGCAAATGTAGAGCCGACTTTGTCGGCTTTAAAGCCTGTTGTTTGGTCAATAGCAGGCTCTGACAGTGGCGGCGGTGCGGGCATTCAGGCGGATCTCGCCACCATGAATGATCTCGCTTGTCATGCTTGCACTGTGATCACGACATTAACGGCCCAGAGCTCAGTTGCAGTCAATTTGGTTGAGCCAGTCTCCGATGAGATGCTGTTGGCTCAACTCGATACCTTGCTACAAGACTTGCCCCCCAAAGCGATAAAGATAGGCCTGTTAGCAAATCAGCAGCAGATAGCTCTCTTGAGTCGATGGCTTGCCCTGGACCTTCATGATCACAAGAAGCGCAGTGGTACTGAAGTCGCGGTTATCTTAGATCCCGTTATGATAGCCAGTTGCGGTGACAGGTTAGATGGAGATGACAATCGACTCGATTTTTCGCCATTTAAAGGCTTACTTACGCTGATCACCCCCAATGCCGTTGAGCTTGGTGAGCTGGTGGGGCAAACCTTAGTTGGCATGTCCCAGTATCATCTTGCAGCCAAAGATTTATCGCAATTACTCGACACCAATGTGTTGGCTAAAGGTGGGGATAAAGGTCCAGCTTGGCACATCGACTCGGCCCAAGATATCTTCGTCTGTACTTGCGCCGCCGCTTGCTCTGAATTGCATCTGCAACGTAGTTTTTTGTTATCGAGTCCGCGTATCGCATCGAACAATAATCATGGTACCGGATGCACCTTAAGCTCAGCTATCGCCAGTGTGATGGCCACAGGGTTTGTGCTCCATGATGCTATTGTCGTGGCTAAAGCCTATGTGTCTGCCGGAATAAAACACAGTTATCGTGTGGGTGAGGGACCCGGGCCTTTAGCGCGCACCGCATGGCCTAGAGAACTGAGTGATTTTCCGGCGATCAGCAGCTTAGGCGACGGACCTTCTCTTCCGGTTGGGATTAAGTTTAAGAAGATAGATGAGCGGTTGGGCCTCTATCCTGTGGTGTCTGACTTGCCAGTGTTAGAAACCTTGCTCAGAGCCGGAGCTAAAACGATTCAACTTAGGATAAAGGATGAGGGTGATTCTCAGCTTGAGGATAAAATAGCGCACGCCATCGCCCTAGGCCGGGATTATCAGGCTAAGGTATTTATCAATGATTATTGGGAATTGGCGCTCAAGCATAATGCTTATGGTGTGCATCTAGGTCAGGAAGATCTCTATGATGCCGATCTTAAGCGTATTGCTGACGCACAACTTGCCCTAGGGATATCGAGTCACAGCTATTTCGAGCTCTTGCTCGCATCGCAAATCACGCCTTCCTATATCGCACTGGGTCATATCTTTCCAACGACCACTAAGGTGATGCCATCTGCGCCTCAAGGCCTGATGAAACTGCAACACTATGTGGACTTGTTTAAGGGACATTATCCCTTGGTGGCCATTGGCGGCATAGATGCCAGCCGTATAGAGACTGTTAAGAGAACCGGGGTTGATGATGTTGCAGTGGTGAGAGCGGTGACCGAATCACAGCAGCCTGGCGTCGCCTATCTAGCCTTATCCTCTGCCTGGGAGAAAGCTTATGTCCGTCAGTAATTCCGATTTTCTACGCTACTCTAGACAAATCTTATTGCCGGATGTCGGTGAAACGGGCCAGGTTAACTTGTCGCAGGCCCATGTCGCTATTGTCGGTGTTGGTGGTCTGGGGAATCTGGTGGCTCAGTATCTGGCGGCAGCCGGTGTGGGTAACTTGACACTGATAGATGATGACAAGGTTGAGTTATCAAACTTGCCCAGGCAACTGCTTTTTAGTGATAAGGATATAGGTGAGTATAAATCAGAGACTGCCGCGTATAAGCTCTCAAACGCTTATCTTGGCTGTAACGTGCAAGCCGAAACCGATAAATTAGCCGAGAATAATAGTCAGACATTACTGGTACACATGGATCTAGTCTTCGATTGCACCGATGATTTTGGCACTCGTCAGTTGATCAACTTGACCTGCCTTCGAGTTAAGGCGCCACTAATAACGGCCTCGGTGGCCAACTTTAACGGTCAGCTTTTTATGGTAGATATGGAGTCTGCTCCCGATTCGGGCTGTTATGCATGCCTGTTTCCTGAAGACACTCTCGTCAGTGAGACTTGCCAGAGTGTTGGAGTCTTAGGCCCTATGGTTGGAGTGATGGCATCCATGCAGGCGCTGCTTGGTATGAATCTACTCTTAGGGATCCCAGTGCCATCAGGAAAATTCCTCAGGTTCGATGGCCTTTCTATGCAATGGCGTGAAGCGAGATTGATTCGAGATCTTGCTTGTCATGTCTGTGGTGAACGAGTGGAACCATTCAAAAGTCAAACCAAGACTCAATCTCGGACATCTGATCCAAGCTTGAACTGTGATGGAGAGGCATAAATGAGCCCCAACATATCCGAAAATAATACCAGCGAAACATTAATCGAAGTCATGCTCAACGATGAGCAGGTTTTCTTATCGAGTGAGTCGAGCATATCAGTTTTACTTCTGCTGCAAAATATTGCCGCTAATTCTGTTGCACTGGTACGTAACGGGCAAGTATTGCCTAAGTCACGTTGGAAAGAGACCTTGTGCTGTCATGGCGATCAATTTGAAGTATTTGCCCTAGTGGCGGGAGGCTAAGATGTTAACCATTGCCGATCATCAATTTTCATCCCGACTATTTACCGGTACGGGAAAATTTTCAACATCAGCCCTCATGTTAGAGGCGATCGCGTGTTCAGGCTCTGAACTTGTCACTATGGCGATGAAGCGACTCGATCTGAAAACGGGTAGCGATGATATCTTGCAGCCCTTGTTAAGCAGTGGGGTTAAGCTCTTGCCCAATACATCAGGGGCCAGAAATGCCAAGGAAGCGGTCTTCGCGGCCGAACTTGCCAGAGAAATCTTGGATACTCCCTGGATAAAACTTGAGATCCACCCCGATCCTAAGTATCTGATGCCGGATCCTATAGAAACCTTAGAAGCGGCTAAGATCCTTTGTGATAAAGGCTTCGTTGTCTTGCCCTATGTCCATGCCGATCCGGTACTGTGCCGTCGACTCGAAGAAGTTGGCTGCGCCGCCGTGATGCCATTAGGCAGCCCTATTGGGTCTAATCAAGGTTTAGCAACAGAGACGTTTCTGAAAATGATCATCGAGCAAGCCAAGGTGCCTGTGATCGTGGATGCTGGCATTGGTGCGCCTTCTCAGGCAACACGTGTCATGGAGCTTGGCGCCGATGCTGTACTGGTCAATACTGCCATCGCCAGTAGCCGAGACCCGGCAGCCATGGGCCGCTGTTTCGCCGCTGCGGTACAGACAGGAAGGGATGCTTATCTTGCTGGCTTAGGTCATGTAAGGTCTGTTGCAAGTGAAACCAGTCCATTGACGGGATTTCTTAATGAGTAAATGTGAATTTATCGGGATATGCCCATGAGTTTCCTATCCTATCTGCAGGGGATCTCCCGCGAGAAGCTGAAATTAGCCCTCTATTCGGCCACCAGTGATGATGTAGAACGTGCCCTTAATTCGGCCGAGGGGGATCTCAATAGTCTACTCGCGCTGTTATCGCCTGCGGCAGAACCCTATATCGAACAGATGGCTCAACAGTCTGTTCGGCTGACAAGGCAGAGGTTTGGGGCAAATATAGGTATGTTTTTACCCCTATATCTGTCGAATTTATGTGCCAATGAGTGTGATTATTGTGGTTTTAGTATGAGTAATAAGCTGAAACGCAAGACATTAAATGGCCCGGAACTTGAAGCCGAGATGGCGGTGATTAAAAAACTAGGTTACGACTCCATCTTGTTAGTCTCCGGAGAGCACGAAACGAAAGTCGGCATCGATTACTTTAAACAGGTTTTACCTCAGGTTAAGAATGAGTTTAGCTACTTGGCAATGGAAGTGCAGCCATTGGCCGAGCATGAGTACGCCGAGCTGGTGGGGTTAGGTCTCGATGCCGTGATGATCTATCAAGAAACCTATAATCCCCAGACCTATGCCGAGCACCACACTCGGGGCAAGAAAAAGGATTTCGCCTATCGCTTAGATACGCCAGAGCGCGTTGCTAAAGCCGGCGTTGATAAGGTTGGACTCGGGGTCCTGTTAGGCTTAGATGATTGGCGTTTGGATGCGCTCTTGTTAGGTCATCACCTTGCTTATCTTGAGTCTAAGTACTGGCGTACCCGATACAGTGTTTCATTGCCTAGATTGAGGCCTTGTACTGGCGGGATAACCCCTAAGGTTGAGATGACCGATAAGGGCTTAGTGCAACTTATCTGTGCATTTAGGCTGTTTAATCAGCAGTTGGATATCAGTTTGTCGACTCGGGAATCACCAGAACTCAGAGATAACCTGTTTTCACTCGGGATAACCAATTTAAGTGCCGGCAGCTCGACTCAACCCGGCGGTTATGTCAATCCGGATACTCAGTTAGATCAGTTTGAGATCAGTGATGATAGAACGCCGGTTCAGGTGAGTCATGCGATGAAGCAAAGGGGATTAAATCCGGTGTGGAAAGATTGGGAGTCAGCTTGGATCGGGGGCTAGGTATATTCACGGATAAATTTAGGTTAACGATTTTTAGCGGTAAGCAAGGTGAAGAGACAAGTCTGGTCTCATCTCATCAGGGCTAGGCCTGCTTGCTGAGTAAAACAGCTAAAGACCCGTTTAATCGTGTTCAACTCAGCTTTATATAACTTCATGGCCTATAGTTTAGCTGTACTTTTGTCTGGTGCTGATTAATAATTGAACTAACACCAAATGAATGTTGGAGCTAAAGGTATGCAAATTCCTCCAAGTAATGTATCGGGTCTGGCCGGATTACAAAGCGCACAGTCAGGATTGACTCAAGCGACTATCGATGTCGCTAAGCCTGCAAGTGCTGATCTTAAAACTGATGAAACGAGGCCAGTTGAAGAAGTCGATCAAACACAAGCCCTCGTATCAGCAATAGAGGCTGAGCAGCAAGGCGAAGCCGCTGTCGAAGTGATAGAAACATCATCGGAGACCTTAGGTACTATTATCAACCTAGAGGTGTAGTTGTCATGTTAGGGGTGAGATTTTCACCTGATGTACCGGTTGGACATAGAACCACGCCGATATCCCCGTCGGCGAGTTCGGCTGAAGGTTCAGTGCCTGGCACTAAGTTTAGTGCTGCACCTTCTACGCCCATTTCCCCTACAAATGTCTCTGTGCGCAATAAACCATCCAGTGCAAGTTTGGGCTCAGATAAAGCGACGACACTCCATTCATCAAATATTGTTGATTTAAGCCGTGTGTCATCAGATTTAGTATCTGATGTTAATTTGGCCTTAGATTTGAAATCCATCTCTAGCGCAAGTGACACTAACCTAAGTGTCAATTTATCAGGCGCCAACTCAAGCCAAACAAGTTTTAGCCTCAATTTAGGTCCATTGACAGTTAGAGGGCTAGTGAATCCCACTGAGCAAGCCACAGACCTGTCACCCCGATTTAACTCACACAGTGTTGTGAGCGAGCCTCAGGAGAGTATCAAGCCATTCGATACTCCTGTTACAAAGGCTCAGGGCCAGGAAGCTCACCATAATATGCAGGAACGTGGAGGGGGCTCCCCCGATGGCTCGGCTGAAGAGGGGATGGAACCGATATTTCCCCCTTTTGCTGGTGATGACTCCGTTGTCAGTGCAGACGAAGGCGATGCACAGAAAGCAGATGCGAAGCGGGACGCCATTGCGTTACTGGAGCAGCAGCTTCTTAAAGAGCTATCGAGTCGAGATGCGGAAGTTAAAGCCCACGAACAGGCTCACTCTACCGTGGGTGGCAACCTGGCACAGAGTCCACAATTTAGCTATGAAAAGGGCAGTGATGGCCGTCGCTATGCGGTTAATGGCGAAGTTCAGATAGATATTTCAGTGGTGGCAGGGGATCCTCTTGCCACTGTCAACAAGATGAAAAAGGTCTATGCGGCGGCGATGGCACCGACCAATCCTTCGATGGCCGATATTCGTGTAGCATCAGAAGCATTGAAAAAGCTTAATGATGCCAAGGCGCAACTGGTCGATGTGCGTCAGGAGAAACCCCTTAGTCTGGATGAGATGAAGCCATTAATTAGTGCCCAGAGTGCGATTAAAGGTGTTGTATTTCCTGAGCCTCATAAGCCGCAAGTCTTCGGTGAAGTCGATGAGGATGGCGCTATCTCATCTTCCTTGGTGGACTCACCTTCACCTCTGGACGATGTGTTTACTGTGTCACCCTTGATTGAACTGATTAACGAGCAGATCCCTTCAAGTGCCGATCCAATTTCAGAGTCGAGTACGGAATCGAGTACTGAGTCAGCCCCAGTTGAACTGTCGACTGGCACCCTATCTTTTGGGTCTGAACGAATTGCCAAGTACTATGCCGCCAATGCCTTTACTGAAGATGTTTATCCTAAAGCTGACTCCTTATACCAATCGGTATAAATAGGGATAAGAGAGTCTCAAACGTTAATATCACTCCAAGTGTTAACGCAATGGTATAGCATTAAGACTGACCGTGTTCCGTCTTATTGGATGAGTTATGCATATCGACGATGATCTTTTCTAACAGTTCAGAAGCTGGTCCCTGAACATCTCGGTTTGGTATCACCAGACTCATCATCACTCTTCTATGACTATTTCCCTTTAACTTGAGTTGACACAGCTGTCCTTGAGAGAGCAAGGAGTCGACTAAGTATTTGGGTATCCAGCAAAAACCTATGTTTTTATTTAAAATAGCCAAGGCCTCGTGGAAATTAGATACGGTCCATCTTTGCTCAGCTTTTAACCAGCCAATATCGATATGGGTCGCCTTTCCCGTATCTTTAATGACTATCTGCAGGTGTTGAGCCAAGGTTTGATCGTCTTCTATATTCGGATTTTGAGCTAATGCATGTTCAGGATGACAAACCAACAGAAAGTCCAGTTCACACAGAGGCTCCGAGATGTAGCCCTTAGGCGGAACGCCGCCACATATGGCGATATCGACGGCTTGGTCTTTAATCAGATCATGTGTTCCGCTGATCACTGAGTCTATTATGGTGATACGAGTTCCGCGGCTTTGTGGCTGAAATGTGGCCAGGGCATCGACTAGCATACCCATGGGGTAGACTATCTCTCTTGCTATGGTCAGTTTAGGCTCCCATCCTTTTTCTAAATTATTGGCGAGGAGTTCAAGTTCTGCCACAGACTGGGTGATGTGCCTAGAACGTCTCAACAAGACATCACCTTGCTCGGTCAAATAGGCTTTTCGTCCTCTGACTTCAAGCAGTTGGATCCCTAATTGAGATTGAAGCTTAGCGACGGCATGATTAAGAGAGGATTGGCTCTTATTAAGGGCTGCAGCAGCCTGAGAGTAGCCACCAAAATCGACGACGGCTTGTAATATTCGCCATTGTTCTAGAGTTGATTTCGCTCTATCCATGTTTAATCTGACCTAAAGTGCTATCTATAATATTCATTGAGTTAAAAATGGCCCGAGTATATTCAGGCCATTGTCATTACTTGTTAACCGATACTTGCTTAGGCATGTATTTCTTGGTGGCCTTGAGTTCAGTAAAATATGGCCCCTTATGCAGCTTCTGTGGCCAATTGAGTAGCATCATAGCCAAGACATTTCTGTGCTCACCCAGCGCTAAATCAGGATTTCCCATAGGTGAACGAATAAACTGCACACTTTCATCGAAGGCGTTCACAATATGGGCTTGAGTCTTGGCAACAACCGGATTATCAGACAGTCCTGCCAGGTGAAAGCTAATTCCCACTTCGGCAATGATATCGTCGGTGGCATCTTCTAAGATGCGATCAATATTGTCTTCAAAGTAATCCAAAATCCAGGCGAACTCTTTAGGATCTACATCGTGTTGGTAGTATTCGCTCGCTGCAAATATGAAATGAGTGAGGCCGTATAACTTGTTCTGATACTGTTTTTTATTGAGTTCACTATCCTTATTGTTTGGATAAACTTCAATGAAGGCCTGTTTGTATTCATTGACATAGTCTCCAACCCCTAACTGCTTAGCCCAGTAGGCGTAATTGATTAATTGCGCCGCCCAGGACTTAATCATGGCCTTATCGGTTAGACCAGTCTTTAAATCGGTCTTCTTCAGCGCTGTGATCAATTTACCATTACAGGGACCCGTTAACCCGAACTCATCGATACGGCTCGAAAACCTGAGTAATACATCGGTATAAAATAGAAATTCAGGGAAGGGTTCTAATGCCTTCTTTCTGGCCTTAGCCCTAGGACCTTTACCGAGTACAGAAATGGCTTTTTCAGCCTCCGATGTGATAAAGCCAGGTTTATCGAGAGAGCAGGCATAGAAGGCTTGAGATTCGGTGACTGCATAGAGGTCGACGAGCGCGGCATTGGCATACTTTTCATCACCCGTCATGCGGTAGAGACGGATCCCATAATGGCCCTGCACGCGAGGAGGTAGTTGGTAAAGGTGCAGTTCGAGATTATTCTTGATGCCTTGATATACTTTATCGTTTTGTGTCTGGCTTGTGTCAATGACAGCGCTAGCCGTTAGACTAAATAGGGCAAGTGAAAGTGTACTGATCTTGAGAAAATTTTTCTTGGTAAGAAAAGCCATCTTGTATCCTTTTAATGAGAGATAGTGCATCGACAGGTTCACCGAGTAATATTTTAAGCCTTTGATTTATTGGTTTGGAATCTTCATTGACCACCAGTGTATTGTACACACTGGGTTGATTTTCACAGTGTTTTGTAGATTGATAGAGGTATTGAGAGAGTGAGGCTTGCCAAAGCTCCTGATAGTACAGGGGGCCGGAAGTGACGATAGCGTAAAAATTATAGGGATAATCTTCAAGGCTTGTCCATTCTCCTGTGAATGACTCGATAAATTCAACGTCGAGTCTCTTATAGGGTTTTAGGCTAGTATTGGAATAAAAATCTAACGCGACTTTAGCCCTGAATACTTTAAGTTGCTTGGCGAAAAGACTAATGGAACTTTCGCGACTTAGTTCTGTATAAGGTTCGATAAGGCCTTCCGCTAGGTATAAGGCTAACCAAAGCTCACCAATATTACTGGTATCGAGAGTCTCCCCAATTGTGTTTACCAGATAATAATGACTGCTGAGCGATAGCGCCGAAAGGGCTGAAGCGTATGCCTTAATTAAGTCTTGTTTGTCTTTTATGCGACTCAGCTCTTGCTTCATTGACAGTTGAACTTGTCCAAACTGACGCCCTAGCACCGGCGCTCTTAAGATATGTATCTTGCTGCGTTTGGCTAGCTCTATAAATATATCCCCTAACAATCGACCTTGATACCAGACTCGCTGGATATTTCCAGTCACTGTTTCGAAATCAAAGCCTAATGTTTCGGCTCTTACCTGTATCTTATCCACGAGCTCTGTTGCTGTTATGTTTGCCATGTGCATGCTTTTTGATTGAGACAGGTAGTAGCCTAGACTCCAGGGGGCTGTGGGGGCAACCTCAGTTTGGGAGTCTAGAAAGATTTTGACTAATTCAGGTGTTGATAGAAACTGCTTTGCCAGAGAGAAACTGGCATAGTCTGCAAATCCTTTGTCATGTGCCTGCAGGGTCCTTAGTTGCAAAATCCGCTCAAGAGCCGGCTGGTTCTTCTCTTTTGCCCGTCCTTGATAGGCTTGCCAAACACGTTTTTGACAGACTGTATCATCCTGCTTGATTAAATAGGCCGCAATGCTGAGATTAAAAGCATTGCTAGATTTAGGATCCTTTGAGTGCTTATTTTTAGTGTCATTGCCGACTCCATTTGTCATCGTTGACTTGTTATATTCTGTGTTTAATTGGCAATCTTGCTCGGTAAATCGCAATGTCAGTTGCTGGGTTCTTAAACCCTGCTTTATGCTGGCTTGAGCCGTGTGCAGCTGAGATTTCTGTGCCAAAGACAGATGATTTACTTCGAGTGCATCGAATCTGTTTAACAGTTGGCTGAGCTCCTTATTATTGGCCGCCGTTGCTAACTGATTGGTGAGTTGTGTTAACCAGGGCGAGTTCAGCGTTTCAGCCATCATATCGGCCAAGTGCAGTTGACATTGCAGCAGGCTTTCCTGGTAGAGGGGAGGTAGAGGGTAGCTGCGGTAATATTGCAATCTGTCTTTGATATTAAACAGGCTTAGTAGCGAGGCTTCAAGGGTGTGACTCTGCTTGATGAGAGCTTCATCGGGCTCGGTTACTGTGGCTGAATTGACGTGTGAGAATTGCGAGTCACCTGCAAATGAATCGCCAGGCGACTGCAGTTGCAAGCATTGCTCTACAAGTAAAGGCAGAGGAGAAACGGCGGCCTTGACCGCCGTAGTGAATATAAGACTAGAGCTGAGCGCTATGACAAAAATGCTTCTTAGCATATTCAACTCGTTCATCCACTGTCATATTATGATTACCGAGTTTGTCCACATTATCCAGATAGGGCAAGATCCCTCGGTTATTGGCTATTTGTATGGCGAGACCGGGACGGGCATTGAGCTCAAGCAGCAAGGGTCCCTTGTCTCTATCGAGTACCATATCTGTGCCTAAATAGCCCATCTCACTCATCTCATAAGCTTTAGAAGCCGTGTGGAGCAAGAAGTCCCAGTGAGGAACTTCAATATCCGTGAGCTTCTTATTGGTATCCGGATGAAAATCGATGGGCTCATCAAACTGTACTGCATGCAGTCCCTTACCCGTGCCGATATCGACACCAACTCCTACCGCTCCCTGATGCAAGTTAGCCTTACCATCGGAGGCTGCTGTCGACAGACGTAACATGCCCATGACGGGGAAGCCTTTGTAAACGATGAGGCGAATGTCCGGCACGCCTTCATAGGAGTAGCCATCGAAAACCGGATCGAATTGGATAAGTCCCTCAACGATGGCCACGTCGGGATTTCCGCCAAGAGAAAACAGGCCACTGAGTACATTCGATACATGGCGGTATACTTCAGAAGGCGTGACCTCTTGACCGTTAGGTTTATAGTAACGACCCGCTTCGACCTTAGTGATCACTAAGATCCCTTTACCACCCGAGCCTTTTGACGGCTTGATAACAAAGCCATCTTCAGAGGCAACCATGGCCGGGATATCTTCAATCTCATGTTGCTCCCGCACCACGCCGATAAGGGAAGGGACGGCGATGTTATTGGCTAATGCCAGTTGTTTGGTCGTGAGTTTATCATCGACTCGCTTGTAGAATTTACGTGGATTACAGCGACCAATATAGTCGATGTTACGCTTATTCATGCCAAGCACACCCTTGCTGCTCAGAGCTGATGGCCAAGCTAATGAGAACTTCATGGTTATTCTCCAGTCAAGGGCTTAAAGCGTCTAAGTTCGAGCAAACGGTAACCGGTATATTGCCCCATAAGTAGCACGACAGCTAAGATAACTAAATGGATCCCCAAGAAATTAAATACCCAGTGCTGTATCCAAGGCGCGCTCATAGCCAAGTAAGCCAGAGTGGCGACAAACAGGCTACCACCACCTTGTAAAACCACTTCCTTAGGGCCTTCCTCTTCCCATAGAATAGACATTCTTTCTATGGTCCAGGCAAGAATGATCATAGGGAAAAAGGTGATGGTCAATCCTTCACTGAGGCCAAACTTATATGACAATAAGGTAAACACGCCTATGATACCGATAACCACTATGATCACCGCCGATATTCGGGAGATAAGCAGAAGGTTCAGTTGTGACAGATAGGAGCGGATCATCAGGCCACAAGCGACGATCAGTATGAAACCAACCAGACCTGTTAACAATGTCGTTTGAATGAATGCCAATGCAATCAAGACTGGCATAAAAGTGCCAGAAGTCTTAAGGCCTACAAGGACACGAAGAAACACCACCATTAACACGCCTATGGGGATTAATAAGATGCCTTTAAACAGGCTTTGTTCTTCCAGAGGCAGTTGATATAAGGAAAAATCGAGTGCGCCTTTATTGTTCATCACATCCAGAGAGGTGGCCAGTGCCGAACGGGTATCCTGAAGCATTGAAAAATTCACTTGGGAATTGATGCCACCGGTCACATCTAAGGTCGATTTACCCGATCTATCCCATAGAAGTAGGTTATCAGGGCGCCCTTGAGTGCCATCTTTAGGATTGAAAAGGTGCCACTCGCCATCATCATAGACTTCTACAAAGTTGGCTAGCTGTTGTCTGCGTCGTTGATCTTCAAGATTCAAGCCGCTGACTATTTGAGCCGGGATCCCTTTGCTATTGAGCATGTTTACAAAAAGCTTGCTAGGGGAGTTGCTACTCAAGAGTAATTCGATATTTTGACTGCGTTCTTCGGCGTTGAAGGCTTTATTGAGCTGCTGAGCGAATGAGAGGTTGGTTGCACTCTTGGCCCAGACTTCTTCGATGGCTTGCTCTGCTGCGACTTTCTCTGTCGCTGGCCAGATAAATGTATTGGCAACATCAGGGGTACCCAGCGCTTTAATCGTGGTGATCCCTGTGGGGATAAGGGTGACTTTATAATAAAGATCTTGCCGGCCATTAGCCGAACGAATCGACCAGATTGCCCGTTTGTTTTGCGGGTCATCTGTGATCGTTAATCCAAAGCCGGGTGAGCTGGCATTCTCAACTAAGATTTCAAATGCCGGATCGTTTGGTAGTGAAAATGAGACTTCTGCGGGTTCTCCAGTGCCTTGGAAGCTGACTTTTGCCTCGACGGCCCAGCTTTGAACTTGCTTACCAGGTAAGAAAGGCACATTGTGTTCTATCCCACGAAAAACACTGCTCGCTATGCCTGCGATAAACAACAGTGCAACCAGTATGTAAAAGGGTTTCTTAGAATGCATTAACTCTATTCCTATTTATTTTCGGCTGAGTGAGCCAGTTTTTTTCCATGGATAAACGTTTGCCCCACATCGACGATGGCAATGTCTTGCATAAATTTACGCCCTAACAAGAGAGGGAAGTCGAGATGACTACGATCGACTAAGTTAAGATCGGTCTCAGCCTTGTATTTGCCAATCTGTAAATGTGCATGGATCACCGGACGGCGGTCACTTTTTTCATCGGCTTCTTGCTTGATACGCACAAAACGTTCGACTCTCGACTCGAACGTTTCTGCTGGGGCATCGCTGCCCTGAGTCAATACATCGAAACGCACCCATTGCTTGCCATCACGTTCGAACAGGATGATATTGCGGGCATCGAGAGAGGAGGATTCGGCTCCGGTGTCGATACGCGTCTTAAAACTCGCTTTAATCTCATCGATATAGACATTTTCTGTCGCGCCCAGTAGGAACTTGCCACCTAAGGGGGAGGGAGGACATTCCTGCGCAATTGGAGTGATGGCATCTTTTGGTTCAAGTTTTAGCTGAGCTATCTGAGTCTCGAGGGCTGTCAGTTGTGTCGATAACCCGGTATAACTTGCTACTTGTGCCTGAGTACTTTCATCTATAACAGCAACGAGATCGGCTTGTTGTTTCGCTAAGCTGGTTTCTAATGCTGCAGCATCAATCGGTTGTGGTAATTTTTCGGTTTGATTTGTCAACGCGCAACCTGCCAAGGTTGTAATTGCAGCGATACAGAATATCTGCTTTAACATAGTGCTTCCCATTACTATTGTGTTTAGTCCGGTGGATCATTTTCAAGCTTTACCGCTTGAGCTTATGTAAGCCTAGATTAAATTAAATCTTTATTAGGCTGGTTTTTTGTGGCGATAAACGTAGCACGCTTAGGCGCTGGGTAACCCTCTATCGTCAGATCGATATTGGTCGGATCCAGATAATCTACTAAAGATTCATTGGGCATCCAATCGGTACTTCTCTGCTCGGCTAACGAGGTCACATCGATGTCGACACATCTTACATTGATAAAGTCGGCTTTCTTAAGCCAAGCTTCTAAAGCGGCGGCTGAAGGCAGAAACCATACATTATTCATCTTGGCATATCTATCTTCAGGCACGAGAACGGTATTTTCATCACCATCTATGACTAATGTCTCTAAAACGAGTTCACCACCTGTTCGCAATTGATCTCTAAGTTGTAACAAATGATCGATTGGTGATCTGCGATGATAGAGTACTCCCATAGAAAAGACAGTGTCGAAAGCGTCTAAGGGGGGGAGTTCCTCTATGCCTAGGGGCAATAAGTGAATAGGATGCTGTTCACCGGCCAATCTCTTGATTGCTTCGAATTGGCACAAGAAGAGGGTGGCAGGATCTATACCCACGACATGTTTAGCGCCTTCACCTAGCATGCGCCACATATGATAACCACTGCCACAGCCTACATCGAGTATGGTTCGATTATTTAAAGGCGATAGGTGAGGCAGCACGCGTTCCCACTTCCAGTCAGAGCGCCACTCAGTATCTATCTCTATGCCATGGACAGAGAAGGGGCCCTTGCGCCAAGGCTGAAAAATACGCAATAAGTTTTCGAGTTTCTCTTGTTCACCCGAGCTTAGTTGGCTACCAGATCCAATTGTGACACTCGTTTTTAGATCTAAGCTGTCGGGCGCCGGATAGTGGAGCTTATTGAGGACCTTTTCCCATTTAGGTAAGGTGCCGTGTTTATGCTCTCTCTGCCATTGACCCAATATTGCTGGCAATGTCTCTAACCAATGCTGCAGGCTTGAATCTGCGATCTGTTTGTAAAAGGAGCTGAAACTAATCACTTGCTTATCACCTTTTGAAGCTATTGAGTTGAAATTATATACGAAATCTGTCGTTATTCTTGGTTTCTAAGACTTAATGGCGACCATAGAGGCGAAATTGAAGCACTGAAACCATATATTGAAATGTTTGAAGCCCTGTTTTCTAAGTCTATGTTGGTGTTGTGACAAGGTATCTGGCTTCATCACATTTTCCAGAGAACTGCGTTTTTGACTTATTTCCAGTTCGCTATAACCATTGGCTCGCTTAAAGTCCAAGTGAAGATCATATAAGAGTGTTTGTATCGCATCATCTTTAAAATTTAATTTCTCTGAAAGAATCAGAATGCCACCCGGATTGAGTCCCTGATAGATCTTGCTCAACAGCTCGTCTCTGTCTGAAGGGGCCAGAAACTGCATGGTGAAGTTAAGAACCACCATGGAGGCATTTTCTATCTTGATATCTCTGATGTCACCGCAGACTAAATCCACAGGCGTGCCACTCACGTAAGCCGTTAAGTTCTCACGACAGCGTTCAATCATAGACTGGCTATTGTCGACGGCGATAATATGACAATTACGGTTATCTATCTGACGTCTGATACTTAAAGTAGCGGCCCCAAGCGAGCAACCTAGGTCATAGATATTGCTATCGGGAGTGGCGAATTTTTGTGCGAAAGCGCCTAAGGAATTAATAATTTGGCCATAGCCTGGTACAGAACGCTTGATCATGTCGTTGAACACGCCCGCCACTTTTTCATCAAACTGAAAGTCGCTTACGTTTTCGCATGCTTGAGCATAGATATTATCTTGAGATGATGTCATTAGATTTTAGTGTGTAAATTCAACCTTTCATTCTATCGAAATAACACCATATGCGGCAAGCCTAGTACTGGATATTTCTCGTAAAGTTTTGTCTAATAGCGAATGTATAACAAGATTTTTACACTCGCTTAGCTTTTTGGATATGACATTTGAAATATTTTACCTTAGTTTTTGTCGTTTGTTTTCTGGTTTTATCTTCGGCTTCCCTTTGGGCAGATGAAGCTAAACCGCTTATTTTAGTGATGGGAGAAGACAGTTATCCATACCAGTTTGTCGATGAGCAAGGCGAGCCTAGTGGTGTTCTGGTGGATATGTGGAAGGAGTGGTCCAAACAAACGGCAACGCCTGTCATGTTCGTTTCTCGTCATTGGACCGATGCATTAGATCAACTAGCTGATGGTGATGCTGACCTGCATATCGGTATGGCTGTGACTCAGAGTCGCAGCGACAAGTTTGTCTTTGCTCAAGCGCTCACTCATGTCAGTACTTATCTCTATCTGCATCAAGATTTGCCTCAGAGATTGACGTTTGAGGCGTTAGGGCCTTATCAGGTTGGCATAGTCTCAGGGTCTTCACATGAGACTGAACTGCTTAAGCTGAGCTCGAAGATGAGGTTTAAGCGTTATAAGAACAGGCATGAACTGCTCGAAGGCGTGTTACGTGGAGAGGTAAAAGTCTTCGCGGGAATGCAGGGGTATCTCAGAGATAAAAAGATCAACAAACAGATCATCAGTTTATTCCCCCTCTCTCGCCGAATATTAATTAAACAAGTTCCAATGAGGCCTGCACTGAATAAGTCAGATACCAAGTTATTGCGGCAAGTTAATGCCGGGTTTGCCGCTATCGATAAGGGACGCTTCGATGCTATCGAAGAACATTGGATTGGCATAAAACGTCAACAGAACGGATTAACTATAGCGACGACGATAAATCTTGAGCCATTCATATCCCTTGGAGGAGATGGTATGCCTCATGGACTGTATGTCGATATCTGGAATCTCTGGTCTGAGAAAACCGGGATCCCTATCTCCTTTGTCACATCTGAAATTAATCAATCTCTGGATCGCGTTAAATCAGGTAAGGCAGATGTGCATATTGGATACCCTGAGAGTGATAAATTTAAAACTGGACTATTGAGGAGTCAGCTGCTTTATCGGGTGAAAAGCAGGCTGCATAACTACGGGAAGCCCATAGACTCGCTACAGAGTCTGCAAGGAAGCCGAGTCGGCGCCGTGCCTACGGCGCCATATCTTGCAGCACTCAAGCAAGCACTGCCCAATGTCGAACTTAAATTATATGATTCAGTGACGGCCATGATTCAAGCGGCGAGAGAGGGTCATATTGGTAGTTTTGTTGCCTCTTCCTCCTGGACACATCATTACTTAGTGTTACAGGACGCATGGTCAGAGTTTTATCCTTTTCCTGAGCTGGAGTTTGTCACCGACATTTTTGTGTTAACTCATCCCCATAATGTCGGTTTATCGAACAGAATAAAGACGGGATTTGAACTAATAGAAACGCATGAACTGGCCGAGATTGAGCGGAAATGGATCTTGAACAGTCAGGACCGCATCTTTGATTCTCGCCTTGAAACCTTACAATTATCGGGTGAAGAGCAGGAGTATCTAAAAGCATTAAAGTCGGTAAAAGTGGGATATCTCAAAGACTGGAAGCCGATGGAGTTTATCGGTGGAGATGACATATTTTCCGGGATCAACCGAGATGTAATCGATGTGATCACCAAGCAGCTTGGCGTCAGCGTCGAACCTGTTGCCTTTGATGAGTGGCAATCTCTTATCAAAGCACTTACTGAAGGGGAGGTCGATATCGCGGGAAGTGTTGCAGAAAATGCCGAAAGGAGAAAGAGCCTCTTATTTAGCGACCCCTATTGGCCTTCTCCATGGTCTCTGGCGACACCTCTCGAAAGAGAGGCCATCTTCAATGTACAACAACTTGCGGGTCAAAGGTTAGCGATAGTCGAGGGCTATCAACTCGTTAATCAATTGATGGGGGGCGATTATGGCATTGAGTTAGTGTTAGTCACCGATCCCCATAGTGGATTGACTGCGGTGAAGGACGGCAAGGCCGATGCGTTTGTCGATAAGGCGATAAATTTGGCATCAACACTTAAGCATGGTGACTATGCTCAGTTGAAAATGTCTGTGCTGGCCGATTTTTCCGAGCAACATAGTCATTTCGGTGTTCATCCATCATTGGCACAATTTGTTCCGCTAATGAATTTAGCCATCAAGAATCTGGATCAGGCCAAGCGGCAAGCTATCTATCAGCATTGGATTCAACCTGTGGCTGTCCCCTCTCGAGAGTCTGACACCATTAAATGGTGTGTGAGCGTTATTCTTATCTTATTGATATTGATTGCGATCATCTTAATGTGTAGATTATTACTCGCAAAAGAGCGGCTGAAACGAACTCAACTTGAGAGTCAATTGAGTAAGATGACCAATTATGATCAGATGACAGGGTTTGCTAATCGCAGTCTGTTAGATGACAGATTGAAGCAGGCGGTGTTATTACACAGTCGAGAGCAGGCCACATTCGGCGTGCTTTTTATCGACATTGGAGGACTGAAACCCGTCAATAAAGAGATGGGTCATGATGTCGGTGATAAGTTACTCAAATTAGTGGCCGAAGAGATGAGCACTTGTATACGCCGCTCCGATACCTTAGCGCGATTTGGCAGCAATGAATTTGTCGTGGTATTGAATAAAACCAAAGATCTTGATCTCGTCTGTCAGGTCGCAGATACGATTATCATTAATTTATCGAAATCTTTTGATTGTGAGGACACTAAATTGAATGTTAGGGCGAGTATTGGCATTGCAATGTTTCCGGCAGACGGCGACAATGTGGTGGAGTTACTCAAGTCTGCCGATAAATTAATGTATAGAGCGAAACAAAGTGGTGGCAATTGCTACAAATCATCATGATAATGATTTTCACTCGAGATGAAATCGCAGATTTTAGCAAAATATGATTAATCCTTAGCCGACTAGAGGCTAAGTGGTTTTGTAAGCGGCAATATTTTACTATAATGCCGCTTTTGTGTTGATTAGAATATTCCTCAGCCTTAGGTTTGCGGATTAAAGGAAAGAGTTAGATGCGCAGTCAATATTGTGGAGACGTTAACAAGTCTCACGTTGGACAAGAAGTGACCCTAGTGGGTTGGGTAAATCGTAGCCGTGACCTTGGTGGAGTGGTTTTTCTCGACTTAAGAGACAGAGAAGGGATCGTACAGGTTGTTTATGATCCGGATTTACCTGAAGTGTTCGACGTTGCCAGTAGCCTGCGCAGTGAGTTCTGTGTCCAAATAAAAGGGTTAGTCCGTGCTCGTCCCGATAGTCAGATCAATGATCAGATGCGTACCGGTGAGATTGAGATCTTGGGCAAAGGGCTAACTATTCTAAACAGCTCAGCACCTCTGCCAATCAACATGGATAAGAATCAACACAACACGGAAGAGCAGCGACTTAAATATCGTTACCTTGATCTTCGTCGTCCAGAGATGGCCGAGCGTATTGTTTTTCGCGCTAAAGTCACTAGCGCCGTGCGTCGTTTCCTCGATGGGAATGGTTTCCTCGATATCGAAACACCGATATTGACCAAGGCTACGCCAGAAGGTGCACGAGATTATTTAGTGCCTAGCCGTACTTATAAGGGGCAATTCTTCGCGCTGCCTCAGTCTCCACAGCTATTTAAGCAGTTACTCATGATGTCGGGTTTCGATCGCTACTATCAAATCGTTAAGTGTTTCCGTGATGAAGACTTACGTGCCGATCGTCAGCCTGAATTCACCCAAATCGATATCGAAACCTCGTTTATGTCTTCTGCGCAGGTTATGGATAAAACCGAAGAGATGATGCGTGGTCTCTTCAAAGAGCTACTCAATGTTGATCTTGGTGAGTTTCCTAAGATGACCTTTGCCGAAGCCATGCGTCGTTTCGGCTCCGATAAGCCTGATCTTCGTAATCCGCTGGAACTTATCGATGTTGCCGATCTTCTTACCGATGTCGATTTTAAGGTGTTCCAGGGACCAGCCACGGATCCAGAGGGTCGTGTGGCGGTACTTTGTGTGCCAGGCGGTGCCAAGTTATCTCGTAAGCAATTAGACCAATATGCTAAGTATGTCACCATCTATGGCGCTAAAGGCTTAGCATGGATGAAGGTCAACGAGCTGGATAAAGGGCTCGAGGGCATTCAATCTCCGGTACTTAAGTTCCTTAGTGAAGATGTCGTTAAGTCACTGCTTGAGCGCACTAAGGCTAAGTCTGGCGATTTGATTTTATTTGGTGCAGATAAAGCGAACATCGTTGCCGAAGCTATGGGCGCATTGCGCATAAAAGCGGGTGAAGACTTCGATCTGCTAGAGGGCGATTGGAAACCACTATGGGTGGTCGATTTCCCTATGTTCGAGCCTACTTCGGACGGGGGCTTGCATGCCATGCATCATCCATTTACCGCGCCGAGCGGTATGACGCCGGAGCAACTCGAAGCCGATCCGACTTCCGCTATCTCAGATGCCTATGATATGGTGTTAAATGGCTGTGAGCTTGGCGGTGGTTCAGTGCGTATTCATAACAGTGAGATGCAAACGGCTGTGTTCCGTATTCTGGGTATCGAAGAGGAAGAGGCCAACGAGAAGTTTGGCTTCCTGCTAGAAGCATTGCGTTACGGTACACCACCTCATGCCGGTTTGGCTTTCGGTTTAGATAGAATCATCATGTTGATGACGGGGGCTTCCTCTATTCGTGATGTGATGGCATTCCCTAAAACCACTACTGCGGCTTGTCCTCTGACCAATGCACCTGGGTTTGCTAATCCTGAACAACTCCTTGAGTTAGGCATCAGCGTCATCGAGAACGAAGAAGAAAAAGAAACATCTGAGTAATCAAAAATCGGCCGGGGGAAACTCGGCTTTTTTATTGCCAATCTGACTCAAGTCTCATTTAGCGTTTACTTCTTTAACTTCTTCATCCGGTAATTTATTCTCTTCGAAATCAAGGAGCATTCACATGGCAGGTCACAGTAAATGGGACAACATCAAGCATCGTAAGGCGGCGCAAGATGCCAAGCGAGGTAAGCTTTTTACCAAGTTTATTCGTGAGTTAACCGTCGCTGCCCGTGAAGGTGGCTCAGATGCCGATTCTAACCCCAGATTACGCGCTGCTATCGATAAGTCACTGTCTAATAATATGACTCGCGATACTATCGAACGCGCCGTTAAGCGCGGAGCTGGGGAGCTTGATGGTCAGGTATTAGAGACCATCATGTATGAAGGTTATGGACCCGGTGGCACGGCTGTCATGGTCGAAACCATGACAGACAATAAGAATCGCACCGTATCGGGTGTGCGTAATGCATTCAGCAAATCCGGCGGTAACTTAGGGACAGATGGCTCGGTCTCATATCTGTTCGATAAGAAAGGTATCATCTCTTATGCTGAAGGAACTGATGAAGATATTGTCATGGATGCGGCTTTAGAAGCGGGCGCCGATGATGTGGTCAGCCATGAAGATGGCGCCATCGATGTCTTTACTAGCCCGGAAGATTTTGGCGCAGTCAAAGATGCCTTGGATGCTGTGGGTCTAGAATCTGTCAACGCAGAGGTGACTATGGTGCCCTCGACAAAAGCCTCTCTCGATGCCAGCACTGCGGCTAAGTTTCTGCGCTTAATTGATAATCTTGAAGATCATGATGATGTGCAAGAGGTGTATCATAACGCTGAGATCTCAGATGAAGTGATGGAGACACTAGAATAACCTATGTCAATAATTCTCGGGATCGATCCTGGCTCACGGATCACAGGCTATGGGGTGATCAAACGTAACGGTCGGCACCCTATCTACTTGGGAAGCGGCTGTATTCGTACCAATTCAGAAGATTTTTCCTATCGCCTTAAACAAATTTTTGATGGTATCTCCGAAATAATACGCCAGTACCAGCCGACTGAATTTGCCATAGAGCGTGTTTTTATGGCTAAAAATGCTGACTCGGCGCTTAAGTTAGGCCAAGCCAGAGGTGCTGCCATCGTTGCCGCGACCAATGCCGATCTCCCCGTTGGCGAATATTCGGCGACGCAGATAAAAAGTGCCGTGGTAGGCACAGGTAAGGCGCAGAAATCACAAGTTCAGCACATGGTACAGCAAATACTTAAACTATCGGCTTCACCACAAGCCGATGCCGCCGATGCATTGGGCGTCGCCATTTGCCATTTTCATACTAGTCAAAGTCTGTTGGCTTTAGGCGGAGTGGCAAGCAAAAGAACATATGGACGTTATAGATGATAGGTCGATTACGAGGCTTGCTCCTTGAGAAGCAAGCCCCCGAGATTTTGATAGAAGTGAGTGGCTTAGGTTACGAAGTCCAGATGCCCCTCACCAGTTTCTATGAACTCCCTGAGCTCAATAAAGAAGCGATAGTCTACACCCACTTTGTGGTACGTGAAGATGCTCAACTTCTCTATGGATTTATGACTAAGCAGGAGCGGGCTCTGTTTCGTTTGTTGATTAAAACCAATGGTGTCGGGCCAAAGCTGGCATTAACTATCTTGTCTGGTATGACATCGGCCGAGTTTGTTGCCTGTGTCGAACGGGACGATATTGCCACCTTAGTCAAATTACCGGGCGTCGGGAAGAAGACGGCCGAGCGGCTACTGGTAGAGATGCGTGATAAGCTCAAGAGCCTGATGGAAGCCTCGGCGGGCTCCGAGCGGGAATTTATGCTTAAGAGCAACTATACGCCGGCAAAGATAGTCAATACCGCCGAAGAGGATGCAATTGCTGCCCTGTTGGCCTTAGGCTATAAACCTGCACAGGCCAGTAAGTCTGTATCAGCAGCCTATAAGGACGGAATGAGTTCTCAAGAACTGATAAAATCTTCACTCAAGTCGATGCTGTAGTAATAATGCCTGTATAAGATGTAATTTAAAGAGAGATAAATGATAGAAGCCGATCGTATAATTCATGCAGAGCCTCAAGGTGTTGAGGTGTATGAAGAGCAGATAGATAGAGCCATGCGTCCTAAATTACTCGACGAGTACACGGGACAGGATGCGACTCGCGCTCAACTCAAGGTGTTTATTCAGGCGGCGCAGAATCGCGGTGAAGCACTGGATCATATGCTCATCTATGGCCCGCCAGGTTTAGGTAAAACGACCTTGGCTCTCATCGTTGCCAATGAGATGGGCGTTAATATCAAGTCGACCTCGGGTCCTGTGCTCGAAAAAGCGGGTGATTTAGCGGCGCTTCTGACCAACCTTGAATCTGGTGACGTGCTATTTATCGATGAGATCCATAGGCTCAGTCCTGTAGTTGAAGAGATCCTTTATCCTGCGATGGAAGACTATCAGCTGGATATCATGATAGGTGAGGGGCCAGCGGCTCGGTCGATTAAACTCGATTTACCACCATTTACCCTGATTGGTGCAACGACACGGGCGGGAGCGTTAACGTCCCCCTTACGGGCGAGATTTGGTATTCCCCTGAGGCTCGAGTTTTATAATGTTAAAGATCTCAGCACCATAGTGACTCGCTCGGCCAAAGTACTCGACCTCCCTATCGACGATGAAGGTTCACTGGAAATTGCGAGACGCTCTCGCGGGACGCCTCGTATCGCTAACCGTTTATTGAGACGTGTCAGAGATTACGCTGAGGTTAAACATGACGGTGAGATCAATAAGCGAGTTGCCGATCTCGCCTTAGATATGCTGGATGTTGATGTCGAAGGTTTCGATTATATGGACAGAAAACTCTTGCTGGCGATCATAGATAAATTCATGGGCGGTCCGGTTGGCCTAGATAATTTGGCCGCTGCTATTGGTGAGGAGCGGGAAACCATAGAGGATGTGCTGGAGCCTTTTCTTATTCAACAAGGCTTTATTCAGAGAACACCCCGTGGACGCATTGCCACTCAACGTGCCTATCAGCACTTTAATATGATTCAGCCAGAGAAAAACTAACTCTTGAGCTTGTCCCCGCTAGGTATATCGGAGGGTGATGATGCTTATCATTGTTCTTCGATAGTTAAGGTGTATTGCGGGTATTTTTGTCCCGCAGTACTATTTTTCCCCGCCACCACTTTTGCACCTATGTCTACATACTCGCCGTTGAGCCCAGGATTGTCTAAATCAGCCACAGGCAAGCCCTTATAGGTCTTATTTTTGTATCTCACTCTGAGGGTTTTTAAATTGATCTTAGTTTCATTTGCGAGTTGAAAAAAATTAATTGTGATAGGTGAATTCGTATCTGAGGTCACCAGATAGCGTCCTTGGTGGTAATCATTATCAAGCAGAGTCGCATTGGTAGAATTGCCTAATCTCCCTTTCCAATTGACCGTTACCGTAGTACTCCTAGTCAGATTTTTAATCACAGAAGGGTACTTCAACGCTTGTATTTGTGTGATGGTGATGGTTGCACGTGCCGGTAAAGATAGCAAAATAAGCCCTATCATCGCTATATTCTTCATTAGCTGAATAGATGTGTTTGTTAAATGACCACCTAAGTGTGTTTTTAATCGCTGTTTGATGTTGGGCATTACTAATCTCTTAATTTATTCAGCTATTGATGAGGCTGCTTTAGCGAAGAGTCATTGTTACTCGGTGTAACTTATATTTTAAATTATAAATAAAGTCATAATTTAGTTAGTTAGATATAAGTTATATCAAAAATCTCACCTAGGTTTCTTTCAATCCACGAAGCGTTAATTTTTACATTTTTAATTATAGGTAAGTCGTTTTTGATTACTGAGAGTCTATTCTTATACTGATTAACATACAAAAAGTAAGTGAATATATTCATTTTAATCAATATGTTAATCCATGATTTTTGCATGGTTAATTATGCGTGTCAAATGTAAATAAAGTGTTGCTAAATATTTCAGTTTTGATAACCTAATAACAAGGCACTACCAAAGTGCCTTTTAAACATCGACTTATGTGAATCATGGAAGAAGTAAAGTAGAAAAATAGAGCACAAAGGATATTCATTAGCATAAGAGAACAAAATAACTAGAAGAACACTTTGGAAAGCCATTATGAAGAATGAATTACTCCTATCGACCCTGATCGCCTCAACATTGCTACTGTCTAGCCAAGCTGGCGCCACTCAAACAACTGGCACTGCTAATTTTAACTTGGTTTACCCAATCACAGTGACAGAAGCCACTGCAATGGAATTTGGTGATATTGACATATCCATCGATGGAACCTGTGCCCTGGATTATGCCAACGCCACAACGGGTGCTAACTGTATCGCTGGCGGTGCAACTGCGGTCTCTGGTGATTTCATCATTACAGCGGCAAACGGAATCGTGAACATTACGCTTTCTGGAGCCGATACTTCGGTAGCGGGTGTGACTTTTACGCCTACGATTGCTAGTTCAACGGTGACAGTTGCTGCTAACACGGCAAGCTTAAAAGTTGGCGGTACACTTGCAGTCGTTGCAGCGTCTGCTAGTGCTGGTGCACATGCTTTAAGCTATACGGTAGATGTGATCTATTAAGATTGACTGCCCTTATTCAAAGTATCCAGATTGTGGTCTTTACTCTGGGTAGGGATAAGGGCGCAGTTTTGCTCGTAGTAAGCTAACCAAAAATAAGCTTGAATCACTGCATAAGTGTTTCATATAATTTAGCTGGGCGATGTTATGAATAAATATTTAATAGGCTGCATTGCAGCCTTATTTTGCAGTTTTAATCTAGATGCAAATCTACTGGTTACACCAACCCGTGCAGAATTGGATGATACCAGTCAGCGAAGTAGTGTATTTTCCCTGGTAAATAAAGGCTCGAGTACGGCTCGCTACAACATCTATTTTGAGGATAAGGTGCAATTGGCCGAAGGTGGTTATCGTTCGATTGTCGATGATAAAGCCGTATTATCTCAGTATGTTCGATATTCACCAAGACGAGTGACCCTAGAACCAGAGCAGGGGACTCGTGTTAGGATGGCGGTTAGATTGCCTAAAAATACCCCAGTCGCCGAGTATCGTAGCTACATCGTTTTTCATCAAATCCCGCTCACCCCCGTCATTGCAAGTAAAGCCAGTAATGATAACGCTGATACCTTTAGCCTTTCGGTTACAGCTTATATGCGGATCTCAATTCCTGTCATCTTAAGAGTCGGCGAGCTCAATGGGGAGGTGATGATAGATGAAGTGACTGATGAGAAAGCTCAAACTAGCCTTAATGTCACTCTCATTCGTCAGGGACAACGCAGTACCTATGGGGATATTGAATTATTTGTCGAAAATATCACAGAGGGGCTGGTTCATCTCGAAAGTGTGGGAAGTGTAAAAAATGCGGCTATCTACACTGAACTTAGTAAGAGAAGTTTCCTGGTAACCTTATCCAGAGAGCTTAAGGAGGGCACTGAAGTTATCGTTCGCTATACGGAAAGTAAGACTCTTAAGGATGCACAAATCGTCGAAAAACGTATCGTTATATAGTGACGATAAATACGCCTCGATATGAATCCGTCAAGCCGAACAGATCATAAACTGAAAAAACATGGTTTTTTATGGTCGATGTTTTTTTTGTTTTCCATCTTGCTATTGCTTGGTTATCTGTTGTGTATCAAGCTTACATTCAGCCTTGTGGATGATGTAACTAGTCACAAACTTTCCTTCGATGAAGCGCCGAGCAGTATAACCTCGAATAGAACAGAGGAAATTGTAGCAGGCGAGAATCAATTATATCCTAATGATTATCGTCCAGACACAAGCGCTTCTGTTAACGGCAGTGAATCAGAGTTAAATATTGCTGAAAAGCTCACGTTCAGCCAATCCCAAGTTATCCCAGTAGAGTCCGTTCAGGTTTATCCTCAAAACCTGTCTAAAAAACAGCCAAGATATAACAGTGAGGAACAAGCGACTCAAACCAGAGTTATTCAGGGTGAAGTCATTGTTAAATCAGTCCCTAGTCAAAAAAGTGTTATTGATAAGAGTAACAGACATGTAGAACAGGCAGAAATACAAGATACTTTGCGCTTGGCTAAGCAGCAGTCGATATCGACTTGGGCTGGTAACTCGATAAGCTGTGGTCAGCCTCTGTCGATTCCATACCAGGAATCTTTAGCCTCGCAAGATCTCTTCATTATCAGTCAGCTTAAATATGGCAAGTTGATCATGAGTGATGAGTTGTTTGCTTATCAAGAGGAGGGCAAACAGTACCTTCCTATGCAACTTCTCGCCGAATTACTCATGCTTCCCGTTCAATTCGATGCTGATACAAGAAGCCTTAGTGGTTGGTATCTATCTCCCGAGAAAACTATCGATGTAAGTAACAACTTGATGATGTTTTGGGGGAATGGCAATGACTGCAGTATAAAAAATACCAGAGTGTTTTATGACGACTGGGATCTCTATGTAGAGAGCAGAGTCATCGAGCAGATGTTTGGACTAAAAATAGTATTTGAGCCCTCAAGACAAGGTTTCTCTATCCTTGAATCTGCCACTATCCCTCTTTCACAGCTACAAGAGAGAAAGAGAAGATATGAGCTTTTTACCGCACAGCAGGAACAAAATAATAAGTTAAAGATTAAAGAGATCAAAAGAGAAGATGCCATGATAGGGGATCTTGCCATGAGCTTGGATCTCGGTATTGTTTCCCAACAGAAACTCGATATTAAAAAGTCACAGGTTGAAGGGTTTATTCAAGCCCGAACCGATATCGGCGGGCATAATGTCTATGTCGGTTATTCCTGGTCTGAAACTGATGAAGTGATCAATGCCTATATTGAGAAGACGTTAGCCGATTCTTGGGTTAAACATTATCGTATTGGTAGCATAGAGTCTCATTCTATGCCGCTGATATCTGAATCAAGCGCAGGAGTCGGTGTTAGAGTCACTGCTGGTGAAGGCTTTACCGACGATTTTCGTTATATCACGGTCGAGGGAGAGGTCGAGCCTGATTGGGATGTCGAGCTTTACCGAAACAATAGTTTGATTTCAATACAGAGAGTCGGTTCAAATGCCAATTATCGATTTACTCAGGTTCCTTACTATATGGGTCTCAATCAATATCAATTACGATTCTTCGGCCCTAATGGTGAGACGAGAACCGAATCTTTTAGCAAGATGTTGGATAGTTCAGTATTAGACAAGGGAAGCTTAGGTTTTAGTTACGGATCCATGCTGAGAGAGCAAGATGACCTGCAGCAACATTACTTAAATGTAAATTGGGCCGTAACTGATCGCCTTACGACAGGCGTCTCGATTGTTAAACAGGAGATTGCAGAAGATGACTGGTTAACAATTCCTAAAGTCAGTATTAATTTTTTAGGAGGAAAAAATCTTCTCCAGCTTAATTATGCCGATACTGGTGATGGCTTTGCCACTGGAGTCATTGTTCAGGGAAGTGGCGGAGACATTGACTGGTTAGCTGATTGGGAGTTCTTCGATGACTTTTCGAGTTGGGAAAACCTGGATGACAGGCTCAAGCAACAGGCACAGCTAAATTTAAACGGCAGCTTTGCGATGTCAGATCTTAGTTGGTCATTATCCGGTAACTGGAAAGAACATACGTTGGGCAGTGATTTTCTGCAATTTAATGCCATGCTCTCGGGTCAATATCATCGGCTTTCCTATAGCAATGAGCTCAGATGGCAATCCTCTCTCTATGAAAACAGGATCTATAATCGAATTGCGGCTTCGGGACGAGTACATGATTGGTATTTAAGAAGCTATCTCGACCTGGCTGTCGCTCCAGAGCTCGAAGTCAATCAGTGGGTCTTAAATGCAAATTCATCGATAAGTGAAAGGCTTAATTACCAGGTAGAATTGAACTATCACCCACAAAATGATGATCCTTTTAGCGTACGTAACTCTATTGCCTATCTATTTGATCATAGTGCATTACGTTTGGTCATAGACAATCATTCTGATGGTGACTGGTTTGCGCAATTAAGGTGGAATAGCTCACTTCTATGGCAGCCGGAAACTAACCTTTGGCTATTAGATAGACTAAGCCATCTCAACACTGGCGCCGTTAAAATCATCGCATTTCAGGATGATAATGCTGATGGTGTGTTTGATGATAACGAACTCGCCGTAAGTGGTTTGAGCTTTTCAGGCCATAGTCAGTCAGACAATACTACAGATCACAAAGGTGAGTTGCTGATAACTCATCTACAAACGACAAGGCCCCAGCGCCTGTTACTCAAAGAGTCGAGCCTCTCGGATCCTTTTCTTGTGCCCTCGACGATAGCTATCACTGTGAATCCACACCCTGGTAATATTCAAGAGATCTTGTATCCCGTCTTATACACTGCAGAGCTCGAGGGTAACGTGGTGAGCCGAGTGGGTAGCAAGCTCCTACCTGCGATGGGCATGTTAGTCACACTAAGAAACGAAGCACTGAATCTCGAATACAAGACCAGAGTTGAATATGATGGTGTCTTTATATTTGATCGTGTGATACCGGGCCGATATCAAATCTTTATCGAAGATAAGCTAACGCTTGAGCTGATTCTGAAACCTGGTGATTATCTTGAGTTAGAGAAAATAACACTAGATTAGTAACCATTGGCATACTATCTAAGTGCTTGGCAGAACAAGATGGTTTTTTTGAGCTGTTTCACAGCGGTAAAAACATTTACTTCCTATAATAAAATCAGACTTAACCTTGCTGGTTTTCTATGTTAACGACTTTTCTTCTCGCATCAATCATTGGTCAGACAAGCTTCAACCTTGTTGTTCCATTGCAGATAGCCGAAACACAAACGATTAATTTAGGCCATATTTCTAACCTGGAGTCGGCTCGATGTCGAGTGGCTTCTAATCTAAGGTCCGGTGATGCTTGTGTGGAGTCGGAATGGGGAAGTGGCGTGATAAGAATAACTGGGGGGATAGATGAGAGCATAATGATGCGAGTGTCTACGGTGAGCGCTGATGGCATAAGTTTTATCCCTTTACTGTCTAATGGTACTCAGTCAGATATGTATCTCATTCAAGATGGCGTGCTTGATGTCTCCATCGGTGGGGAGTTAACCCTTCTCAAGTCTCTAGCACTTGGTCAATACAAAATAAGTTATATGGTCGAAGTAAATTATCAATAGCGTAAATAAAACTGAATAGATAAGAGTGGAAAACCATTCCTTTTACGTATTTAAAATTATTTATTCTCCTTATTGTTAAACGTAATTTGAGTTTATAAAACACCAAATGTTATTAGCTGTGCTGTATGGTCATCGCAGAAGATTATTGTGGTTACAGAGGTAACAAGTTGTATCTTGTTGTGATTTTGTTCCGTGTTAATAATAATTTAAATGTTATTTAATGGTCGAGAGTCAGCCTGAACCTAAGCTGACAATTAAGACAAACATATGCCTACCAAGTTGACCTTAGCCAAAAAACCATTACCGAATGCCATTCGATATATCAGCTAGCGGTAAAAAGTGTGACGCACATCACACTTTCGGTTATTCCGTAGGTTGTGAACTTGTTAACTTCCGGCCAGGTGGAATCTCTGCCTTGTTAGTGTTATCTGAGTTTTTTATGCTGTTTGATAACATGTCTCTTTCATTTCACTTTATAAAACCTCGTTATTATCACTGTTAGTTATCTTTATTTTAACCTTTCAGCATCAAGGGTTAATTAATTTGGTGATTGACTGACTTATGGTGAAACTATAGTTTCAATTTCAACGCCGTTAATATCGATTAACAAAGTGAAACAAATCGGTAAATAAACAAAAATAATTGGCGCAGAATAAAAACAAATAACGAGAAAGTAATCATAAGTTAGGGAGTAAATCTTAATGATAAGAACATCGCTGCATTCAAGTAGTAAGTTATCGCAAGCTATCAAGCTTGGGTTAATCGCATCGGTTTCAACTACTGCATTCACAGTATCAAACACCGCATTCGCACAAGAAGAAACAGCCAAGGTAGAGCGGATTTCAGTAACAGGCTCCCGTATTCAGCGTCAAGATATGGAATCAGCATCGCCAATCACAGTGATAGATGCTGCGTCTATACGTGCAGAAGGCTTCACTTCAGTAGATGAAATCCTACAAGCACAAACATCTATGGCCGGTGCAGCAATAGGCTCAAGCACCAACAATGGTGCAGACGGCGCTGCACAGGTTGATTTACGCGGTATGGGTGCGGAGCGCACGCTTGTACTCTTGAACGGACGTCGCATGGTTAACTCGGGGTCTGGTGCTGATAGTGCGGTAGATTTGAACTCAATTCCTGTTGCTTTGATAGCGCGTATTGAGATCCTAAAAGATGGTGCATCAGCTGTATATGGCTCAGATGCCATTGCAGGCGTAGTCAATATCATCACTAAGAAAGACTTCGAAGGCTTTCAGGTCGATGTGACGGGTGGTGTTACAGACAAAAGTGACGGTGAAAATGGTGAAGTAAGTGCACTTTACGGCTTCAACACAGATACAGGTAACTATACTTTTGGTGCTGCTTTCTCGAAGCGTGAAGGCGTGGTTCAATCAGATCGTGATTGGACAGATCCAGGTTCCAGTTCATTCATTCCTACTGGCTCATTGGGCGGTAAGGTACAAGACGAGAATGGTAATTGGGTAGACCGTACAGAAGGTTATGATTATACCCAAGACAGTTGGTACCAAACACCCAGTGAGCGTTACAGTCTTTTTGCTAACATGACGCAAGAACTTGGAAGCGATGTTGTTTTAACTGGTGACTTTTTATATACCAAGCGTAAATCGAGTCAACAATTAGCACCACAACCAGCAGACGTTATGTTAAATGTTTGTGGTGATGCAAATATAGATCCTTCAGCTCCATGTATCACTCTCGATCAATCGATGATAGATGGTGATATTGAAGCAGATAAGACTGGTCGTGTTAACTATCGTAGACGTACGAATGATGTTGGCCCACGCATTTACTCTCAAGATACCGATACCTATCGTATATCTGCAGGCCTAGCTGGTTCACTAGATATTAACACAGGTATGGATTGGGATGTTTCGTATACATATGGTAACAACAAGGCTAATACATCTGTTGCTAACTCCATTAATGCAACGAACATGAAACAGTCAATTTACGCAAACCAAGATGCATGGTTTAGTGGTGACCCATTATCTCAAGGTATTGTAGACGATATCAGCTACTTAGAAGAAACTGATGGTGGTAATGAACAGCATGTGTTATCAGCTGGCCTTAACGGTGAACTGATGGAACTTGATGCTGGTGCTGTTGGTTTTGCAATCGGTGCAGAATATCGTTATGAGAGTGGTTATTACAATCCTGATCCTGTGGTTGTAGCAGGTGATAGTACAGCTGCTCAGCAAGATCCCACTGATGGTAGTTATAATGTGTTCTCTGTCTTCCAGGAAGTCAGTGTGCCATTCACCGATAAGTTAACCGGTGAATTCGCATTACGTTATGATGATTATTCGACATTTGGTAGTGCAGCCACTTGGAAAATTGGTTTCACTTATGAAGCTACTGATGATTTGATGCTTCGTACTGTAGCGGCGACAGGTTTCCGCGCACCAAATGTAAATGAATTATACGGCGGTAATACTGGCTCATATGATTATCTTACTGACCCATGGGATAATGAGCAAGATCCGCAAATCTTGGTTAATTACACATCTGATGAAGATTTAAAGCCGGAAGAGTCTGAATCATATACAGCTGGTTTAGTTTACTCGCCAAGCTATATAGATGGTATGTCACTAACTTTAGATTACTGGCGCTTTAAGGTTCAGAATGCCATCGTACGTCTCGACGCTCAAGCTGGTTTGACTAACTGTTTTGAGGGAGATACCACGGCTTGTGAAACTTTCAATATTACGCCTGATGGAAATCTAGAAAACTTTACTAACCCATTAACTAATGTTGGTTATCAGGACACTAGTGGTATAGATTTCAACTTAGCGTATAATTTTGAAGCACTAAGTCTAGATTGGACCATCAGTAACGATACCACTTACCTGCTGAATTTTGAGCAAGATGGTATAGATTACACTAATACCATCGATGGTAACTTCGGTGCCTATGCCCAAGTGCGTAATAACTTTAGCATCAAAGCGGGCCAAGATGATTGGACGCTAATGTACTTCAACCGTTATATCGGTGAAATGGATGACTTAGGTGCGGGTACTAAGGTAGACGCTATTCTATATCATAATGTTTCAGGTACTTATCACTTCAATGATGCTTGGATGATGAGTGCAGGTGTTAAGAATATCACCGATGAAGAGCCATCTAGAGTATCTAATGGTAGTGATGGTGGTACGGTTCCAGAAGTATACGATACCATCGGTCGTCAGTATTATGCTGGTGTGACATTTAAGTTCTAAATAGAGCTGAGCTAGTACTTGAAGATAGTATGTTAAAAAGCGCCTTTCGGCGCTTTTTTTATGTCCTTAAAAAACTGATTAGCCTAATCCCTTAGAGGCTGAGCTCATCTGGATGAGTTCTATCTTGTAGCCATCAGGATCTTCCACAAAAGCAATCTCTGCAGTGCCACCCGCAACTGGGCCAGGCGCTCTGACTATGTTTCCCCCAGCGGCTTCTATGGCCTTACAACGGCCATAGATGTCTGCTTCACCTATAGCTAAATGTCCAAAGGCATTACCCATCTCATAGCTATCCGTATCCCAGTTGTGAGTCAGCTCTATAACGCCGGCTCCGGTGGATTCTTCATCGAAACCGACGAAGGCAAGGGTATACCTATATTGGGTGTTCTCAGACTTTCGCAGCAGCTTCATACCCATAATTTGAGTGTAAAAGTGAATACTTTTTTCTAGATCGACGACACGGATCATGGTGTGTAAAAATTGAGACATTAAAACCTCGGTAGTGTTTAATTATTAGCAATAGCAGTGTTCTTGTTAAAGATTATAACCCATTGAATCTAAAATCCTCGGCACATTTATTTCATAACGTTTGTAGGAGAATAACCTAGGTGTAGATCACACTCTGATGCTTTTATGGTGTGAATTTAAGTCATTTCTTAAGATAATGTGCCATCTAGTTATGATTTATACTGACACTGAATAGGAAAGTGAATGAATACTGAATTAAAAATGGCATTTGGTTTGAGTGCAATTATCGGCATATTTTTATCTATCTTCTTTTTGGCTATGTTTTAACGCTTATCCTTAAGTGTTATTCAGCATAAAAAAAGCCGCTAAGCGGCTTTTTAAGTGTTTGTAATATAAGTATTAATAGGGTTAACCAGAGTGGTTTAACCTTCAGGGTAGACCTTCTCTTTAAACTCACATAAGTCTTCTATCAAGCAACTTCCGCATCGTGGCTTTCTGGCTAAGCAGGTATATCTGCCGTGAAGAATAAACCAGTGGTGAACATCGACCATAAATTCTGCCGGGACGACCTTTAACATTTTTTGCTCGACCTGGTCGACGTTTTTGCCCATTGCAAACTTGGTTCTGTTTGCAACTCTGAATATATGGGTATCTATGGCTATAGTAGGCCAGCCGAAGGCGGTATTGAGTACCACGTTAGCCGTTTTGCGTCCCACACCGGGAAGAGACTCCAGGGCCTCACGGTCTTCAGGGACTTGTCCGTGATATTTCTCGACTAAGATCCCACAGGCTTTAATGACATTAACGGCTTTATTATTATATAAGCCAATAGTCTTGATATACGTTTTTAGGCCGTCTACGCCTAAGGCATAGATGGCCTCTGGGGTATTAGCGACAGGAAACAGTTTATTGGTTGCCTTGTTGACGCTGACATCGGTCGCTTGTGCCGAAAGGGTAACGGCTACCAGTAATTCGAACGGGCTGGAGAAATTCAGCTCAGTCTCTGGATGAGGATTATTCTCTCTGAGGATCTCTAATATCCGCTGACGTTTATCTTTATTCATATGTTTTCTTATACTTGCATCAAATGAGGTTCACGATTTCGCGCATAGCTGGCAGCATTAGCTGACTTTAGTAATTCTTGCTCGCTTCACTGGCCCTTGTACGGTCACTTCCGGCTGCTTGTCTGCAATTATTTTATCGATAACATTCTTAAGGGCGATCAAGAATCCCATGCCTATGAAGGCACCAGGTGGGAGCATAGCCAAGAGAAAACTTGTTTCAAAATGCCAGATATGTATCGTGAGCCCTGCCGCCCAATCACCGAGTAAGAGATCGGCGCCATCAAACAGTGTGCCTTGTCCAAGGATCTCTCTGCAGGCGCCTAAAATGGCTAAGACCACTAAGAAGCCTAAGCCCATCATAAAACCATCAAACGCAGATTTAGCGAGGGAATTACGGGATGCAAATGCTTCGGCGCGTCCGATAATCACACAGTTGGTCACAATCAAGGGAAGGAAGATCCCCAGCGACAAATAGAGTCCATAGGCGTAGGCGTTGATGAGAAGTTGAACACTGGTCACTAAGGCCGCAATTATCATCACAAACACCGGAATACGGATCTCTTTTGGGACAAAATCTTTCACTAAAGAGACTAAAATATTAGAACAAATCAACACCAACATGGTCGCCAGACCTAAGCCTAACGCATTGGTTAAGGTTGCTGTTACTGCCAGCAAAGGGCACAGGCCTAAGAGTTGTACCAGACCTGGATTGTTCTTCCATAACCCTTGGAATGCAATCTCTTTATAGGCACTCATCGCGCTGGGTTTTGAATCCGCGGCGATATCCAGTACGGGCTCATCAGATGTATCGATATTAGATCCATTCATCGGTAATCAACCTCACAGTTTGCAGGACGTTTGAGTAAGGTTTCACTATTTGCATTAAAATAAATTAGTGCCTTACGTACGGCTTTAACATAGGCTCTGGGGGTAATTGTTGCTCCGGTAAATTGGTCGAAATCACCACCATCTTTCTTAACCTTCCAGCGTTTATCTGTGTCAGATTGGAGCCTCTTTTGATTGAAACTCAATACCCAATCAGATTTTCTCAGGTCAATTTTATCACCGAGCCCAGGGGTCTCCGCATGGGAAAGCGTCCTGACTCCGAGGACTTTTCCGCTACTGTCGATACCTATGATTAACTTGATATTGCCATTGTACCCATCCGGGGCAATGGCTTCCATGGCGATGGCGACGGGAACCGATTGATTAGTGGCGATATAAGAAGGTAACGGCATATCGATACCCATAGCTTCCTCATCGTGGATCAAGATACAGTACTCGGTCAGTTCATTGTCATGCATGCTGTCCGGTATCAGTTGATGCAGGGTGCGTTTTAATTCGAGCTGCTGTTGTTCTTTAATTTTATCGACAGTTTGGTAGTTGACTACGGCCACAAAAGCGGTGCATAACAGAGCGAATAGTCCCAGCAAGAAGCCGTTTTTTAAGATTGATTTCTTCATATGTAATTCTCTGTATTAGCTTCTGGATCTGTGCCCATAAGTTCTGGGTTTCATATAGTGATCGATGAAAGGTGCACACAGGTTGGCGAGTAAAATGGCGAAGGCGTAAGCATCCGGGTAACCACCATAAGTGCGTATGATATAGACTAAGACACCGATTAAGGCGCCAAATAACAGTCGTCCCCTGACACTGGTTGCAGCGGTAACCGGATCGGTAGCAATGAAAAAAGCAGCCAGCATGCTTGCACCGGAAAACAGGTGAAATAGGGGGCCTGCATGGGTATCCGGATTTAGAATAAACCCAATGCTTGCACAGACGTAGAGTGCTCCTAGGAGTCCCACACTGATATGCCAGCGGATTAATTTCATCTTTATCATGGCCAGTCCACCGGCGAGATAAGCCATATTGACCCAAAACCAGCCAACACCATAGCCATCACTAAAAATAGATTTAGTCAGGCTTTCTGTACTGGTTAATCCCATAGCGAGATCTGTTTTCAAGGTATCCAGTGGGGTGGCCATAGCAATGCCATCGAAGCCCATTTTGTAAGCACTGATTTCCGCTTGGGTGCCGCCGAAAAATATCATCTGTAAACTGGCTAATATGTCCAGAGGCTGGCTGGCAATGACACTTGGGGCTACCCAGCTAGTCATCTGTACGGGGAAGGAGATCAGTAGCATGACGTACGCCGCCATTGCTGGGTTAAATATGTTGTGCCCAAGTCCACCATAGAGATGTTTAACTATGATGATAGCAAACATCGCGCCCATGACGGTTAACCACCATGGAGCAAGCGGCGGAACTGCTATGCCGATAAAGAGGGCGGTGAGTAAGGCGCTATTGTCCTTTAACGTAGCTAATACCGGCCTTTTTCTTAACGTTAATACACTAGCCTCACAAAACAGCGCGACAGAGATGGCAAGCAGCAGTTGAATGATGGTGCCCCAGCCAAAAAAATAGCATTGCACCGCTACGCCAGGTAAGGCGCACAGTAGCACTCTTTGCATCAAGGTACTGGTTTGGAATCGACGACTCAAATGAGGCGAAGAGGCAATCTTAAATGCCATCAATTAATCCTTATCATGTTCTGTTTCGGTGCTGATTTTCAGGGCCGCTTTCTTCGCCTTGGCTTTAGCTATGGTCGCAGCAATTCGAGCTTTCTTATCATCGACTGGAGCACTTACTGGACTGGTACCGGCTTCATCAGCGCCTTGCTGCGCTGCAGCCTTCTTGGCCTTGGCTCTTGCTATAGTTGCTGCTATTCGAGCTTTCTTGTCGTCGACAGGAGCACTGACTGCATTGGTATCGGCTTCATCTGCACTTTGCTGTAAAGCAGCTTTCTTTGCCTTGGCTCTTGCTACAGTGGCAGCTATTCGGGCTTTCTTATCGTCGACAGGAGCACTGACTGGACTGGTATCGGCTTCATCAGAGTTTTGCTGCGCTGCAGCCTTCTTCGCCTTGGTTTTAGCCACTGTGGTAGCTATTCGAGCCTTTATATCATCGACTGGAGCACTTACTGGACTGGTATTGGCTTCATCAGCGCCTTGCTGCGCTGCAGCTTTCTTCGCCTTGGCTTTAGCCACAGTGGCTGCAATTCGAGCCTTCTTGTCGTCGACAGGAGTGTTTACGGTACTGATATTAGCTGCATCAGAGCTAATACCTGCCGAAGAGTCAGCTGTGTCTTGTTTCAAGCCAGCTTTCTTGGCTTTGGCTCTCGCTACGGCAGCGGCGATTTTTACCTGCCGCTCGTCAGCAGGAGTGTTAGTTTCTGGCATTGAACTTGTTATGTTGCTTGCCTTGTCGTCTTGGATCGCGGCTTCTTTTTGTGCAGCCTTCTTAGCCTTGGCACGGGCCACCGCGGCGGAAATATCTTTGCGTTTGCTCTGTGTTTCAGACCCCGCTGCTGTGCTTGAGCCGCTTGTCGAGTCTGTGACTTGAGGGGCTGCAGTCGAGTTAGCTTCTGCGTTTGCCGCTTCTTTCTTCGCTTTAATTCTTGCCATTGCAAGGGCGACAGCATCTTTATCCGATGAGGACATGTTTGACTTGCGTCTTGCCGCTGAGGCTTTTTGTTTCTCTTCTCTTGCCCGTTTTTCATCTTCGAGGCGTTGGGTTCGAAGATCGAATCTTTGTTTAGCCAGTTCCGCCTGTTTCTTTTCTTCGGCTTCGGCTTTTATCGCAGACTTAGCGATACGATAGTATTCAACTAAAGGGATTTCACTGGGACAAACGTAAGTACAACAACCACATTCGATGCAGTCGGCCAAGTTATAGCTAGTGGCTTTATCGTATTCTTGGGCCTTTGCATGCCAGAATAACTGCTGGGGGAGGAGCTGGGCAGGACACACGTGAGCGCATTCACCACAACGAACACAGGGGAGCTCTTTCTGTTCGGGGGCGAGTTCGTCGCCAGCAGGTAACAGAATACAATTAGAGCCCTTTAGTGTTGGGGCATTGTCGTTATGCAAGGCATAACCCATCATAGGCCCACCTATGATCACCTTGTCATGTTCATTGCCTATGAATTGAGTTTGGGTCAAGACATGAGAGATTGGGGTGCCGATGGGGATCCAGTAATTACCTGGCTCCTGAGTGTTGTCACCAGTGACGGTGACTACACGCTCAATAAGAGGGTAATTACGCAGAATAGCCTCGTTGATGGCATAAGCCGTTGCAACATTCTGCACCACGATGCCAAGTTGAGCTGGAATTGCCCCAGATGGGACCTCTTGCCCCGTCAAAATCTGAATAAGTTGTTTCTCGCCTCCGGAAGGATAAAGTGTCGGTACACTTGTGATCCTGACGCCATCTTTTGGTAGCGAGCTTCGATTCAATGCATGTTGCATCTCCTCAATGGCTTCTGGTTTATTGTCTTCAATGGCGATGATTAGGCGTTTTGGAGTCAGTAACCTATGAATGATGGCGATACCATTGAGGATCTCATCGCTCTTTTCACGCATGATCATGTCATCTGAAGTAATGTAAGGTTCACATTCAATTCCATTGATGATGACTAATTCAATATCACTGGCTGGGCTGAGTTTTATATGGGTCGGAAATGCAGCGCCGCCAAGGCCAGCGATTCCCGCTTGCTGTATTTTCGTCAGCAGTTGTTTGTCTGTTAGCTGGTCGACTTCATCCGCAGAGAGTGCTGGGTGAATATTCCCATCATGAGTCTCTAGCCCATCAGCCTTGATGACGCAGCTCAATACTGCTAATCCTGAGGCATGGTTTCCCGGACGTGTTTCAATGCACGATACATGGCCTGAAGTCGGTGCGTGTGCCGATAGATGGCCAAAATGCGTGCCCTTGGTGAGAACAGCACCTTTAGCGACATAATCACCTTGTTTTACTATCAATACTGCAGATTCGCCGACCTGAGGCAGGGGGACTAGATACTCATCAGCCAGGGGCAAGGTTTTGATCGGTGTTCTGTTAGAGAGCTTTTTTCTCTCTGGAGGATGAATACCGCCAATTGACCGCCAAAGTGTCCCTTTATCAATTTGTTCGAATAAAGTTAGCACTTTACATCCTCATCTATGGTTTTCACTGGGATAGCGTTTAACTTCCAATCCCAATTTTTGATATTTTGTGTGACCGGTAGCATGTCAATGCAATCGACAGGGCAGGGCTCAACACACAGATCACAACCCGTACAGTAATCTGTTATGACGGTGTGCATCAACTTGCCTGTGCCTAAAATGGCATCCACAGGACAGGCTTGAATGCATTTAGTGCAGCCAATACATTCATCTTCACGTATGTATGCGATTTTTTTAACCTGTACTTCCTCGGTCGCAGTCAGAGGCTCAGGATCAACTCCAGCCATATCGGCCAGCTTTTCCATGGTGGCGGTGCCACCGGGAGGACATTTATTGATCTTGTCTCCATTCGCTATGGCTTCAGCATAGGGACGGCAACCCGGGTAACCACATTGGCCACATTGTGTTTGAGGCAGTAAGGCTTCAAGCTGGTCCACCAGAGGATCGCCTTCGACTTTAAATTTTTCTGCTGCGAAACCAAGCAAGAGACCAAAAAATAGTGCGAGGACAGTCAGTAAGATTATTGCGATAAATATTCCAGACATGACTATTTAACTAACCCCGTGAATCCCATAAATGCCAGCGACATCAAGCCCGCGGTTATCATTGCAATGGCTCCACCTCTAAAGGGTAAGGGCACATCTGCAGCTGCGAGACGCTCGCGCATGGCTGAAAACAGGATGAGTACGAGTGAGAAGCCGACAGCGGCGCCAAAACCATATACGGCAGACTGGATAAAATTATGTTTTTCATTGATGTTGAGTAGCGCTACACCTAATACGGCGCAGTTTGTGGTGATCAATGGCAGATATATTCCGAGTGCCCTATAGAGGGATGCACTGGTTTTCTGAACTAACATTTCAGTAAATTGCACTACTACGGCGATAACCAAAATGAAACTCATGGTTCTAAGGTAATCGAGATCAAACGGCAGTAGCAGATATTGATTGACCAGATAACTTAATACCGAGGCCAATGTCAGCACGAATGTGGTCGCCATTGACATGCCTATGGCGGACTCAAGCTTGCTGGAGACTCCCATGAAAGGGCAGAGACCAAGAAATTTTACTAATACAAAATTATTGACCAGAACTGTGCCGATCAACAATAGGAGATACTCACTCATCTCATTTCATTTTTGGGAATAATTATTAATGGTATTATCAGCTTTTCCAGTGCCAGAAACAACACATAGAATACAAGGTTTTAATTAATTGGGTCATATAGCTAAAAAACGATCATTTAGGCTCCAACACCTGTATGGCTTGAGGTTGGGCAATATAATATCCTTGTAAGCCATCGATAAGCATTTTTTCTAGTGTGAGCTTCTCCTCTTGTCGCTCTACACTGGTGGCGATTACTCGAATGCCAAGCCTACGTGAAATGTCTACTATCATCTTGATAAAAAACATATTATTTGTATCTTTCTCGATGGATTCCGTGTAGCTCCCATCGAGTTTGATGAAGTCAGGGCGAACTTCTCTGAAGAACTTAAATGAGCTGAAGCCCATGCCAAAATGCTCCACAGCCACTCGGGCCCCGACACTGTGCATGACCTGAACAAATTTGTAACTGGAGGCTAAATTAGATTGCATACCCGCTTCATTGGTTTCAAAAACGAGTCTTGCCGCGATATGACGTCTCTTTATCAGTTGATCTTTTAACCAGGCGACGAATGATTCTTGCATTATGGATGACGAGCTGATGTTGATGCCGTACGCCCCTTCAAGTGCCGGGGTATCCATCAGTATTTTTAATGTGTTCATCACAATCAACTTATCTAACTCTAAAATCATGCCATGACGTTCAGCCATTGCAATGACTGTTGCAGTAGGCAAAAATTTCCCTTCACTGTTATAAAAGCGAGAAAAGAGCTCTTTATAGACTTTAACTTCGGTTCGGCAGGGCTGTATGGGTTGCTGATAAAATTTTATTGCGCGTCTTCTAATCAAATCTTCGATGGCTAATTTCCAGCGAGTATCACCGTAGACTTCATCGCCATTAAGTCTATCTTGCATATGAAAACAATTAGGGCCTAAGGTTTGTGCAATGCTGACTGCTGTGTCACCTAAGGTGAGTAAGTTCATTGGCTCACTATCATGCCGGTAGGGTACAAGACCAACATGTGCAATCGAATCCGTTTCTAATGTTTGTTGGTATTCGTCGAACAAAGACTTCAAACTTTCGAGAAATGGAATGCCATCTTTCAAAATAAGATCGGGAATGAAAACCGCAAAGTCGGCGGTTGAAATTCGATAGCATTGTGAGTTTGGGTATTTATTTATGGCTTTTCTTATGCAGTTAGCAACTTTCGCTAGATAATCATCACCGGCAGACCGACCATGGTTTTGATTTATCGGCCCAAGCTCACTGGCTTTTATCATAGCCAAGAGGCCAATTTGCTCCTTGCCTAAGGTAGCGAATGATTCGAGTTTTTGGGTGAACTTTATTCTGGTTTCAAATCCTGTAATAGCATCTTGAAAAGCAACACGTTGCAATTTGTCATTTTCTTTAGCCAATTCATCTGAGCGATGTTTAAGTTCTAATTTACATTTCTCAAGGGCTTTGGCTAAGGGGTGAAGCTCAAATGATAACTTTGACGAAGCTAATGCATCGTATGACTGGCTCGATAAGCTCTCTATGTAACTGGTGGCGTAATTGATGGATTTTTTAAAACGGGCCATAACCAGCAGGTAAAAGAGGGCTATTGATAGATAACTTAGCCATAAAACCAACAGAATTTGTATAAACCTGTTGGTCGTGTGTTCGATTAAATCACCTGTGTAGAGTTTAACTTGTAATCGTCCGTTACTGATATCACGTGTATCGGGAAGGTCTATGGGAAAGAGGCGTTCCAAAGTCGTTTCTTTTTCAGGAAAAAGCGTGCCTTGAGTCACATTTTTGCTGCTGTCATCCTTATGGATATATTGAAAAAATTGGAAAGAGGCATGCTTATTTAACTCTGCTAAGAGTTTTTTCCCGTTTGTTGCAGAAAAGGTCGTGTTGTCGAAGGCCGCTTGATAAGTTGCGAGTCTTTGTTGGGATTTGGCTTGAAGCGAATTGTTGCTGTCTAGATAGACAAGGCTAGTGATACCTGCAAAGAGGATAAATAAAAAGGCATGAAAGAGTCTAGATAAGCTCATAAGCGTTCCGTTCGCGGAGATAGAATACATCTATTATTCTAGTAAATTCTGAACGTTATTCTAAACTTAAATGAGGATAAATAGAAAGAGCTAGATTGGAGGTAGTGAAAAAAGATTGGCTCCCCGGACTGGACTCGAACCAGTGACATACGGATTAACAGTCCGCCGTTCTACCAACTGAACTACAGGGGAATCGTTTTTCTTTTTATATATAGGTTTAAAATGGCTCCCCGGACTGGACTCGAACCAGTGACATACGGATTAACAGTCCGCCGTTCTACCAACTGAACTACAGGGGAATCGCTTTAAACATGCTACTGAACTACTTAATTAAAATGGCTCCCCGGACTGGACTCGAACCAGTGACATACGGATTAACAGTCCGCCGTTCTACCAACTGAACTACAGGGGAATCGCTTTAAATAATTTTCTTGAATAAATGGCTCCCCGGACTGGACTCGAACCAGTGACATACGGATTAACAGTCCGCCGTTCTACCAACTGAACTACAGGGGAAACGTTTTCATTCAACTCAGATATCTATTAAAAATGGCTCCCCAGACTGGACTCGAACCAGTGACATACGGATTAACAGTCCGCCGTTCTACCAACTGAACTACAGGGGAATACTTTTAACACATCATTCTGAACGTCTTCAATTTAGGTAACTTTGGCTCCCCGGACTGGACTCGAACCAGTGACATACGGATTAACAGTCCGCCGTTCTACCAACTGAACTACAGGGGAAACGTTAAAGCTACTCGTCGTTGAAGACGGAGCGCATACTAAATCGCTCTTGATGATGAGTCAACTCGAGGAAGAAAAAAAAGTGTAATTATGCTGTTAAGTGCTCATCTAATGTTCGTCCTGACGTAGATTCGCTCATTTTGGTGCTTGTGTGAGCAATTTTTATGGTGTGGGAAACATGATTTACTGCATGACTCTTATTTTTGTCGATTATCTGGTTGGTTCGGACCTAATGAGCTCCCTGAAATTACTGAATTATCTCAATTAGCGCTTTAATGACCATTAACAATAATGAATTGGTGAGTGGTTTCATAAGTGAATAGTAATTAGAGAGGGTTATTAAAGAGAGGCAGTGAGTAGGCATTATCGTTCTCGTTATCATTCTGCTTACTGCACGAGCTCAAGTGCAATCTGCTTCTTTATCACTTCCTACTATAAGCCTTGAAATCTGATGCAGACTTTCATATGTAGTAAAATTACATCTAAGGGTGTTTTTAAGCAGGTTTTATAGGGAGGTGTTAAAACCCCCGCAGGGTAAGGGCTAGATTGAGTTATCCACTAAATCTGTGGATAAGCCTGTGGGTTAAGTCTAAAAATGTGTTTCAAAGCCTCATATACAGGGGGTTGAACTTAAAATCGTCAAAATTTTCACCCTCCAGTAAAATCATTTAAAAATAATAGGTTAGCAAATGCAAGTGTTTATTGTAACCGAGCGGTGCATCGTTACAATAATGTAACTGTAGCGATAGTTCTAGTTGTGAATTAATCCGCCAGTTTCATTGGTTTCCGGTTAACTATTAACCTTATCTACTGTTTTTAATCTATGTTTTAAAATTTCATTAAAAATAAATGGAATTGTCATTATTTTCTGCTACGACTTTAGCGTCAATGATAAGTTTAAGGGGATTAAAGTTTCCGTTATCGCATTATTGTTCCAATTTATCTCGATGGAGATAAATATATCTCATCTTTATTCACACGACTCCCTTAATTGGTTTAAAATAATGCGCTGCTTAAAAAAGGAACTCGGTTAGTGACAGAATCAACATTTCGGCTGGAATCAGAATACACGCCTGCAGGCGATCAACCCAAGGCGATAGCTAAGTTGGTCGATGGCATTGAATCTGGACTTGCAACTCAGACTTTACTTGGGGTTACGGGCTCAGGTAAAACATTTACTATTGCCAATGTTATCAAACAGATGGGGAGGCCAACGATCATCATGGCCCCGAACAAAACGTTGGCGGCGCAGCTATACGGAGAGATGAAAGAGTTTTTCCCGCACAACGCTGTAGAATATTTTGTCTCTTACTACGATTATTATCAACCCGAGGCCTACGTTCCCTCCACCAACACCTTCATAGAGAAAGATGCATCGGTGAATGCACATATAGAACAGATGCGCCTTTCTGCAACGAAAGCACTCCTAGAGCGAAAGGATGTGGTCTTAATCGCTTCGGTATCTGCTATCTATGGTCTAGGTGACCCCAAATCTTATTTGAAGATGTTGTTACATCTAAGACAGGGTGACTTCATGGGGCAAAGGGATATTCTCTTACGTCTCAGTGAACTCCAATACACACGTAACGATATTTCGTTAGATCGTGGTACTTTTCGAGTCAGGGGGGAAGTGATTGATATATTTCCGGCAGATTCTGACAAGCATGCGATACGTGTTGAACTTTTTGATGACGAGATTGAGCGGCTAAGCATGTTCGATCCTCTCACTGGCCATATTATAAAGCGTATAGCCAGGATCTCTGTGTACCCCAAGAGCCATTATGTTACTCCCAGAGAAAACATTATTGCGGCGACAGAAGAGATAAAGGTGGAGCTCAGAGAGCGCAAGCAGCAATTACTGGACAATAATAAGTTAATTGAAGCTCAGCGAATATCTGAGCGAGTTCAATACGACCTGGAAATGATGGTGGAATTGGGTTATTGCTCAGGTATTGAAAATTATTCACGATACCTATCTGGTAGAGCCACCGGAGAGGGGCCGCCCACATTGCTGGACTATTTACCCGATGATGGCTTGCTGATCATCGATGAATCTCATGTCACAGTGCCTCAAATCGGTGCCATGTATAAAGGCGACCGCTCGAGGAAGTCTAATCTGGTGGAATATGGTTTCCGTCTACCTTCTGCGCTCGATAACCGTCCTCTTAAATTTGAAGAGTTTGAGAACTTGATGCCTCAAACCATTTTTGTCTCAGCGACTCCGAGTCAATATGAGATCGATAAGTGCGATGGAGAGATTGCAGAGCAAGTGGTTAGACCTACAGGTTTACTGGATCCCGAAGTGGAAGTCAGGCCGGTGGGGACACAGGTCGATGATCTGCTTTCTGAGATAGGCAAAAGGATTAAGGTCAATGAGCGGGTGTTGGTCACGACACTCACAAAGCGCATGTCGGAAGACTTAAGTGAATATCTAGACGAGCATGGGATCAAGGTGAGATATCTGCACTCAGATATCGATACGGTTGAAAGAGTAGAGATAATTCGAGATCTGCGTTTGGGCGTCTTCGATGTACTGGTTGGCATCAACTTACTGCGTGAAGGCCTGGATATGCCGGAAGTATCACTGGTGTGTATTCTCGATGCAGATAAAGAGGGCTTCTTGCGCTCCGAACGTTCGTTAATTCAGACTATGGGCCGCGCAGCCCGAAATATTAATGGCAAGGTGATCTTGTATGCTGACCGTATCACTAAATCCATGGCGGCAGCCATGGGGGAAACAGAGCGGCGGCGTAAAATGCAGCATCAATTTAATCTCGATAACGGTATAACGCCTAAAGGTGTAGTGAAAAAAATTACCGATGTGATGGATGTGGGCGAGAGAGACAAGGGGATCTTAGGGGATTACCGTAGTCTTAATGTTGCAGAAAATAGGGCTAAATATGTCGTTCAGGATGCGGCAAGTTTAAGCCATCAAATCGATGCACTAGAGAAGCTGATGCATGAACATGCGAAGAACTTAGAATTTGAACAGGCTGCGGCAGTCAGAGATCAGGTGATGAAGCTCAGAGATGCCTTTATTAAAGCTTGATAAATAGAGCTTAACATTAAGCCGCAATACTCTAACCAGTATTGCGGCTTAATTTTGATACACATTCAAGCTCAATGCTATTTATCAACAGGCTTGTCTGCACCTTGTCTACGCAAAGCGCTAATAGCGTAAAGCATTAAGAAGACGATTATGCCGCTGATAACGCCCACAAGATGAGCCTCTGTCGCGACTCTTGCTCCTATCATTTCAGTGACCTCCTGACTGGCACCATAAACCTGCTCATAAGACACTTTGATGATGACACCAACTAACAATAGGTAACCTGACTTTAATCCTGTGGTGATGTCTTTTATCGCGCCGTAGGTAAACAATCCATGCAGCATGCCACTCAATCCTACATATCCGATCAAACCTGGATAAAACAGGTAGAGGCCTATACCTTGAAGCAGACAACAGAGCACGAAGAGCGAAGTGAACAGCAATAAACGATAATGGGTGTGGTGGAGCAGCACTATGACCCAGAGGCCCGCCAGATTCATGAGTAAATGCCAGGCATTGGTGTGAAGCAAGTTGCCGCTCAGTAGTCGCCAATACTCACCTTCACCTATCTCCACTCTTCTATAAGCGAGGGAGTCAGCCAGGTTTAACCAATAGAGCCCTATGCATAGGAGCGTGACCAGAGTGACCAGACAATAACTCGAAGATAACCACTGCCTGATTTTTGTGGGGGCGATAAGCGTCATAGCTATTGAGCTATTTTGGCGGTTAAATCTAACTGTACTTGCGCCTTATTATTCAAGTAGTCATCTAACCCTGTTTGTCTTAATAAACAAGCTGGGCAGGTACCACAGCCTGATCCAATGATATCGTTATAACAGGTCAAGGTCTCATCTCGGACTAAGTCTAGGCTATTATACTTATCGGCAAGTGCCCAGGTTTCGGCCTTATTTAGCCACATCAAAGGAGTAACAAGCTCAAGCTGCCTGTCCATTCCCTGAACGAGCGCCGATGCCATCGCCTTAACAAAGTCATCACGGCAATCGGGATAGCCAGAATAGTCCGTTTCACACACGCCTGTTATCACTGCTTCTGCACCCAGTTGGTAGGCAAAAATCCCGGCTAAAGTGAGAAACAAGATATTACGACCCGGCACAAAAGTATTGGGCAAACCATTGTCCATGAGGGTGTTCGATACGGCGATATCGTCTCTGGTTAATGCCGAAATGGCGAGTTCGTTTAACATGGTGACATCCAGAACTTTATGACTCGCTAGACCAAGACGTTTACCTAGTTCCTTAGCGACTTCAATTTCCTGACTATGACGTTGTCCATAATCGAAGGTGATACCATGGACTTCATCATATTGCTCGAGTGCTTGGATTAAACAGGTTGTTGAATCTTGTCCACCACTAAAAACGACGACTGCTTTTGACATATTGATCACTCAAGTATTTAAATTGTCATCATTTTAACTGACAGACCTTCGCTTGTATAATATCACGTGTACGGTTATCGGCTTTTTACTCATTCTATAGACACTTTAAAGCTTGCCTGTAAACTCAAAATACACTATAAATGCCGGCCATCCTTGTAGAGGTAGACCATGAAGTATCCAGTGAATGAAGTTTTCGAGACCATCCAGGGGGAAGGTGTTTTTACCGGCGTACCTGCTATCTTTGTGAGACTTCAGGGGTGCCCGGTTGGGTGTTCATGGTGTGATACTAAACATACGTGGGATGTTCTTGAGCAAAACCGAGTCGCCCCAGAATTGGTTATCCAGGTTGATGGAGAGATTGGCCGCTGGTCCGAGTTGACCGCGATAGAGCTGATTAACTTTTTTACATGCAAAGGCTTCAATGCTAAACATGTTGTGATCACCGGTGGAGAGCCATGTATCCATGATCTGACAGAATTAACATCAAAGCTTAACAGTCAAGGATACGGGACTCAAATTGAGACCAGTGGTACGTTCGAGGTGAGCTGTTCAGATAAGACTTGGGTCACAGTGTCACCTAAAGTGAATATGAAAGCGGGCATGGCTGTATTGACTCAGGCGCTCGAGCGAGCCGATGAGATTAAGCATCCGGTAGCCACATCTCAACATATTGATGATTTGGATGAACTGCTCGAGGGGATCGAACTCGATGGTAAAACAGTCTGCCTGCAACCCATTAGTCAGAAACCTCGTGCCACAGAGCTTGCAATGAAAACCTGTATCGAGCGTAACTGGCGCTTATCGATACAGACTCATAAATACCTCGATATAGATTAATTCAGCCGTTGAGCCTAGATAGCTAACTTGTGTTAATACCTAGGCGCTAACGTATGTCACATCGAAGCGGTTAAATTTATTACTACCTTAGCTGAGCGCACCAATGTCTTCCTTAGCTTATTCAAGTGCACTCTGGGTTACAGTATTTGATGTCTAGGTTAACTGACCGGTGAGGTCAAAATTCTTGAGTTGGTTGTCAAACTCGCTTAGATCACCTATGTTTTCCTTAATCCACTCAGGGTTGTAGTAAGTGTCCAGATAACGTTCACCGGAATCACACAGCAGAGTGACCAGTGAGCCTGTTTCGCCCTTAGCGTGCATCCTAGCGGCTATCTGTAATACCCCATAAAGGTTGGTTCCGGTAGATGCTCCGGCTTTACGGCCGATAAGCTTCTCTAACCAGTAGATGGTTGCCACTGACGCTGTGTCAGGTATCTTTTCCATATGGTCGATAACCCCAGGTATGAAAGAAGGCTCGACGCGGGGTCTGCCTATGCCCTCAATCTTACTGCCGTTGACCGATGTGATCGAGTTGTCGCCACTGGTGTAGTAATCATAGAAAACTGAGTTGTCGGGATCCACTACACACAGTTGCGTATCGAGTTGTTGATAACGAATATAACGCCCGATCGTTGCCGATGTGCCACCTGTGCCTGGACTCATCACAATCCACTTAGGTATAGGGTGGGGTTCCCTGTTCATCTGCTCAAAAATGGAATTAGCAATATTGTTATTGCCACGCCAATCTGTCGCCCGTTCAGCGTAGGTAAATTGATCCATGTAATGGCCCTTCAATTCACTGGCTAAACGTTCAGATTCTGCGTAGATCTGATTGGAATGATCGACAAAATGGCACTTGCCACCATAGAATTCGATTTGTTGCACCTTCTTCTTCGCTGTGGTGCGAGGCATTACTGCGATAAAGGGTAAGCCTAATAGTCGGGCAAAATAGGCTTCAGATATCGCCGTGCTCCCCGATGAGGATTCTATGACTGTGGTCCCTTCGCTAATCCAACCATTACATAATGCATATAGGAAGAGTGAACGAGCCAGTCTATGCTTCAAGCTTCCCGTTGGATGAGTGCTTTCATCTTTCAAGTAGATGTCGATTCCCATAAGCACCGGGAGGTCTAACTTAATCAAATGTGTGTCAGCACTACGCTGATAATCAGCGTCTATGATTGCGATTGCCTGATTTATCCAAGAAGATGCCATGCTGCCCCTGATTGTTGAAGGTAAATATAACGGAATGTAGCAGATAATAACTAAATTGAATAAATCGTGAAAGTTGAATCTGAGGCTGGATGCGGTAGACCTAGATAGATATGGGGTTCAGGTTGGGATATTTACAAATGGAATTGAGATTACAAGGGGATGTACAGATGAGGTAAGCAGTTTTTGAGAGAAGTGGTGGAGGGAGAAGGATTCGAACCTTCGAAGGCTGAGCCGTCAGATTTACAGTCTGATCCCTTTGGCCACTCGGGAACCCCTCCACATTTTTCTCTTCTGACTAAATATCATTCTACAGCGAGCCATCACTGCAGGACAAAACATTAGCTTTATACACGTCCAAACTAACTGAATAAAGATGGTGGAGGGAGAAGGATTCGAACCTTCGAAGGCTGAGCCGTCAGATTTACAGTCTGATCCCTTTGGCCACTCGGGAACCCCTCCACATTTTTATTCTTTCACGAATATCATTCTAGTGTGAGTGATCACAGCTGGAAATAATATTAGCTTTCACAGGTCTAAAGTCACTAAACAAAGATGGTGGAGGGAGAAGGATTCGAACCTTCGAAGGCTGAGCCGTCAGATTTACAGTCTGATCCCTTTGGCCACTCGGGAACCCCTCCGGATATCTTTATTTTATTTCTTTAGCGCAAATGGTGGAGGGAGAAGGATTCGAACCTTCGAAGGCTGAGCCGTCAGATTTACAGTCTGATCCCTTTGGCCACTCGGGAACCCCTCCTCAATTGCGGCGGCAATAGTAGTCACAAACTACTAGCGTGTAAAGCCTCTATTTGAAAAAAAGCTAAAGTTTTGGTTTAAGCGGTCGATTAACTATCAACGAGTTGATTTATTGATGTTTTTTTATGCTATCGAGTTCAGTATTAGTAAATGAGTCACAATTAGGCACTAGGCTTAATCATGCGATAGATAATGGTCGTCGGGGAGAGTTTGCCCTGTTATTAGCCATGTTATCTACCGATGCGCGTGATATGGCTCAATTTCAAACTGATCAGCTGGGAAAAAACAGTGATGACCAACTGAGAGCAAAGTTTGATATCGCAAAACCTCAGCAATTAGTTAGCGATCTGTCAGTGGATAGCTCGCCGATAGAACACAGTCGTATATTTAGAGAGGGCGGTGCTCGCGCTTTTCAATTGGCCCAAGCTATTCAAGCCGAAGCTATGGTCACCCGAGGAATTGAACCTGTGGAGATGCAAGAGGTACTGACAAATTGTGATCTATTAACACGAGAAAAGTTTATCAGGTCAAAATCGAATGACCTTGACTATGGTTATTCAATAGATCTCGACCTCCCTCATTTTGTCGATATTCTTTCTCAGCAAAGACAGATGAGTCGAATCATTGAGACATGTTAACCAGCGCTTATCATCTTAGGATTCAGTCAAGTGAAATCCTGATACCCTAGTCGTATTTAGAATGACTTAATGGCCACTAAATTTATTGCTTTTTATTGTTGAAGTTTGAGGTATCTGACAATGCCTCAATGACATTGGCGTATAATGCTAAATAATGTTCATTTACGAGACTGATGTTCCATGAAAAATATTCAGAATGCACAATCCGCCCTAGTTAATGATACCTGTAATGATTGCGGTAGTTATGCCGATATTGGCGCCGTGATCGATGAACACGATAGGCAACTGGTCGTTAGCTTCACCGGAGAAGAAGCCTTGGCTGAGTCAGAGTTATTGCGAGATAAAGTTCAAGCCAGATTCGATAATGTCAGGGTCGAGTTAATGAGTGTAGATTCTGATATTAGCCTAACGATTGATTTTGCTTTTAGTGCAGAAAAAATGATTTTCCAATTAGAAAATTCGATATAACATTATAGCCTTGTTGCTCAAAAGTAATATTGTGTGTAGGCTAAATCAAAAATAATAATACCAATAATAGTTTCAATAACTTTGAATATATTAATCATAATTATATGAAGCTTTGAGTGGGCAATTTTGCTTACTTTTTAGGGATATTCTTGAAGAAGCGTGAGTATCAAGATTTATTAGAGTGCATCGTTAACTCTGCAGAAAAACAAGTTGGTGATTTTCAGAAAACGACTGAGTTGGCGACTGAATTACTCTGTCAGCAACTTGCTGTCACCTATGTGGGTGTCTGTATGCTCTCTTGTAAAGATAACCAAATTAGCTCGACTGCTAGTTATGGTCCCTTGCTGTCTGCTGTTTATTCACGTCCCGCCCCCTCAGATTGTCCAGATTATATTGCTGAACTCAGAAGCAAATGTTTGATAGATATAAGCGATGTGAATCTGGATCCCAGAGTCACAGAGATTGCTGATGTCTATTTCAAGCCTAAAGGGATCATGTCCTCCCTGGATGTCGCCATTAGAATTAACGGCCATCTCGAAGGTGTCTTGTATCTTGAAAGAACATCTGCGGCTTCTTGGACCGATAGTGAGATTCATATCGCGACTCATGTCGCCGATCAACTCGCGCTGACTCTGGCAACGCGCAATGCTTATGAAAAAGATGAGAGACTAACCTTACTGCTCAGTGCCGATGAAGAGTCAGAGCAGGTGAGTATGTTGATTAACTTGAAAACAGATTTGATCGAATATGTAAACCAAGCTCATGAGTTTGTCTCGGGTATCCCTAAGCATCAAATCATCGGGGAGTCATTCAAACGACTCGACTTTATTAAACAACACCCGGAACAGGCAAAACTCGTCTTAGAAAAGGTGTCAATGGGCTCAGTGGCTAAAGGAGAGAGCCAAGTTGTACGTGCAGATGGGAGGCAGTACTGGCTCAGGTATTCAGTGAAACAATTTATTACCGAACGAGGTAATCATTACGCACTGGTTAAAGCCGATGATATCTCAGAAGAAAAGCAGTATCAGGCCAAATTAGAGCATTTAGCTTGGCGTTGTGGCTTGACTGGGCTCTATAACCGCAGCTATTTCAATAAAGAGTTAGAGCACTGTAAATCGGGTCAGCTGATCCTGATCGACCTCTGTGGTTTTAAACGTTTCAATGATGCCTATGGTCATAAAAGTGGTGATGCATTACTGATTGAAGTAGCCAGACGCCTGAAGCATTGCGCTAATGTCAATAAAACCGAACAACTTGCCAGAGTTGGCAGCGATGAGTTTGCGATTATTCTTCCCAAGCAAAATCAAATTGATATGGACTATATTACCGCCAGATTATACAGTCAGCTGACTCTACCGGTAATCATAGGCCGTGAACAGATCCAACCTAAACCGGCTCTGGCTATTGTAGATATCGAGTCTGTCGAAGACAGCTTCGCTCCCTTAGCCTGTGCCGATATAGCGCTACAATACGCGAAGAAAAAACAAAGCGATAAGATCCAAGTTTTTAATAATGCTTTACTCAATAGCTTCAAAGAAGACGCGCAGATAGAGCGTGACCTGAAAACTGCGCTTAGGGGCAGAGAGTTCGAGCTTTACTATCAACCCCTTAAAGATCTTAAAAGCAAAAAATATATCGGTGCGGAGGCCTTGATTCGTTGGCACCACCCTAAGAAAGGGGTGCTGTATCCAGGCGCTTTTATCAATATTGCCGAGCAAACAGGCTTGATAAATGCGATTGGAGCTTGGGTGTTGGAAGCAGCGTGCAGGCAACTTAATTTGTGGCAACATCATCAAATTAATATTTCTATGCATGTGAATGTGTCTGCTCGTCAATTCTTCAGTGGTAACCTTTTCGAACAGGTGTGGAATTTAATATCGCGCTATCGACTTCAACCCGATTCGCTGATTTTGGAGATCACAGAGACAGAGCTGATGGAAGACATAAATTATGCGACTAACTTATGTACTGAGCTCTCTGAACTCGGTGTAGGATTAGCTATCGATGACTTTGGTACTGGCTACAGTTCGATGCGCTATCTGAAACAGTTCCCCATCAGTAAGCTTAAAATTGACCGTTCGTTTATTTCTGATCTTACAGTAAGCCGAGAGAGTCGTGAGATTGTGAGCGCCATCATAGCGATGGCTTCGGCGCTGAACATATCCTTAACTGCCGAGGGGGTAGAGACTAAGGAGCAAGAAGATTTCTTATCGGAACATCGATGTCATCAGGCTCAAGGGTTTCTTTACAGTCCCGCCTTGAGAGAGTCTGATTTTAGCCAGTTTTTATTTAAATCCAATCCCGAGCTGGTTCATTAAAAAGGCCTGTTCATCTATCTGTCGTTTCAGTGCTGTGATTGAGACATCATAGGCAACACTGTTTGAATTTCTTACCACTGCCACAGAGGCAAGCTTGGTTACGTTTAGGGAAAATTGCGTCGAACTGCTCTCCCTGAGTATAAAGCCACTCTCCTTCGATACACTGGAAATCTGAGCGCTCGTGAATCGCGTTGATACTTGTGTCATCTTTATACCAAGCTTGGAATTCAACTTGCCCTTGTAGGTCAGTGCCTGATGAAGAGATGATTTCCAGTGACAACCAGTGAGTTTCCGGACTTTGAGCTAAGCTGTTAGCCGTGAGACCATGCAAGTATTCGGGATGATGAGTGGCAATTAAATAGTCATACAGTTTCATGACGAAAGCCGTATAGCGACTTCGCATCAAGTGTTCAGGACTGGCTGCTTTTAGGGAGTTAGAATGAAATGGTCCACAGCAAGTGTGATATAAAAGCGCTGTGTGCTGGGTGCTATTACCACAAGGGCAGGCAATGTTAGTGTTGTTCGACATGGATCTCGGCTGTTAGCGGTGAAAATTGACGGCCATAATACAGATCTGGGGAGGGTTTTGCATTGTAGTAAAATGGCGTCTCTGAACGATTGTTGGTGTCGACGGTCAGATACCACTTACCATCGGCATTCTTTTTAGAGACATTGACAAATTTTCCGGCAAATTCACTGATAGGCTCTTCGGCATCTTTAGCTGGGTGAAATCGGATCAGGTAGTAGCCTACATCTGTCGCGTTATTGGTTTCCATTTGACGCTCTACGACTCTAAAGTCGACTTCGATACGGGCTTCTTTGTGTTTAATCTTACCAAAAAACGTCTTATAAACCGCGATGATGTTGTCACGGCCCATGGTGATGCCCTTACTTTGATTTTCAGGGACATAGCAGGCATCTTCAGCATAGATATTCTCAACTATTCCTGCATCTAGTTGATTAAATGCCTGTGCAAACTGGGTATATAGTTGATTAATTGCTTTATTGTCTTCTGACAGCGCCATTGCCGGCTGTATCATATACAGAAAAGAGAATAGACCAACTAAGATAACTTTTATTAATGACATTAAATTTTTCTAATCCACCATTACTGATGTCACTATAATAGATGACCTTGATTATCTAAAGTTTTAGTTCTTAACAAAGTGTGTCCAGTGGAGGCGAGCGTGGTTTGTCATAGAAAAAGGGCGCTGTAATAAAGCGCCCTAAATCGTTTATGTCATTAATCTGAATGACTCAAGTGTTTAATTCCTATCGGCTTAACAGAATCACCATCCACATTGGCGGTTAGCCTGAGTGTTTTGCTCATTTAACCAAACTTGTAACGGGGCAAAGTAATCGAGTACGGCACTGGCATCCATCTCTGGGCTACCGGTAACCACTTTCAATGCTTCCGGCCATGGACGGCTCAGCCCCATCTCCAGCATGGTATTGAGTTTACTGCCAGCTTCTTTATTGCCATAGATGCTACATCTGTGCACGGGACCCGTATCACCTGCAGTCTCACACAGCGACTTGTGGAATTGAAACTGTAAAATGTGGGCGAGGAAATAACGCGTATAAGGGACATTGCCCGGTACATGGTATTTAGCACCTGGGTCGAAGTCATCTTCACTTCTCTCGATGGGAGCCTTCACTCCCTGGTATTTCTCTCTGAGACCCCACCAGGCTTGGTTGTACTGAGCCGGTGATATTTCACCGCTGAACACTTTCCAGCGCCACTGATCGATCATCAAGCCAAAGGGCATAAAGGCAACTTTATCTAATGCTTGCTTGAGTAACAGGCCGATATCTTTCGACGCATCCGGGACTTCATCGAGTAGACCTATCTGTTTCAGATAACTCGGAGTGATAGATAATGCAATCGTGTCACCTATGGCCTCATGAAAACCGTCATTCGCACTATTTTTGAAGATAAATGGCTGGTTCTTATAGGCACGTTGATAATAGTTGTGACCTAACTCATGATGAATAACGGTAAAATCTTCAGCCGTTTTCTGAATGCACATCTTGATCCGTATATCATCCAGGTTATCCAGATCCCAAGCAGATGCATGACACACCACATCACGATCTTTGGGTTGGACGAATAATGAGCGCTCCCAGAATGAGTCGGGTAGCTCATCGAAACCGAGTGAACTGAAGAAGCTTTCGGCTTGTTTAACCATTTTGATTTCATCATAGTCATGCTCGGCTAGCAGCTGAGTGACATCATAGCCAGGATCTGCATCTTGTGGCGAGACTTTATCATAGACATTGCCCCAACTTTGCGCCCACATATTACCCAGCAGATGAGCCGGAATAGGTCCATTGGCCGGTACAACTTCATCGCCATAGGCTTCATTGAGCTCGCCACGAACATAACAGTGCAATGAATCATAGAGGGGCTTAACTTGGCCCCATAGTCTGTCTAATTCATTGGAGAACTCATCGGGCTTCATGTCATATTGACTGCGCCATAATACAGATAAATTTTCGTAGCCAAGATCTTTGGCGCCTTCATTGGCTAATTCCACCTCACGCTCAAATAAAGGGCGCATGGGTTTAGCGATTTCACGCCAACCTTTCCACACTTCGAGCAATAATTTTGGATCGCTGGACTCTGCCATGATTGCCGACAGTTCCGGTTGAGTTAAACAGCGGCCGTCATCGAAACAATATTTCCCCTTGCCGTACAAGCCATTGAGTTGTGAACTTATCCCGGCTAGTTCGGCATTTTTTTCCGGATCGAGTGGGGCGGGAAGGACCAATGAGCTGCGTAATATATTGAGTTTACGCAGACTCACATCATCCAGGTTTAAATCGCTATACTGAGCGGCCTGAGTTGCTAACCTGACTGAGGTTGCGGTGAGTTTTTCAGCCGCAGACGCTGACAGGGCCGCCGTATCGTCGGTAATGAAATTACTGTAGATCCACTCGGCGCGGTTTATCTCGACTGACAGCTCGCTTAATGTTTGTTCAGACTGCTTTAGAAATTGCTTAGCCTCTTCAGCTTTAGATAAATCTGAGTGATTTTCATCATTTTGAGAGGAGTTACAGGCGGATATTCCCAGTGAAAGCGCAATAACCAGCGAAAGATGGGAAAGCTGTGGCTTAGAAAGTGACATTAATTCAGTTCCTTTGTTGTTTTTGTGTTGAGCATTTTAACCAAAAACCAACTATTTAAAAGTAGAAGGGACTAAAAGAACTGGAATTGAGTGTAAATCTAGCTGTAGCCTGCAATTGGCGAATAATTTTGTTTGACAAAATGTGAACCAATGTTTAATTTAAACGAGTGTTTAAAATAGAGTTAAGGTCACGGAATGGCAAATCGATCCGATACAAAAACAAGAATACTGGATGCTGCAGAAAAATTATTTGCAGAGCGAGGCTTTTCTGAAACCTCCTTACGTCTGATCACCAGTAAGGCTGAAGTTAATCTTGCTTCAGTGAATTATCATTTTGGTTCAAAAAAAGAGTTAATACGGGCTGTTTTAGCGCGTTATCTCGATGTTTTTATGCCTGCAGCCTCGTCTGAAATAGTGAGTCTACAGAGTTCTGACAAAGATGCATCGCTTAATGATATTTTTTCAACCTTAGTCAAACCTTTGTTAGACCTAAATCAACTAAGGTCAGAGGGTACCCGTACTTTTTTACAGTTACTGGGTAGAGGCTATATCGAGAGTCAGGGGCACCTCAGGTGGTTTATCACCACGCATTACGGTGACCATCTCACTCAATTTGTAAAAGCGGTAGCCGACAGTGCGCCTCATATTCCTCCCGCGGAAATGTTTTGGCGTTTACACTTTACCTTAGGCACTGTGGTCTTCACCATGGCCTCGGCGGATGCGTTAACAGAAATCGCGGCTGCTGATTTCGGTGAACATAATGATATCGAAGCCGTTATACGTAAAGTTATCCCTTATCTTTCAGCTGGTGTGGCAGTTCCGGTAACGGCTTAGCTTCAGCTTCAATAGAATAAAAGGTAAAATCATGACTCTGTTTATACTTGCACTCTTGATTATTATTGTGCTCTTTGGTGTCAAAAATATCAGGATGCAGTTCATCACACGCCCTGTCTTTTCATTTTTTAAGAAGGTCCTCCCGCCTTTATCCGATACAGAGAAGGAAGCGATGGAGGCCGGCGATGTCTGGTGGGAAGGTGAGCTTTTCAGAGGTAAACCCAATTGGGAAACCCTACATAGTTATGGAAAGCCTACACTCACTTCAGAAGAGCAAGCCTTTCTCGATAATCAGGTGGTGACTGCACTGACTATGATCGATGATTATGACATAGTGCAAAATCGTAAAGATCTCCCACCTGAACTTTGGCAATATTTTAAGGATGAAGGTTTCTTCGCCCTGATCATTCCAAAGCAGTATGGCGGTAAGGCCTTTTCTGCTTATGCTAACTCGACCATAGTCAGTAAGCTCGCCAGTCGCAGCGTCAGTGCCGCTGTTACTGTGATGGTGCCGAACTCTTTAGGTCCTGGCGAACTGCTCACCCATTACGGTACACAGGAACAGAGAGAGCACTGGTTGCCTAAACTGGCCAGTGGAGAAGCAGTTCCTTGTTTTGCCCTGACGGGACCCGAAGCTGGATCCGACGCTGGTGCGATTCCTGATGAAGGCATCGTCTGTCGCCAGGAGTTTGAAGGCGAAGAGGTTCTGGGTCTTAAACTTAACTGGGATAAGCGCTATATCACCTTAGCTCCGGTGGCGACGGTACTCGGTCTGGCCTTTCAGATGCGTGACCCTGACGGCTTATTAGGTGATAAAGAGGCTCTGGGGATCACCTGTGCCTTGATACCGACAGATCACGCCGGTGTGAAGATTGGACAGAGACATAATCCGCTCAATATGGCATTCATGAATGGCACGACTCAAGGGGAAGATGTCTTTATTCCCTTGGATTGGATCATAGGTGGACCTCAATATGCTGGCCGTGGTTGGCGCATGTTGGTGGAATGTTTATCTGCAGGGCGGGGAATATCATTACCTGCACTGGCGACGGCCTCTGGTCACACGGCGACGAAAACAACGACTGCATACAGCTATGTCAGGCATCAGTTTGGTCTTTCTATCGGTAATTTTGAAGGTGTGCAAGAAGCGCTCGCCCGCATCATAGCCAATACCTATCAGTTAGAAGCGGCGAGACGCTTGACGACAACGGGTATCGATCTGAAAGTGAAGCCATCGGTCGTGACAGCGATTGCAAAATATCACATGACTGAAATGAGCCGTGATGTGCTTAACGATGCTATGGATATTCAATCGGGTAAGGGGATTCAACTCGGTCCGAAAAACTATCTGGGTCATCCCTATATGGCGAACCCCATCTCAATTACGGTCGAAGGGGCGAACATTCTTACTCGTAGCCTGATGATATTCGGTCAGGGGGCGACTCGTTGTCATCCCTACGTGCTTGCTGAGATGGAAACTGCGGCGATGGACGATAACGAGGCCGCATTGGAACGCTTTGACTCGCTTTTGCTCGGTCATATCGGCTACGCAGCCCGTAATGCATTCAGTTCTGTGTTTTGTGCGTTAACGGCCAGTCGTTTTAATCAGACTCCGGTGAGCGGTGAGACCCAGCAGTATTATAAAGACATGTCGAGACTCTCATCGGCGTTAGCATTTATGACCGATGTCTCTATGTTGATCATGGGTGGGGATCTCAAGCGAAAAGAGATGTTATCGGCAAGGATGGGTGATGTGCTCAGTGAGCTCTATTTAGGCTCAGCGACCCTGAAACTTTTCGAAGACAACGGTCGTCAACATGATGATCTTCCTGCGGTGCGCTATGTGATGGCCACCCGATTACACAAAGCGGCTAAGGCTCTGGAAGCTACGCTACGTAATTTCCCTAACCGTCCAGTTGCTTGGGTGATGAGGGCATTGATATTCCCTCTGGGCAACCATTTTAATGGTGTGACCGACAAGATGGCCATCGATCTCGTTCAAGGCATGTTAAAGCCAGGACCTGCACGTGATCGTATTACCTTCTTATGTCCTGAATTCGAGGGCGATACCAGTGGTATTGCCGAAGTTGAAGCTGCCTTTATTGCGCAGTTTAACTGTAAGCAGATCCATAAGAAGATAAAAACGGCCCAGAGAAACGGGGCTTTGCCTAAGAAGATGAGTAACCTGCCACTATTTCAGCTTGCCCATGAGACACAAGTTATCGATGCGGTTGAATTGGAGTCGGTGCTTGCTGCCGATAAGCTGCGGCTGGCTGCAATCAATGTCGATGATTTCAGCTCTTTGTAACTGCATCAAATACGAGTTTTAAACAGAGAAGGACGCCGAGGCGTCCTTTTTATTTGTGTTTAAATCGACCGCGATAGTAGATATAAACGAGTAGGGGATCTCCCTACAAAAAAGCACGCTTTCGCGTGCCCTTTTACTGAAGGATGAGAAATTAAGCGACGATCAACACCTTACAGGTATTGGTTCCGCCAATTGTTTCCATCGAATCACCTTTAGTCATCAGGACCATGTCACCGCTCTTGAGGTAACCAGCTGATGTTAGTGTTTCTAACGCTTTACGAGCAACGTCTTCAGCACTGACATTGGTAGAGTCAAAATGTACTGCCTGCACCCCACGATACACGGCCATCTTGGCTAATGTCACTTCATGGCGTGACAAAGCAAAAATAGGCAAAGCTGAGCTGATACGAGACATCAACTGAGGAGTCGCACCGGATTCAGTTAACGCAACAATAGCCTTGATACCTTTAAGGTGGTTTGCCGCATACATAGTTGATAGCGCAATAGTTTCTTCAACTGAATCGAAACTTTCATCGAGTCTATGTTTAGAGACTTGTACACTTGGGTGTAATTCCGCACCAAGACAGACTTCAGCCATTGCCTTGACGGTTTCTTCCGGGAAGTCGCCAGCTGCAGTTTCTGCCGATAACATCACAGCATCAGTACCATCGAGAACGGCGTTAGCCACATCCATGACTTCAGCACGAGTAGGCATTGGGCTGGTGATCATAGATTCCATCATCTGAGTCGCTGTGATCACGCTCTTGTTGAGCTGGCGAGCTCGGCTGATGAGTCTCTTCTGTACGGCGACGAGAGCTGGATCGCCAATCTCGACACCTAGGTCACCACGGGCAACCATGACAACATCAGATGCTCTGATCACATCATCCATAGCTTCGTCAGTCGCTACGGCTTCAGCGCGTTCAACTTTAGACACAATAAGTGCCTTACTGCCGGCTTTAAGGGCGAGTTCACGTGCATAATCAAGATCAGCACCCGTACGAGGGAAAGAAACTGCAAGATAATCAACCTGAATTTCAGCAGCGGTTATAATGTCGCGCTTATCTTTTTCGGTTAGCGCTGCAGCAGACAGACCACCACCTTGCTTATTGATGCCCTTGTTATTCGATAAAGGTCCGGCAACGGTGACTATGGTGTGTACCTTATTGCCTGAAACACTTTCGACTCTTAGTTGTACACGACCATCGTCCAGCATAAGGATATCGCCGATGCAGACATCGTTTGGCAACTCTTTATAGTCGATACCTACTTGCTTCTCATCGCCTTCACCCTTGGGAAGATCAGCATCTAAGACAAAGCTTTGACCTAAGTCTAGTTGAACTTTTTTGTTGTCTTTAAAGGTAGAAACCCGAATTTTTGGACCTTGAAGATCGCCCAATACAGCGATATGAACACCGAGTTCAGCGGCTATTCTGCGTGTATCTTTAGCACGTTTGATATGATCTTCAGGTGAGCCGTGGGAGAAGTTTAGTCGAACAACATTAGCGCCAGCTTTTATGATGCGGCGTAAGTTGTCATCGCGGTCGGTAGCGGGACCTAAAGTGGTTACAATTTTGGTTCTGCGGAACATGACATACTCCGTTAAGTTTTAAATAAATTCTGACACTATATTAACAGAGGATTTTAGTTTATGTAGGAAAATTACAAACAAAGTGATCTAAAACAATATAATAATTTTGTGAAGTGAAACTGAAAATGGAGGGTGAAAAGGCAGTAAACAGAAAGTGTACTGCCGTGGAAGCTAAAGAAAGTCAGTTACAGTATAGAATCTTTGTCTATCCTTGACTCTTTTAACACCTCTTTCACTCGCTTTAAACTCTCTCTGAATCTAGGTCCGCGGCGTAAAGTAAAGCCAGTCGCTAATACGTCAATGACAACCAATTGTGCTAAGCGGGATGCCATGGGTAGGTACATATCTGTATCTTCCGGCACTTCCATGGTAATTGGCAGTGTGCATTCACTCGATAGCGGCGAGTTGTGGGTTGTTATACCTATGACGGCTGCGCCGTTTTCACGGGCAATCCTGGCGATATCAATCATAGACTTGGTGCGGCCTGTATGTGAGATAAGCACGATAACGTCACCTTCTCCACTGTTGATGCAGCTCATTCGTTGCATTAACACGTCATCGAAACAGATGACGGGCACGTTAAATCGAAAGAACTTATTTTGTGCATCATGAGCCACAGAAGCCGAAGCACCGAGACCAAAGAAAGAGATCTTTTTAGCCTGAGTCAGAATATCGACGGCCTTATTGATGGCACTGGTATCTATGCTCTGCCTAGCAGTGTCGAGAGAAGCCATTGATGATTCGAATATTTTTGTAGTATAGGAATCAGGAGTGTCATCTTCTTCCACATGCCGGCTGACATAGGGGGTCCCGTTAGCTAAACTTTGAGCTAGGTGGAGTTTAAAGTCCGGGAAGCCCTTGGTGTCTAGTCGACGGCAAAAGCGGTTAACAGTGGGCTCACTCACGTCGGCCATCTTGGCAAGAGTCGCGATACTTGAGTGGATAGCCGTCTGTGGAGAAGCCAGAATGACTTCTGCAACTTTGCGCTCTGATTTACTAAAATGGGTGAGGCTTTTTTGAACCTTTTCTAGGGTATTCATATGCGTACGTCCACTCGAAAAAATATGTAATTTTATTATTTCTTTTCTGTCATTTTAGAAAGCTTCTATAAATGAGAAACTTGACCGCTATGACGGATTATAACTTTGCTGTGATTAAAAGTTCCTACTGTATATAGTAATTTAATCACGAAAAGCATACCAGATTATAGGGTGATATGCCTAGTTTACAAATAGGTGTTATTTGCAAATTTAAGATGCAATTAACAATTTCTGTTGTTATATTACAACAAATATGTGAAATTCATATCGAATCGATTGAACACAGTGAGATAGGAGATTGAGAAGCTATGGGCATAACAACACCAGAAGCCAAAGCTTGTGATTTTGTATTGTTTGGTACTAAAGGTGATTTAGCACGGCGTAAATTACTTCCCTCTTTATATCAGCTAGACAAAGCTGGCCTGCTGAATGTTGATACTAAGGTCATTGGCGTAGCGAAAGATGCCTTTACTCAAGAAGAATTTAAAGCGTTAGTCGATAAAGCCCTGAAGACCTTCGTGAAAGAGGATCTTTGTGGGGAGACGGTCGAGCGCTTCTTACTACGATGCCATTATATAGGGGCTAACTTTACTGAGTCTGAAGGTTACAAACCTTTCCATGACATACTCGAGCCCGAGAAAAGGGTGATGGTCAGTTATTTTGCGACGCCACCCGCAATCTTCGGTGATATCTGTCGCTGCCTTAATGAGCAAAACTTGATCTATCCCGACTCTCGTGTCGTATTAGAAAAACCCATAGGTTACGATCTCGAATCTTCTAAAGTCATCAACGACAATGTTTCTGCCTTCTTCAATGAAAATCAAATCTATCGTATCGATCACTATCTAGGTAAAGAAACCGTTCAGAATCTTATCGCACTTCGTTTTGCCAATTCATTGTTTGCCTCGAAATGGGATAACCGTACCATAGACCATGTACAGATCACCGTTGCCGAAGAGGTAGGTATCGAAGGCCGTTGGGGTTACTTCGATAAGGCGGGACAGATGCGTGACATGATCCAGAATCATCTGTTGCAGGTATTGACACTGGTCGCCATGGATCCTCCTTTAGACTTAGATGCCGACAGTATACGTGATGAGAAAGTGAAAGTGCTCAAATCACTTCGTCCTATTAATTCAGATAATATCTATGAGAATACGGTCCGTGGTCAATACGCATCCGGATTCTTGCAAGGTTCACCGGTTCCCGGATACCTCGAAGAGGAGGGCGCTAATACTCAGTCCAATGCTGAGACGTTTGTTGCCTTAAGGATTGATATCGATAACTGGCGTTGGGCCGGCGTACCATTCTACCTTCGCAGTGGTAAACGTATGCCAGCCAAGAGTTCTGAAATTGTCGTCTATTTCAAGAACCCGCCTCATAACCTCTATCGCTCAAGTTATAGAAACTTGCCGCCAAATAAATTGACGATTCGACTTCAGCCCCATGAAGGTGTCGAAATTCAGATGATGAATAAAGTTCCGGGTCTTGAGCAAAAGCAACGATTACAGACGACTAAACTCGATTTAAGTTTCTCCGATACCTTTAAAAATGAGCGTATCGCAGATGCCTATGAACGTCTGTTACTCGAAGCTATGTTGGGTAATCAGGCGCTATTTGTACGTCGTGATGAAGTCGAACAGGCTTGGACTTGGGTCGATGGAATCATTCAAGCTTGGGAAGATAGTAACGAGAAGCCAAAACCCTATCCTGCAGGCAGCTGGGGTCCTGTTGCATCCGTTGCTTTGATCGCTAAAGACGGCCGTTCTTGGGATGAGTAAGAGGATTTAGTCATGATTAAAGAAAGTGTGTTCAAATCATTCGATGATAAAACATCATTAGAAAACCAGCTTGCGGAGCGTATTGCTAAGCAACTGCAGGAAGCGGTAGATACTCGAGGTAAAGCGAGTCTGATTATGTCTGGTGGCTCGACCCCGGTAAAACTCTTTCAACTGCTTAGTCATAAAAATGTTGAATGGAGTGAGGTGTATATCACCTTGGCCGACGAGCGTTGGGTCGACAATGACTCCGATGCTTCTAACGAGAAGCTTGTTAGGACTCACCTGTTACAAAATAAGGCCCATACCGCCAAATTTCGTGGCCTTAAAAATATGTTCTCTTCACCAGAAGAGGGCTGTGCAATGGCCATAGAACAACTGGCTAATTTCCCGAGTCCATTCGATGTCGTCGTTTTGGGGATGGGTAATGACGGTCATACTTGCTCCTGGTTCCCATGCTCTAAGGAGATAGAAGAAGCGCTATCGACTGAGAAGTTATGTGTGGCGGTCAACCCTGGTTCTGCACCTAACCCCAGGTTGTCTCTGTCAAAAACGGCGATCTTGGCCAGTCGTCAAATATACCTACATATCGTCGGTGAGCAGAAGTTATCTGTTTATCGTCAAGCGCTTGAAAACGAAGACGCTAACAGTATGCCAATCCGAGCCGTATTGGCACAACATAAGACACCAGTCGACGTTTACTGGAGCGCTTAAGGAGTTATTATGCACGCAGTTGTACAATCTGTAACCGATAGGATTATCGAACGCAGTAAAGTGTCACGGGCTAAATACCTGGCGGCGCTCAATGAAGCAAAACAAAATGGTGTCCATCGTAGCTCGTTGAGCTGTGGTAACTTAGCCCATGGATTTGCAGCCTGTAAGCCAGATGATAAGCAATCAATTAAAGGCTTAACTAAGGCTAACATAGGCATAGTTACGTCATTTAATGACATGCTCTCGGCTCACCAGCCCTATGAAACCTACCCGGACCTATTGAAGCAAGCTTGCGCCGAAGTTGGTAGCGTGGCTCAGGTCGCAGCCGGCGTGCCAGCCATGTGTGACGGTGTGACTCAAGGCCAGCCCGGTATGGAGCTCAGTCTTCTCAGCCGCGAAGTGATTGCCATGTCTACTGCGATAGGCCTGTCGCATAACATGTTCGATGGTGCCTTGTTACTCGGTATATGTGACAAAATCGTACCTGGCTTATTGATCGGCGCGCTCAGTTTCGGTCATCTACCTATGTTATTCGTGCCAGCCGGCCCGATGAAATCGGGTATCCCCAATAAAGAGAAGGCGCGTATTCGGCAGAAGTTTGCTCAAGGGCTCATCGATAGAGCGGCGCTGCTTGAAGCTGAATCGGCCTCTTACCACAGTGCCGGTACTTGTACTTTCTATGGCACGGCTAACAGTAACCAGTTGATGCTCGAAGTCATGGGACTGCAGCTACCTGGCTCATCGTTTGTTAATCCAGACGACCCATTAAGAGAAGTGTTAAGCAAGACAGCTGCTAAGCAAGTTTGTCGTCTGACTGAGATGGGCACGCAATACACACCTATCGGTGAGATTGTAAATGAGAAATCCATCGTGAACGGTATAGTTGCGCTACTGGCGACAGGCGGTTCGACTAACTTGACCATGCATATTGTTGCCGCGGCTCGTGCTGCCGGCGTCATCATTAACTGGGATGATTTCTCAGAGTTATCAGACGCTGTGCCACTCGTTGCTCGTGTGTATCCAAATGGTCATGCTGACATCAACCATTTCCACGCCGCCGGCGGTATGGCTTTCTTAATAAAAGAGCTACTCGATGCCGGGATGCTCCATGAAGATGTCGACACTGTTGCCGGTCATGGACTTCGTCGTTATACCCAAGAGCCTAGATTATTTGATGGTGAAATCAAGTGGGTAGAAGGTCAAGTCACCAGTCTGGACACAGAGGTATTGACTTCGGTCGATCAACCTTTCCAGGCCAACGGTGGTTTGAAGCTACTCAAAGGTAATTTGGGCCGAGCTGTTATCAAGGTGTCTGCTGTATCTGAGCAACATAGAGTTGTCGAGGCGCCGGCCGTTGTTATCGATGATCAAAATAAGCTCGAAGCCATCTTTAAAGCAGGCTATCTTGACAAAGACTGTGTTGTTGTCGTTAAGGGCCAGGGCCCTAAGGCTGTCGGTATGCCTGAGTTACATAAGCTAACTCCAATACTTGGCACACTTCAAGACCGTGGCTTTAAGGTCGCTCTGTTGACCGATGGTCGTATGTCCGGTGCCTCAGGGAAAGTCCCAGCAGCCATTCATCTTACGCCAGAAGCGCTCGATGGTGGCTTGATTGCCAAGGTGCAATCCGGTGACATGATCCGTGTCGATGCGTTAACTGGCGAGCTCACTCTATTAGTCACTGACGCCGAGTTAGCGACGCGCGTGGCGGAAAAAGTGGAGCTTCGTAAAACGAATTACGGTATGGGCCGAGAATTATTCGGTGCATTAAGATCAAATTTAAGTAGTCCTGAAACGGGTGCTCGCTGCACCAGTGCCATCGATGAAATCTATTAAAGGAAGAGTAAAGAATGCCTGAGAATAACTGGTCATTACAACCACAAGATATTTTTAAACGCAGCCCTATTGTTCCTGTCATGGTGATCAATAAGATAGAAGATGCAGTTCCCTTGGCTAAGGCGCTCGTTGCCGGTGGGATCAGTGTGCTGGAAGTGACCTTACGTACGCCTTGTGCGCTAGAAGCTATCACAAAAATTGCTAAAGAAGTTCCTGATGCACTTGTCGGTGCGGGCACTATCTTAAATGAAGAACAACTACAGCAAGCTGTCGATGCCGGTGCCCAATTTGTTATCACACCCGGTGCGACACCTAGCTTACTTAAAGCGGCAATGGCGGGGAGTATCCCTTTAATACCGGGCGTTGCCAGTATTTCTGAAGTGATGGTGGGTATGTCACTTGGTTATACCAATTTCAAGTTTTTCCCAGCCGAAGCATCGGGCGGAGTCAATGCCCTCAAGGCCTTCTCTGGTCCACTTGCAGATATTCGTTTCTGCCCGACAGGTGGGATCACACCGAGCAGTTACCGTGATTACCTAGCGCTTAAGAATGTTGATTGTATCGGTGGCAGCTGGATAGCACCGACGGATGCGATGGAGCAGGGGGATTGGACTCGTATTACCGAACTCTGTAAAGAAGCCATTAGCGGTATATAAAGCCTAGCTAGATAATAAGCCACTAATGGGTGGCTTATAGCAGGAATAAGCTAAAGACTCATTCCTGGAGTGTGATTTAATGATGTAAGGCTGCCTAATTGGCAGCCTTTTTTTATGCTTAAAGCTAATGAAACAGGCAAATTGTTCTGCTTCACAAATTAAAAGAAAAGAGGGCACACCTATATACTTTGATGGTCAAACTATATTAAAATTATTATGTTTGATAATCAAAGTAACTAGCCGAACACTCGATCTGTACAAGTTAACACCAGAACGGTTGTTGCATGCTGGATGAGTCGTTTGCTATCGACCCGGTTATTTACATTTAATTTTCCATCTGGTTAAGGTTTAAGATGAATAAAATAAGTCATGCTTCAGAAAAATGGCAACACACACACAACTTTGCTTCGGTCAGTGATGCCGGAGAGCGTAATACCCGATATGTGCTCTACTTGACAGTAGTGACCATGATCGTCGAAATCGCCGCAGGAACCGTTTATGGTTCGATGGCATTACTGGCCGATGGCTGGCATATGGGCACCCATGCAGCCGCATTCATGATCACGCTTTTTGCTTATCATTACGCAAGAAAACATGCTAATAACCCAGCATTTTCCTTTGGCACGGGAAAAGTCAGTGTGTTAGGTGGATTTACCAGCGCCATTGCTTTAGGGCTAGTGGCGATCATCATGTTGGTTGAATCTGTTATGCGGGTTTTCAGTCCACATCAGATTCATTTTAACGAAGCTATCATGGTGGCCATTATTGGGCTTACCGTGAATGTGATCAGTGTTTTCTTATTAAAGGACCATCATACACATGATCATGGGCATTCACATGAGCATTCCCATTCCCATAGTCACAGCGCAGAGGATGCCCATGAACATACTCAGACGCATGACCATAATTTAAAGGCCGCGTATTTTCATGTGCTGGCGGATGCATTGACGTCGATACTCGCCATCGGCGCCCTATTACTGGGTAAATTTTATGGATTAAACTGGCTTGATCCTATCATGGGGATTGTCGGCTCGATTATCATCACCAGGTGGGCCTGGCAGTTATTAAAACAAACGGCGCCGATACTCTTAGATGCGAGTATTGAAACTGACTATAAACAGGAGATAGTCCTGGCTATCGAGTCTGATACTCAAGATAAAATTTCGGATATCCATGTATGGCGAATAAGCGCCGATCACTATGCTGCAGAAATTGCCATAGTAACAACAGCGCCCAAAGATATCGCTTTTTACAAAGGTAAATTGAGTCAGTTTACCCGTCTTAATCATTTGACCATTGAAGTTAATACCTCACATCAGGCAAAATGTAGCGGGTAAAGTTAATATGTGCTTATGGCTGTTTGCCATAAGCACATACATCTCGCAGCGATCATATTAAGAGAAGCAAATGAAGTCTACTGAAGATCAGTTAAATCATGTCATGGTTGAATTTTATGAGAAACTTTCTTCATGGGAGCAAGCCGTGGTGAAAGATAATGGCTACAGTCTGCCACAGATCCACACGGTAGAGATCTTAGGTGGACATGGTCCTATGAGGATGAAGGAACTGGCAGAGAAAATAGGGGTAACCACAGGTACACTGACGGTACAAATAGATAAGATGGTTAAATCTGATCTGGTGACTCGTATGCCCCACGAGTCAGATAGACGCTCGATTTTAGTTGCACTCACCCAAAAAGGACAAGCGCTGTATCGAGAGCATGATGCTTTACATCTGCAACTTACGGGAGAGCTTACGGCTGAATTTTCTGATGCAGAGAGAGTACAGTTGCTGAGCTTTATGAAACGTATCAATGCCGAATTTTAGTTCTGTGTCCCTTACTAGATGGCGTTGTTGCAAAAACAGATTATAGTGGTGAATATACTCGTTTACTTCCTAGAGTAGTTACACCATGAGCAACCCTGAATTTAAATGAAAACATTTTGCTGCTGAGTGCTCCTTTGGTCTGTTGGTTGGCATGGCTCCACTCCAATGAGTTATGCCAACCTCAGTGACATGTTATCAGAGCGAGGAATATCCGTGCATCGCACGACACTCTATCGCTGGTTCATCGAATATAGCCCAGCACTATGTAGAAGCCCTGTCGGTATCTGTTTATCCAAAAGACTCATCCAGGCAACTTGATGAATCCTACGCCAAAGTGAAAGGCCAATGGTTTTACCTGTACCGCGCCATTAATAAGCAAGGTGAAACCTTGGATTTTTACTTTTCCAAAAACGAAAGAAACACGCTGCTTATCGGTTTCTTAAACGTTGCTTGAAGCTTTACACACTTGATAAGCAACTTAACACGCTAAATACAGACAAACATTCCTCTTATGCTAATGCCATTGAACGACTAAAAAAGGAGGAAGGTTTACGAGGTGATGTTAAGCAACGGTAAGTAAAGTCACTCAATAATGGTATTGAATCAGATCATGCTCCTATAAAAAAGCTAATAGGCGTACAGGTGGCTTTGAAGTGCACAATCGCGCTTGGTCAAGCATTCAAGATTTTGAGTCATTACGAATGCTAAATAAAGGCCTGTTTGATTTTTTGCTGCGAGGTGACAAATTATTCCGTGGTGCGGGAGAGATCCGATTTTATGAATAGGTTATTCAATGTTGAGGTTATTTACACATCGTTAGCCGGAAATAACAGGTGAAATCGGCCTCCTAATCTTATTTGCAACACCCCCGGTTAAAGCATCTTTCGCTGCATAAGTTGTGCGGTAAGTTCACCACACTCCTGCTCATGGACTTCATATCCAACAATTTTACGGCTGTAAATATCTTCAAACATATACAGATAATAAAACTGGCATGGTTCAAAAATAGTAGTTTTGAGTGAACACTTTATGAAAGTAAAAAATGGTTGTAGCTATGACTCAGTCTAGGTTTTTACCATTTATTGAATTGAAAACTGTTCACTTTATCTGAACCATGCCGATTTAAGGACGTTTACCTTACAACAGAGCCAGTTGTGCTCTGAGATCTAGAATACGGTGTTTGTGGGTCGGTGACGGAGGAAGGAGGGGTCTCAAAATGACTGGGGTGCCCGTTGTCGTAGACCAATATGAATGAACGCTTTACGGCCTCCGCTTTAGGCATCAGACGGAATTGACCTTTTTCTTTTACCAGCACAGCATGCCAGGGTGTGGTCCATTGATCGTCTTTTGAAATCAGGTAAATCCCGATTTTCTCTGACACCAACTCCTGTGGATGAATAGAAAGACGCAGTGCAAATGGTAGGTGTTTTTGGAGTAACCGACTCCATGCATTACTTCTCTGAATTACCCGATAGGCGGTGAGTCGAGCCATTTTATGTAAGGCGGTCCGGCTGAGATGGGACAACTTGTCGATGCCAGAAAAATCTTCCAGCATGAACCGTGTTATCCCAAGATACATGGTGGAGGCTTGTCTTTCTTCTTTGATATGCTTTCTCAAGGACTGGAGTGTTTCCCCGAACTCGATCATCATCTCTTCCCGCAAGGAATCATAGGCGCCGATTTTGGTGAATACATCTTCGAGGTTGAAGAAATCAAAATAGTCCGGGTAATGGTGCATGGCATAGCGGCGGAGTTCGTGGACATACTCGGACACATGTTCATCTTTGACATGAATAATATCTGCGAACACACGGCCATCCGAACAAATGATGACTTTTGCGCCTGGTGTGTAGATGTTCTCAATCTCCTGACACAGGCCGACCAGATTTTCGAGTGCCAAAAACTCACCTTTGTCCGGTAGATGACTCATCGTCTTATTACGATTAGGTGATTTGGCCGGAAAAGCGGGCAATACCATCACAATCGGCTGCTGGTTATCGACAAAGGTCTGGACTTTCTCAAGATGGGGCGCAATTTGCGCTTCAAATTTCACGGGTTCCTGATTGGGTAGTAAACGTCGCTGCTCTAAAATCAGGCGTAAGATACGGTGTGCAATATGCGCTGTGGATTCATTCACTGTTTCTTTACTGGCACTGTCACTTTTTGGTGCGTGTTTCATTGCTGTCTTATTCATGATTTTGTCCTGTGATACTGGTAGCTTTGGCTGATACGGGGTGAAATGTAGTGGATAGCATTTGATGGATTAGTTGCTGTGCTTGCCCACTGGGAACAAGTGCATGGATATAGGCATCCGGTCGAACGAGAATCGACTGGTCACGATAATAAATTTGTGTTGACCATAACTCAGCACCGGAATTTTCGGCGATCCGAAGCACTTTCACGTAAGGCGGGACCGTTAATTCAGTTTCATCATCACCAAAGATAAGCAGGGTGAATTTGCTGTAATCCAGAAGTGTATAGAGGCGGGTAGTGTGATGCCCTTGGTAAATTTCAAAGTCATAAATCCGGGTACCGTTCAGGCCTGCTTCTCCATAACGAACCCCCATACCGGTGATATTGCCAGCTCGTTTTTCAATAATTTTGACGTAGTCCTGGGCATGGGTACCGGTTTCCGAGTATTTGGTGGAACGCACCAGTTCCCCTGAGCTTTCAATTACGCTCATTGCGACAGGCTGGCGCTCATCCTCATAGCTTTGTAACAGGCTGAGGGGGGCGCCATGTTGAATCACCATGTTGAGTTTCCACATCAGATTGAAAGCATCAGCAAGCCCGGTATTCATGCCCTGGCCCCCATTCACAGAATGGATATGGCAGGCATCGCCGGCAAGGAAAACACTATTCTGGATGAAGAACTGCTCTGCCACCGATTCTTTGACCGAGAACTGGGAGTACCAAACCATGTCCTTAAAGCGCAAGGTATGTGGATGCATGGCACGATTAATTTTCTCGATCGCTTCTTCCATGGTGAAACTCTTGGTATCCATCCGGACATAGAAACGGTCAATATTACCTTCCCTGGGGATCCAGGCCACATCGGAGGTTTCTGCCTGAAATACAATGATTTCTGGGACTTTTTCAAAGTCTGTCTCTAAGACGCCATCCAAGACGGCCCACACAATTTGTGGCCGAACAATTTCAAAGGGGACCGCAAAGCGTTGACGGACATACGATTGTGAGCCATCGGCGCCGATGATGTAGCTTGAGGTGATCACATCGCCATTAGTGAGAGTGGTTTTGCAGCCATGCTCTTTCAGTTCAATGGCTTCAACAGCGGTTTGGCGAAGCACTCCGGCGTTGGCCTGAGTGAGGCGTTTGTCCAGCAATTGTTCGACGAAAGATTGTCCCAGCATCAGGAAATGTTTGTGGAAACAGCCCTCAAGTACATCCCACCAGGCAGTTTGGCGTGAAACAAAGGCGCCATTTGCCCAGACTGAACTGGTATTGCAGGGTTTGCCTTGCGGGTAGAGCTCATCAAATGCATTGATCACTTCCATCAACTGAAGGGTTCGGGCATTGAGTGCATCAGCACGACCCACTTGCAAGGGTTCAGCGGACTTGTCGAGAACCAGAGTATTTAAACCGCATTGCTGACCTAGATAAGCCAACAGTAACCCGACGGGACCGGCACCGATGATTAAAATATCTGTGGTTTTATGATTCATTGGTAAGACTCTAGGTTGGGGTTTTCAAAAACAGGGTTGGCATTGATATGCACGCGTCGTAAGTGACGCGGGGTATTGGAAGTAAATGCTTCACGGCCATGAAGCAGGTTGAAATTATCCGAGATGACCAAATCCCCGGTTTGCCATTCATGCGCGTAAAAACATCGGGGGTCATAGAGTGAAGCACGCAAGCTGGCATGAAATTCTTGCGATTCTGTCTCTGTAATGCCGGAAAATGCCATATTCGATGGGTTGATAAAAACGCCTTTCTCTTCAAGATGAGGCTCGTTGTAGCGAATCACCGCATGATTGAGATAGGGGTGTTGAGTAATGATTAGCGAGGTTGTCCGGCTATTATAGAATGCCATCTCTCGTTCATAGGTTGCCGTGATTTTTTCCCAGAGTGCAATCTCGGTTTCACTGGCATATTCAAGGGCCAGTACGGTATGAGAGAAAGTGGTCCGACCGCCATGGCCTGTTTCTGGGGCCGACACACACTGGAAAATCTGGTATTCAGGCACTTGTGGACGATACATCCCATCCCAGTGCATCGGCATATAGTTGTTGTCAAAAATATGATCGTCTGGTTTATCTTGCTGCACAAGCTCAAGGACCTTGCCAAACGGCCAGATACTGATATCTCCCCACTGCTCACAATAAGTGGCGAGATCATCATTGGTGGCAAAACTGTCAAAGCCTCTGAGCAAGACAAGCTGATGTATTTTGAACAAGGCGCGAAGGGCTTCAATATCGATGATTTGAACCGAAGCAGGTTGAGCGATGGGTTCAACCATGACGCCAAATGGGTCTAAACGTGTTATGTTATAGTGCATTGTTTAACGTTCTCCGACTGTACTGGCCAAGTATAACCAGACACTTTTAAAAGGGAATTTTCATAGCTAACAGGTGATTTATCTCCGTTAGCGGTGTGTAACCTTTCAACGTTGTAATACTTCATATAACTAGTCACATTTATGCTTCATATGCGCTCTAGTTGGCTGAGCTACTTTAAATATCTAATCATGCTTCAAAAAACTTCCAAAGAATCGTTCTACCACAGCATTGACACTTCTATGTCAACACCCGTTGAGAATTAGCTAGAACTCGGCATATAATCGGAAATAACTCTCTGACAATATATCGTTTAAAACATCGCTGAATTTCTTTAACCGTTAGTCCTTCTGTTGTTCGTTCTTTTCTGAATTATATTTTAACCTTAATGATTGACGATCATTTTCCTTATTAAAGTGGTCCGGTTTCATTAGACTAGTACAGGCATAACAGTGTTAACGATGTCATCCTCACGTTTTTCTATTAAAAGAATAAAGTCAATGATTTAACCTGTGGCGACAAGTTTGTTGTATTTTAGGTAACGTAACACTCTTAAATTAGTAACATTAACTTTAATGTCCCCGTTCATCTGGTGGAAATGTTTAATTCTATTAAGGTACTATTAAAAAGTATCCACAAATCTTTGTTATAACGTCATCTAAAGGTTTACCTGAAGTATGAAAGTAGTTTGTTTTGTTTTTAAATCCAACAATATTTACATTAGCAATATGAAGGTAGGGGGTATTGTAAATAATATTAGGAGGCCTGTTCCATCTGTTGTTCCCAGCTAACTATGTGTAAAACACCTAGTTTACCTGAAGTATGAAAGTAGTTTGTTTTGTTTTTAAATCTAACAACATTTACATTAATAATATAAAGGTGGGGGTTGTTGTAAATAATGTTAGCAGGCCGATTTCGCCTGTTGTTTCCGGCTAACTATGTGTAAATCACCTCAACATTGAATAACCTATTCATAAAATCTGATTTCTCCCTCACCAGGGAATAATTTTGTCACTTCGTAGAAAAAATAAAACTGACCTTTATTTAACATTCGTAATGACTCAAAACCTTGAATGCTTGACCAAGCGCGATTGTGCACTCTAAAGCCCCCTGTAGCGCCTATTATATTTTTTATGGGAGCATGTTCTCAATACCATTATTGAGTGACTTTACTTGCCGTTGCTTAACATCACCTCGTAAACGTTCCCCCTTTTTTAAATCGTTCGATGGAATTAGTATAAGAGAAATGTTTGTCTGTATTTAGCGTGTTAGGTTGCTTATCAAGCGTGTAAAGCTTCAATCAACGTTTAAGAAACCGATAGGCTGAGTGTTTATTTTGTTTATTTGTAAAAATAAAATTTCAAGGTTTCACCTTGCTTATTAATGGTTCGGTACAGGTAAAACCATTGGCCTTTCACTTTGACGTAGGTTTCATCAAGTTGCTAGGATGAGTCTTGGCTGTCAGGCGAACACACAAAATGATATCCAAACATTCGGAGGTAATGCAATGACAAACTCAATCGCAGTACACACGACTTCCACTACGGTAGTTGACAGCAACAAGACACAAGCAGGCTCCCAAAAATCCGATATCCTCAAAAATTCATGTTGGGCCAAGGTTAAAATTTCACATTGCTCAGCATTATTGAAATGTCACAATAATTTACAAAAAGACAATCCTTAAAACTCTAAAGTAAAAGGGATTCCCTAATGAAAACACTATGGACTTTAAATGGTTAATTAATACATTTTGTACTAATTAACCATTCTATGGAACGCTCGATATAATTGTATCACTATGTGCATCTCGGCTGAAGGAGGGGATGGTTGCTCGAATGTGTTGTTTTTAAATTAGCTGGTTTTTAATTTACGATCGATGAAAGTTTAATTGATTTAAACCTGTCTTGTTGTAACAGTATAAATAATAAGGTAGATTTGGTTATGACGATTTTATGTGAACCCATGGTGTATTACCCAGAGCATGTAATAACAAATGAAGATACTATTTTCTTTTTGGATGAACTACATCCGGACACGCCAAATAAAGAAAAAGCCTTTCGAATGATTAGAAATTCAACCATAGAAAAAAGACATTTAATACTCCCATTAGATAAAACTATTGAATTGGGTGATTTTGGTGAAAGAGCCACTATCTACAGCGAAGAAGCACGAAAGCAATCCACATTAGTCTCACAGCAAGCAATTAAAAAGTCAGGGGCAGCTACTAAAGATATTTCAATGGTTATAGTGACCTCATGCACAGGTTTTATGATGCCATCTTTAACTGCACATTTGATTAATTCTCTTAAATTATCTAACAGTACGATTCAACTGCCAATCGCACAGATGGGATGTGCTGCAGGTGCCTCAGCCATTAATAGAGCCTATGAACATTGCCAACAGAATTCTAGCAACAATGTTCTTATAGTTGCATTAGAAACAGCATCCTTGTGTTTCCACCGCGAAGCCAACAGACTTCAAGATTTTATTACTAATTCGTTATTTGGAGATGGCGTCGCTGCAGTAGTCATGAAAGGGGATGATAATGGTAGTGGCTTTAAATTATCAAATACCCAAAGTCATTTTATGAATAACTCTGAGGAATACATCACGTATTCTATAACCAGCAATGGATTTCATTTTTCATTAGATAAAGATGTTATGCATTCAATTAGTAAAGTTGCACCTAAAATAGTTCAGTTTATCGAAGACTCTTTTGATAAGAAGCCTCATGAGCTGGATTCATACATTTTTCATACTGGCGGTAAAAGAATTTTGGATGAAGTAGAACGTTGTTTATCTCTTAACTCTAGTAGTCTTGATAATTCAAGAAACTGTTTACGTGATACTGGTAACACATCAAGTGTTGCTGTAATTGATGTATTAAAAAGGCATTTTAAGCAAAGAAAAGTTGGAGGTTTAGGGGTTTTAGTCGCCTTTGGCCCTGGGTTTACCACTGAAATGTCTGCAGGTGAATGGGTTTAGGTGTTGCTTAGACTATTTTGTACAGCATTTGAATGCTGCTGGCCCTCCGTCAGCTGAAATTCACGATACTCAATTATGGTAGATTAGGGAGGAGACCATCTCATCATAATATTACGAACGGGTGCCTAGAAAGACAGCAGATATAATTCCTACGCCCCTAACTCTTTACAATATGCACATTATGTAAAGAGTTGGCCTATTTGGGTCTGAAGTGGCATAGTGAATTTTGGCTGCGAGGTGACAAAAATTATTCCTTGGTGCGGGAGAGATCCGATTTTATGAATAGGTTATTCAATGTTGAGGTGATTTATACATAGTTAGCCGGAAACAACAGGCGAAATCGGCCTCCTAATATTATTTGCAACACCCCTTGCTAGACACTGTCACTGCTCGTTAAGTTAAAACTCCTCCGCTTCTTAGTGGACAGTGTTATTTATATGTACACACATTTTTTTCACAACGCTAGAGCTAAACTTAGTTATTGTTTTAGCTTAGTGTCGATGCCCTTATCTCGACGAGACCTAAAGCAGTGATCCACTTCAATACACTTGGGGTTGGATGTTATTTTTGTTGTGGTTCAGCTTGGAGCGGCCTTGATAGCTAGCTCCAATGACTTGCACAAAGTATTAGGGCTGCATAAGCATTAGGTTTGCAATTTTTATGAACTGCATGCTTGTTTTTATCATCTAGTGAGTGAGAATCAGTGTGCTAACTCGTTTAAAAAATCCAACTGTCATCCAATTTACCCTATTTATCTCCATTTTCTATGTTGCTATTTTTAACATTCCATTTTTTAGAATCGTACAAACCGGCATAGAAAAGCAAGGGGAAGTCGACCCTCTGTTCATTGCAACGATCCCTTTGTTTTTAATTTTCGCCTTGAGTTTTCTCTTCTCATTATTTAGCGTTAAATATCTGCTAAAGCCGTTCTTTATTGGCATCACCTTGCTCTCCTCCAGCGTCTTTTTCGCGGCGCTGCAATATAGTGTCGTGTTCGATTATGGGATGATTGAAAATACGGTGCAGACCAATTCTGCCGAGGCATTTACCTATATTAATTTCTCCTCTGTGGTCAACTTCTTGTTAACGGGTCTATTGCCTTCCTACTTGATATTAAAACTGAACATCAGGTATAAACCTGTGTTAACGGAGCTATTGTACAAATTTGCATTCATGTTGTTAATGCTGGTTGGAATAGGGGTCATAGGTTTCTTTTATTACCAAAATTATGTGTCTTTTGGTCGAAATAACGATGAGTTAAAACGTTTCATCATACCAACTTATGTACTTGGCTCGATCGCTAAATATACTAATATTAACTATCTACAGACTCCACTCGAGTATAAGCAGATAGGGTTAGATGCGGTTAACGAGACTCAAGACACTAACAAGAAACCTAACCTTGTGGTGATGGTTCTAGGCGAAACGGCCAGATCGATGAACTATGAATATTATGGTTATGATAAACCCACTAACACGTACACAAAGCCGTACGATATGACAGCATTTATGAATACAACGTCGTGTGGGACGGCTACCGCAGTTTCTGTGCCTTGTATGTTTTCTAATATGACCCGCAAAGACTATGATAGCCGGGAAGCCAAGGCGCAAGACGGTGTCATGGATGTATTACAGCATGGTGGCATACAGCTGCTTTGGCTCGATAATGACAGTGGTTGTAAAGGGGTATGTGATAGGGTGCCACATCTGATGGTGAAGCTAGACAGCGATCCTAAGCTTTGTAATGGGCAATTCTGTTTGGATCAGGTGCTGTTGAATGAGTTGGATAAAGCACTGGCAGAGCTTAAGCACAAGGATTCTTTGTTGGTATTACATATCATAGGCTCTCATGGGCCGACATATTATTTACGCTATCCAGAGGAACACAGAAAGTTCATTCCGGATTGCCAAAGAAGTGATATCCAAAATTGCAGTGATGAAGAATTGATGAACACCTATGATAATACCATTGTTTATACCGACTATATTGTTGCTCAAGTCGTCGAGAGGCTCATCTCTGAGCAAGAAAGATTTGATACTGGGATGATCTATGTGTCGGACCATGGGGAATCTTTGGGTGAAAAAGGCATGTACCTCCATGGCGCACCTTATGCTATCGCTCCAGACGAGCAGATACAGATCCCTATGTTGACCTGGTTTTCTGATGACTTTGCCTCTGAAAATAGCTTAGACCTGACATGTCTCAAGGCCAAGGCTCGAGTCGGTGGCTTTTCTCATGACAATATTTTTGATTCTTTGCTCGGAATAATGAATGTAAAATCAGAAATATACGACAAAAAATTGGACATCTTCAGCTCATGTAGGCTGCCTAAATAAGTAAATAGTTAACAAAAGGGGATGGCAACATCCTCTTTTTTGTTTATTGTTAGTAATTAAGTCTTACTCAATTGTGAACGGATCCTCTGTGCTAATGAGATCCACATAAAACTCTACTAACAATTATTCACAGGGCGGTGGAAGCATGAACTTAGCGAAGCACCTGACAGATACAGAACTGTCTGCCAAAATTCTTAGGCATGCAGTGCCTAAAATGTCTGAACTCAATATTCCCGTCACACCTGTTAATTATGCTGTTTGGTATGAATATTATCTCGGTATTAATTTAGATCTTAAACGTGCCATCGATGGCCTTATCTCAAATGGAATCACTTTTTGTACGGAAGTGAATGATGGGCTTCACAAGAATTTCATTCAAGAAAAATCAGCAGAAGTGATTGAGAATGTTCAAATTGAAACTCAGATAATCATCAATGCTTTACTCAGTAAAGTCAGTAGGTTGACTCAAGGTACAGACAGTTTTTCCGACACCTTATCTGACTTCAGCCAAGAGCTAAAACAAAAGCCCGATGTTGAAGTTCTTAACACCTTGGTAAATCGCTTAGTCGATAATATACAAGGTGTGATTTTAAGTAATAAACAGATACAAGGGAGCTTAAACATCATGCGTGATGAGGTGAGCTCGTTAAAAAGCGAGATGGAAAATCTAAATCAGGTTGCCATGACAGATCAACTCACATCACTTAACAATCGGCGTAGCTTCGAGGATGAGGTGATGAAACACATGCAAGCATATACTCAAGCTCAGTCTCCAAGTTGTTTGCTCTTAATCGATATCGATCATTTTAAACTGTTTAATGACACCCATGGTCACTTAGTTGGGGATAAAGTGCTTGCCTATGTGGCATTAGCGCTGAAACAAGCGGTGAAAGGGACTGATTTTGTTGCCCGATATGGAGGCGAAGAGTTTGTTATCTTGCTACCTAATACACGTCTAACAGACGCATTGATAGTGGCCGAGCAGTTACGTAAAGTGATATCAGAACGCAAATTAACCATAGGTAAGGATAAGAAATTATCTTTGGGCTCCATTACCGTTTCTTTGGGAGTATCGACTCTCAATATCAGTGACGATCGTGAAAGCTATTTTGTCAGGGCCGATGAAGCCCTGTATCGTGCCAAGTCGTCGGGAAGGAACTGTGTTTGTAGCGAATAATACTGGAAGATATCAGGTTTAAAAGTGAACCTGATATCTGATGCTTGATTACTTTAGTTGCATATCCATTTTAATCAGGTGCTCTTCCATATCGAACGTCACGGTAAAACCAAGACGTTTCGCTAGATTTGCCATACTGCGATTCTCAAACATGGTAAATCCTGTGAGGACTTGAGTGTCATTAGTCTTGTAATAAGCGATCAGCTTTTCCAATAACAGCCTACCTAATCCTTGACCTTGATGATCGCTCCTCACCGCCATGGCAAACTCAGCTTCGGTATTATCCGGATCGATTGAGGCGCGTATCGCACCTAAGGTAATATCTTCACCATCTTCGCCTTTGGACGTAGCAATAAAGGCCATCTCCCGGGCGTAATCGATCTGAGTTAACACTGCCATCTCTTCGTGGGTCATTTTTGAACGAACACCGAAGTAGCGCTTATATCTGTCTTCATCAGAAAGTGAGTTGTCGAACGCCAGATGCTTAGGTTCATCTTCCGGCAAAATGGGCCTCAACATCACTTCTTGACCATTTTTCAATGTAGCGATTTGCTCTAGTTCCTTTGGGTAGGGAGAAATGGCGAGACGAGAGGTGTTATCGAGGGGATGTTCATTGAGCTGTATGTTCACATCCAGCATAGTAATATTTTCCCCCGCGCACAGCACAGGGTTAAGATCGATACTGGCGATTTCGGGACAATCGATCACCAGATGAGATATCTGGGTCAACATGACACAGAGTGCGTTCATATCCAGACCCAAAGGAAGATGACGATCTTTAAGCTTCTTAGTCTTCAGTGCCTGGATCACCATGTATCTTGCTAAGGTCATATTCAAGGGGGGCAGGGCTACCACTGCATCTGTTGAGGGTTCCCATTCAGAGCCTCCCTCGCCGAGTAAAATAGCTGGTCCAAAAACAGGATCATTGATGACCGCAACACGGATCTCCTGGGCTCCGGCTGTTAATGCCATCTTCTGTACTAACAGTCCTTCGATACGAGCATCTGGATGGGTTGATAACACACGCGCTTTAATGGCTATTGCAGCCTGTATCACCTCATCTTTACTGTTTAAGTTGAGCATGACTCCATGGACATCGGATTTATGATGTATATCGGGAGATTGCACCTTTAAGGCTACAGGATAGCCAATAGTCTGTGCTATCTCGGCAGCTGTGTGTGGATCTTGGGCGACATAGGTGTCTATGGTTTTCAATCCGTAGGCACTTAAGATCTCTTGTGACTCATGGGTCTCCAAGATTGTTTTGCCCCGTTCTTTGGCTTTCGCCAGTGCAGCTTTCGCCTTGCAAGCATCTGTTGGAATATTGTCAGGTATCGATTGAGGCACTTCCTGCAGGAGTTTCTGGTTTCTGCGGTACTCGACCATATGCATAAAGGCACCAACGGCACCCTCGGCTGTACGATACGTTGGCAGTCCGGCTTTATTAAACCTTTTACGAGCCTGATAAGCGGCATCTTCACCACTCCAATTAGTGAGGATATTAATCCTATTTCTGTTGGGGTGTTTGGCTACCATCTTAGCCAATTGGTCGGCTATTTCGACGCTATCTCCCAGTGCCGAAGGTGAGTGCAGCACCAAGATTGCATCAGCCAGTTGGCTGTTCATCATGATCTCTACTGCCTTGGTATAGCGCTCTGCATCGGCATCTCCGCCAATGTCTATCGGGTTTTGCCCTGACCAGGTCGAGGGAAGCAGTCGATTGAGGGCTTGGTAAGTTTCATCATCTAACGCTGCCGACTTACCGCCCCTTAGCATGAGTTGATCTAAGGCGAGTACGGCGGGTCCGCCTCCATTAGTGATAATGGCTAACCGCTCACCAAGAAGAGGGGAGGAGTGGGCTAAGGTTTCAACGGCGGCAAAGAGTTCGATTAAGTCATTGACTCTTAGCATACCAGCGCGTCTAAACGCGGCTTCATAAACCGCATCGTTTCCCGTGAGTCCGCCGGTGTGCAGCTTGGCAGCATTCGTCCCCTCAAGGCTACGTCCAGACTTGATCACCAATATGGGTTTGTTACGGGACGCCGCGCGTGCAGCAGAGAGGAAATGGCGCTTCTCATTAATGGAATCGATGTAGAGCATGATGGCACTGGTGCGTGAGTCTCTGCCTAAATAGTCAAGTAGCTCATCAAAATCGATATCTGTGGTGTCGCCCAGAGAAATAAAAGAGGAGAAGCCGATACCCTTGTTATTGGCCCAATCGAGTACCGTCGTGCATATTGCCGCCGATTGCGACACTAAGGCTATTTTCCCTGGTAGGGCACTGGTATGAGCCAAGCTGGCATTTAATCCTAAATTTGGCAGCATCATACCTAAGCTGTTTGGCCCAAGGAGACGCATGCCGTAGCGCTTAGCATTATTCTTGGCCAGTGTTAGCAGATCAATCCCCATATCATTCAACTGCTGTCCCATACCCGAGGCATTGATTATCGCTGTTTTACAACCAAACTGGGCTAAGGTTTCGACAATGCCAGGTACCTTTTCGGCGGCGGTACAGATAATGGCTAAATCGGGTTTTAACGGAAGAGCTTCAATATTGGGGTAGGCGAGGACTCCGAGTACAGCTTGGTATTTTGGGGTTACCGGCATGATAGGACCGGAAAATCCGCCTGCGAGCAAGTTCCTCATGATGACGTTACCGGCACGTTTTTCTGTATTCGAGGCACCAATAATGGCTACAGATTTGGGATTAAAGAGGCTATGTAACGTACGCTGACTCATTAGTGCTTCCTTTTATCACTGCGTGACTCACTTTCACACCAGTCACATAAAAAATCACCTCAATAATCACATATTTAAGCAACCAGGTCTAATGCCATAACGGGCTAAACTTCCCAATTTAACGCTATTTTATCGTTGCTAGTTTGTTGCGGGTTTAGGGCTTTATTTAGGCTTTCAGTTTTATTCCATGATAAGGAACAAATTGTAGCGGAAAAATTAAATTATTATTGTGAGGTGTTTAATCGTTAATTTAATGCATTCTTAATTTTATCTATCTCGCTGTTATTCATCTGCTTTAACCTATTTTTTACGGGGTTGGATTATGATTTTTAGCTTAGTTATCATCCATCAATATTCAAAGTTGTGTTAATGGAATGTAGCTCATTTTTATAATTGACACTTGTGTCAGGTTTTTGGTTCTGATATACCTAAATTAGCAATAAGTGAGCACACACCGAATTACAAGATCAAGTACGGGACAAATTATGACAATGAGTACAGTTCGTTTCTTATTCAATAATGACGTAGTGACATTAGAAAACATCGACCCAAATTTGACGGTTCTGCAGTACCTGCGCGAAAAGCAATTCAGTACTGGCACCAAGGAAGGTTGTTGTTCTGGTGACTGCGGAGCTTGTACCGTCGTAGTCGCAGAATTAGAAAATAATCAACAAGATTTAAATTACAAATCGATAAACTCGTGTATCAGCTTTGTGGGTAGCCTACATGGCAAGCAGCTCATTACGGTGGAAGATCTTAAAGATGGCGCTAAATTACACCATGTGCAGCAATCTATAGTGGATAACCATGGCTCACAGTGTGGTTTTTGTACACCTGGTTTTGTGATGTCATCGTTCGCCTTACATAAGACAAACAACAAGCCAAGTAGAGCCGATGTTATCGAAGCTCTTGCCGGTAATTTATGTCGCTGTACCGGATATCGCTCGATAATCGATGCGGCCATGGAGTCTAGTGAGCATAAACAGGTCGACTCATTTGCCACGAACTATAAACAAACAGTGCAGCAGCTCAATAATTTCAAACAATTACCATCTGCAAAGTTATCAGACAATCAACATCGCTATTTTGCCCCCAAGAACGTTACTGAACTTGCGCAAAAACTGATAGAAGACCCCAAGGCAACCTTAGTCGCGGGTGGTACCGATTTAGCGTTATCAGTCACTCAACATTTTAATATCATCGAAGATTTAGTGTATCTGGGTGATGTCTCAGAGCTACTCACCCTTGAGAACAATGATGATCAGTTTGTGATTGGTTCGGCAGTACCCTACAGCGAATTTACGCCAATGCTACACGATGAATATCATGAACTCGGTGAGATGATAGAACGTATCGGCTCAAGACAAGTGCGCAATAACGGCACCTTAGGTGGCAATGTTGGCAACGCCTCCCCAATCGGTGATATGCCGCCAGCTCTCATTGCCTTAGGGGCCGAAATGACCCTTCAGCGTGGGGATACAGAGCGTAAAATTGCGGTCGAAGATTACTTCGTCGCCTATAAAAAAACCGTACTGAAAGATTCAGAGTTTATTAAGGATTTCTACATTCCCAAAGCTAAACCCGGGCAGTTTCTTAAGTTATATAAGATTTCAAAACGCATAGATGATGACATTTCTGCAGTATTAGCCGCCTTCTTTATCGAGCTAAAAGATAATATTATCACTGACCTGCGAATTGCTTTTGGGGGAATGGCAGGCATTCCAATGCGAGCTAAACATTGTGAAGCGGCCTTATTGAATAAACCATTTAACCAAGACAATATCACTGCTGCTCAGCAAGCATTAACAGTTGATTTCCAACCTATGTCAGATGTACGCGCCTCGGACAAATATCGAATGAAAGTTACGCAAAACTTAATGCAGAAATGTTATCTCGAATTACAAAATCGAACTATTGAAACACGGGTGGTTAACTATGCGTAGTCTTATCGAAATCAATAAAACCAATTTATCAGACACAAATTTACGTAGCGTAGGATTAGGTGGAGTTGGTCGTTCAAAAAAACATGAAAGTGCCGAAAAGCATGTCAGTGGTGAAGCGATATATATCGATGACAGGCCCGAACTGAGAGGTCAGTTACATGCTGCTATTGGCCAAAGCAGTGTCGCACACGCCAATATTAAGTCGATGGATCTTTCTGCGGTAAGCGCAGCCGAAGGTGTTATAGCAGTCATCACGGTAGACAATGTCCCCGGTCATACCGATATTGGTCCTGTGTTTCCTGGCGATCCTGTACTGGCTATCGGTAAGGTTGAATATGTGGGTCAGCCAATCTTTGCTGTCGCCGCAACCAGTCATGACTTGGCAAACCGAGCGGTCAAGCTTGCTAAAATTGAGTATGAAGAACTCGAAGCCGTGCTAAGCGTCAAAGATGCCTTAGCGAAGCAAAGTTTTGTTCGTCCTCCTTACAGCATGAAGCGAGGCAATTCAGAAACGGCCATTGCCAATGCCGAGCACCAATTATCGGGTGAAATTAAAGTGGGCGGCCAGGAGCACTTTTATCTGGAAGGTCAAATCTCTTCGGCAGAGCCGACTGAAGAAGGTGGCATGCTGGTGTTTTCCTCTTCCCAGCACCCGAGTGAAGTGCAAAAGCTGGTGGCTGAAGTATTGGATATTCCACTCAATATCGTGGTTGTTGATACTCGCCGTATGGGCGGAGGCTTCGGCGGTAAAGAGACTCAGGCTGCGCCTTGGGCCTGTATCGCAGCACTGCTTGCCAATGAAAGTAAGCGTCCGGTTAAGCTTAAACTGAACCGCTCAGACGATATGTGCATGACAGGTAAGCGTCACCCGTTTGAAAACGACTATACCGTGGGCTTCGATAGCAAAGGACAAATCAAAGGCATTAACATCAATGTCAATGGTAACTGTGGTTACTCGCCGGATCTTTCCGATGCTATTGTTGACAGAGCCATGTTTCATTCTGATAACGCTTATTACTTAGACCAAGCCACTGTGACGGGGAATCGGTGTAAACTCAATACCGTATCCCATACAGCGTATCGTGGTTTTGGTGGTCCACAAGGCATGATGACCATAGAGATGGTCATGGACGATATCGCCCGTCATTTGGGTAAGGATCCCTTAGAGGTACGTAAGATTAATCTCTATGGCACGGAGGACCGCAATGAAACTCACTATCATCAGAAGGTAGAGCATAACAAGATCTCTGAGCTGATTGCTTCATTAGAGCAAAGCTCTGATTATCGGGTTCGTCGTGAAAGCATCAATCTGTTCAATCGTGAAAATACGATTTTGAAGAAAGGGATAGCATTAACCCCTGTTAAATTCGGCATCTCTTTTACCGTCCAGCACCTGAACCAGGCCGGTGCACTCGTGCATGTGTATACCGATGGCACGATTCACTTAAACCATGGTGGCACTGAGATGGGGCAAGGGTTATTTACCAAGGTAGCCCAAATCGTTGCCGAAGAATTTCAGGTTGATGTCGACACTGTTGGCGTATCTGCAACCAGAACCGATAAAGTGCCCAATACTTCACCCACAGCAGCCTCGTCTGGTACTGACTTAAATGGTAAGGCGGCTCAGGCTGCGGCTAAGATAATTAAACAGCGCCTGATTGAGTTTGCCTGTGAAAAATACAATGTTAACCAAGATGAGGTCATCTTTGCTGAAAGCCAAGTCCATGTCGGCGTGGAGAGATTCAGCTTCGCTGAATTTGTGCAACAAGCGTATATGGGCCGAGTTGGGCTATCGGCGACAGGTTTTTATAAAACACCTAAAATTCACTACGATCGTGCAACGGGTAAGGGTCGTCCATTCTTCTATTATTCGACTGGCGCTGCGGTATCTGAAGTGCTTATCGATACCTTGACCGGTGAATATAAACTACTGCGTACAGATATCTTGCATGATGTAGGTCATTCACTCAACCCGGCGATCGATATTGGCCAAATCGAAGGTGCCTTTATTCAAGGCATGGGTTGGTTGACCACCGAAGAGTTGGTTTGGAATGAGCAAGGCCGGCTGTTATCCAATAACCCTGCAACCTATAAGATCCCCGCAATCAGTGATGCCCCCGCTGATTTTCGTGTCAACTTAGTTCCCGACGATCCAAACCGTGAGCAAACCATCTATAACTCGAAGGCGGTTGGTGAGCCACCATTTATGTTAGGTATATCGGTTTGGTCTGCATTGAAAGATGCCATTTCAAGTGTGTCTGATCACAGGTTAAGTCCAGCACTCGATACGCCAGCGACGCCAGAGCGAGTTCTTTGGGCAGTCGAATCGATGAAAGCAAGCGAACTTAACTAGGGGATACCATGATGATGACGAACTGGAGCAGCGCCGCTAATCAATTAAGTAAGCAGGGCAGTGTCTATGTCTTAGTGACATTAGTGGGAGTCTCTGGTTCAACCCCAAGAAACAGCGGCACTAAAATGGTGATAAGCCAAGCTGACATCTTCGATACCATAGGGGGGGGGCACCTTGAGCATAAAACCATTAAACACGCCAGAACCATGCTAGCTGTCGGTAAGAATTGCCAACATTTAGAGCATTTTCAACTTGGCAGCAATTTAGGTCAATGTTGTGGTGGTAATGCCAGTGTGTTGTTTGAATGTTTTGCCGCCGTTGGCGTCAACATCATGTTGTTTGGCGCCGGCCATGTGGGCAAGGCCTTGATACCAATATTGGCTCAACTGCCTTGTCACGTCACTTGGGTCGACAGTCGTGAAGAGCAATTTCCTGCCAATATAGAAATGTACCCCAATGTGACTAAAGTTGTCACTGAGGAGCCTGAGTTTGAAGTCGGATCTATGCCCGAACATAGCTACTTTGTGGTGATGACCCATAACCATCAAATGGATTTTGAAATATCACAAGCCATTCTCAAACGTGCAGATTTTAGTTACTTAGGCCTAATCGCCTCTGACACTAAATGGCGCCGTTTCAAGCAGCGCTATAAGCATAGAGATGTGGATCAAAACCAAGTGGCTCGTATGAGCTGCCCAATTGGACTCGAGCAGGTGGGCGGTAAGTTACCCATTGAAGTTGCCGTGTCTGTATCGGCTGAAATTATTAACAAGTATCAAGCCGAAGAACAAAAAATAGCAGAACAAAACCGCCAGGTTGAGCAAGTGCTGGAGCAGAGACTAGATACCGGTTCACCAGCAGCGCCCAGAGCACGGCCTAGCTCACAACAGGGTATTAACTGGAAAGAATTAAAGCAATTACTTAACGCAGATTAGCCATGTGTTTAAGCATTAAATAGGAGTCACGAGCTGACTCATTTTACCCTTACAGAGTAAAAAGGAAAATAAGCAATGATGTTAGATATAGATACCCAACAACAAAACAAGCTAAGCGGTACGCCTCTCGAATTAGAGCGTAAATTTAAAACTCATTGTGTCGATCTCGCCAGCGAGGCGGTTGGCGGTGAGACACTGTCTTGCAGTGATGATTTTTTTGCAGGAATGGAAAACCTGATTAAACCGGGCCGAGGTATTTTTATTGATGATAAATTTACCGATCGCGGTAAGTGGATGGACGGTTGGGAATCTCGTCGTAGCTATGGTCGTGATGATGGCCGTGAGTTCGATTGGTGCATTATCAGACTTGGCATAAAAGGGGTTATTCGGGGTCTCGATATCGATACCAACTATTTCCGCGGCAACGCGCCAGAGTCTGTGTCGGTAGAAGCATGCGTGAGCGAAGTTGAACCTGGCGCGGATACTGTTTGGCATACCGTCTTGCAACGAATTTCAGTCGAAGCCCATAGCCAAAATATCTTTTCGATTAGCAATGATACTGCCTGGACCCATATTCGTTTTAACATGTTCCCCGATGGTGGCGTGGCTCGCATACGCGTTTATGGCGAGGCCGATGTAAATTGGGAGCATTTCATTGGGGGTGAGTTAATCGATTTGGCCTACATCAAAAATGGCGCTAAAGCTTTATTGGTCAGCGATATGTTCTTTAGTGATAAGAATAACTTAATCATGCCTGGTCGAGGTAAAAATATGGGAGATGGCTGGGAAACAAAACGCCGTCGAGATCTCGGTCCCGACTGGTCTATTGTCAAGCTTGCCAGCCGTGGCAGTATAGAAAAAGTGATCATAGATACCTGTCATTTTAAAGGTAACTTTCCAGATACATTTAACCTCGAAGGTATGGTGACTGACAGCGATGACTTCAGTAATGGGCAACAAGAAGAACAATGGCAGCCCATTATTGCTCGCACCAAACTCTATGCTCATCGCGAACACCTCTTTATTAATGAAATTCTTGCAGATGAGGAACAAACCTATACTCATGTACGATTAAATATCTTCCCTGATGGTGGGATATCACGTATGCGAGTGTTTGGTAAACGTAAAGTTTAAGTGGAATTAAAATGAATTTAGAACAGTTAAATCGTTTATCCGTTGAAGAAGCTACGCATACTTTTATGCAGTGTTGTACGGCATCTAGCTGGGTTGAGGCAATGGTACTTGCGCGTCCTTTTATTGATGAACAAGCCTTAGCTTACCAAGCCGATCTCGCTTGGGCTGGATCCATAGAAGCTGACTATATCGAGGCCTTTGAAGGTCATCCACAAATCGGTAATGTGGATACCCTTAGGAAAAAGTATGCCAATACTAAAGAGCTAGCCAGTGGTGAACAAAGTTCAGTCAATCATGCGTCTGAGCAAGTGTTACTCGATTTGGCCCAAGGTAATTCTGATTACCTCGACAAGTTTGGATTCATTTTTATTGTTTGTGCCACTGGCAAGAGTGCAGAGCAGATGCTTGCTTTGCTACTTGCACGCTTGCCCAATAATAAAATTACAGAATTAGCCAATGCTGCACAAGAGCAGCGTAAAATCTTCCACCTGAGGTTAAATAAACTAATATGAGCCAAATAACCACTCATGTCCTAGACATCACTCGTGGACTTCCTGCGCGGGAACTGCCCATCACCTTATTTGCTCAAACAGGGGATGCTTGGCAAGAACTTGCCTCGGGTATCACCAATTCCGATGGTCGAATTGCTGGCCTTTTAGCCGATGGCGTCGTACTCGATGCGGGGGTTTATCGTATGCATTTTGAGACTAAATGTTACTTCAATGCCAATAACGAAAAGGGTTTTTACCCTTTTGTTGATATCGTATTCGAACTCGATGGCACAAATAGTCATTACCATATCCCTTTGTTATTAACTGCATTTGGTTATTCAACTTACCGCGGCAGCTAAGGGAGCACTTTTAATGGAAAACAGCATAACTGATAAATTGCGGATTATCACGGCAAAACCCCTAACTCGGGAAGCCTTTAGTGCTTTTGGTGATGTAATTGAAGCCAGCACAGAGGCAAAAAACTTTGCAATTAATGGTGGCCTGACGCATCGCTATCACGACTTGGCCAAGATAGATGTCAATGATAATGATGGTCATACCTTGATCAGTATTTTTCGCTCAAACCCATTAGAGCAGCCCATAGCCATAAAGATGATGGAGCGTCACCCTCATGGGAGTCAGGCATTTATTCCTTTGGGAAACAATCCTTTCTTAGTGGTCGTGGCTCCTGCTGGTGAATTTAATATCAATAATATTGAAGTCTTTATCGCGAGCTCGAGTCAAGGTGTGAATTACCACAAGGGGACCTGGCATCATTTCTGTCTAACATTAAATAGTGAAAGTGATTTTTTGGTGATTGATAGAGGGGGCGAGGGGGATAACTGTGACGCACTGGAGTTAGATGGTTCACTCTTAATAGTGCAAGAGTGAGTATGTGATTTTGCAATGTAATGTATAAATATCGTAATGAGATAATAAGAACTTAAAGATACGATGAGAAGGTGAAGGATAATGATAAAAGTTTATCGGGGAGAGTTACTGCATTTTTTGGCTGACCCCGCCAAAGTTGCCCTACAAGAAAGCTACCAGCATATAGAAGATGGATTGTTAATCATTAAAGATGGCTTGGTAGAACAAGTGGGAGAAGCATCTGAGTTATTACCTCTGTTAGATGATGGTATTGAGGTGATTCATTATGAGAATGGACTCATGATGCCAGGCTTTATCGACACTCATGTGCATTACCCGCAAACTGAGATGATCGCCTCATATGGCGAACAACTACTTGAATGGTTACAAAATTATACCTTCCCGTTTGAGCGTCAATTTTCAGATTTAGAGCACGGTAAAAAAGTCGCTGAGTTTTTCTTAACTCAGCTTCTTGACGCTGGAACGACCACAGCACTCGTATTCGGTACGGTACATAAAGAATCCGTGGAGGCTTTTTTTACTATTGCCCAACAGAAAAAATTACGCATGATCTGTGGCAAGGTATTGATGGATCAAAACTGCCCTGATTATCTGTCAGATACGGCGCAAACTGGTTATGAAGACAGCAAAGCACTGATTGAAAAGTGGCATAAAACAGATAGATTGCAATACGCCATCACGCCAAGGTTCGCACCGACATGCTCAACTGAACAATTAAACAAAGCCGGTCAATTACTGGCAGAAAACCCAAGCGTCTATTTACACACACACATCAGTGAAAACACCAATGAAATTGCGTGGGTGAGTGAACTGTTTCCTGACTCAAAAGGTTACCTCGATGTGTACGACCAAAGTAACTTACTCGGTCGTCGAAGTGTCTTCGCTCACGGCGTGCACTTACATGATCATGAATGTAAGCGATTAGGTGAAACAGAGTCTTCCATTGCATTTTGCCCAAGCTCTAACCTGTTTTTAGGCAGCGGGTTATTTAACCTGAAACAAGCGCAAAAATATGACGTTAATGTAGGTTACGGCACAGATATAGGCGCAGGTACCACATTTTCAATGCTAAGTACCCTGAACGAAGGCTATAAGACACAACAGCTTCGCGCTGAAAAACTCAGCCCATTCCAATCGTTCTACTTAGCCACTCTAGGCGGGGCAAGAGCGTTAGATCTCGAAGGCACCATCGGCAACTTCACTAAAGGTGCAGAAGCTGACTTTATTTTCCTCGATTACCACGCAACCCCGCTTATGGATAGACGTATGCACCATTGCAAAGATCTGTCAGAAAAGCTGTTTACATTAAGCATGTTAGGCGACGAACGTCATGTCAAGGCGACTCATATTATGGGTGAACGAGTACAGACTGCTATTGCTGTAACAACATAAATATTAAAAGAATTGAGGAAGGTTATGGATCCCTATATTAATGAATGGTTAAATTTAATCATTCGATTTGCACATGTCATTACAGGTATTGCCTGGATTGGCGCATCATTTTACTTCGTATGGTTAGATAATCATTTGGAAACACCGCCAAAATGGAAAGAAGATAAAGGTATTGGCGGTGATCTTTGGGCTATTCACGGTGGTGGATTTTACGAGGTGGCTAAATACAAATTGGCACCACCAAAGATGCCAACCACTTTGCATTGGTTTAAATGGGAGGCTTACACTACCTGGTTAACTGGTTTCCTTTTACTGTCGCTCATGTTTTATGTGGGTGCAGATTCCTACTTAATCGACAAACGAGTCGCTGACTTAACCCAATTTCAAGCCATTGGCATAGGCGTGGGGTCAATTGTGCTTGGTGTAGGTAGTTACGAGTTGTTAGTGCGCACTAAATTAAGAGAGCATGGAATAGTTTTAGGTCTTATTTTAATCCTTATTGCCACCGCTTTATCCTACGGTCTAACACATGTGTTTAGTGCTCGTGGCGCATATATGCACATGGGCGCGATCATAGGCACCATTATGGCGGGTAACGTATTTTTTGGCATCATGCCGTCACAACGTGCCTTAGTGAAAGCGGTTGAAGAGGGGACAACACCTGATCCAGCTTATGGATTAAATGCAAAATTACGTTCAACTCATAATACATATACTACGCTACCGATCATTTTTATTATGATCTCAAACCACTATCCGATGACCTACGCCCATAGCGCGAACTGGTTAGTACTCATCGCTATCATTTTAATCACCGCTGCGGTCCGTCAATACTTTGTATTACGTCATTTTGGTAAGCAGAAACCCTTAGTGTTAGTCGGCTCGGTTGTGGCGACGGTTATTCTCGCTTTTGTAATAGCCCCAGCTTCGACTGAGTTGACCGCGGAGCAAAAACAACAAACGGTAAATACCAGCCAAGTACAAAAGATCATTGAACAAAGGTGCAGTAGTTGTCATTCAGTGACACCGACCGACGATGTCTTTACCATTGCACCAGCTGGTATCGTATTTTCCGATGAAGCTAGCATTATACGATTGGCACCTCGTATTCAAGCGCGAGTGGTAGACTCTAAAGATATGCCGTTTATGAATAAGACTCATATGACAGATGAAGAGCGCACGACATTAGCGATCTGGTTGGCAAACACCAGTCGTCAGTAAATTAGAGAGGTCTGCAGACCTCTCTAGTTGTAAAAAATTGACTTTTACTATCTAATGATCGAAAAATCAGTGGCATGGTATAACCATGCCACTGATTTATTATTTACAGTGCTGAAATGGAATGGTGCTGGTTAACTTTTATGACTGGGAGTGTTTGTGGCAAAGTCTAAAGCCTCGGAAGGCAATATTCGGCAAAAGAATAAGGCTGTCATCTTCGATGCAGCAAAGAAAGAGTTTGTCACTTATGGTTTTAAAGGTGCTTCCATTAAGCGCATTGCCGAGCGAGCGAATATTGCACGAGCGAATATCCATTACTACTTTCAAGATAAAACTGACCTATATCAACAGCTGCTCAGCAATATCATAGAAGTGTGGAATAGAGACTACGATACCTTAAGTGTCCATAAAGGACCCAAACAAGCGCTTAGTGCGTATATTCGGGCAAAAGTCATGCATTCTAAGGATGACCCGGATTCTTCAAGAATTTTTGCTAGTGAATTAATTCATGGTGCGCCGGTGTTGAATCAATACCTTTATGGGGACTTTAAAGACTGGTTACAAAGCCAGGTTAGTGTGATCGAGACTTGGATTGAGCAAGGCTTGATGGATAAGGTCAATCCACATCATTTATTGTTCTTAATTTGGAGCTCGACTCAACATTACGCCGACTTTAATGTGCAAGTGGTAGCAGCATTAAATAAAGAAACAATGAGCGATGATGACTTTGAAGATGTGGTGACTTTTCTCACTCAAATAATTCTTAAAGGCTGCGGTATTCACTGAGACGATTTTTTATCCCCATCATACCTATGATCAACCAAGTAGTCAGAACAAAAGGGGCGGTTAACGCTGGCAGGGAAACCACCTCAAAAGCCCTCGTGAGCAGCACAGATAGCATGACTCCCAACACTGCTGGTATTGGTGTGTTTGGATAGCGTGCAGTAAGGGCGAGGGCAACCAGACTCGCGTTGAACCCATAAGCTCCCATCAGCACATTAGACTCAGAAAAGCTCCCCACCCGCGCCGTTAGCATTCCTAATCCTGAGCCGATAACCGCCCATATGGCGGCCTGGTATGAATGAAATAACAGTCCGATAATAAATATGACACCCGATAGCCAATATCCCTGAAACATCACCTGACCTACGCCTCGTGTTAGCGAGTAAAAGTCTGAGCTGGCTTGGGTCGAAAAAGGGGCCACGGATGTGTTTATGCCGGCCATGTCAATCAGGAGTAACACTAACCAAGTTGAGATGATAAAAGGCGTGGTAAATACACTATTTACCGGTATTCGTCTTAGCAAATAATGCATTATGATAGTGGATAGGGCACTTGCACACACAAGAAGTACAAGAGAAAGCTGGCTGAGAGGGAGAAAATAAAACAGCGCTATTCCAACGAGCGCGGCATTGTAACCATAGATGCCATTGCCAATAAGCTCGCTGTCATATCGGCAGAGTTTCGCTATGATTAGGCCTGATAATGTCGCAATAATACCCCCTAACATCATAGTCAAAGAGTTAATGCCAATTCCAATCACAAAGAATAGGCCGGTGACCGCACTTTTTTGTAGCATGATTTGAGAAAAACCATGCAGTAAACGTGGGATAAGGTTAAAAATAGGGGACGTCAAATCTTCTGCCTGTTTTAGATGCTTATACCGATCGGTATTATCGTTAGTGGTATATTCTTCGAATAACTCAGCATGACTCGAGCGTCCCAATTCTAGTCAATGGATTTAACTGATGACTACTTGCAAAGGTACTTCAGACTTGCCACTACTTGATCAACATCGGTTGCCCAGGCATGAGCTGCGGCGTCGACCTCTTTAAGAGGGTGGATGATATCTGTACTGTGTAGCGTGATATAGGGCTTGTTGAGGGCGGCGCAGTAGCCTGCATCGAAGGCTGCATTCCACTGCTTGTATTTATCACCAAAGCGAATAATGGCGATATCGCATGCGGCTATTAATGTTTTCGTTCTTATTGCGTTTACCTTTGCTGATTTATGATCTCGCCAAAAGCCTTGCTTATCACCAGCCAGTCCTTCACCCAGTATATCCCCGGCGCTGTCACTTTCTTCATGATCTGTGATAGCCGAAGAAAACTCGATATTTAAATCGGTATCTTGGCAGCCTTGAATAATCTGATCTCGCCAATCCGTATGAATTTCACCAGAAAGATACACATTTAATTTCATCATTACTTCTACACCTTATTATTATCAACGCAGCAAACTTAAACCAGAAAGTTGAATTTGTAAAAGCCTGTCAGGCAGGCTTTGTGTCATCCCCATGTGAGGTTATAAGTTAAAGTAGGTCGCTAGGCCCTTTGCTTCGGCTAACTCAGATGCTACCGAGGCAACGGCTAAATCTTGTAAACCCACACCTGTGCCATCGAATAAGGTGATTTCATCATCGGACGTTCGGCCTGCTTTAGTACCATTGATGACATCACCAATAGGTATAATGTCAGCTTGGTTAATTAATCCCTCTGCTATCGCGTGTTGGGCTTCACCAATTGTGGTCGATTGCGCTAATTCATCGGTAAAAACTCTTGCTTTAGCGAGTAGATGGGCATCAACTTCTTGCTTGCCTTTGGTGTCTGTGCCCATACAGGCGATATGCGTACCTGGTTTAATCCAACTTTGGTCGATTAATGCTTCAAATGCCGACGTTATGGTGATGATAACGTCAGCTTGAGCGCAAAGTGATTCACGGCTGACAGACTCAAAAGGCAATGATAATTCTTCACATATTACGGCGAGTGCAGTCAGTTTTTCTGGCTCCTTGTTCCATGCAACAACCTTTTCAAAATTGCGCTGCTCAAGAGCTGCCCGTAATTGAAATGTTGATTGGTGTCCTGCACCGACCATTCCTAATACTTTTGCATCTTTACGGGCCAGATGAGCGATTGAGACTGCTGATGACGCCGCTGTTCGTATTGCTGTTAAATAGTTCCCGCCAACCAGGGCTTTGAGCTTTCCAGTATCTGGATCGAATAAAATAACTGTCGATTGATGATTAGTTATTCCTTTGTCGATATTACCTGGCCAATAACCACCTGACTTTAACCCTAACACCATACCGACGCGGTCAAAGCCTGATTTGAATCCATAAAGGGCATCAGCATGACCAATGGCTTCACGGATCACTGGGAAGTTATAGGCTGTGTCCTTAGCCATAGCTGAAAATACGTTTTCTACGGCGGTGAAGGCATCAGCCCTGCCCATGATCTGTTGACATACTGCTTCTGATACTACAGTTACGCCTTTATTATCATTTTGATTTGAATGACTCATTGTTTATTTCCTAGAATAATGGCAATCCCCCTAGATCAATATTAAGGGAGGAAGATGGAAAAGTAAGTTTATTGTTAGTCTCCCGGCTATGTTCGAGGACGACTAAAAAAGCTCCCAAAGGCGAGTTTAAAAGGCTGTAATACTTCGATACTGCCCCTGATAAATACAGGGGCACAGATTTAGTTGGGAACTAATGAAGCGTTAGCAAAAACTCTTTTATCCTCGCTCTCGGGAGAAACGTGAAACTTTTATTGCTTGTTTATAGACTTTTGGTCATCGGGATTAGTAGGCTTTTCCGCGAGCAGACACTGGCCAGAGTGTTTCCACTTTACCGTTACGAACTCCTACGTAGTAATCATGAACATTACAGGTTGGATCGCAGTGCCCTGGCACCAGTCTTAATTTTTCATTAATTTTTAGCGCACCGCTCGGGTCAGAAATTACACCGTGTTCATCTGAACATTTGATGTATTCCACATCATCACGTCCATAGATATAGGGTAAACCACTGTCGACGGATTGTGCTTTAAGTCCAGCATCACAAATTGCCTTATCGGCTTTGGTATGGCTCATCACTGAGGTTAATATGAATAATGAGTTTTCGAATTCTGATATTTTTTGACCTTTTGCATCATGAATACGTTGATAATCAGCATCCATAAATGCATAAGAACCGCACTGTAGCTCATTAAATACGCCAGAATTACCTTCGAAGTAATAGGAACCTGTGCCACCACCACCCACAATGTCACATTCCAAGCCTTCGGCTTTGAGCATATCTACCGTCCGAGCGACCATGGCGCAGGCGATATCGATTTTTTCTTTGCGTTCAAGGAAGTTTTCCATGTGCTGCATCGCGCCTTGATAAGCTTGAATTCCTGCAAATTTTAGCCCTGGGGTTGCGGCAATAGCTTTGGCGATATCAACAACCGGTTGACCTTCGCTGACACCACAACGACCGGCTCCACAGTCAATCTCGACTAAACATTCAATTTCAGTATTGTGCTTTTTAACGGCCGCACCGAGTTCAGCGACATTGTCTATATCATCGACGCAGCAGAGGGTACGAGCCCCTAATTTTGGCAAGCGGGCTAAACGGTCAATTTTAGCCGGATCACGCACCTGGTTTGATACCAAAACATCTTTGATCCCCCCACGAGCAAACACTTCTGCTTCTGACACCTTTTGACAACATACTCCACAGCTATTACCTAAACGCTCTTGTAGTAGGGCAATATCTACAGATTTATGCATCTTGCCATGCACTCGATGGCGAACTCCCATCTCTTTAGCAAACTGGCCCATTTTACGAATATTGCGCTCTAGCGCATCTAGATCGACCACCAAGCAGGGGGTTTGAATATCGGCTTCTGCCATCCCCGGTAATGCCGGAACGTCATAACCCACTTCTAAATTGTTTGTTGTTGTCATGTTAATCTCCATCTATTAATAGTTATTAGTTAACCAACGCGGATCGGCCTTATTTATCCATCCAGGGAAGCTTGTCTAAATCAACATTTCCGCCGGTAATAATGATCCCAACTCGCTTGCCTCTAAATACCTCAGGGTTCTTCAAAATCGTCGCCAGAGTCACTGCGCTGCTAGGCTCTATAACCAGTTTCATGCGCATCCAAATCAGTTTCATCGCTGCTACTATCTCTTCTTCGGTAGCGGTTAAAATATCGGTTACATGGTTTTTTACGAAGTGCCAAGTCAGATCTTTTAAGGGCACTTTAAGGCCATCGGCAACGGTATTGGGGGCATCATCGGCGATGATGTATCCGGCTTTTAATGAACGCGCGGCATCATCTGCATTGAGGGGCTCTGCCGCATAAACGTTAATTTCTGGGGCAATTGTCGATAAGGTGAGACATGTGCCTGATATCATGCCTCCGCCACCAATTGGGGCAATCACAATATCTAAATTATCAACCTGACTAACCAGCTCTTTAGAGCAGGTTGCTTGACCTGCGATAACTCGTGGATCGTTATAAGGATGAACAAAATCAGCACCAGACTGTGCCACAACTTCGCTAAACACCGCTTCACGAGAGCTGGTGGATGGCTCACATTCGACTATGGTACCGCCATAACCTATCACGGCATCTTTCTTTGCTTGGGGAGCCGTTCTTGGCATCACTACAGTAACGTCAATCCCACGTTGTCCCGCGGCGTATGCCAAAGACAGTGCATGATTTCCCGAAGAGTGGGTGGCGACACCGATTTTTGCTTCTTCGTCGGTTAAGCCAAATACTGCATTACAGGCTCCGCGTACTTTAAATGCGGCTGCTTTTTGTAAGTTTTCGCATTTAAAAAATAACTCTGCACCTGTTAATTCATTCAAGAAACGAGAAGTTAATACTGGTGTTTCATGAATGTAAGGTTTAATGCGTTCATGAGCTACAAGCACATCATCATAGGTTGGAATGTACATAGTCGATTCGGTTGCACTATTCATATTTTCCTCTCAATACTCATCCTGCTCGTTGCGTATAGATAAACATCGATTCACCAGGGTGGGCGGCGATTCTTAATCGATGCAAGTTATTACTTTGAGTTAATAAATTTCAATTTCACTTTATGGAAGCTACTAATTTCACGCAATCGGTTTAAATTTCGTATAGTGGAATCTTTGAAGCGTCACCACTAGGTGATCAAGTTATCAGCTTGAAAATATAGGTATTTTTCTTTGTGGGGGAATAAGAAATTCCAGTGCTTTCATAATGTGGAATTAATTTGCATCAATTTGGAATTCGTTTTATTGTAGTTTTAACTACATTATTCAAAATAAGCGTTGTGATTATGAGCAGTAATAATCTTGAAAAAACTAAAACTAAAACTAAAACTAAAACTAAAACTCGAATTCAAGTGATTGATAGGGCTGCTATGTTGCTAGATGCAATATCACGCTACTCCATGCCAGTCACACTTAAAGCCTTGAGTGCCGATACCAACTTAGCGCCGTCTACGGCCTTTCGCATACTGCATTCGTTAATCGATAATCGCTTTGTTGAAAGAGACGGTACGGGGAAATATCTATTAAGTGGCAGGCTATTAAGGCTGAGTAATTACCCAAATACAAATGTCGACTTTCGTAAAATTGCCATACCCTATATGGAAAAACTAAGGGATAACTTTGGCGAAACCATCAACCTCACGACACGTGAGGGTGATGTGGTTATTTACATTGAAAAAGCGATTCCAAATAGGATGATGCATGTGCAACAGATTATTGGTAGTCGTGCTCCATTGCATGTTACTGGGGTGGGTAAAATGATGTTGGGTATGGCTGGTAAGGAAGGGATTAAAGGCTACGTTCAACGGACTAATTTACCTACCTATACACGTAAGACATTTTCGTCATTCGATACTCTGATGGATGAATGTATGGCATGTGTCGAGCAAGGTTATGCTTTCGATAATGAAGAAGCAGAGATGGGTGTCGGCTGTATCGGTGTCTTGTTGCATGACAGATATGGTGAAGTGGTCGCTGGTTTGTCTGTGTCTGCTCCCATCGAGCGGCGAAAGGATGAATGGGTACATGATTTAATTGTGGCAGGTAAGGCGTTATCTGCAGAGTTGGGTTATGTCGAAGAATCCGTTTCACCGGGGTAAGCATATAAGCGTAACAAGCCAGCCCTTATATCAATGAGTATCAGATTAGCTAGTCACAGTTGAGATGATACGTGGGATCTTTAATGATGTAGTAAAGGCGCTTGGGCATTATTTTTAAGTTGATGAGGATAAGAGATGTTAACCCTAAATAGATTAAATCAAGCGGAAGCAAAACTGATCATTGAAGGTGCTGTAGATAAAGCAAAGTCATTGGGGGTACCTATGTGCATTTCTGTTGTCGATGAGTCCGGAAGTTTAATCGCCTTTGAGCGTATGGATGGCGGTAAAATACACAGTATAATTCTTTCTCAAGATAAGGCATTCACAGCAGCATCGGCTCGTAAGGCGACCCATGAAGTCAATCAAGCCTGTGTCCCTGGGCATGACAATCAACTGTTTGGTATTCATACGGCCCTAGGAGGTCGTTTTTGTATCGTAGGAGGAGGCTTACCTATTACATTTGATGGCAAGGTGATCGGTGGGATAGGAGTAAGTTCAGGTGCCCCTAGGCAAGACTTAGATTGTGCTCAAGCTGGAGTCGATACTTTTAATCAATTTTCTTCTCAAGCGGATAGCTAATCACTTACTTAGTAACGCTAATGATATTCAAGCTAATTTGTCTGATGATGTTATTACCCCTACCATCGCCCGGTGGTAGATATTTACTATTCATAGCCCAAAACACCAATATCACCTTTCAAGGTAAGCGTAATGCTGGCTAAATCTCAACGTTTGACTGAGCTGCGTGCGTAATTTATTCCCAGCTGCTTGCTCTACTCAGCTTGTCTATGGCGAAAAGCCATTTTTTACACGGTCTATCAATCACCTAGCGAGTACTGCATACGAGGCAAGATAGACTGGATAATGCCCCGATAATGGTTTTTTAAGCTTCATCTGCTGTCTGTAATGCTCCCACACCTTGGGGGTGTTTTTTACTTTCTATAGTGTTTCCACATTGTGAAATTCAAAGTGTGTCTTTATTGTTAACTTTGGTTTTTTTTTATGTTCTATTGGTTTAGCTACAAAGAAATAGGGTCTAACACAGCCTCTTTCTAGTCATTAGCCACTGCTGGTGTTAGCTATTGGATACTTAGTTCAGCAAAAAGCAGGTCAAATATTAAATAGTAAAAAATGACCTTATATATCAATCAACAAGAGTACTGTAGTTATGGAACAGGTTAGTAAAACGTACGATAAACAAGATAGTGCTGGTGGGATCTTAGAGCGTATATTCAAGCTTTCTGCGCATAATACCACGGTAAAAACTGAGCTTTTGGCGGGGCTTACCACCTTCGTTACAATGTCTTACATCATGTTTTTAAATCCTATTATCATGTCTAAAACAGGTATGCCCTTCGATGGACTGTTCCTTGCGACTTGCCTAGGTGCGGCTATTGCAACGATTCTTATGGGGTTTTATGCAAACTGGCCAGTGGGCCTCGCTCCTGGGATGGGACTCAATGCTTTCTTCACTTTCACTGTGGTGGGCTCCTTGGGGTATACCTGGGAAATTGCATTAGGCGCCGTTTTTCTCTCAGGTGTCATGTTTGTATTGATGAGTGTCACGCGTCTCAGGGAATGGATGTTAGACAGTATCCCTATGAGTCTGAGACTCGCTATGACAGCCGGTGTGGGGCTTTTTCTTGGCTTCATCGGTTTGCGCTTCACTGGCATCGTCGTTGCAGACGCTGATAACATAGTCGCGCTTGCTGACATGACCCATTTCGGTTTCGGCCAGTTTGGCCCTGAAGCACCGGCTTTAGGTTTCTTTAGTTTCTTATTGATAGCAGTGCTTAGCTACCGTAACGTTTTTGGTGCTATTTTAATTGGTATTGCGACAACGACATTTATTGCTTTTGCCATGACCTGGGTTTTACCCACCGACTTCTTTGTGGTTTCAGAAGCGGCTAAGTCTTTCGCTCCTGCTTCTGGTTTTGTTAGTTACACAGGTTTGATGGCCGTACCTGAGTTCTCTTCTCTTGAACCTATTTTGTGGAAGGCTGACATTGCTGGCGCGTTTCAAGTCGCATTAATTCCTGTCATTGTGACTTTCCTGTTTGTTAATATTTTCGATACTGCAGGTACCTTGATGGGGGTTGCCGAACGTGCAAACCTGCAAGATGAAAATGGTAAAATTGAAGGGCTAAGCAAATCGTTAAAAGCTGACTCTATCGCATCTGTCATTGGTACTGGTTTTGGCTGTCCACCAGTCACTTCTTATGTTGAATCTGCTGCGGGTGTTGCCGTTGGCGGGCGTACGGGTCTAACGGCTGTTGCTATTGGTTTGTTATTTGCTGCGGGAGTGTTTTTTCTCCCCCTTGCGCAGATGCTACCAGGTTTCGCGGTTGATGGTGCACTCATCTACGTTGCTATGTTAATGATGAGTTCTCTTAAAGGACTAGACTGGGATGATCTAACTGAATACGCGCCAGCTGTTTGTACGACTATCATGATGACGTTAACTTTCTCTATCGCTAACGGTATCGCTTTTGGCTTTATCACTTACACTGTCCTGAAACTCGGTGCCGGTAAGTCAAATCAAGTCTCTAAGGGGGTTTGGGCGCTTACCTTGCTCTTCGTTGCTAAGTTTATCTTCTTACCTTAATTAAATCGTTTCATTCAGATACAAGAAAACCCTTCTTCGGAAGGGTTTTCTTGTATCTGGGCCTTGCTCATTTGTGTTATTTGAACTTTAAGAGACTCGAGGCTGAGCTAAGTTGATCAATACAGCTGGAGTAGTGTTTTTCAATGAGATAAAAGTGAATAGGTCATTAATTCTCTTTATCAATGAGGGTCTATAATCAGGCTATCCAACGCGTGAAGAGCATACTGTTTGAATCCTACTCGTCGTAAGCTGCTTAATTAGTCTCAGCAGTGCAACATCTCTCCTTGCTGTAGTTTGTCTGACTGCCAACTTTTATGCTGAGCCACACTGAAAGAGCTCACTTATCCTTCACTTACCTACTTTGAATCGGACTGCTTAGAATAACGCTGATCAGAGCATATCTTTGCCAGGTGGCTTAAGGTATTGGCTATTATCCGAGTTATCTAAAAATATTGAGTAGCTGAACTGATGAGAAATAAGTAAGGAGAGGGGAGAGCTGACTTGTTAATATTACTGTCATTAAACTTGGTGAGTGAGATGTATTATATTTAATTATTACTTGATGACTAAGAGGTGGTTTTAACGTGAGGGTTATATTTTGTTTTTATATAATTGTTTGAATTTTTATTTCAACTGTTTTGTATTTATAACTCACTTCTTTGAGACCTCTAAACTTGTGGGTTTAAATAATGGTTGTTTAATCATTTTGTCAGGTTTTTAATAAGTTTACTCTGATTGTCTATATATAAAGTAATACTGTTTTTAGATTTTGTAATTAAAAAAACAGACAGGACTTCATGTGAAGTCTTGCCTGTTTCTAGATTAAAGCCTGAGATTACGCCCCAAATTATACCATGATGCGAGTGTTAACTCGTTTTTGGTTCTGTATGGTGGAAATTATAGCGGGTGTTTCCTTACTGGTTCAACGCATCTTCCAGGGCAGTTAAGCATAGTGCAACGTTCTCACTTCTAGCGGCATAACCCATGATTCCGATGCGCCAAGCTTTACCTGCAAAGTCACCTAAGCCTGCGCCAATTTCGAGGTTATAGTGGTTCAGTAGGTAGTCTCTTACCTTCACATCATCAGCACCCTTTGGGATGTAGATAGCATTTAGCTGGGGGAGGCGCTCTTCTTCTGGGACTATAAATTCTATTCCCAGTTTCTTTAGACCCTTAGCGAGCGTTTCATGTTGAGTTTGATGACGTGCCCAGCGATTTTCAATGCCTTCATTTTGCAATTGAATCAATGATTCATGCAGACCATATAATGAATTTACAGGGGCTGTGTGGTGATAGCTTCGCTTACCCTTACCAGACCAATAGCCCATCACAAGTGATTGATCTAAAAACCAACTTTGAATTTGTGTCTTACGCTCTTTGATCACATTCACCGCTTTTTCACTGAATGAGATAGGGGATAAGCCAGGGACACAAGATAAACATTTTTGTGAGCCGGAATAAATAGCATCTATACCCCATTCATCAACTCTAAGCTCGATACCGCCTAGGGATGTTACTGCATCAACAATGGATAAGCAGTTGTGCTCTTGTGCCAAGGCACATAAGGCCTTGGCATCAGATACAGCTCCTGTAGAGGTTTCAGCATGAACAAAGGCTAAAAATTTAGCATCTGGGTTGGCTATTAATGCTTGCTCTACCTTATCGACTTCTACAGCTCGTCCCCAAGGAGAGTCGACCACTATAGCTTCTGCGCCGATTCTGGTGACATTTTGGATCATACGATCACCAAACACACCGTTACGGCAGACTATGACCTTATCACCCGCTTCAACTAAGTTAACAAAACAAGCTTCCATGCCTGCAGAGCCTGGAGCTGACAGGGCAATAGTAAATTCATTTTTGGTTTGAAAAGCATACTGAAGTAAGGTTTTTACTTCATCCATCATGCCAACAAACAGTGGGTCTAAATGACCAATTACTGGCCTCGATAGTGAAGCGAGAACTTCAGGGCTAATGTCTGAGGGACCAGGGCCCATTAAGATCCTACGTGGAGGGATAAATGATTGAAAATTCATTTTTATACGCCTTTATTAGATTATTTAATTATTTGATAACAAAACCTGACATGAACGTCAAGTTTTAAGGTCTACTGCTTTTTTGTAAAATAAGTAAACAAGATAACCCATAAAAAATTTAAGTTGACATGGGTGTCAATATTTGTAACTTTAAATTTGATTTAACTTGGCATTAACAGAGAGCTTCACCTTATGTAAATCATTTAATCTGACCAGACGTTAATAACTTCGTTTAACTTCGCAGTGGTTTTTTATAAATGTCATGCCTCATGAAAATATTAATAATATAACTTTAAAAAAGGGTAAATGATGAATACCAATAAAATCCACAATATTATTGCTACCGGAGTTGTTGTGTCATCAGCACTAATCTCAACGAGTGCTTCGGCAGAACTCTGGAGCAATACAGAAGTACAATTACAAGCTTTTGGCGAATTAGAGCGAGTGGGTACAGGAGGGACCGCCGATACTACCATTATTACTTTTCAGCACGCTGGAGGCTGGGAATACGGAGATAACTTTTTCTTCGTGGACTACAGTCGCTACAAGGTAAATAACAATGCTAACTTTCCTGTCGATGATAGCAGTGAATTTTATGGCGAGTGGTATTCAAACTTTAGTTTAGGGGCCATTACCGGTAATGACCTCTCTTTTGGTCCAGTAAAAGACATAGGACTAGTGGCTGGTTTTAACTTTGCCCCTGAAGTTGACAGTATGTGGGTATTGCCTGGGGTTAGGTTTTCATTAGATTTGCCAGGCTTTGCTTTTGCGCAAATAGATGTCACAGGTTACATGCATCAAGGTGGTGGTAGCGCCTCCTCTCCTGTTTTTACCGTCGTTGATGAAGACTCAAGCTTTATGGTTGATTTCGCATGGGCATATCCTTTCAAACTAGGTTCAACAAGTTGGAGCATAGAAGGGCACTTAGAATACATCGATGGTCGTCAGCAAACCAGTAGCTTTGGCACTACAGATCTGGAATATTGGATTTTATTCCAGCCGCAGCTTCGATTAGATTTAGGTGAAGTTTTAGGTACCAAAGCAAACCAGCTGTTTGTTGGTATTGAGTACCAATATTGGAAAAACAAGTTAGGTGAGAAAGGTACCGATGATAATACTGCGCAATTTTTAGCCGTATGGCGATTCTAACTAATCAGTCTATAGGCTTTAGCACTGTAGAATGGCGCTAGAGCAAGTTCGTTGTATCACAACTTGGGTTCTGATTATAAAACGATCATAAATTCAGATGGTTAGAAAACAGTGGTCTGCCACTGTTTGCTAACCATCGATATGGGCAATGATGATTTCAGTAAAAATAAACTCAATTACCTCTAAATGCATTGTTAGCTGAATTTCATCCACACATTTATATACTTAAAGGTTACTTATGAGCGATTTAAAACAACGTGCGTTAGATTATCATGCCCTTCCGACTCCAGGGAAAATAGCTATTGAAATAACCACTAAGGCCGAAACTAGCGAAGACTTATCGTTAGCCTATAGCCCAGGTGTTGCTGAACCATGTCGGGAAATAGCCGATAATATTGAAAATGTGTACAAGTACACAGGCAAGGGAAATACTGTAGCAGTCATTTCGAATGGTAGTGCTGTTTTAGGATTAGGTAACTTAGGGCCTATGGCTTCAAAGCCTGTGATGGAAGGTAAGGCGCTATTGTTTAAACGTTTTGCTAATATTGATTCTTTCGATATAGAAGTGACCCATGAGACTCCTGAGGAGTTCATTAACACAGTTGCAAGTATTGCTGACACCTTTGGTGGTATCAATCTCGAGGACATCAAAGCCCCTGATTGTTTCATCATTGAGAAAGCTTTACAGGAGCGCTGTAGCATCCCGGTGTTTCATGATGATCAACACGGAACGGCCATCGTGACATCGGCAGCATTGCTCAATGCGTTAGAGATTCAAGATAAAGATATTGCTCACGTTGTGATTGTTTGTTTAGGTGCAGGGGCTGCGGCAATTGCCTGCATGGAGTTGCTGATTCAATGTGGTGCTAAGCGTGAAAAAATTTATATGTTGGATACCAAAGGGGTTGTTCATTCTCAAAGGACAGATCTCAATGAGTACAAGACTCGGTTTGCTAATAATACGGATAAACGCACTCTTGATGATGTCATCGATGAAGCCGACGTATTTATAGGCGTGTCAGGGCCTAATCTACTCTCTAAAGAAAAGTTATTAAAAATGGCCGAAAGGCCCATTGTATTTGCGTGTTCAAATCCCGATCCAGAAATAAAACCTGAGCTTGCCCATTCAGTCAGGGACGATCTTATTATGGCTACCGGTCGCTCTGATTATCCCAACCAAGTGAATAACGTATTGTGCTTTCCATTTATCTTCAGAGGGGCGTTGGACGTTAGGGCTCGAGAAATAAACCAAGAGATGAAAATCGCTGCGGTGCACGCAATACGCGCTTTAGCGAAAGAACCAGTACCTGAAAGTGTTCTTAAGGCCAGTGGCGAAAGTGCTTTAACCTTCAGCCGTGATTACATCATTCCACGTCCAATGGATCCCAGATTGTGTAACAAAGTCGCTAAAGCCGTCGCGCAAGCTGCTATAGACTCAGGGGTGGCGTCTCTGCCGATGCCAGAGCATTATAATGATTGGTAGCATGTAGTCGTTTAATGTACATGAAAAAGCTTTATCTTTATAGGTGGAGCTTTTTTTATGCTTATTATTTGCTGGAGGCTCATCGTTTAGGCCCCCAAAAAACAGTTTTCGCCGGCTGTATCTCTTTCTGGATAGTGACTCAAGGGAGCTGGATTACTTGTATAAGGGTAGGGCAATGACTTTGTTACTTCGAGTCGGACAAGGGAAAGAGTTTTAAGGAGTTGAATTCGAACTATTTTATGTCGTTTGATCTTGTGTGAGGATGGTTTAAATACTAGGTGAGTAAATAAGTGCTTTGTTATGGTTGACTAAAGAATGGTACAACCGAGTGGATTCGAACCACCGACCCCTACCATGTCAAGGTAGTGCTCTAACCAACTGAGCTACGGTTGTATTATGTCTTTTTAAAGAATTGGTTGCGGGAGCTGGATTTGAACCAACGACCTTCGGGTTATGAGCCCGACGAGCTACCATACTGCTCCATCCCGCGTCCGATAAACGCCATAAGTTATTTTAATTCTACTTATAAAGAATTGGTTGCGGGAGCTGGATTTGAACCAACGACCTTCGGGTTATGAGCCCGACGAGCTACCATACTGCTCCATCCCGCGTCCGGTGAACGCATAAGTTATTTTAATTCTACTTATAAAGAATTGGTTGCGGGAGCTGGATTTGAACCAACGACCTTCGGGTTATGAGCCCGACGAGCTACCATACTGCTCCATCCCGCGTCCGGTGAACGCATAAGTTATTTTAATTCTACTTATAAAGAATTGGTTGCGGGAGCTGGATTTGAACCAACGACCTTCGGGTTATGAGCCCGACGAGCTACCATACTGCTCCATCCCGCGTCCGATAAACGC
>NZ_VOQB01000006.1:0-423654 GCF_009377275.1 Shewanella sp. YLB-07 | reverse complement strand
TGAACCAACGACCTTCGGGTTATGAGCCCGACGAGCTACCATACTGCTCCATCCCGCGTCCGATAAACGCCATAAGTTATTTTAATTCTGCTTATAAAGAATTGGTTGCGGGAGCTGGATTTGAACCAACGACCTTCGGGTTATGAGCCCGACGAGCTACCATACTGCTCCATCCCGCGTCCGATAAACGCCATAAGTTATTTTAATTCTGCTTATAAAGAATTGGTTGCGGGAGCTGGATTTGAACCAACGACCTTCGGGTTATGAGCCCGACGAGCTACCATACTGCTCCATCCCGCGTCCGATAAACGCCATAAGTTATTTTAATTCTGCTTATAAAGAATTGGTTGCGGGAGCTGGATTACTTTTTATAAAAGCAGGGCAACGACCTTCGCCTTGATTTCGTAAAGAGTTGAGTCCGAGTAGCTTTTATACTGCTCCATCCCGCGTCCGATAAACGCCATAAGTTGTTTTAATTCTACTTATTAAAGAATTGGTACAACCGAGTGGATTCGAACCACCGACCCCTACCATGTCAAGGTAGTGCTCTAACCAACTGAGCTACGGTTGTATGTGTCTTTTAAAATTGGTTGCGGGAGCTGGATTACTTTTTATAAAAGCAGGGCAACGATCTTCGCCTTGATTTCGTAAAGAGTTGAGTCCGAGTAGCTTTATACTGCCCCATCCCGCGTCCGGTGACGCTATAAGTTGTTTTAATTCCGCTTATAAAGAATTGGTACAACCGAGTGGATTCGAACCACCGACCCCTACCATGTCAAGGTAGTGCTCTAACCAACTGAGCTACGGTTGTATAAAATTGGTTGCGGGAGCTGGATTTGAACCAACGACCTTCGGGTTATGAGCCCGACGAGCTACCATACTGCTCCATCCCGCGTCCGATTTCACTTTGTTCGTTTGGCTAGTGCCTTGGAACGAGCGCTATAGTAGGAGTATGGTGCTTAGGTTGCAAGTAAAAAGATACATTTATTGATTAAGCGGCGATTTGCTGTGCAACATGCTCTTTTCTAGTGCGAAATAGACGAGAAAAGCCTTTGGGACTTCTCTCGGCAGTTACTTTTTAATCGGTATTTCAGCATTTTTACTTTAATTTCCCCTAAAGGGCTAGTTTACTGCGCTGGGTTATCTTCTAAAGCCGCTTTCTTGAAACCTGATTTCTGGATATAACGTAATCTTAGGGCAAATAATATTGCCGCACTTGTAAGCCCTGCTATTAATCCGATCCAGAATCCTTGAGCGCCCATGGCTGGGACCACAATATCTGTTCTGGCAAGTATGTAACCTATAACCATGCCGATCCCCCAATAAGAGACTAATGTAATATAAAGGGCACTGCGAGTATCCTTGTAGCCACGTAATGCTCCGGCGGCTACAACTTGTACCGAGTCTGATAATTGATAAAGTGCGGCAAAGAACATCAAGCTTCCGGCTAAAGTGACCACCTCGGGGTTACTATTATATAGATGGGCTATCTTTGTCCTGAAAAGCACCGTAATAATTGCAGTCAGCATGGCTAGACTGAAGGAGATGATTAAACCTACTTTAGTTATCAGTGCCGAAATCTCACTCTTATCTTGGCCTAAATAATAACCGACACGTATCGAGACTGCGATACCAATTGAAAGAGGTATCATGAATACGATAGATGAGAAGTTCATTGCAATTTGATGTCCTGCAACGACATTAGCCCCGAGTGGAGCAAGCAGGAGGGCAATAATGGCAAATAGGCTGACTTCGAAGAAAAGTGCCATTGCAATGGGAAAACCATGCTTAGTCATATCCCAAATTGTATGCCAATGTGGTTTATGGAAAGACTTAAAGGGAGCTAATTCTTTAAAACGTTTATGCAGTTGCATATAGATGACCATAGCAATCAGCATAGCCCAGAAAACTAAGGCTGTCGCAATACCGCAGCCAGCACCACCCATAGGCTCTATGCCTAAGTGGCCATAGATAAAGATATAGTTAGCCGGGATGTTAACTGCCAAACCGACAAAACCTATTACCATAGTCGGTAGTGTATAGGAGATCCCTTCGCTGCAACCTCTCAGCACCTGATAAAGAACAAATGCAGGTACGCCCCAGGCGAATCCATCGAGATATCCAATACTAAGACTCGCCAGTTCCGGGTCTAATTGCATCATGGTAAAGATGTTTTCAGCAAAACTGAGAAACAGGATCACACCTAGGCTACCAATTATGGCAATATAAGCAGCTTGAAAGGCGAGAGGTTGTATTGCTTTTTGGTTGTTTGCCCCATGATGATGGGCAAACACGGGGGTAAACGCGAGTAGTAACCCCTGAACGAATAGCAATGCTGGCAACCACAAGCTAGTTCCTATTGCAACGGCAGCCATATCGACTGCACTGACTCGACCCGCCATAACCGTGTCGATAAAGCCCATCATAGTTTGCGTCACTTGGGCTATGAGTACAGGTAGTGCGAGTTGTACTAAGCGTTTGGCCTGAAAGCCGAATTGATTCATGAAAACTGCCTTAAATACTAACGAGAGATAAAATGTTTACAGGTATAGTTCAAGCCACGTGCGAAGTGGTTGCGATAAATAAGAAAGATGGCTTAAATACGCTAGAGATCGCTATGGAACCCGAGTTACGTGAAGGGCTCATAACAGGCGCAAGTGTTGCGAACAACGGGGTCTGTTTAACGGTTACACGAATTGAAGATGATAGGGTTTTTTTCGATGTAATGGAAGAGACATTGAGTGTGACGAACCTCACAAAATTACAAGTTGGTTCACAAGTGAACATAGAACGCTCGCTTACATTTGGTCGTGAGATTGGAGGACATATTCTCTCTGGCCATATCCATACTCAAGCAAGAGTTTGTGGCCTCAGTAACACAAGCGAACATTTCAATATCGAGCTCGAAGTCGATAAAAAATGGATGAATTACATTCTTTATAAAGGCTTCGTGGGTATTAATGGTTGCAGCCTTACGGTAGGGGCGACTACCGCAAATAGCTTTATGCTGCATTTAATCCCAGAGACGTTAAAACTGACTAATCTGGATTTGCTTGAGCTGGGGGATAAGCTCAATATAGAGATAGACAGTCAAACACAGGCCATCGTTGATACCGTTGAGCGTGTGCTGGCACAAAGAGGGCTTACAGACTCATTAAATTCATCTTGTTAACTTGATGATTCGAGTTAGGTGAATCAATTTCAGTATATCTGTTCGTCACCTGAATCAATATACAACTCTATTTTATGGCGAGCCTCATCGAGGTGAAGCCTTAGATGTATTGGATTACAACAGATCCGGCAATCATCATAGTAATCTTGATCACCGCAGGTGCCATCGACATCGATATGTTGATGGTGCCCACAGTGGGGGCAACTGATTGTTTGAGTGGAAAATTTCATAAACACTCCTTATCATCCATTCGTGGAAAATGGACGGCTTAGCATGAGCTAATCAATATTACCGCCCCTTAACTTTTTATCTTCAACATACCTAATTGATACTTTATGCTCCCATGTACCCAGTCGCTGTGCGGCCGCCATCTATAGCGATAATCTGTCCTGATATATAACTGCTATTAACTAGAAATTGAACCGTGTTTGCAATGTCTGCTGGTGAACCGCATTTAGCCAAAGGGATCTGTTTAATTATAGATTCTTGAGCATTGTTTTGACTGTTTTCTGGCCATAGAATTGCACCAGGCGCTATGCCATTGACTCTAATCTCGGGGCCCATCTCTTGCGCTAAGGATAAGGTAGCCATCTGTAACCCTGCTTTAGATATTGAGTATATCCCATGGTCTTTAAGCGGTTTTTGGCCATGAATATCGAGTAAGTTAATGATTGCTCCGTTATTTTTACTCAATAAGGGAGATAATTTCTGTGCTAGAAAGTAGGGCGCTAGAAGGTTAATGGCTAATAGACGCTGGCAGTCATTAAACTGAGTGTCTTGCAATGGGGTAGGGTAAAATTCAGATGCGTTGTTGATGAGAATTGACAGTTTGAAGCTAGTCGTAACCTTTACTAAATCATTTATGCCTTCCTCAGTAGAGAGATCGGCTTGCGCTGTAATACAAGAATCTTCCCTGGCTCGGTTCAGTTCATCACACAGTGATCTGGCTGCATCGGCAGAAGCTCCGTAGTGAATGATGACATTATAGCCACTAGAGTGTAATTTTATTGCTATCTCACGACCTATTCGTTTTGCTGCACCTGTCACTAACGCCCATTGCTTCATGTTTATCTCTCTTAGGGGGAATTGATGTTACTGCTAATAACATCTTCCCTTAAAGCTGGGGGGAAAAGCAATGTCAGCGTTATAGAATATAGTTTTAAGCAATGAAGGCGGTTAAAGCGAGGTGACTTGCTTTGTTTGTCATCCTCGCTGTAAATACCTATAGGTATACTCAAGTCTGAAGATGCTCAGTCAGTCTGTAAGATGTAGGGGTAAGGAGGGATTTGAGTCGTTCTTAAACTGGCGGAATTTGATTCTGTAGAACCATTAGCGAGTTCCGCGTCGAGCGAAGTCACCATCATATTAAATTGTTCATCTAAGCTAGATTGAATTTCCAACACAAGTCCGCTGTGAAGGTTTGGGGAGAAACGTGTGCCCTCACTGATATTTTCCTCCACCAGAGCACCGGGAATGACTGAGAGTTGGGCGAATACAAAGGGGGGGGCCTGAAGGTTTAGTCTTAGCGTAGATGTTTGCAGTAGTGCACCTGTTAGTATGAATAAATTTATCATTTTAACCTCCTGATCTTGTCTAGCTAGATTAGATGACCCTAGATTAGGTGACTTCAATGAATAAAAGGTGACAATAAAAATTTAAAATCATGACATTAGCCTTCTATTGAATACTTTGACATGACTGGCTGTACTGAGTTTTTAAGCTTGCACTCAGAGGTACAGATCTCGTAGAATTAGCCGCTTGCGCCTAAGGTGATTAAGACTCTTGTAATGGCTTACCCCATTGGCGCTTCTATTTTAACTATATTAGCAAGTGGCCCTACGTGGGGGTCACCACTGGATAAGGATTTTTCATGCCTGTTATTACACTTCCTGATGGAAGCAAACGTGAGTTTGCTAACCCTGTTTCTACTTTAGATGTTGCCGCCGACATTGGCCCTGGTCTTGCGAAAGCTTGTATTGCCGGTCGAGTGAACGGTGAGCTTAAAGATGCTTGTGACATTATAGACACAGATTCTGAGTTATCGATCATCACAGCGAAAGACGACGAGGGTGTACAAATACTTCGTCATTCATGTGCTCATCTACTCGGTCATGCATTCAAGCAATTATGGCCAGAAGCTAAGATGGCTATCGGTCCGGTTATTGATAATGGTTTCTATTATGATATCGATCTTGAGCACAAGCTGACCCAGGAAGACATAGATGCGCTGCAGAAGCGCATGACTCAACTTGCAAAAACAAACTATAAAGTTGAGAAAAAAGTGGGGAGCTGGCAAGTCGCCCGCGACACATTTGAAGCGCGCGGCGAAACATACAAGATGGCCATCTTGGATGAGAACATAAGTCAAGATGACCAGCCAGCGTTATATCATCATGAAGAATATGTCGATATGTGCCGCGGACCTCATGTACCAAACATGAGATTTTGTCAAAACTTCAAGTTGATGAGCGTTGCTGGGGCATATTGGCGCGGTAACTCTGATAACAAGATGTTGCAACGTGTCTACGGTACGGCATGGGCAGATAAGAAAGCCCTTAAGGTACACCTGAATCGCTTGGAAGAAGCGGCTAAGCGCGACCACCGTAAGATAGGCAAACAACTCGATTTGTATCATATGCAAGAAGAAGCACCTGGAATGGTGTTTTGGCATAATGATGGTTGGAGGTTATTTCTCGAGCTTGAGACATTCATTCGTCAAAAGCTAGGTCAGTACACCTATCAGGAAGTGAAAGGTCCGTTAATGATGGATCGTGTACTTTGGGAACGTTCCGGTCACTGGGATAAGTATTCAGAGGCCATGTTCACCACTAAGTCTGAAAATCGTGAGTACGCAATTAAGCCGATGAACTGTCCGGGTCACGTACAGATCTTTAACCAAGGCCTTAAATCATATCGCGATCTTCCATTGCGTATGGCTGAGTTCGGTTGTTGTCATCGTAATGAACCATCGGGTTCACTCCATGGCCTAATGCGTGTTCGTGGTTTCACTCAAGATGATGCCCATGTTTTCTGTACAGAAGCTCAGGTACAGCAAGAAGTCAGTGCCTGTATCCAGATGGTGTACGATACTTACGAAACATTCGGCTTTAAAAATATTGTCGTTAAACTCTCGACTCGTCCTGAGCAGCGTATCGGTGATGATGAGATGTGGGACAGAGCCGAAGAAGCGCTTAAACAAGCCCTGGTCGCCAATGACATAGAATTTGAGATCTTACCCGGAGAAGGCGCCTTCTACGGACCTAAGATTGAGTTCACATTACATGACTGCCTGGATCGTGCTTGGCAGTGTGGTACGGTTCAACTCGATTATGCGCTTCCTGGTCGTTTAGGTGCTACTTATGTTGCCGAAGATAACAGTCGACAAACGCCGGTGATGATTCATCGTGCGATATTAGGTTCACTAGAGCGATTCTTGGGTATTCTTATCGAAGAGTATGCGGGTAAATTTCCGACTTGGTTAGCGCCGATGCAAGTCGTCGTCATGAACATTACTGACAAACAGTCAGATTATGCCCATGAAGTCGTCAATTTATTAAAAGAAAACGGAATTCGTGCTTCTAAAGACTTGAGAAATGAGAAGATAGGCTTTAAAATACGTGAGCACACCTTAAGGCGTGTTCCTTATTTATTGGTCGTTGGTGATCAAGAAATGGAAAATAAGGAAGTTGCGGTGCGAACCAGAGATGGTGTTGATTTAGGCAAAATGCGGATCGAAGATTTCGCGGCCAAAATCAATAAACAAATTTCGCTCCGTAGTCTCATTTTGTTGGAGGATTAGGTCATAAAGATCAAAAAAACAGCAGGGCGCCAGGCGGCCCCGAATAGAATAAACGAACTCATCACAGGTGTACAACAAGTACGTTTGAACGGTCTTGAAGGTGAGCCTATTGGAGTAGTATCAATTAGTGAAGCACAGGAACTGGCTGATGAAGCAGGTGTAGATCTCGTTGAAATTAGTCCTAACGCTGAGCCGCCGGTTTGCCGTATAATGGATTACGGAAAGTTCCTTTTTGATAAAGCGAAAGCTCAGAAAGAACAAAAAAAGAAGCAGAAAATCGTGCAGGTGAAGGAAGTTAAATTCCGTCCCGGTACCGATGAAAACGATTATCAGGTAAAACTACGCAACCTGAATCGTTTTCTAACTGACGGTGACAAAGCGAAAGTAACGCTGCGTTTCCGTGGTCGTGAGATGGCTCACCAAAATCTTGGTATGAAACTTTTGAATCGTATTAAAGATGATTTGGCTGAGATAGCAGTAGTTGAGTCCTTCCCGAAAATGGAAGGTCGCCAAGCTGTGATGGTACTCGCGCCGAAAAAGAAATAGTAGGGCCAAATAAAAGTAGCAGGGGTCTGTTAAGGTCTCTGTTCGCCTTGCGTTTTATTAATATCCCAATGCGGAGTTTTAGCAATGCCTAAAATGAAAACTGACAAGGGTGTAGCGAAGCGTTTTAAGAAAACCGCTAATGGTTTCAAACGTAAGCAAGCTCATTTACGTCACATCTTGACCAAGAAAAGCACTAAGCGTAAACGTCACTTACGTGCTAAATGTTTAGTTAGCAAAGCCGACATGCCAGCAATTGCACGTCAACTACCATACGCTTAATAAAGGAGCAATAAACAATGCCTAGAGTTAAGCGTGGTGTAACCGCTCGTGCTCGTCACAAGAAAGTACTAAAACTAGCCAAAGGTTATTACGGAGCTCGCTCACGTACTTACCGTGTTGCTAAGCAAGCAGTAACTAAAGCTGGTCAATATGCCTACCGTGACCGTCGTCAGAAGAAACGTCAATTCCGTCAACTTTGGATTGCACGTATCAATGCGGCAGCTCGTCAAAATGGTCTGTCTTACAGCCGTTTCATTAATGGTTTGAAAAAAGCCTCTATTGAAATCGATCGTAAGATCCTAGCTGACATCGCTGTATTCGACAAAGTTGTATTTACAACTTTGGTTGAGAGAGCAAAAGACGCATTAGCTAAGTAATTAGTTGATTCATCTTGATTAAAGGGACCTTTTGGTCCCTTTTTTTATGCCTGTAATTTACTCATTGAGAGTATCGGTATCAAATAACAGGCAAAAAAATAGTAGGCAATAGCCTACTATTTATAAATTATCATGTGAAATAACGCAGGTTACTTGAGTGCGTCTAAGTAACGTTCGGCGTCAAGTGCTGCCATACAACCTGTGCCAGCCGAAGTGATAGCTTGACGGTAGTGCTGATCCATCACGTCACCTGCAGCAAAAACACCTTCGATGCTTGTTTGAGTAGCGTTGCCATTCAAACCACTTTGTACCTTGATGTAGCCATGGCTCATGTCTAATTGACCTTCGAACATGCCAGTATTTGGGCTGTGACCGATGGCAATGAAAACGCCCATTAATTCAAGTTCTTTGATAGCACCATCTTTCGTGCTCTTCATCTTAAGACCAGTTACGCCCATCTGATCGCCAACAACTTCATCTAATGTGTTGTCTAAGTGAAGAATAATGTTGCCGTTTTCAACCTTATCCATGAGGCGCTTGGTTAAGATTTTTTCACTGCGGAATGTATCTCGGCGATGTATCAGGTGAACTTCAGAGGCGATATTACTGAGGTAAAGTGCTTCTTCTACAGCGGTATTACCGCCGCCGACAACGGCAACTTTTTGGTTGCGATAGAAGAAACCATCACAGGTTGCACAGGCTGAAACACCTTTACCCTTGAATGCTTCTTCAGAATTTAAACCAAGGTACATGGCTGAAGCGCCTGTTGAGATGATAAGTGCATCACAAGTGAACTCACCGTTGTCGCCCTTTAATTGAAATGGACGAACATCTAGGTTAACTTCGTTAATGTGGTCAAAAATGATTTCAGTATCAAATTTTTCTGCGTGCTTCTGCATACGCTCCATTAATGCCGGACCAGTGAGATCATCTGCATCGCCTGGCCAGTTTTCAACTTCTGTTGTGGTGGTAAGTTGACCGCCTTGCTGTATACCTGTTATTAAAACTGGCTTCAGGTTTGCGCGAGCGGCATATACAGCAGCAGTGTAGCCCGCTGGGCCTGAACCTAAAATCAACAGTTCACAGTGTCTAACTTGACTCATTCTTTTCTCCGTGCTTTTTAGCAAATTGCTGCGATTGTATGGAATTTCCTACATGGGGTAAAGTCTTGTATGACGATTCTTTTAGATTGTGCTAATCGAAAAAGGGAGCCTAGGCTCCCTTTAGTATCACAAACTTATTCTGGTGAATTAGTTGAGTAAGATCTTTGGCTCGACGAACTCAAGATTTAATGCTTCGGCGACCTCTTTACAGGTGACCTTGCCATGCATGACGTTTAGGCCATTAAGTAGGTGCTTATCCTGGAGTAGGGCTTTTCTATAACCAAGATCGGCTAGCTTAATGATGTACGGTAATGTGGCATTGTTAAGTGCAAACGTTGAAGTACGTGCCACGGCGCCAGGCATGTTCGCCACACAGTAATGAACCACATCATCTACGATATACGTTGGATCTTGATGCGTGGTCGCATGTGATGTCTCGATACAACCACCTTGGTCGATGGCAACATCGACGATAGCAGAGCCTGGCTTCATCTTAGCGATATGTTCTTTAGTCACAAGTTTAGGCGCCGCCGCGCCAGGAACCAGTACACCACCAATGACAAGATCGGCTTCCAATACATGCTTTTCGATGGCATCAGCAGTGGAGTAGATGGCTTTAACGCGATTATCAAACTGGGCATTGAGGCGACGAAGTGCTTCTATGCTACGGTCTAAGATAACGACATCGGCACCAAGGCCAACAGCCATCTGCGCCGCGTTGGTACCAACCATACCACCGCCGATGATAACGACTTTAGCAGGCTCAACACCCGGTACGCCGCCAAGTAACATGCCACGGCCGCCCATAGATTTCTCTAGCGCCATAGCACCAGCTTGGATAGACATACGACCAGCGACTTCTGACATTGGCGCCAGTAAGGGAAGGCCGCCACGGTCATCGGTGACTGTTTCATAAGCGATACAAACTGATCCACTTTTGATTAAGTCTTCAGTTTGGGGAAGATCTGGTGCCAAGTGTAAGTAGGTAAATAGCAGCTGATCTTCACGTAACATAGCACGTTCTACAGCTTGTGGTTCTTTCACCTTAACTATCATCTCAGACTTGGCAAATACTTCTGCAGCAGTGCCTAAAATCGATGCCCCAACATCGATATAATCTTGATCTGTAAAACCAATTCCGTTACCGGCGTTAGTTTCAATGAATACTTCATGACCTTTAATAGTCAATTCACGCACACTAGAAGGGACCATACCAACACGATACTCGTGGTTTTTGATTTCTTTAGGTACACCAATTATCATCTTCGAGCCTCAATCTGCATAAAAACCCATGTTATATGGGTTTAATTGTTATTTTGTCGTGTCCTGAACGTGATTGTTTCAGGAAAATCTAGTATAGTATTACTTCAGCAGTTTATGCTGCTGAACTTTTGACATACGTAGTGATAAATGTTGTTTTAGTGATAAAGCAAGGTTAAAAATATGCTTAATAATAAAAAGAGTCCTATAAAAGACTTAGATCGTATAGATCGAAACATACTTAATGAGTTACAGACAGACGGACGCATTTCTAATGTAGAGCTGTCTAAACGAGTAGGTTTAAGCCCCACACCTTGCCTTGAGAGAGTTAAAAGACTTGAGAAGCAGGGGTATATCAATGGATATACCGCATTAGTGAACCCCCATTTCTTGGGTGCTTCATTGCTGGTGTTTGTGGAAATTACACTGAATCGTGATAGTGCTGAAGTATTTGATAAATTCAATCGTGCAGTTCAGTTGTTGGACGACATTCAAGAATGTCATCTAGTGTCTGGCGATTTCGACTACTTGTTGAAAACACGTGTATCAGATATGTCGGCTTATCGTCGCTTATTAGGCGAAACTTTACTCAAGTTGCCATCTGTTTCTGACACTCGTACTTACGTAGTGATGGAAGAAGTTAAGCAAACCAATAAAGTTGCAATCAACGTTACTGCCGAAACTTTGTAGATTTGGTCGTTACGTTTCCAAAAAAGGAGCCAATCATGGCTCCTTTTTTTATTTTGAGCATAAAATGTTCACTAGTATTAATTATCATAAAGATAATGCCTTTAACTAGGCTTAATCGCTGCAAACACCTGTCATATTTGGTATCTTAAGCTCACCTGTCTTTATCTTTTTATGGGTTTTCATTTGGCTAAGGGAAATAGTGTTAAAACACTCAGCGGAGTGCAGCGAATTTTAGAGGGGAGCCTCATCCTATGCTGCATGCTGGCAACATATATTCTTCTATCACTCAGCAGTTTTGACTCTTCAGATCCTGGCTGGAGCCAGTCTAACTTTGAAGGTGACATTCAGAATGTCACTGGTGCCGTAGGTGCTTGGATGGCGGATGTCTTGTTCTACTTCTTCGGATATACCGCCTATATCATTCCTATTATCGTAGCATTGACGGGTTGGCTGCTGTTTAAACGTACCCATAAGTTATTAGAAATAGATTATTTCTCAGTGGGACTCAGGCTTATTGGCTTTTTGCTGATCGTGTTCAGCTTAGCGGCTTTAGGCAGCATGAACGTCAATGATATCTATGTTTATTCTGCCGGTGGGGTTTCCGGAGATGTGATCCGTGACGCCATGTTGCCTTATTTCAATCAGTTAGGCACAACACTCTTACTGCTTTGTTTCGTCGGTGCAGGTTTCACGCTCTTAACAGGGATCAGCTGGCTTACGGTTATCGATCTTACCGGGCTCAGTGCCATCTGGATTTTTAAGCTATTACGTGGATTACCCGAGCGCTTTAGCAGACGTGCGTCTGAAACCGAAGATACTCGAGGCTTCATGTCTGTGTTTGATAAGTTTAAAGAGAAACGTGCTCTGAGAGATAAGCGTGTAGAGTGGAATGATGAGCTTGATTATAAAGATCAAAATGAGCCGAGTATTCACATTAAAGAAACCAGAGTCGAAGCAGCGACACAGAGTAAAGCCAAGGATGCCGAGCTTGTCATTGAGATGCCAAATGTAGACGCTAGCATAGATACAGACACGATAGATTTTGATACTAAGGCTTCCACTGGCGCAGTGACTCAGGCTCAAGGGCAAAATACTGTAAAGCCTCAGGGTCAAGAGTTGGCAAAAATTGTCGATGGTATCGTGGTATTACCGGGTCAAAATTTAGAACACGCTAAGAAGCCGATCACGCCGTTGCCGTGCATCTCACTACTCGATGTGCCTAACAGAAAGACGAACCCCATCAGCCGTGAAGAGTTAGAGCAGGTCGGCGCCTTGGTTGAGGCTAAGCTTGCCGATTTTAATATTATCGCCAAAGTGATGGGCATCTTCCCCGGTCCCGTGGTAACACGTTTCGAACTTGATTTAGCGCCGGGTGTTAAGGCTTCTAAAATCACTAATTTATCGAAAGATTTGGCCCGTTCATTACTCGCAGAGAGCGTTCGAGTTGTCGAGGTTATCCCAGGGAAAGCCTACGTAGGACTGGAGTTGCCTAACAAGTTCCGTGAAACTGTGTTCATGCGGGATGTACTCGACAGTAAAGAATTTTCAGAAAATGAATCACATCTGAGTATGGTACTGGGTCAAGACATCGCCGGTGACCCTGTGGTCGTAGATCTAGGTAAGATGCCACACCTGCTGGTTGCAGGTACTACAGGCTCTGGTAAATCTGTCGGCGTCAACGTGATGATCACTAGCCTGCTGTATAAATCTGGCCCCGATGATGTACGTTTTATCATGATCGATCCTAAGATGTTGGAGCTTTCAGTTTACGAAGGTATTCCGCATTTGTTGTGTGAAGTCGTTACCGACATGAAAGATGCGGCTAACTCCTTGCGTTGGTGTGTGGGCGAGATGGAGCGCAGATATAAGCTGATGTCTGCCTTGGGCGTACGAAACCTCAAAGGCTATAACGCAAAAATTAAAGATGCTAAAGCTGCGGGTACTCCGATATTTGATCCTCTGTGGAAATCATCGGATAGCATGGAGCCTGAGGCACCAGAACTAGAAAAATTACCTTCAATTGTGGTCATAGTGGATGAATTTGCAGACATGATGATGATTGTCGGCAAGAAGGTTGAAGAGCTAATAGCACGTATTGCTCAGAAGGCGCGTGCCGCAGGGATCCATTTAATTCTCGCAACCCAGAGACCTTCGGTGGATGTGATCACCGGTCTTATTAAGGCAAACATCCCAACCCGAATGGCGTTTCAGGTGTCTAGTCGAATTGATTCTCGTACCATTTTAGATCAACAGGGCGCAGAAACGTTACTGGGTATGGGTGACATGTTGTACCTTCCTCCGGGAACCAGTGTACCCATTCGAGTTCATGGGGCTTTTATCGACGATCATGAGGTTCACGCGGTCGTCGCAGATTGGCATAACCGAGGCAAGCCTCAATATATCGATGATATTATAAATGGTTCTGTCGAAGGCGAGCAGGTGCTGCTACCTGGTGAGACCAGCGAGTCAGATGATGATACCGATGCACTTTATGATGAAGCCGTTGCCTTCGTTACGGAAACGCGCAGAGGGTCGATTTCAAGTGTACAGCGTAAGTTTAAGATAGGTTACAACCGCGCTGCGCGTATCATTGAGCATATGGAGGCTCAGGGAGTGGTCAGTTCTCAGGGACACAATGGTAATCGTGAGGTGCTGGCGCCACCTCCGCCTAAAACCTATTAATGAATCTTTGGTTAGTTAAGCTTTAACTTTGGCCTAAGGTGATAACAGAATTTGTTATAAGGAAAGATCATGAGAAAAAGAGTAACCTTATTGGTAATGGCACTGCCCTTGATGGCATCACATCTCGCCGTTGCGGATGAATCATCTGCACTTCGAGCGAAGCTAGAAGAAGTGGCCACACTTAAGGCAAACTTTAGTCAGGTCGTGACGGACATCAATAATAAAGAGATCCAAAAAGGCAGTGGCGTGTTTGCTTTAGCCTACCCGAATCAGTTCTATTGGCATCTTACTGAACCTGACGAGTCGCTGATTGTCGCCGATGGCACAGATGTGTGGATCTATAATCCATTTGCAGAGCAGGTCTCAGTGATGGATCTTAATCAAGCGATCACCGCGTCCCCCATAGCCCTGCTCGTTCATAGAGACGAAGATACCTGGGCGAAGTATTCGGTGACCTTGAAAGGTGATTGTTTCGATATAAAACCTAAGAGTGTCGATGCGGGTGTCGAGTCGGTACAAGTTTGCTTCAAAGACAATACCTTGACTCAGATGGTGCTAGAAGATCAGCAGGGTAATGTGAGTTCATTTCAGCTATCTGATCAGACATCTATCACTGAAGCAGAGAAGTCATTGTTTAAGTTTACCCTGCCTGAAGATGTTGATATCGACGATCAACGCTTAAATGCCGTTAATTAACAGCTAAGAGAGATAAGTGTCCAGTTTTAGTTTCGATTTCGCCCCAGATTTCAGACCTTTGGCCGCACGTATGCGGCCCGAAGTGTTGGAACAATACATAGGTCAATCTCATCTGTTAGGTGAGGGGAAGCCACTTCGTAAAGCACTTGAAGCCGGGCGCGCTCATTCGATGTTGTTTTGGGGGCCGCCGGGGACGGGAAAAACAACGCTGGCTGAACTCGTTGCCCATTATGCCAATGCTCATGTTGAACGTATTTCAGCGGTAACGTCCGGTGTGAAGGAGATCCGCACGGCGATTGAACATGCTAAAAATGTCTCAGAGTCTCGTGGTCAAAGAACCTTACTCTTTGTCGATGAAGTACACAGGTTTAATAAGAGCCAGCAAGATGCCTTCTTGCCCTTTATCGAAGATGGAACGGTCATTTTTGTCGGCGCGACCACAGAAAACCCCTCATTCGAGATTAACAATGCCCTATTATCCCGGGCGCGGGTCTATCTGATTAAGAGACTGACTAATGATGAGATAATTCAAATTGTCAGGCAGGCATTAACTGATGATGAGCGTGGTCTTGGTAAAAGGCAGCTCAAGATACCCGATGCGGTGGCCGAAAAGCTGGCCAATGTGTGTGATGGTGATGCACGTAAAGCCCTTAACTTAATTGAATTGATGAGCGACATGATCGCCGATGGTGAGTCATTCAGCGAACAGATGATCATCGAAGTCGCTGGTCAACAGCTGGCGGGGTTCGATAAGAATGGCGATCAGTTCTACGATCTTATCTCTGCCGTACATAAGTCGATTCGTGGCTCGGCGCCTGATGCGGCGCTTTACTGGTTCTGCCGAATGTTAGAAGGGGGCTGCGATCCTCTCTATATTGCACGTAGGCTACTTGCAATTGCCTCTGAAGATATAGGCAACGCCGATCCAGTAGCCATGACCGTCGCGCTCAATGCATGGGAATGTTTTCATCGCGTGGGTCCATCAGAAGGTGAGCGCGCGTTGGCACAAGCCATCGTTTATCTCGCCAGCGCACCCAAGAGTAACGCGGTTTACACTGCGTTCAAGGCCGCCCGTCAACTGGCGCGAGAAACGGGTCAAGATGCAGTGCCTGAGCATCTGCGTAACGCACCGACTCAGTTGATGCAAGATCTTGGTTATGGTGAGGGTTACCGCTATGCCCATGATGAACCTAACGCTTATGCCAGTGGAGAGAATTATTTTCCTCAAAGACTGGCTCAGAGTCGGTTTTATTACCCAACGGAACATGGCTTCGAGAAGCGGATCAAGGCCAAATTAGAGCATCTTGCACAGCTCGACAAAGACAGTGAGGTTAAACGGTATGAATAATATTCTATTTGTTGCTTTGGGGGGATCGATTGGTGCAGTTTTTCGTTATCTGATCTCAATTTTCATGGTTCAGCTATTTGGCTCTGCATTTCCTTTTGGTACACTGTTAGTCAATATTCTGGGCTCCTTTATGATGGGCATTATTTATGCCTTGGGTCAGGTCAGTGAAGTCAGTCCTGAAATTAAAGCTATGGTTGGTGTTGGCCTATTAGGCGCACTCACCACTTTTTCAACTTTTTCCAACGAAACTCTGTTACTCATTCAGAGTGGTGCTTGGCTAAAGGCATTTTTTAATATCACTCTGAACCTTAGCCTGTGTATATTCATGGTCTATTTGGGGCAGCAGTTGGTTTTTTCTCGCATTTAACTATTAAGAATATAAAACATGTTAGATCCAAAATTTTTGCGTAACGAATTAGAAGTCACGGCTGAGCGTCTGGCCACCCGAGGTTTTATTCTGGATGTTGAGCGTCTCAGTAAGTTAGAGGAAAAGCGTAAGTCATTGCAGATGGCGACCGAAGAGCTGCAAGCGTCCCGTAACGCAATTTCCAAGTCTATCGGTCAGGCGAAAGCAAAGGGTGAAGATGTTGCGCCTATCATGGCTAAAGTTGGCGATCTTGGTACCGAGTTGGATGCAAAAAAATCTGAGTTGTCAGCGTTATTAGCAGAACTGAGCGCCATTGCGATGAGCGTGCCAAATTTACCGGATGAGTCAGCGCCTTTGGGTGCCGATGAGAGTGAGAACGTCGAAGTTCGTCGCTGGGGCACACCTAAAGAATTTAACTTTGAAGTTAAAGATCATGTCGATCTTGGTGAAGCACTCGGTGGCTTAGATTTTAAAAATGCTGTTAAATTAACGGGTTCTCGTTTTATCATCATGAAGGGGCAAATTGCCCGCATGCATCGAGCCCTGGCTCAGTTCATGTTAGATCTGCACACCGATGAGCACGGTTATACCGAGGCATATGTGCCGCTTCTTGTTAACGAAGACAGCTTGCTAGGCACGGGGCAATTACCGAAATTTGGTGAAGACCTGTTCCACACTAAACCTGCTACTGAAGAAGGACAGGGCCTCAGCCTTATCCCGACGGCAGAAGTACCACTGACGAACATGGCTCGTGACACCATCATAGACGAAGATGAGCTGCCAGTTAAGCTCACGGCTCATACTCCGTGTTTCAGAAGTGAGGCGGGTTCATATGGCCGTGACACTCGTGGTCTTATTCGTCAGCACCAATTTGATAAAGTAGAGCTAGTTCAGCTGGTTAAGCCTGAAGATTCGATGGCAGCGCTAGATGCATTAACCGGTCATGCCGAGACGGTACTGCAAAAGTTAGATCTTCCATACCGCACCGTTATTCTCTGTACCGGTGATATGGGCTTTGGCGCGAGCAAGACCTACGATATCGAAGTCTGGTTACCGGCTCAGAATACCTATAGAGAGATCTCATCTTGTAGCAACATGCAAGATTTCCAGGCCCGTCGTATGCAAGCTCGTTACAAGGCAAAATCTGCTAAGAAACCTGCATTACTGCACACGTTAAATGGTTCTGGTCTGGCGGTAGGTCGTACACTAGTGGCTGTGCTTGAGAACTATCAAAACGAAGATGGAAGCATCACAGTACCCGAAATGTTACGTCCGTATATGAATGGACTCAAAAAAATAGGCTAATATTAGCTATGGCTTCGCTTATGTCATTAAGACTGTCCTAGGTACATGGGAAGAGCGGAGCCACAACTGTTTTAAAAATCAGAAGAACAAGACAAAACAGGAAATAGCAAATGGATAGTGATAGGCGCTACTTTCAGTGGCTTAGCTATGTGGTGATCATCTGTGCTTTTGGCGGGATAATGTTCGCTACCTTTGGGGAAGCCGCGTTAATTATCCTGAAGAATATTACCTAACTTATTGATATTTAAACCTCTATAGAGCTGAGCAAGTTCGCTAGAGGTTTTTTAATGGGTAGGGAATGAGGCTAGGGGCAGTTGCTGAACATAATCCTAGCCGATTAATCTGGGTCATATCAATATCAATATCAAATCTAAGATGTAATTAGAGACATTTTGCAGGTTTTGGTAGACCCGCTATCTTCGTCGCTTGTTTCGCTGGTCCAATGGGGAATAGGGTGTACAGGTATTTGGAATTGCCTTTATCTGCACCTAGCTTCTGGCCGATGGCTTTGACCAATACACGAATCGCCGGGCTGGTCTTAAACTCTAAGTAGAAGTCACGTACGAATAAAATCACTTCCCAGTGTGCTGCTGTGAGCTCAATATCCTCACCTTGGGCGATGATCTCAGCTATCTCTTGATTCCAATCACTGACCTGCTTAAGGTAGCCTTGATGGTCTGTCTCTATTTTCTTGTCTTGATAATCTATGTGGTTCACCAAGTGATCACCTTCTTATGAATTAACGCTTGTTGTACAAATTCGTTATGGTCGATACATGGATACTCGACGAGTTGCCTAGTGAGGCCACGGGCCTGTACGTCGCTTTTAAGCAGGAAGAGCCGTTTATCTTGCAGCGCCTGCTGCCATTTATCTTCTAAGAGGGCATAAACTCCATTGCCTGAGAGTAAAAAGCTGTCAGCTTGACCCGCATAGTTAACGGCACAGCTTAATGCATTGTCTTGATTCGGTGAAGTTTGTATATGGTGTAAGATCATTAGAAAACTAAAACCTCGTCTGCTGCCTGTAACTGCTCTGTTATATTTTTACTCGTGACCCTTTCTACTGAGATGGTTAACTCATTATTGGCCAGCCCGAAACGCTGCAGTGACTCGCGACAAGCCAATACGGTTTCTATATCATAAAGATCGAGAGCCCCGAAAGTCGAGATATAATCCTTTGCCCCCGCGATTTCAGGTTGCTGCTCCGGGATGAGATGGAGTACACCTTCATCGACAAAAATTAAGCTGACTTCTTGTTCGAAACTGGCACTGAGTAAGGCGAGATCCAGCGCTTCTCTGCCATGAGGCGTGCCGTGGGGGGCGCGGCGAAAAATAATCGTTAGCTTCTTCATTAAAAACTCACCAATCGATCAGCGCTTTCTAAACCTGTGACGAGTTCACCTAGGCCACCCATAGTGAAGGGAGCTTGCATGTTCCAATGGGAAACCTGGTTTTCTTTGGCTTCAGTTTCAGAGATGATGCCTCGCCTTAACGCGGCAGAGATACAGTTAACCAAATCGAGCCGGTATTTCTCCGATAGGCTAACCCATGCTCGCGTCAGGTCGAACTCGTCCGATGCCGGGCTATTGAGGCCACTCGTATTGAAGACGCCATCTTGATAAAAGAAGACACGGATGATCTCGTGACCCGATTCGAGGGCGGATTTTGAAAATTGGTAGGCGTTATAACTGGCAGAACTTGAATAGGCTGCGCCATTGACCTGAATGATAAATTTGCTCATGGTTATACTTAAAAATAGCTGTAACGATTAAAATTACTTTAAGAAGGGCAAAAAAATAGCCCCAATAAGGGGCCATTATAACGCATTAACGCAAACTGAAACGTGTTATTTCTTTATCGATAAACACATTTCCAGATGTGATTAATCGTCATTACCACCAATGCCCATCAGGTGAAGAAGGGCAATGAACAAGTTGATGAAATCTAAGTACAGGGCGACAGTTGCACGTATGTAGTTGGTCTCACCACCGTTTACGATACGGCTAGTATCATAAAGGATGAAGCCAGTCATCAGTAAGGCAATACCCGCATTCAGTGCCATGAATACCACACCGCTACCGATGAAGATATTTGCGATACCCGCGACGATTGCGATAACAAGGCCGGCAATCAAGAAACCACGCATAAAGGAGAAATCTTTCTTAGTGGTAATGGCGTATCCAGAAAGAGTGATAAAAACCACTGAAGTTAAGCCTAAAGCCTGCATGATCAACTGAGGACCGTTTGCCATACCCGCATAATGGTTCAGGATGTAGCCAAGAGACGCACCTTGCATGCCAGTGAAGGCAAATACCCAAAAAAGGCCAGCACCTGTGTCGGCTTTTCTCAAAGTGACAAATAACAAGATTAAGCTACCAATCGATAGTCCGAGGGACATCATGGGGCTAATGGCTAATGCCATGGCTAATCCTGCACATACGGCAGAGAAAGCTAATGTCATTGAAAGTAGCATATAGGTGTTTTTTAGAAGCTTATTCACTTCCAGTGTGGAAGCTCCTGTTGAATACATTGTCTGTTGCGTCATAAATCTCTCCAGTGACCCTTAAAATCGAGTGTTGTACTTGATGCCTGTAATTAGATGATGGTTCAGTCAAAGAGTTCCATATTCTCTGATTAACCCTTATACATGTTTGCAAGTTATTGAATCATACCTTAGCTTGATAGGGGGTTAAAGTCACAAAGTACATTTTACCTCCTCAAGTGGCGAATAATGCGTGATTTGCCTTATTTATAGAAACCAATCATTGTGTAATTTTTCACTATCGCCTAAATATTCGAGTACCCAAGACATGGCTGGAGACTTATTTGCGCCATTCCAAGCAAGGCAACATGGGCTTGGGGTCCTAGGTTGCTCTAAATCTTTGAGTATTAAAGAGCCGGTTTTGATAAATGGTTCGGCAAAGTGCAGTGGCATATAACCTATGCCCAGACCTTCACGGAAACAGTTTATTGCTCTTATCCAATCCGGGACCACTAAGCGACGCTGGTTATTTAACAACCAGGTCATGCGTTTAGGAATTTCACGAGACGTATCTTCAAGACAAATAGAAGGGTATTGACGTAGCTCATCATCGGCTAATGGTCGATCGATCTTAGCCAATGGGTGATGCTTACTGACTAAAAAGGCCCATTGTATTTCGCCCATATCCCTGAAGTGATATTCGCCACCGACAGGAATCGCTGTAGTTGCACCAATGGCGATATCACTGCGACCATTAGCGATGGACTCCCAGACTCCATTGAATACTTCGATACGAATGATGAGTTCAACATTGGTGAATTGTCGATAAAAATCGGCGATGAGTACACTGATCTTGTCTGCACGGACAATATTATCGAAGGCAATAGATAATGTAGGTTGCCAACCATTAGCGATACGTTTTGTATCATCTTTCATCGAGGCCATGTTTGTTAATAGAATACGAGTCTGTTTAACGAAATGTTCACCCGCTAAGGTTAAGCTGACACTGCGATGATGGCGTTCAAATAAAGTGACGCCTAATTCTTCTTCTACCTGTTTTACCGCATAGCTGACAGCCGAAGGTACCTTGTGCAGTTTATTTGCCGCGGCGGTAAAACTGCCTACCCGTGCGACCATATCGATCAATTGCAGTGATTGTTCAGAAAGCATACCCGCATTTCCTTGCTGTGATTTTTTTTGAAGGCTGATATCAAAATTAAACGTTTCACTTCAATATTGCAAGTGATTAGACTGCGCAGCCAATGTAATTATCTTTAGTTTTTATTAGTAGTAATATTTTATGAATTCAGTAAATAATACCAAGTACTTCTTTTTTCTATCTTACTTAGCTTTGCTCAGCATGCTAGGTTTTATTGCCACCGATATGTATCTTCCTGCGTTTAAAGCGATTGAAAACACCATGCAGGCATCGCCAGCGCAAGTTGCCAGCACACTCACGAGTTTTCTCGCCGGTTTGGCCATTGGTCAACTATTGTATGGTCCATTAGTCCTACGTATTGGCAAGCGTAATTCCTTGTTAGTCGGTTTAGCCATTTTTGCGGCTGCCAGTTTCTCAATAGCATCGAGTGAAACAGTATTCGCTTTTAATGTGTCACGCTTCTTTCAAGCCATAGGAGCTTGTAGCGCTGGGGTGATCTGGCAAGCTATCGTCATAGAAAAATACGATGCAGCCAAGGCTCAGCGGGTATTTTCGAATATCATGCCTCTAGTGGCGCTTTCACCGGCTTTAGCCCCCTTATTAGGTGCATTAGTATTAGAAAGCACGGGGTGGCAAAGTATTTTCATGATTTTAACTGGGCTGGCCGCCTTTCTTATGTTAATGACACTAATATTTGTGCCCAAAGAAGCAATTGAAAAGCATAAGGCAAGTCAGACTCGCGCTATTTCTAATTGGGGTCTGCTAAATAATACCAAATACTTGGGGAACGTGATCATCTTCGGAGCTTGCTCCGGTGCATTCTTTGCCTATCTAACCGTGTGGCCAATTGTCATGGAGCAACATGGATTCGCTACCAAGGAGATTGGACTGAGCTTTATTCCACAGACGGTTATGTTTATCGTTGGTGGTTATGCCAGTAAAATATTAATAAGGAAAATAGGGACTGAAAAAACACTCTCAGTTCTACTCACGGTATTTGCCCTATGTGTATTAGCCATTGTGGCCAGCACACTGGTCTTTTCTGTTGATACCTTGCTACCTCTGTTAATTTCTTTCTCGGCTTTAGCGGCTGCAAACGGCGCAATCTACCCGATAGTCGTCAATAATGCGCTACAAGAGTTTACCGATAATGCGGCGAAAGCGGCAGGTCTGCAAAACTTCTTACAGATAGGTATCGCCTTCGGTGCCTCAAGTTTAGTCGCTATCTGGGCTGCTCTTGGTGAAGTCGCAATCGGATGGGGAATACTTGCCTGTGCAATTGGAGTACTTGGAGGCTATTGGTTGAGAAAACAGAACTCCTGGTCACAGGTGAAAGCACACTTTGTCACCCCTGATCCTGCGCGTATTGCGCTAAACACTGATAAAACGGATAAAAGTTGATATAAAATAGCCAAATAGCGCCAATATTGACCGTTCAATCAGGTTTAGGCCTTCTTATGATGAAAATGTGCATTTGAGGCCTTTACAAGACTGAGGTGTCACTATATTATTCGCGGCGTTCGGAGAGATGGCAGAGTGGTCGAATGCACCGGTCTTGAAAACCGGCATGGGTTTATAGCCCATCTAGGGTTCAAATCCCTATCTCTCCGCCACATTTAGAAAAGGCCGCTTTAATAAGCGGCTTTTTTGCTATTTATAAAATGGTGATTGAACCCTAGGGTTCCTATTGTTCAGGTCCGCTATCTCACCGCATTCGTTTCGAACAAAGAGTCAGATAAAGCCCAGCAGAAATGTTGGGGCTTTTCGTTTATGACTCCTTTGTTCCTATTGTTTAACTCGGCTATCTCTCCGTCAGATTCAGAAAAACTCCTTATAGAAATTTTCTATCATTTTCCTTTTGTTTAAATCCTTGCTGTTAACAATACCTAGTCTCATCAGTTTAAATCGATTCATGCTAACAATTGATTGCCACTTTCTGACGTTATAGAGGTGCCACAAAAATAATACACAACAAGTTAAAAAGATTAACATCTGTTACTGGTCATATAACTATAAGTTTTTAAAGGCTATTATATTGTTAATTTACTCTACTTTTGGCTATATTTTCTTGTTATCTCGTTTCAACTAGTCCAATGTCTAGTTTTTACAGAATGACGTGTGTTCATCCTGTAGCGGTATATAAAAGGAATTACTCAATGAAGTTTAGAATGAACAAACTCGCCTTAGCCTCTTCGGTATTGCTTTCAGCCTTTGTCTTACAGGCATGCGATAGTGGTTCTACGACTCAGACCCAAGATACAGTGACAGCTGAAAAACAAGTCACAGCTGAGGTAACCGCAATGAAAACTCTGGATATCAATGTTATCTATTTAGACCGCAGAATGTTGCCACCTAATGCAGTACTCGAGGTGACACTGGAAGATATCTCAAAAGCTGATGTTGCTTCAGATCTGATCGCGAGTCAGTCCTTAAAAGATATCGGTACACCTCCTTACGCCGTGAGTATCGAATACGATGCCAGTAAGATACAAGATAAACACAGATATAGCCTGCGTGCGACGATAAAAGTCGAAGACAGCTTAGTGTTTACATCGACCACCAGCATAGATCCTTTTGCCGAGGGCCAGACCAAGCCTATCGAGATTAAACTGGACCGAGTCGCTCGTGCAAAGACAGCGGAGTCGGATAAAAAAGCCAATGCCGAGTTTACCAATACTTATTGGAAACTGATGAGTTTGGGAGATAATCCTGCAAAATTGGGTGCTGGTGAGAAAGAACTTTTTATCCAGTTCGTAGCTGAGAAAAATGTCATCAAGGGTTTTTCTGGTTGTAATAACTTCACTGGCGCTTTCGAGGCGAATCAAGGTAAGTTAACCATGGGGCCGGTAGCGGGTACACGTAAGATGTGTATGCAAGGCATGGATCAGGAACAAGCATTCCTTAAATCTATCGGCGAGTTTGCCAGCTACAGCGTCAATGGTGAAGCACTGACAGTGAAGAGTGATAAGGGCGAACTCATCGCGATTTTCGAGTCTCGTTACATGAACTAGTTTTTGCTGGCGCATTATTGCAGCGCTAGTTAGACAAGATTAAACCCGCTTTTGGCGGGTTTTTCATTTCTGACAAATAATAGGTCTGTGAAATCAGGAATATAAAAATGCCGCTCGAAATGTCGAGCGGCATTTTATTGAGCGAACATCAATCTAAGGCCTATTTTATCAGCTCTGGTTCCATGGCGTGATCATCGTCATGCTGAACACGTGACTTGCTGCCGACTAGCTTTTTAATATCTTCGATAGCGAGATACAAGCATGGGATCAGCATCAGGGTGACCACAGTGGCAAACAGGACACCGAAGGCGAGGGAGGTTGCCATAGGGATCACCATCTTAGCTTGCATGCTGGTTTCTGTCATGATGGGCATCAAGCCGATAAAGGTGGTCAGCGAGGTCAACATGATGGCTCTGAAACGTCTGCAACCCGCCTCAAGTACCGCCGTCTTCATCGCAATTCCCACCTCTCGGGACTTGTTGATGTAATCCACCATCACCAGTGAATCGTTCACTACAACACCGGCAGCAGCAATAATACCGAATAGGGAAAGGGCGCTTAAGTCGATTCCCATGATCATATGGCCGAGCACTGAGCCTATGACGCCGAAGGGGATAACAGCCATGATCATTATGGGTTGGGAGTATGACTTCAGTGGGATGGCCAACAGGCTATAGATGATCAACATGGAGATGATAAAGTCTCTTAACTGAGTCTTAGCGCTGTCCATCTGCTCCTGGATATTTCCCGATACTTCACTTTGTACACGCGGATATTTCTTTAGCAGCTGAGGCATAAAGTTATCACGAATGTCCTGAGCCAGTTTGAAGGGCTCGGCTTGATCGGCATCCACAGAGGCCCAGACATTAATGGTACGGTTACCGTTTTCACGGCGAATGCCATTGACCCCTTGAGTGACTGTGATGTTGACCACTTCTGAAAGGGGAACTTCGGCACCTTCTGGGGTGACAATCAATACTTCGCTGACCTGAGCAATGGAGTTACGCTCTCTTTCGGGATAGCGCAGCATCACCTTTATCTCAGAGCCATGTCTCAAGATACGCTGGGCTTCCAAGCCATAGAAGCTGTTACCTACCTGAGAGGCTATGTCGGCCAAGGTGAGACCCAGACCATAGGCCTGAGGCTTGAGTTTAAACTGTACCTCTTTAGCACTGGATTGACGACTGTCGTTGACATCACCGACACCTTTGAGCGAGTTAAGCTTAGCCTTGAGTTCATTCGAGGCGGCAATCAATTGTTGCTCATCTTTTCCTTCCAGGCGGAAACTGATGTCACCATCGTCACGACCACCACCGAACAAGTTATCCTGAATCTCGAATGACTTCATTCCCGGTATGAGAGGCATGGCTTGACGCCATAGCTCAGCAAGCTCGAAGGTATCTAAGGGCCTAAGCTCGGGATCCACCAGCTTGGTCATGACTTCTGCCGAAGTACGTCCCTTAAGATCGACCTGCATGTCTGAGATCATGCCTTGACCATATTGCTCTTCCAGCCGCTTATCTACATCATAGATGGCCTTCTCGATAGCCAGTGCCGCAGAAAGGGTAGCTTTCTCAGAGGCATCCACGTTCATCTCGAAGTTCACCCGAGGAAAATCATGGGGGATCTTGGGCTGTCCGATGAAGCGGATCATGCCACCGGCGTACAGCCCTGCACAGATCAGTATGAAACTGATAAACAGCATAATAACCGTATAGCGATACTTAACGGCACTGGTGAGCGCCGGGCGGTATATATTCTGAATAAAATACTGTAGACCCGTATCGACCTTGCCTTGAATAAAGTTCACGCCATTACGTAACCAATCCAAAGGATTTTTAGAGCCAGGTTTAACCTTGGTTCTAGGTTTCATTCTGGCCAAATGTGATGGCAAGATGAGCTTAGACTCAACCAAGGAAAATATCAGACACAAGATCACGATATAGCCTATGGCTTTACCGAAAGCAGAGGAGGGACCGTCATCAAGAGTCAGTGGTAAAAATGCAGCTATGGTGGTCAGTACGCCGAATGTTGCAGGCATAGCGACACGTTTTACACCACGGATGACATTTTCCAGACTCTGGCCATTTTTCTCACATTCATCGTGGGCACTCTCACCCATGACGATGGCATCATCCACCACGATACCCAGTACTAAGATGAAGGCAAACAGGCTGATCACGTTCACTGTGACATCGAGCATCGGCATAGGCATGAAGAGTAGGGTGCCGAGGAAACAAACCGGCAGACCCATCATGACCCAGAATGCCAGGCGCACCCGCAGGAATAGGGCTAACATAAGGAAAACCAGCACCGCACCAGTTTTCATGCTATCTAACATGAGATCTAAACGGCCTTCAAGATAATAGGTCATGTCTACCCAGGTCTCTAGCTTAAGCCCGTCAGGTAGCACTTGCTGTTTCTCAGCCACATAGGCTTTAACTATATCGGCTACATCTGTCATGCTTTGATCGTTTGCGGCCCCGATAAAGAAAGTGACCGAGTTTTTACCGTTAAACTTCGAATATTGAATGCCCTCTTCGAAACCGTCAATGACGGTGGCGATATCTCCCAAGAGCACATTGGTACCGTCTTGTAAGGTGATTAAGGGCAGGTTCTCGAACTCGTAACCAACGTAGGCCTGATTTTGAATTCTAAGGTTGATGTAACCGTTCTCGGCGCGGATCTGACCCGCTGACATGTTACGGGAGAAGCCGCGAACGGCTGCGGCTACATCATTGAACGTGAGCCCAAACTCTCGCAACCTGTCTCTACTCACTTCGATGGCTATCTCATAATCAAGACCGCCGTAGAAATCGGTGATGTTAACCAAGGGAAGTTGCATCAACTCATCATGGATTTTTTCACCTAGTACCTTGAGTTGTCTCGGCGTCATATCACCGTACAAACTCATATAGAGCACTTCCTGACGCAATTTAATGCGCTCGACCTTAGGCCTTTCCATGCCATCGGGGAAACTGGATATGGAGTCGATGGCAGATTTTATCTCGTCGAGTACGATTTGTGGATTGTAAGAGTCCTCTATACGAAAATAACCAGTGGCCGAGTTTCGGTTAGAATAGGTGATCACACGTTTGAGCCCCTGAACACTCTCCAGCGCCTCTTCAACTTTTATGGTGATGCCTTCCTCTACTTCTTGAGGCGCAGCGCCGGGATAGAAGGCATTAAACTCGACCCAGTTGATCTCAATCTGAGGGAAAAACTGTTTACGTATGGTGTCGGCGGTCAAGAGACCACCTAAGATGATAATGAGCATCAAGAGGTTAGCCGCGACACTGTTGCGAGCAAACCAGGCTATGATGCCAGTTTGTGTTTCTTGCTCGCCAGCCGAAGGCGCAGATGTTTGATTAGTGTCTGACATGGACTATTCCTTCTCTTCCATGGCGAGTTTCGTCTTAGACTCTTCGGAGCCATCGTCTTGCTGCAGTTTGTCTTCCGGTAGGGCAAGCTGCATGCCTTCGACTGGATAATCGAGCGCGGAGGTGATCACATTCATTCCTTGTTCGAGACCTTCGGAGATCACCACTTCTGCACCGAATTGACGGATGATGTTGACGGTTTTATAGGTGAGTTTCTTGTCATCATTGAGTACTGCAATTTGTCCGTTGACGACTAAGTGTCTCGGCAGTACGGTTACATTTCCGGCCTGAGTGCCTGCAATGTTGGCAGTAACATAGGTACCAAACCTGAGTTCACTCTTTTTTGACGCTAAACCATAAGGGTCGATGACTTCGGCGACCAGGTAAGTCATACGGCTGAGTTTATCGATAACTCCTTCGCTACGCACTATGATGCCAGTCCACTCTTGCTGCTTGCCACCTAGGTCGGCAACGAGAGTCACTTGTGCATGCTTACCTTTATTGATTAGGTATTGGATGTCTTTATCTGCCAAAGGCAAACGAATCTCGGCCTTATGGGTACTTAACACCTTGCCAAGGGGAGTTCCCATGCTGACATAGGAACCTAATCCTATGGTTCGACTTTCTATGAGGGCATCATAAGGCGCCTTGATCACAGTACGTTCGACGTTGCGAAGTGCACGTTTAAGGCCTGCTTCGGTGGATTTAAGCTTGGCTATCTCTTGGGCGAGCTGTGGTTTACGCAGGCTCAACTCCGAGGGGACGCCATCTTTAATGCGTTTCCACTCCTCTTCGGCTACCTTGCCGTAAGCTTTTTCCTGCACTAAAGTGGCTCTTGCTGAGGCCAGGTTGGCTTCGGCATCGATGAGATCGGCATCGTAATCACTGAGATCTATTTTCGCGAGAATGTCGCCTTTCTTCACGAATCCTCCACGAACGAAGCTTTCTGACAGGTAAATGATCTCGCCGTTAACTTGAGAAACCAATTCCGTTTCATACTTGGCGTTGACCACGCCGTAGGAGCTGACGGTAAAGGTCATAGGGTTGAATTCAACCTGTTTAACGGCAACTAAAGGCGTATTGTCTATCGCTTCCTTCTCTTGGGGAGGCTGTTTCAGTGCTGATATAGCAAAGAAACCACCGATCCCGAGGGATAATACGACAATAGGCAAAATAATTTGTTTTTTTGTAGCCACGAACACTTCCTCTTGTTGAAGCTTGGATTTTTATATTTTTGTAGAACAGCCTTACTATGGCTAGTCCAAATTAATACATTGGCGAAAGACTTTTTTTGACTTATATATGTTAAATGATCTGTGTCGATGTTACATGCTCATTGTGTAAATTTGTATGTCGTAATTCATGGCTATTTTATTGCCGACTAAATGTCGGCTTACTCAATGTAAATGCTGATGTTTTATTCGATTGCTGCGTTTGGTTTTATTAACACTAAACGTGTAAGTTTTTAACTTGTCTACAGGGCGCCCATTTATCGACCATAATTTGATCGACATCACTATCTCTTCATACCTGAGTGTTAGTCTGAATAGGCTAACTAAACACAGCTATCTAGTGAATAAACAGAATTTTATTACAGCATTCAATTCTGTTTATATTGAAATCGAGGGAAGGTTATGACTGATTTAGACCATAGATTTGGCGTAAAAGAGGCCAATTTAGTCGTCAGATATTTAAAGCTTGAAGGGATCACACCAGATAACAAAAACAAACTAGTCGCTAGTATTGATCTGATTATCGGTATCGACAGTGTTTCATATGATGAGTCTGCAAGGACATTAAAAATGGCCTACGATGCTAGTCATTGTGATCTGGACCTGTTTGAAAGGTTAATTCAAGCGCAGGGAGCAGACCTTTCACAGGGGATATGGACTCGGGTTAAAGAGGGATTTTATAAGTATGTCGATCAGAACGTGAAAGATAACGCAGAGCACGATCCATATTGTAATAACGCTTTACCCAAAGCTTTACCTGGCAGTAGGAAAAGATAAGACACTATTTATTTATACTCGTTAGAATCATGAAAAATTGCTACTTTCATTAATTTATCCTTGTTGGCTGCACTCTCTAAAAGAGTGCAGCTCTTTAGCTTTATTTCATCAAGCTTCATCTGTCCAAGTTTCGATTGAATGAAAGCCGCTAATACCATTTTCCATCCCCAAAAATTTGAATAGAGATTTTACTCTATTCTTCTACGTCAAAAAATTTAGGCATCGAAATCAATATCTGATTATCGAAGTTTTAATTTTATACAGCATATTATCTTAGAACAGCAATGGGCAAAGGCTTACAAGATTAATCTAAGATCTCTCGTTAAGATAATTATCTATATAATCGGACATATCAATTAGCGGTTGTCAAAATTCAACTTTCGAATGAAATATGAGCTTTACCTTTATGCTTATTATTCATAAATATTATAAAAGATAATTATTTTTAATAAAAAATACCGAGTAAATGTATTTGTTTGTATCGTTAAATCAGTCTGAATCGACTTTTTGTTACTCTGGTAACCATAATGTAAGTTATTGTTTATGAGTGATTAGCACGGGCTTTTAATCTGTTTCACTATTATCTGGAACATTCGTTCCACTTATATTGGTTTACAAAATTGCAACCTGGTTGAATTAATGTGTGTGAATTATTCTCTTGCGATTATAAATTTGTTAGTTAAAATCAGCTGATTCAATTTACTTGATTAATTTTAACTCTAGAATCCATCTTAATTAGAAAGTCAATAGGTAAAAAGAGGGGGGTACCCTTAAGAAACATATTTTTTTGTAGTAAATATATAATTAATTGGAATAGGTTTTAGCCTATTATAGCCGTATATGGAGATTTAACATGGCAAAAGATGGCACAGTTGCGCCTAAAGAGCGTATCAATATCAAATATGTCCCTGCAACGGGCGATCAACAGGCAGAAATGGAACTTCCGCTGAAGATGTTAATCATCGGTGACTTTAAAGGACACCCCGAAGATACCCAGCTCGAAGAAAGAAAATCCGTTTCAATCAATAAAACTAATTTCGAATCTGTTATGAAAGAAAGTGAGCTGTCAATTAAGGCTACAGTTGCCAATAAATTGACAGATAACGAAGCTGATGAGCTGGATATCGAATTAAACTTCACTTCTTTAAAAGATTTTTCTCCCGATTCTATTGCGGAACAAATTCCGGAAATTAAAAAGCTTATCGAATTGAGAGAGGCCTTAGTCGCCCTCAAAGGGCCTCTGGGTAATATCCCTTCATTTAGAACTAAGCTGCAAGAGCTCATTGAGACCAAAGATTCTCGGGAGCAATTATTGGCCGAACTTCAAAATCTAGACAGTTAATACAAGCAGTATTATTTACTCAGATTTTATACGAGTGAAGGGATAAATAGATCTCGTCATTCGACGATCCATTTAAGGAATAAAATTCATGGAATCTATGGATAAAGCGGTTGAAAGCAACCAGGCTCTCGGTGCTAATTTACTGGATGAAGTATTAGCTCAAACTAAGATAACCCCCGTCGATGAAGGCTATGATATTGCAAAGAAAGGCGTGGCAGCATTCATCAGCAATGTGATTGCCAGTCGTGATAGCAGTGAGCCGGTTAATAAAGCTCTTGTCGATAAGATGTTAGTCGAGTTGGATAAGAAGATCAGTAGTCAGATGGACGCTGTGCTTCATAATGAGACTGTGCAGCAGATGGAGTCTTCATGGAGAAATCTTAAGCTGTTGATCGATAGAACCGATTTCAGAGAAAACATCAAGCTTGAACTCCTGCATGTGACTAAGGATGAGTTACTGGATGATTTTGAGTTTGCACCGGAAACAGTGCAGTCTGGCCTCTATAAACATGTGTATTCATCGGGATATGGTCAATTTGGTGGCGAGCCCATCGCTGCCATTGTAGCTAACTACGCCTTTACGCCTTCATCACAAGACATGAAGTTGCTGCAATATGTTGGGGCGATTGGTGCCATGGCACATGCACCGTTTCTCTCTTCGGTTGCACCTGAGTTCTTCGGTATAGATTCATTCGAAGAATTGCCTAACCTAAAAGATCTTAAGTCTACTTTCGAGAGCCCTAAATACACTAAATGGCGTTCATTGAGAGAATCTGAAGATGCCAGGTATCTTGGGTTAACTGCGCCTCGCTTCTTGCTGCGTGTGCCATATGATCCTATCGATAATCCTATCGGCTCTTTTAATTACCGTGAGGATGTCAGCGAGAGTCATGAAGATTACCTTTGGGGTAACACGGCCTTTGCATTGGCCACACGTCTGACAGAGAGCTTCGCTAAATATCGCTGGTGCCCGAACATCATAGGTCCGCAAAGTGGCGGCGCAGTCGAGGACTTGCCTGTGCATGTGTTCGAGTCTATGGGGTCCTTGCAGGCAAAAATTCCAACGGAAGTCTTGATCACAGACCGCAAAGAGTTCGAATTAGCCGATGAAGGCTTTATCAGCTTAACCATGCGTAAAGGTAGTGACAATGCTGCTTTCTTCTCGGCAAACTCGATCCAGAAGCCGAAGGTATTCCCTAATACCAAGGAAGGTAAGGAAGCCGAAACTAACTATAAGTTAGGTACTCAGATCCCTTACATGATGATCATCAACCGTTTAGCGCATTATATCAAGGTGCTACAAAGGGAACAGATAGGTTCATGGAAAGAGCGTCAAGATCTTGAACGTGAACTGAATACTTGGTTGAAACAGTTTGTCGCCGATCAGGAAAATCCACCAGCAGAAGTCAGAAGTCGACGTCCACTGCGCGCGGCTAAGATCGAAGTGATGGACGTACAAGGTGAGCCGGGTTGGTATCAGGTCACCATGTCGGTTCGTCCGCATTTCAAATATATGGGTGCTAACTTTGAACTTTCCTTGGTGGGTCGTTTAGACCAGGAGTAGTGATTTGTACACCAATGACAGAACCTACTGTGTCAGCTTCTTCGAGCGACTAGGTAGCGACATAGATCTGCCCTCGACCGGGGTAGAGTCTATTGAATATGTCATTGCTTCGATAAAACGTAATATCTCCGGCCTGCTTAATACCCGGGTCGGAGAATCCCAAAGTTGCCCTGAACTTGGTTTGTTCGATTTCAACGACGCAAATTCAGGCAGCTTCGATTTGGGAGTCAGAATCAAAGCCGGCATTAAGGCATGTATCGAACGCTTCGAACCTAGGCTAACTCAGCTGGATATTCGAGTATTACACGATGATACCTGTCCTTTTAGCCTACGATTTCATATTCATGGCAAGATCAGCGTTAAATCGATAAAGGAAAAGGTCGAGATCGATCTCGTTCTCGACAGTAATCGGACCTATAGGGTGAGTTAGAGTGTCTCAAGACAAGTATTTCAGGGATGAATTAGCGTTTCTGAGGGAGCAGGGAAAGCAGTTTTCCGATCTTCACCCTCATCTTGCACGCTACCTGCACGGCAATAATACCGATCCGGATATAGAGCGTCTGCTCGAAGGATTTGCATTTTTGACTGGCAGGTTAAGGGAAAAAATAGAAGATGAGTTTCCCGAACTCACTCACTCTATGATCAACATGCTATGGCCTAATTACCTGCGTCCGGTGCCCAGCACCAGTATCGTCAGTTTCTCCCCATTAGAACGTGGCATCAGTCATAGACAAGGGATAGAGAAGGGCTGCATGTTGAATAGCAGACCTGTGTCTGGACAAGTGTGTCACTTTTCCACCTGCCGCGATGTCAATGTCTATCCTCTGCTGGTGGATAAGGTAGAGGACTTTCATTCGCGAGAAGCGTCCATCATAGATATCCATTTCACCAATTTGAGCGATCTGCCCTTAAATGAGATAGGACTCGAAGATCTTCGTTTCTATCTCGGTGGACAAAATTACAGTGCGCAGATGCTCTACCTCTGGTTGAATCATTATCTCGAGGGAATGGCTATCTGTGTCGGAGATAAGCAGTATTCTCTGCCTAAGAGTTGTTTCAAGAGTGTCGGCTTCGACAGTGGTGACGGTATCTTGCCTTATCCGAAGAATGTCTATGAAGGCTACCGAATTTTACAGGAATACCTGGCGTTCCCCGATGCCTTCATGTTCTTCGACATTTGTAAGATCCATAAATGCTTGCCAAGTGGCCTCACTGGTAATTTCTCGCTTAAATTAACCTTCTCCCGCACCTTACCTGCGGACGTGTTTATTAAGCAAGAGACGTTTCAACTCTATTGTGTGCCTGTGATGAACCTGTTTAAACATGATGCCGATCCTATCGACCTCACCGGCAAGAAGATCGAGTATCCCATATTTCCGTCTAGCCGTTCGCCGGAGAACTTCGAGATATTCAGTGTCGACAAGGTGCAGGGCTGGCTGGATTCAGACTCTGGCAGAATGCGCGGCGAAGAGCGGATTTATAGTCCGTTCGAGAGCTTCCAACACGAAGTGGAGCGGGTTAGAAATCGCGTGGCACTCTACTACCGCCTCAGGGTTAAGGAGAGCATTCGTGAAGATGGTTTCGACCATTTCCTCTCCTTCGTTAGGGGAGATGAAACCTTAAGTTTCGATGGTAACGAAGCCGTGTCGTTATCGCTGACATGCACCAACCGTCAACTGCCGATGCAATTGGGAAAGGGGGATATCTGTGTCGCCACCGACAGCTCACCTAATTTCGCTACTTTTAAGAACATTACCGAGCCCAATGCATCACTGAGACCCGTGCTCGATGGCAGTATGCTGTGGACCCTTATCTCAAATTTATCCCTTAACTATTTGTCTCTGTTATCTAAAGATGCCCTGTGCTCGATCATCCGGGCCTATGACTTTAAGGCATTGATCGACCGTCAAGCTGAACGAGTGACCCAGAAGCGTCTCGATGGCATTGTTAGCATCGAATCCAGGCCAACCGAGCGAATTTTGCGGGGACTGCCTGTACGTGGTCTGCTGTCAGAAATTGTATTAGATCAAACTTGCTTCGGATCCGAGGGAGATCTCTACCTGTTCGGCACTGTGTTAAGCCGATTCTTCGCTCTCTACGCCAGCATCAATTCATTTCATGAGTTGATTGTGATCAATGCAGCCAATCAGGAACAGTACACATGGGATATTCAGATTGGCCAGCAACCTCTGATCTAGCAGATGAGAGTGAAGGGCACAAGCAAGTAGAGAATGTAAGGTCGTATAATTTTTTTCAGCTGGTTGAATTACTGCATAAATTAGAGGGGAACGATCCCGAAGAGCAATCTTGGGAGAGTTTGGGGAAACTATTTTTTACCGCAAACCCAAGTTTGGGATTTGCGCCGAGCGATGTGAGCGCAATGCACAGACATCCGGGGAACAGGGTCCAGTTAGAGACGACGTTTCTCGGATTAAACGGGGCTCAGTCACCGCTGCCCAGCTATATGCTGGAGCAACTTATTTTTGATGAGACCAATATCAAGCGTGATTTTCTGGATTTTTTTAATAATCGCTTGATCGCCTTATTTTATCGGTCCTGGCGTAAGTATCGCTATTACATACGTTTTCAAGATGATGCCGTGGATAAGTTTTCTTCACAGGTGTTTGCCCTGGTGGGGCTGGCCAATGAAGACATTCGCGGCGATACGCCGATTAACTGGTGCAAGATGCTGGCCTATGCCGGCACCTTAGCCGGACGCAGTCGCTCACCGCAAACAGTAGCCGGTATCGTGGCCCATTGTTTCGAACTCGAAGATGTGTCAATCAGGCAGTGGGAGTTTCGTCATGTACAGATCCCGGATTCCCAGCGTTGCATCTTAGGTCAGCGCAATGTGTCCTTAGGTCAGGACACCATGCTGGGGTCGAGAGTCGGCGATATTACCGGTAAGTTCGTTTTGTGTATCAAGAACTTATCGCTCGAGCGATTTAAGGATTTTCTGCCTTCGGGTAAGGAGTACAAGGCCCTGTGTAAGGTGATGGAAGTGATACTCAGAGAGCAGATGGCATTCGATTTTGAGCTGACACTCAAGACTGATGAGGTTCCGCTGTTAAGGCTCGGAGAGGGCAAGGGGGGTCAACTTGGCTGGTCATCATTTCTGGGACAGGCTGAGATTGAAAATCAGCAAGTATTGATACAAATTAGACAGTAAAGAGGGTCGAAGTGGATAAAGTAATTTCATTAAATATTGTTAATTCTCAGATGCTTGATGCGGGACTGCTCCCTTACATTCGTTTTACCAAGCAAGGCGGAGTCATAGGAAGCAGCCCTGGTGCAGATTGGCAATTAAAGCACCGTTTAAATGAAGTTAAGGCGCAGCAATGTCGCATTCTATGGCTGGATGAACAATTTTGTGTCGAAGATTTGTGTGGTGAAGTCTTCGTCAATCAATCGTCTATGCCAATAGGCCTGAATCGCATGGCTAGCCTGAATGAAAATGATGAAATCTCCATCGGTCCCTACAAGGTCAGAATATCTCTGGGGAGCGAGAACGAGCGTTCATCGGCAATGACCAAACAGTTATCTGAGATGTTTGATGAGCAAGCCTTATCGGATCTCACCCAGACGTCGGCTTTATCGGCGGGCTTGGTTGCCGAGGTGAAGCTCGCCGCCATCGACGATCCCATGCAAGCTTTGGATGCACTGGAGCAGCAGGGGAGAAATAAAGTACTGAGCTTTACCTCATTAGACCCAGAGCAGGAAACAGAGATGAGTCTGATAGACAGTCAGCTCCTGGGCTCAGATAAAGAGTTAACCATGCAGGCAGATTCCGAGTACACACAAGACTCGGCTATCGCATTGAAGAAGCATACTTATTTGGATAATTTTACCATGGACGAAAAAACGTTAGATTTATTGGAATCTGAATTACATACGGATTTTGACAAGAATTCAGTGCCATCGATTCACCCTGTGGGTAATCACCTCACCGCCGGACCTCTGTTTCGTGGTCTGGGCGTACAGCTTGGTGATGTGCGCGACAGCGAGCAGATGCAGGCCATCTCGGTGGATCTTGGGGCGTCACTTAAAGCCGCCATTTCCGGCATCTTGTCACTGCATGACACGGCCAGTCAGGGTCGCTATCAGCTGATGAACAAGAATTTGCAACCTATCGAGGATAATCCTCTGAGACTGGGTCTGAATTATGAAGACACAGTAAAGACCCTGTTTGATGATGACCGAAGCCCGGTACATCTCTCTTCAGCATCGGCAATTACTGAGAGTTTACAGTCGGTTGAGCAGCATAACCAAGCGGTACAGACGGCAATATCTGAGGCGCTGGATTACATCTTGATGGCTTTCTCTCCGGAGAAGTTGCTTAAGCGTTTCAGTCAGTACCGCAAGAGCAGCGATGCCAACCTTGAGACTGGCGATAAGTGGGCCTGGTCTATGTATGAAAAGTACTATGCCGAACTCACCTCTAATCGTCAAAAAGGCTTCGAGAAACTGTTCTGGGAAGTCTTCGAGCAGGCTTACGATCGCAAGCTGCGTGAACTTCAAAGGGATTGTTGATGAATCGCCTGCGCTTGGGTCTCATGCTTGTAGTCTTGAGTCAGTTGTTTGCATGTAGTAGCTCCAAGCCTAAAGACCTGCCGACCATACTGACCTACAGCATATTGGCTCTGGATGAGGTTAACCCAAATCTAGAGGGAAAACCGTCGCCGTTAGCTTTTCAGGTGTTCGAGCTCGAGGATGATTCCAAGCTGCTCGCTGCCGACTATGATTCGCTGATCGAAGATCATGAAGATGCGCTGGGAACCAACTATGTCGATCACAGTGATTACACCATGCTTCCGGGGCAGTTTAAGTTTATCGAGCCAAAAGCTATCGATGAAGACACACGTTATATCGGTGTGATGGCCCAATACGGCGATCCTGAGGTGTCTCAATGGAAGAAAGTCATCAAAATTAAATCAATTGGCCGTGAGTACCATCTACTGATCTTGCTTAAAGAACAGGAAGTCATACTGGATAAAGTGGAATAAACATGTCGTCAAGAAATAGAGTAATTTGGGCCGAAGGTCTATTCATCAAACCACAACATTTTCAGCAGCAGCAAAGATATTTTGAATACGTAACCGATGTGAGGTTGTCTTCGGTAAACGGATACCTCTACGGAATATCTGAACTGGAATTGAATCCCGAGTACCTGAGCTTCGGTCGTATCGCCATACAAAGAGCCAAGGGAGTGATGCCCGATGGCACTGTGTTCAACATGCCTCAGGAAGATCTGCTCCCTAATGCCCTGGAGGTCGTGGATGGATCCTTGGCCAACCAGATTGTTTACTTGGCCTTATCTCTTCGCAGCGATTCGATAACCGAGGTAGCCGAGACCTCAGAGTCCGGTAACTCCCGTTATGTGATGCGCCGTCATGAAGTGCGGGATCTCCACAGTCCTCAGGGAGACTTCTCCACCATAGAAGTGAGTCCGCTACATATGCGCTTGATGCTGGAGAAGGAAGATCGCAGTGCTTATAGTTCGGTGGCCATCGCCAAAATATTGGAAAAACGCCCCGACGGCAGCGTGGTACTCGATCCCCATTTCATTCCCTGTAACCTCAATGTTGTCGGGGTGCCATTTTTGCACCGTTTCATCGGTGAGATGGCGGGTTTGATGCGAGAGCGGGCAAAAAATATCGCTCAACGTATCGGCTCCCCTAGTCAGGGTGGTGTGGCGGATGTGTCTGATTTCATGCTACTCCAGTCACTGAACCGTATGCAGCCAATCCTGCAACATATTTCTCAACTAAAAAGCCTGCATCCGGAGCAACTCTATCAGCAGTTGGTCAGTATTTGTGGTGAATTGTTTTCATTCACCGACGACAGCCGCTTAGCCCCCACATTCAGCCCCTATGATCATGATATGCCAGTACAGTCTTTCTCACTGTTGATGTCCATGTTGCGTCAGTCGTTGAGTATCGTGCTCGAGCCAAAAGCCGTGTCTCTGCAGCTACATAAGCGTAAGTACGGCCTGATGGTAGCGCCAGTTCAGGATCCGGAGCTTATCAAGGATGCCGACTTCATCCTCGCGGTTCGCGCCAAGATCCCATTGGAGGAGCTGAAGAAATTGTTTATTCAACAGACCAAGATTGCCTCAGTTGAGAAAATTCGTGAACTTATTTCACTGCAACTACCGGGTGTGGGTCTGACGCCTCTGCCTGTCGCACCTAGGCAACTGCCTTATCACGCAGGTTATACCTATTTTCAGCTAGATCGATCGAGCCCGTCATGGCAGATGCTGAACCATTCCAGTGGTTTTGCCTTCCACGTTGCCGGTGATTTCCCAGAGCTTGAGCTGCAGTTCTGGGCAATAAGGAGTTAATGCGATGAAACCCCAGAAACAATCCCTTACCGAGCAACAACTGGACGATGTCCTGTTCGATGAGGTGAGCAATATCGACGCCGATAAAGAGTATTGGTTCCAATTACGTGGCGACAACATCAATCAACTGATCGATGCGGCGTCTCCTCTGATTGGCATGGTACTCAGGGTCAGGAAACTGGCGGATTTGCAGGATGTGCAGCAGCTCTATGATAACAGTGTCGATGATATCTCTGCTATAGAGGCTGAGCTCACCGAGTCCGGTTACGATCGCGCCATCATATTAGCTTATCGTTACGTGCTGTGCTGCTTCATCGATGAGGCCGTGATGAACACGGCCTGGGGAGCCGACAGTGTCTGGGCGCAGCACTCACTCTTGACCCGGTTTCATAATGAAACCTGGGGCGGCGAGAAAGTTTTCAGTATCTTACAGCGTTTAGAGACGGAGCCAGGAACCTATCAGGAGTTGCTTGAGTTTATCTATCTGTGTTTCAGCTTGGGTTTCGAAGGCAGATATAAGGTCATGGAAAATGGACGTGAGGAGTTCGACAAGATAGTTAACCGCCTGTTTGAGACCCTAAGGAACCTCAGAGAAGAGGAGCCACAGCTGCTGACCAGCGCCACCGAACATGTGGTCAATACCCGCTTTCAGATCGGCAGACAGATGCCCATCTGGACCGTGTTTGCAGGTTTTTTTGCCATGCTGACCGTGATATTTATCTTTTATTCTGTGTCCCTTGCCAATAAGTCTGCCGGCGTGTTGGACAAACTTTATCAGATCTTAAATTAAGGACGTTTTATGATCCGTATAGAATTGAGTGCGCTCATTACTAAATTAAATCCTATCAACAAATTAGCCATGGAAGAGGCGGCTTCTTTCTGTATCAGCAGAAGAAATGAAGAGATAACCTTAGCGCATCTCTTGTACAGTCTGTTGGAAAATCCTCTGTCAGATGTGAGGGTGATACTTAAGCAAGTCGACTGTAACCTAGACGAGCTCAAGTCGATACTCGGGGAGGCCTTGCCAAGGGGCGAGAGCTTAGATACCTATCCGTCATTCTCACCTCTGTTGGTGGAGTTACTCCAGGATGCCTGGTTACTGTCAACTACGGAGCTGGGACAGACTCAGCTGAGATCCGGCGCCATTTTTATCGCAGCCCTGATGCAGTCGAGTCGTTATCTGCCGTTTGAGCTGACACATTTTTTCGCCGATATCAATCGTGAAGGCCTGCGTAAAGAGTTCAATGCCTTGACCGCAAGCTCTGCGGAGTCAGAGAGCAAATCGGAGAAATCAGCCTCTCAGCCTGTGGCTACGGCTAATTCAGCACTGGATAAGTTTACCAGCAGTTTCACTCAGCAGGCTCGTGATGAGGAGCTGGATCCGGTTTTATGCCGAGATGATGAGATCAACCTGATGATCGACATCCTGTGTCGGCGTCGTAAGAACAATCCCATCGTGGTGGGAGATGCCGGTGTGGGTAAGAGCGCTGTGGTAGAAGGACTAGCGCTGCGAATCGTCGCTGGTAAGGTGCCGGATTCACTTAAGGGTGTCGAGCTCCTATCTTTGGATCTTGGCCTGCTGCAGGCGGGAGCATCGGTCAAAGGCGAGTTCGAGAAGCGCCTCAAGGGCGTGATAGAAGAAGTTAAGCTATCGGCGACGCCCATCATACTCTTCATCGATGAGGCGCATACCCTGATTGGCGCTGGGAATCAGGAGGGGGGCGGCGACGCGGCTAACCTGCTTAAGCCCGCATTGGCCCGCGGCGAGCTGCGCACCATAGGCGCCACGACCTGGAAAGAATATAAGAAGTACTTCGAGAAAGACCCAGCCCTGACCCGACGTTTTCAACTGGTAAAGTTAGATGAGCCGACACCGGAGCAGGCCGTGACCATCATGCGCGGCCTGCACGGCGTATATGAATCGGCCCATAAGGTGCTGATACAAGATTGTGCCCTGAAAGCCGCGGCGCATCTGTCTAATCGTTACATTTCGGGTCGTCAACTGCCGGACAAGGCCATCGATGTGCTGGACACCGCATGTGCCCGCATCGCTATTAATCTTAGCTCCCCGCCTCGTCGTTTGGCTCAATTAGAGGGAAAGATACATCAGACTGAGGTCGAGGTGGCGCTGTTGACCCGTCAGCTCAATCTGGGTCAGGCCGTGGATGAGGAGTATCTGACTAAGCTTGCTGAAGATATCGCCACTGCCCGTGAAGAATACCAGCAGCTCGAGGCATCCTGGCATCAGCAAAAGGAGATAGTCGAGAAGATCATCAGCTTGAGGCAAGCCATACTCGAAGATGAGCAAGCGGGTGATTCAACACTGCGCAGCGAACTTCAGGCCACAGAGTCTGTGCTCGATGAGATGAGTAAAGAGCATAAACTCATTATCCCGCAGGTGGATGAGCAGCAGATAGCCGCCGTGATTGCCGATTGGACCGGGGTACCCGTAGCGCAGATGAATAGTGATGAGCTGCATAAAATCACTCATCTGCCCGAACTTCTGAGTGCATCGGTCAAGGGGCAGGAGATTGCCATTTCGCGCTTACACAAGAACATGCTGACGGCGCGAGCCGATCTGCGTAAGGCGGGGAGACCCAAAGGCGCATTCTTGCTTGTAGGCCCAAGTGGTGTGGGTAAAACCGAAACCGTGATTCAGATAGCCGAGCAGTTATATGGCGGCAAGCAATTTTTGACCACCATCAATATGTCTGAGTATCAGGAGAAGCACACGGTATCTCGCCTCATAGGCTCGCCTCCGGGTTACGTAGGTTTCGGCGAGGGGGGGATCCTGACTGAGTCTATCAGGAAGATGCCTTACTCTATTGTGTTGCTCGATGAAGTGGAGAAGGCCCATCCCGATGTGCTCAATCTTTTCTATCAGGCATTCGACAAGGGCGAATTGGCTGACGGCGAGGGCCGTCTGATCGATTGCCAAAATATTCTCTTCTTCATGACCTCTAATCTTGGCTATCAGACCATAGTCGAGCATGCTGATGAGCCGGACGTCCTGGAAGATAAGCTTTATCCTGAGTTGGCCGACTTCTTTAAGCCAGCCCTGCTGGCACGCATGGAGATAGTGCCTTATCTGCCATTGGGTGAAGCGGTACTGAGACAGATAGTCGAGTCTAAACTCGCGTCTTTGACTGAGCGACTTGAGCTCAGATACAAGGCGCGGGTGGAATGCGACCCAGCGCTTATCGATGAGATCATCAATCGTACCGGCCGCACAGAAAATGGTGCCCGTATGCTCGAAGCCATCATAGATGGGCAGATGTTACCTCCCATCGCCCTGGCGCTACTCAATAAGCTCGCCAATAAGCAGGCCGTGAATGAGATCCGCTTGGCTTGTCATCAAGGTGAGTTTGTTGGAGAGGTCAGTTAGTGACCAGTAAGCAGTGGCTAGAGCAGACTTCAAGTCTGCTCGAATGCACCCGGGAGCATGAGTTAACGGCTCAGTTTATGCGGACGCTACAGCAGCAGCTGTGCCTGAGCGATTGTGTGTTACTCGTGCCTTCTGTGGATGGTCGACGCTTGATTTTGTCGCAATTTCGGGCCGATAAACGGCTCAAGGTGGATACGGAGGCCGACTGGGATGTGACCGATTTTAGTCATCCTTTCGCCCATGTGTTACAGACAGGCAAGCCAATGGTACTGGATTATTTTAGTCTGGCCTACTGGCGCGAAGAGGTTAAGTTTGTCCAGCTGGTGTCAGGGCTTCCCCAAGAGATAAACCTGTTGATGTTTCCCCTGATCCAGGACCAGCATGTGTCTGGCCTGCTGATTTTCGCGGTTTCGGTAGTCGAGACTAAGGAGATGCTGCAGGATCAGCAATGGCAACATTACTGCGGCGTATTTATGCGCCATTGGCAGCTGCTCAATACCGTGGCGAGTCAGTCGGGGCAAGCTAGTTTTCTTGCCGACTCATTGTCTCAAGCCAAGGATGAGATCCGTCATCAGAAGAGCCTAAAGGCCCTGTCACAGATCCTGGTGGGCGAGGCGGACAAGATGTATAAGCTGCGGGGCGAGATCTTACGCGTCTCGGGCACAGATCTGTCCGTGATGGTGCAGGGAGCAACCGGAACCGGCAAGGAGTTAGTAGCCAAAGCCATTCACGAGCATTCTCAGCGTCACGATGAACAATTTGTTGCCATCAACTGCGCTGCCATTCCGGAAAATTTGCTTGAATCTGAGCTGTTCGGATATGAGAAGGGCGCTTTTTCCGGTGCCCATGCTAAAAAGAAGGGACTGATAGCCCAGGCGAATAAGGGCACCTTGTTTCTCGATGAGATCGGCGATATGCCGCTTAACCTGCAATCTAAGTTGCTACGGGTACTCGAGTCGGGTCACTTTCGCGCGCTGGGCGCATCGAAGGAAGAACACTCTAACTTTCGCTTAGTGGCGGCGACCCATGTGAACCTTAAACAGAGAGTCGATAACGGCGATTTTCGCCGGGATCTCTATTATCGTCTGTGTCAGTTTCCCATTCATGTTCCAGCGTTAAGCGAACGTCTCGATGATCTGTCTTTGTTGGTGAATCACTTTATCAATGGCTTTAATCGTCACCACAGGCGCGAGATCACAGGGGTACGCTATGAGACGTTGCTGAAACTTAAGCGTCACAGTTATCCTGGCAATGTGCGCGAATTACGTAACATTATCGAGTACGCCTGCGCCCTGACGAGTCACCATGGTGAGTTGGAGGTGTCTGCATTACCCGAGTTTGAATCCGCTGAGTTAATCGACATCAGATGTGTCTCATCTGTTGAGGGGGACTTTGGCGATATCGAAGACCTTAGGCTAGCAGTAGCAGAATTTGAACGTCAGGTGATCCGCGACAGACTGGATAAATTTAAGGGCGACAGGGCCAAAGCCGCCATGAGTCTGGGCATGCCCAAACGGACCTTCTCGCATAAATGCTTAAAGTTGGAGATAAACGAATAATGTCACAGGTGAAGGGATGGGTCCTGACAGGGGTACTCTTGTTACCGGCTATGTGTCACGCAGAGCCACAGCTGCTCAATGATGCTCAGGTTTGCGTCAAGATCACCAGTAAACTCGAACGCTTATATTGCTTCGATCAGGTTTTTGCAACGCCTCTGATGGCACAGCAAACAGGCCTTCAGGCATCGACACATGCGGTGGAGTGGTTACGTGCCACTAAGAACGAAGAGCAGAGGCAAGCCGGTTCAAGTTTCTTTCTGGGCCGTGAAGAGGATAGCGACAATGTCTGGTTAACCGCTTCCGCCATCGGCGCAGTGCCCCCTAGGCCCATATTGATGTTGAGTTGTATCGACGGAATAAGTCGGGTGGAGTTGGTGTTATCGCACTATTTCGAGACGGGCTCGATGCTGGTAGCAGTCAATAGGGCTGCCAGTAAGGGTCAACGTTGGCAGAGTGATAATTCTGGTTATATTTTCAGAACCGGACGTGGCCTACCTGCCATCAAGGTGATGAGGACCATGTTGGCAGATAAGTCCTTGGTATTGCACTCAGATACCGAAGAGATCGATGGTTTGCTGTTCGATACCACAGAGCTTAAACAGGCGATCATGCCCCTACGAAAAGTTTGTCGCTGGTAAATAATATGTCACAACAATATCTTAAAAAAATAGTCGAGCCCATCAGTGCTGCCAATCCTGTGGGTGATCGCCTGCACGATGATGCATTATTCGATTTTGTCGAAACTCAGCTGATGAAGGTGGGTTCCCTGTCTCACAGCGAAGTGCAGTGGGGGGAGGTCGAGTCCGGGGTGATGACCTTACTTGAGACCCGTAGTAAAGATCTCAAGTTGATCACTTACCTGATGCAGTGCCTGCAACATCAGGCCAGTATCGACAGATTCAGCCTGTCATTGACGAGTCTCAATGAATTTATGAAGTGTTATTGGGAAACCTGTTTCCCAGCACCGGGTCCCAGAGGCGTGTTGCCCAGACGCAAGTACTTTGCGCAAATCGTGCAGCGCACGGCTAAAGCCGGTGAAAATCTGGATAGCCAATTTAGCGATCCCGAGAGTAAAGAGCAACTGCTGATCTGGTTGAGTGAATTAATGGACACGGCCGAGAAGCTGGAGCTGCCAATCGATGTACTCGACGGGCTCAAGGTGCGTCTGACTCGCCAATTTGAACAGGGTGAATCTAAGGCGGTGGTCAATGCCGTGAGTCAAACCGCTTCGACAACTTCAGTGGCTCAAGTCATGGCGCCTAAGTTGGAAATAGATTCCAGCAACGACAAGGCGACCAAACAGACCTTACTCAAGGTGGCTGATTTTATCAGTGAATTTGAAACCGGAACTGGGCTCAGCCTCAAGATTCGCCGGTTTGCCACTTGGTTTTCCGTGGCGAGTGCCCCCGAGAATGCCAATGCCGACGGGGAAACCAGTTTGATGCCGATTGCCGCCGACAGGGTCAGTGAATACCTGAGCCAATTAGAGAGAGGTGCAGATCTGGCTTTGCTGAGAAGGGTGGAGTTAAGCCTTACTCTGAGTCCGTTCTGGCTTGACGGTCATCATTTGAGTGCCCGCATCGCGGTGGCTCTGGGTCAGACGCCGTGGGCCAAGGCCATTCATGAAGATACCGCGGCATTTGTCGACCGGTTACCTAAGTTATTGAACATGTCGTTCAAGGGCGGCTTGCCTTTCGCCAGTAAGGACACTAAAGCCTGGCTTGAGCAAGGTTATGGCCGAACAGCGGCCAATGGCGGCGGGCAGGGGTGGGAGCTGCAAGGTAATGAGGTGATGGAATTAGCCGAGTCCGGCGGTTTGTCGGTGGCTTTTGCCAGCCTCAATGACCATCTGCAGCGGGCATCTGAGCCAAGAGACAATTTTTATCTGCGCCTGTTGGCGGCAGATCTTAAGAGCGGTCATCAACTGTCTGCTATGGCCGATATCGATTATCGGATCTTATATGAGCAGGCCAATAGCACGGCTCTGGCAGACTGGGAGCCTGGTTTAATGGCTCGCCTCAAACAAAAAGCAAATTTGGATTAAGTACAGGGAATTAAGTATATGTGGTCGAAGCTGAAATCATTTTTTATCAAGCTATTACCAGAGTTTAAATCGGCATTACCCATTTTATTGGTGGCCATTTTTGTGTTGATCAATGTAGGGATCTGGTGGGCTGGTCCTTGGTTGGAGATAGAATCCGAGCATGTGCTCGCCAGTGTCGGTTCCCGAGTGGTGGCCAGCACTATCTTCTCGCTGTCGTGTTTCGCTCTGTGGGGCTGGTTTCAATGGCGTAAGTTGAACCAATATAACGCAGATAATGAGAAGGTTCAGCAGCTTAAAGATGATCCCATCAAGGGTATGGTCGAGCGCCAGCAAGTCGAGCTTAATGATGTGATGTCAGGGCTCAAAGAGAGTCTAAACACCCGTAACTACCTCTACGCCTTACCTTGGTATTTGGTGCTTGGGGTCGAGAATGCCGGTAAAACCAGCATGATAAACCGCTCGGGGCAGAAATTTGTGTTCTCCTCTGTGATGCGGGCCTCGGGCAAGAAGTCTGAAAATCCCTACTCCTTCGATTGGTGGATCAGTGACAATGCCGTGCTTATCGACCCTGACGGCGAGTTGCTGACGCAGAAGAAGGTAGAAGGCAGTAACGAAGGCGAGATGACAAGGCGTCTGTGGACCCATTTTGTCGAGTGGCTCGAGAGTACCCGCAGCCGCAGACCCCTCAATGGTGTGGTGTTAGCGCTGGATATGGCTAACGTTATCAGCTCGGCAACATCTGAACGTAAGGCTTATGCTCAGCTGATTCGAGCCCGTCTGCGTGAGTTGATGGAGACCCTGTCTACACGTCTGCCTGTGTATATCACCTTGACTAAATTAGATTTATTACTTGGTTTCGAGCCCTTCTTTCGCCATTACACTCAGGCCCAGAGAGATGAGATCATGGGGTTTACCTTCTCACTCAATTCGGTCAACGATCTGGACAGTTGGCTCAAGGAGTTCGATGAAGACTATTCCGGCTTTATCGCGCGCATCAATGCCCATCTTCCCCGGGCGCTGTTGCAGTGCCGTGATAAGGAAGAGCGCGCGGCCATCTATAGTTTTACCCGTCAGATAGCGGGTTCTCATCAGGTGCTACAAGAGTTCTTCAGCGATGCATTGGCCAGCGATCAATTTTCTACCTCGGCCCTGGTTCGTGGTGTCTATTTCACCTCGGTTTATCAACAAGGCGTGCCAACCAATGCCTATGTCGACAGTGCTTCACGTCGATATGGCCTGAGAGAGTCAATCAACAGTGCCCAGAAGAGTGAGAACTCGACGACTTATTTCATCCAGTCACTGTTTAAACAGATCATCTATCCTGAGGCCGGTCTAGCATCGGATAACTTCAAGGTGGCGAAACAAAAACGTCGTCTGATGACCCTCTCTTTCGTGGCATGCACAATCGCCTCGGTGCTCCTCGTCGGCACCTGGCACAGATATTACCTGCTTAACGGTGAGCAGGCGGACGCGGTATTGAACAAGGTGACCGAATTTAATGAACTCAATGAGCTCTCGAGCTTCGATCTACTGGGTAAGAGCATCATACCTCCCTTAAATACCATACGTGCAGCGACCTTAGAGTTCGGCTTCTTTCGTGATAAGCCAAGATTGATCTCAGATTTCGGTCTTTATCAGGGCCATACCATAGGGCCTAAAGTAGAGGAAACCTACCTGAGGCTGTTGTCATACCGTTACCTGCCGGCATTGCTGAAACAAGTGGCCATCGACATGTCCGATGCCCCCGAGAACAGCAATGAAAAGCTGGCGATACTCAGGGTGTTTCGCATGATGGTGGACAAGAGCGGTCGTCAGGATGAATTTGTTAAGGCGTATTTTTCTAAGGTGTGGCAGAAGTCCTATGAAGGGGATCGCATCTTACAGACTCAGTTGATGGAACATCTGGATTATGCTTTGTTGCATACGGATCTGCAGGCCATGAGGCTAGCCGGCGTCATAGAGGCGGAAGATACCCTGAAATCATACGATAAGCTGATCGCTAAGACTCAGGCCGAGTTGAGCACCTTACCCATAGAACAAAGGGTTTACAGGCAGCTCAGGCAATCGGCCTCGGCGGAATTAGGCGGCGCATTGGATCTTAAACTGGCCACGGGACCGGCCTATGAGCTGGTGTTTGAAGAACGTAAAGAGATCAAAAATCATGGTGATGGGATGAAGATCCCCCGTTTGCTCAGTAAGCAAGGGTTCGAGCGCTACTTTATGCCTAAGTCTGATTCGGTGGCAGATCTGGCGTTGATAGACAGCTGGGTGCTGGGCCAGTCCGATACCACGGATTTCAGTGATGCAGATAAGATAGCCCTGAGAAACAAGATCATCAATCAATATACCTTAGACTACAAGTCATCCTGGCGCAGGGCGCTCAATGATTTCGAGTTGAAGGATTTTCGGGATATCAATCATGGAGTCATGGTGATTGATAACTTTGCCATCAGCAATCGTCCCATTAATCGCCTGCTGGATACTTTGACCACTAACACTGAGCTATTCCCCTCTATGCCGGACGATGCCAGTGCTCGCAGTGTCATCATGGAATCTCCCCGTTATCAGATAGCGGCGAAGATAGACAGTGACTTTACCGCCTTGAACCATCTACTCAAGAGTGAGGGAAAGCAGCCCGCTTACCTTGACGAGGTAATGGGGTCTATTGAGCGATTGCACGCTTATCTTAAATCGATTCAGGATGCTCCCGATGTGGGTAAGGCTGCGCTCAAGGCGGCTCAGGAACGCCTGACCCTCAACGATGCCGATCCCATCTATGCTTTAGAGCGTATTGCCACCAGTTTGCCTAAACCTGTAGATGCCATGGTGAGCAAGCTGGCCAGTGAGAGCTGGAAAGTCGTGCTCCAAAGTGCAATCAAGCATTTAGAGGTTCGCTGGTATAACGAAGTGTTCCAGGATTTTGAGCAGAATCTGGCTTCACGTTATCCATTTAACCCTCAATCGAAAAAGCAGGTCTCCATCGATGACTTCGAACGCTTCTTCGGCCCTAAGGGCACATTGAACAACTTCTATAACGACCAGATGAAGATGTTTCTCGAAGAGAACTTCGATGCGCTAAATCAATTCAGCGAAGGTGATTCGACTCTGGTGCGCAAAGAGGTGTTGCAGTCTCTGGAGCAGGCTAAGCGTATCCAGCAGGCCTTCTTCAATCCCAAGGGTAACCTGGATGTGGAGTTTTCTCTGGAGACACTACAGATGAGCCCCAACAAACGCCGCAGTGTGATGAATATAGACGGTCAATTTGTCGAGTACACCCATGGTCCACATCGTGGAGTGGCGCTGGTATGGCCCAATACGTTACGGGACTCGGCGGTGAGCAAGCTGACTCTGGTGCCGAGTAAGACAGATGCTTCGCCTCGATCCCTGGTATTTGAAGGGCCCTGGGCCTTCTTCCGTCTGCTGGACAGTGCCAGAATGTCTGGCAGTAGCTCTACCAGTATCGATTATAAGTTTGTGGTCGATAAGGGCGATGTGACCTATCGATTGCGTACCCGGGATAATGTGAATCCATTTACTTCTAAGTTACTCAGTAGCTTCGAGATCCCTAAAACTTTGTATTAATTCTTGTATTAACCCTTGTATTAAATGACGGCGGGGGGAAACCCCTGCTTTTCCTGTTTATAGAGGCGAGAAGAGCTCTTGCCTGGTGGTACCTTAATGCAAAACAATGTGTGTAGAGTCAATCGTTTCAAACTGGCCTCAAATCCTAAGTCTCTCAGAGAGCAGCCTCTGTATCAGGAGATGAGAGCCGAGATCAATCGGCGTAACAATCCGCTCAGTGGGGGAACCGACTGGGACAAGGTGTGTCGTTTGGCACAGGAATTAGCCAACACCTCGGGTGCAGATCTGCTGACCTCAGCCTATTACATTAGCGCCGCGAGTAAGACCCAAGGGGTGAGCGGCCTCGCATCGGGACTGGAACTGATGTTATCCATCGTCTCTTATTCCAGTGAAATAGAGGCCATGGCGGCGGAGAAAATTGCCGAAATAATCAACTGGGCGGTGACGAAAGTGACCCCAGAGCTTAAGAAAATGGCGGCGACGCCGGCCAATGTGCGTGACTGGTATCGTTGTGAATATGCCTGCCAACAGTTATTCGAGTTACTGAAGCAGAAGCAGCCTCAGCAGGTGCCCAATCTGGATGTGCTGGGTTACGTGATTTTTGAGAAATTAGATCATATTGAGGCACTGCAACGTAGATCCATCGCTAAAGTGACGCACATCGGAGTTGATAAGACAAAAACAGCCAAAAAATCCACACCTTGGATGGTGGCGCTCTCAGGTTTATCGATTTTGACATTTGGCTGTGCAGGTGTTTACGCCGGCGTCTCTTATCAGGATGAAATTCGTCAGCAATTACCCAGCTGGTTTACTCCCATCGTCGAAGTACAGGCACCGCCAACGGTGGCTCAGCTGATCGATGAGTTATTTAATCTGCCACGGCAAGACACTTCTCTGTCTATCTATCCCGAGCAGGTGAATTATTTAATAGAGCTAGATAAGAATTTTAGGCGATTTTCGGCGGCGAGAACCAAGATGGCCAACTTAAGCCAACTCACCAGACGAGTCCCGGTGAACATCAGGCAGGTGCAAGGGGCCGCTAAAGATGTGGCTAATTATGCCAGCAGCTTGTCGCCCATATTGGCGCGGACCTATTTTATCGATGATCTGTTAAAGGATGAGGCTTATGTTCGCGCCAGTGGTGAATTGTCGCAGCTCGATACTCAGTTAAAGGCCTTATTGATCAAACGCACCTTACTGGCCCTGCAGTGGGGGAAATTAACCGCCGTCGAGTCTGAAGCCAAACTCGCTAATGAAGCTGTGGCTAGTGGAAAGGAAAATGCTAAGGCAAGTGGCAAGAGTAGCGGGAATAACGCCACACTATTACCAAAGGATGCAAATGTATCCTTAAAGGTCATAGCAAGCGAGACCAAGGCAGAGAAACAGCATTAAGCCTAAGCCTAAGCATAAATAGAATAGCTGGGCCACTTTTTGCTCGCTGGGCAAGATCTTGCTCAGCATCGAGCAAGAACTTGCCCAGAAAATACAGGTAAAAACACTAAATAATGTAAAAACAACCACTTACACACTTGGCACGATACTGGCTATATGGCAGTAGGTTTAATAACAAACCCCTAGGTTTAAAGAGCCAACAGGCTCAACGAACCAAAGTAAAATCATTACTAATTTTAAAAGGAATTATCCATGCCAACACCATGTTATATCTCAATCAAAGGACAGACCCAGGGACACATTACTGCAGGTGCTTTCACCGCCGATTCTGTCGGTGACATTTTTGTCGAAGGTCATGAAGATGAGATGCTGGTTCAGGAATTTGATCACATAGTCACAGTGCCTACAGATCCACAGTCGGGTCAACCTTCAGGACAGCGTATTCATAAGCCATTTAAGTTTACTGTGGCACTGAACAAGGCCGTTCCCTTGATGTATAACTCACTCGCATCGGGTGAGAAGATCACTGAAGTTGAACTAAAGTGGTACCGCACTTCTATCGAAGGTAAGCAAGAGCATTACTTCAGCACTAAGCTCGAAGGCGCAACCATCATAGATATTAAGTGCCACATGCCTCATTGCCAAGATCCAAGCAAGGCTGACTTCACTCAGCTAGTTACTGTGTCTATGGCATACCGTAAGATCGATTGGGATCATACGACTGCAGGTACTTCAGGTTCAGATGATTGGCGTAAGCCGATCGAAGCTTAATAGCCCATTAAGTTAACTCATCAGTTGTCCCTATGTTTCGACGCAGTACTGGCTTGAATCCGTCATTTAAGCCAGTCGTTCGGATCATAGGTACGGCCAATGAGAATAAGCAGGTGCTTACATAAGCACCTGATTTTCTTTTAGCGCGTTTATTTATATTTTCACTATTTATTGTAGTGAAGGAGATAAGTTTTAGGGAAATACACCTGCCCAAGGCCGGGTTTGTTTCCCTAACATTTATTGCAATCGGCAATTTCAATCGACATAGAGTCAGGCATGAACCTACTCGATGTCACTGGATACAACACCAATAGATAAGGATATTGTCATGGCGCTTTCTGGCCCAGGTTTACGTTTCCACTTCAGTGCCCAAGGCTTGGACGAGGATAGCCTAGATGTGGTCGATTTCAACTTCATCGAGCATCTGTCGACGCCATTCGAGGTTAAGTTGACGCTATTAAGCCGATTAGACGATCTCACTGCCGAGTCTATCGTCGACCAAACAGGCTTACTCACCTGGACCTTAGATGAGTCGGTTCAGCGTCAGGTGCACGGCATTGTGAGCCAATTTAGCAAGGGCGATACCGGCCATCATCACACTCAATATCAGCTGACCTTAGTGCCGGCACTTTCCAGACTCAAGCTCAGGCAGAACAGTCGGATTTTTCAGCAGAAAACCGTTCTGGATATTATCGCCACCTTGCTCGGTGAGATGGGGCTAAAAGATTATGCCTTCAGTTGTGATCCCAGATTCGAGTCTGAAATACGTGAATATTGCGTGCAATATCGTGAGACAGATTTCGAGTTTATCAGTCGTCTGGCGGCTGAAGTCGGTCTGTTTTACTTTTTCGAACACACTGCAGACACGCACACGCTGATTTTCTGTGACAGCACCAGTAAATTGGCGAGCTTGGGTGCGCCTTTTCCTTACAATGCCATTAGTGGCGGAGTGATCGATGTTCCCTATGTGAACGCGTTCAGCTTTCAACATCAGATAAAGCCTGCCAGCGTCACCCTCAAAGATAACAGCTTTAAGAAGCCCCAATACAGCTTCCTGCAGACCAGCACAGGCAAAGAGTTAGATTGCCAACGTTTGGATTACGAGCACTTCGACTATCCGGGCCGTTACAAGGATGATGCCGCGGGGATCCCGATCACTCAGGTGCGTCAGGAATACCTGCGCCGTGATGCACAAGTGGCCACAGGCAAGAGCAACATCATGCAGGGCATCAGTGGTTTTAAATTCGACTTGATGGAGCACGGCGATAGCAGCCTTAATCGTGACTGGATCATTACCGGGGTTAAACATACCGGCGAGCAGGGAGCCGCAGCGGAAGAAGCCAACACTCAAAAGCCTACCCGATATCATAATGAGTTTACAGCCATTCCAGCCAGCTTACCCTGGCAAGCAAGGCCGAACCCTAAACCTCTGGTTACCGGCCCGCAGATGGCTATCGTGGTGGGGCCTGAAAATGAAGAGATCTTCTGTGATGAATTTGGCCGGGTTAAGGTGCAGTTTCCCTGGGACAGATATGGTAATGGTGACGCTAGTGTTAATAAGGGGTCCAGTTGCTGGGTGCGTGTCAGTCAGGCCTGGGCCGGGGGGCAATATGGCATGATGGCCATTCCACGGATTGGTCACGAAGTTATCGTGAATTTTCTTGAAGGCGACCCGGATCAACCTATCATCACAGGGCGTGCTTTTAACGTTATCAGCCAAGTGCCTTATCCGTTACCGGCGAACAAGACACGCACAGGTATCAAGACTCAGACCCATAAGGGCGAGGGCAGTAATGAGCTAAGATTTGAAGATGAATGTGACAAGGAAGAGATATACATTCACGCCCAGAAAGACATGAACACCTTAGTTGAAAATGATCAAGCAACACAGATTAAACATGATCAACATCTTGATGTGGATAACGAACGCTTCACCCGTATTAAGGCCAATGATCACCTGACCGTAGAAGGCGAGAGTCGCCACAATATCAAAGGCGACATGAGTTTAACCGTGGAAGGTTCGATACAGATGAAAACCGGCAGTGCCTGGATAAATGAAGCGGGCACCGAAGTGCACATCAAGGCCGGACAGAAAGTGGTAATCGAAACCAGCACGGAAATCACCCTCAAGGCCGGTGGCAGCTTCGTCAAAATTGACTCCGCTGGCGTACATCTGGTTGGCTCAGCCATCAACCTTAACTCAGGCGGCGGCGCAGGCTCAGGCAGTGGTTTTTCGGGCCAAAATGCCATATTACCCTTAGGCGTAGAAGCGGCTACTGTTGCTGAAAGTGAAAAGATGGAGTTAGCTGAGGCGACGGAGGTCGCTGGTGTGGCAGAGGCTAGTGTAGCTGTGACGCCTGCACTCAAACATAAAATAATTTCCGATCAGCAAGAAGATGCTCCCTTGACAGAGGTATGTCAAAAACAAACTGATGGTTCATGCCCTTTAACCGACTGTCCTTGTGGGAATAACGGTTAATGGAATTACATCATACTCTTCAGCTTCAAGACAAACTCGATGATGAAGAGTTAGCACATTACCTGATTGCTGATTATCACCCTGATACTGCTCACGATTTGTATGCTTATGGAGCCAGTCCGGATATTGCCCCCTTATACATAGGTACCGACTTAGCTGAGCTATTAGAATACAGCCCCTATGTGATCAGAGTTAAATCAGATGATACTCTATTGAATATATTTCACACTAAAGCTGTTTCGGGTGGCTCTTGGTCTGGTATTCTTATTTCAGCTCTGGCTGAAATTGCTTTTGATGATTTAATCACACATCTTCGACAACGATTAATTATGCAGTTTTCCGGGAATAAAAAGGGCATTCTGCACTTCCAAAATCCGGCCGTTGCTCACTACTTCTTCGGGGAGTCAGATAAACGAGATACGGCGCTTTGGATGGGGCCTATTACACATATCTCTTGGTATGCTTTTCCATATTCCGCAATCCAAGGTGTATGGTGTTCAGTCAGTAATTCATTGCCTATAAAAGCCGCAGAACTATTAAGCGATACTTCAAATTCATCTTGGATTATTACGCCATCGCAGCAAATGGCTCTTGAGATACAATATGATGATAAAACCTTGAGTCGCTTTTTTGAATCTATTTCTATTTCAGTCACTGATAACGTCGAGTGGTGTAATTATCGGCAATACCTTAATCAAGCCGAGAGTCTGGGGTTAATCGATAATACCTGTATTTATCGTTACTTAACCTTATGTCGTCAATATGGAAAGCCTGCTGAATCTCTGCTGAAATCATCATACCTGTTCAGTTTAACTGGTTCAGAAAAATTACAGTATTTAGAAAATACACTTAGAAAGGACTCTTTGTATGTCAGTTGATAAACTTAGCCCTGGGCCGGCATGTGACCCCAAGAAATTATTTATTGAAGTAACCGGACTCGATCATGGCACAGAGCATAGCATTCAATTCTATGATGATAAGGATGCTGTTCAGCAGGAGTTTCTGGAGAACAAGTTAGAAGTAGAATCACTTGAAGATACTTGTATAAACAGTTGGGACTGGAATGAGCAAAAAACGCCGATTAATGCTTGGCTATCTATTACAGCTGATTCCGGAGTGATCAAATTACCCTTATTTACCGATATTCAAGCCAAAAAGCGCGTAGACGGCGAACAAGACTACCTGTTACATGCGGTGATGCCTCTGACCTTGCTACCGACCTATGACACATCACTGACCGCTAAAGAGCGATTAGCACCAGTGAGGAATGGTTATATTTATGTGTTTTATAATAATAAAGCTTGGCGCGAAATTGAAATACGAACTCAAGATGATGGTAGTGTCAATTTAAAAGATATCGATTTATATCAATATCGCCAAGGGCGGGATAAGCCGTTTCTTGATGAGAAGCGCATCGCAGTAGGGCAACCACTCAAAGAAATTTGGTTACCGGCAAAGGACAACAAAAACGGAGCCAGAATTCATCTAGCCTACTCTGAAGTGCAATGGAGCAGTGCACGTCTTAATGCACTTGAAAAGGACTCAGGCAAACTGACGACACGACTCGTCGCGTTTAACAGCATTAACATCGATGGTGCTAAAGGCTTGCTCCATGCGGCAACATTACCTGAAATGAGAGCGCGTGCTCCGGAAGTTGAACTCAGTGTCGCTTATCCTATTGCACTTAATCGCGATCTTTCTGGAAAGTATGCATCGGCTCTGTATCAAGATATAGAATTGGAGCAAGAGCAACTGCAAAAGGGAGGGGATTCGGCGTTACAGGTTTTTAAAGATAATAACGAGCTGCGTTTTGAATATGGTGCCAGGGAACATGCCCTACGTTCACTCATTCAAGGTCGTAACGACCCATTTGTTCAGCTAACATCTACTCCTGATTATCTTGATGATGCGAAAGCCAGAAAACTGCGCGTGCTTCCCTTAACCGATATGATTTTTATCCTTAAGCATCATGGGTCGTTAACATTATTAGCCAGTGGTTATTTACAACAAGTTCAATTAAGTGCTAGTAAAAATAAACACTTTCATAGTGCCGAACTCGTGCAGCGTTTGGTGCTTCCCAAGAAAATTGGTGAAACAGAAAATCAGTTACACGAGCATAAGGATGATGTAAATACCAATTTAGGCGGAGTCTTCCACCGTACTATACGTACCATAGAGCGGCAGTTATTTCGCACTGACTTTAACCTGTTGCAACAGGCATTAGCTAGCGTTCTCGATGATCCTAGTTTTGCCATTGCACTATTAGATTTAACCTCATTGTCTGGCGGCAATGGCGGGGCCGGACATGCTGTTGTGAGTAACGCCTTGTCAGCACTCTCCCTAGATGCAGATAAACTTGATACCCTGTTACCAGTGGATGAAAGGCAAAATCACACATCTATTAATACGTTAGTGAATATTCATGACGCTAAGGCGCACCATCCTTTACATCCTTTATTATTTGTACCAGAAAATGAGGTGACATTAGATGGCCCGTATGTGCAGCCTGAGGCGGGCAACGATGGCTCAGGGCTGGCGACAGCGGCGAATATTGCGCGCTGGTCGAGTGATAACTTGCTCGTTGACGAGTCGCAATTAGAGTCTATCGATTTAAATACTATCTTTGCCTCGGCTGATAACAGTGAAGGCTCATTTGGTAATTATCGACGCATCTCAAGTGTGGTGGACGGTATATTGAAAGGTTTTTTCACATCCTTGTTTACTATTCAGTCTGCGATAAACAGCGGTGCGGTAAATATTGAATTTACTGCACTTTATGTTAACAGTCTAAGTACCTTAAAGGCCATTAACGCTAAATTCCTTGCCACGATGACTTTTGTACCTGTTACTGGAGTATCACTGAAAGGGTATGTTGTGGGCGTCATGGGGGCAGGCCTCACCTATGGTGTACCTGAAGGTAACAGTACCTATAAGTATGGTAAGCGGGCCGCGCCAGTAGCCTATGGCAGTCTTTATGATGACGCTGGAAATTTAATCGCCTCAACCAATAAAAAAGATTTCCCTAAGAATGCTAAATTAGAGAAGGTTAAAGCGCGTGTGGTAATGATGGCTGAGGGCAGCGATCTGGCTATGAGCAAGGCTGAGGCCCAAAGGGCGTTAAACAATACCGGTGATGCTAGTAAGAATTTAAGTAATATTTATGAAAAGTTGCGCGTGCCCTATATTATTTCGGTGATCGAAGTCATTAACTTAGTGACTACTATTAACGGATTAAAAGCTGAAAGTAATTATTTGAAGAGAGGGGTTAACATTGCTAGTGCTGTTTCAGATTTAAGTATCGCCTTAGTCCATGCAGCTAACATGATGAGCCATAATGCCTCGGTCTTGGCCAAGGCCAGCCAGGTTAATAGCTTTATATTCTCTCCTGAGACAGTGGCTAGATTTACCACACCAAAGAAGGCATTTAGACTCGTCGAGTCGGTAAGCCGTTTAAATGTGGTAGGTTTTTTGGCCGGTATGTTAACGACTGCAATTGCCATTTGGGATACATGTCGTCTGTACAGCGCCCAAGATAAAGATGCAGCCATGGGCATGGGCATGATAGCGCTCGGCACTGGTATGAGTAGCTTAGCTAGTACCTTCATTACTGCCTCGACTACATTCTTGGGCATTGGCCCCATTGCCTGGCTAGGGATAGCCATCGCCATTGGCGGCGGGCTATTGTATTATTATTTTAAAGACAGCCCAATTGAAACTTGGCTTAAAAACGGTCCCTTCGGTGAGTCACCGGCCACCTCTGGCGATTATGCTATTCTGCAACAGCCACAGCAGGCCTTGTCGCAATTTATCAATTTAATCATGTCGGTATCGATTACGGTGTACCCTTTGGAGAAGGTTAAAATAGGCCCAGATACCCGCGCAGTGCTTGCAGATAAAGGCGTCACCCACGGCATTATGCTGCGTAGCAACTTGTTGCAGCTACTCAATGCCGATAAAGTGAAGGTTCGATTTTTTGCACGCCAAGCCATAGCCAAAACAATTAAGCAGGTGCGCCGTTACGGAAATAGCCATTCTGTCGAAATTATCAATGCCGACACCATAAACAGCACGGTTATTGATAGCGTCACTAGCGCAGAAGGCCGAGTGTATTTTGTCGTTTTCGATAAAAAACTTCCAAAAGATGGCGTGGACAATAGTTGGTTGAAGATAACTCGACCTGATGTCTATACTCACCAGCCTCACTTTATGGTGCGGGCGCAAATAGAGGTAGACGGTCAGGCGTTTCCGGCCTTACCCATTAACGAGCTCAATGTCCTTGCAGATCCCCAAGCTGCCCCCGCATTTAATGAACAAGATATGTATTGGGCCGATGAGTTAAATTACCCTTTACCCCGTCCGCAGTGATCACATAGCTTAGGAATGTAAGGCTATAGCAGACAAGTGAAAGGGTATAAGCAAGAGCACAAAAGAGAGAAAAATATCAATGAAACAGCAACCAACAAACTCAGTGAACGACAGTAAGGCTTATACGAGTTCAGCATATAACAGCCAAGATATAGCTCCACAAGCCCAGCCAAGCCCCAAGGGTTTATTACAAAGCCTGCTAACTAAAGGTCAATCGTTTAGCTTTAGGCGACCGACAAGCACTATTTCAACCAGCGCTGTGATGGGGCAAAACCCAATCCATTGGAAAAAAATGGCAGAGTATATTTCTAAGACACAAGAGCAGGCTGGCTGGGATGAACAGAGGCTGGAACAAGAGGCCTTGAGTCGCTGGACTCAGATATATATGTTCTTATCTGCGGTAGGTAAGATCAGTTGTCAGTTTTTTTTGCCGCTATTTATCGTAGTATTTTTAACTATGCCTTTTTATGATGAAAGAAGCAGTTTTATTGAAGCTTTTGAGGCTTTAGGCTTGGTTTTGCTCTATGGTTTTTTTCCCTTAAGTCTGCTCTGGGGTCAGGCTGAACTTGTTAATCGAGGTTATTTTACTCCTTGGTTCTTAAAGGCCCAGAAACAATTTAGTCTGAATCGCCAAACGGGCATGGTGACCTTGTATAAAAGTAATGGTAAGCCACGCTTTAGCCACCCCTTTATTGAGTTCGACTGCATTTTGGTCTCGGCCCCCAGTCACCAAGGGTTGATTAATTATGCTCTGTATTTGGTACACCGGTATAATGGTTATTCCCAAGGCATTCCACTACACGGTTTAATGCCTAATAACCAGCTGGTGGTTGAATATCAGGCTTTATGGAATATGATCCAGCGCTATATGGATATCAGTCAACCCATGCCAGATGTATTAATTCTAGAGGCGGCCCGTGAGCGCGACATTACCACGGCCAAGTTTGACTTAGCGGGTAAACGAGGTCATCCCAGCCATTACTGGCGTGAGATGAGTGATGAAGAGTTCACGAAAACGCTTGAAGCCATAAGAGGTAAGCAACAAAAGTCACCTAAGCAAGGCCCAGTACTCGATATCTTTAAAAAGAGTAAGGCGGCCTAGTGCCATCTCATTGGTTAAATATTATATGTGTAGATAAGGGCTGTGATTAGATGAGTAATAAAGATGCCGCTCAACTGGCTAGCGCCTTCAGATGAGCATCACTTGTGGCATTTTATTAGGGAAGTCTTGCTCAAGGCACTCAGTCTGGTGCGTTAAATGTCGGCAGCCGTGACGCGTTTAACAACGACTCAAACAAAGAGCCTCGCAAAGAGATCAGTACACGTATTATTACCGTGGGAGGTAAAGCTTAATGACCAGTGAAGAAGATATTGCAGCATTAGATCAACAAGTTTACCAAGCGCCAGTGCTGTTTGAGTGGGAATATATTGGTGGGGAAAGCAAAGATTGGATCCGGTTATTGACAGCAATTGTTAGTCCCGGGATAGGTACCGGTCTGTTGCTTTTATTATTCGTATTAGATGATTCTGATTCTATAGGAGTATACGCATTCTTAACTACCATGATGCTTATGGGTTTTCTTATGACCCGTTACTTATTTCTCCCCGACAGTCATTATCACTACAAACTCACCAAACTAGGTATTCACTATACCAAAGAAGATTTAATCCCCGAGATAGCCTACACCCTCGTCAGGGGATTTGCCTGGGTCGGTATAGCTGTCTGCTTAATCGCACTCTTTGTTATTGGACCGCTGGCATTCGTGGGGGCGGGGGCATTCGCTCTGATGGCATTCGGGATGACTAATTTTAAATCAAAAATAGACCAGCACAGAATCTTATTTGCTGACGCTAATATATTATTCAATCTCAAAAATGACGTATTGTTAGATATTATTCCTAAGAAGAAGATGAAATTAGCTTTTTCAGGAACCATTTATGCGACCTCTTTAGAGAAAAAAGAATCAATCATAGCCGAACTGATACAGCAACTCGGTGAGGTTGAAGTGGTGGACATCAAGCGCCTCAATGAGCAATACAAGCATCCGGTATATACCTCTGCTCAGAGTGAGCAATAGTGGATCTCAGTAATCGGCCGCCAACGGCGGGTGAGCAACGTGATATTTCTCTGGGTCAGGCGCTATTTTTCTCGCCGCTGCCAACAGCCCAAGGGGATGGTTTGGATATCAATGGCAGTTTTTTAGAGGTTAATGATGTGTATCTGGATACTGGCACCAGTAATAGTGTCAAATAATTAAGACACCCATAGTTGTTAGCTTGATATGTCTGATGACGTACACAAGACGATTAAACATATTCAGAAGGAGTTGAGAGATGGGCAATGCAGTGAAGTTAGGCGATATGGGATTAGATCATGAAGGGTTTCCACCCACGGCAGTGATTGCTGCCTCCTCGACGGTCAAGGTCGATGGCGTTCCCTTGGCGAGAAAGGGAGATGCATTAGCACCTCACGATAAACCCAATAATCCACCCCATCCTCGTGCTATTTCGGCAGGTTCAGGGACGGTATCAGCCGATGGCATGCCCGCAGCCCGTAGTGGCGATGCCGTCGATTGTGGGGGCTCATTAGTCGGTGGTGGCACAGTCAATATTGGTTAAAGGCAAAGATTATTTTAAGTGGCTGAAAAGCTCGATGGCACTCTTGCGAGTGCTTTTTATTTATGGATGTTTTTGTGATAGCTTTTATAATGGCACTCTTATAATAGAGGCCTGCCTAGGCAAGATTGAACCTTTATTCGAGAGAGTCTTATGGTGATAAACCGTTTCCCATATCATTAAATCAACGGATAGTGACGGTTTGTCATTCACATATTAAATGGATGTTTTTATGCTAAATAAGTTAGTGAAAGAGGGAGAATTACGTTTAGGTGAAGGTAGGATCAGTGGCTATATCGCGTGTTTACTCTCCTTTTTATCATTGCTAGGTGTGCTGGCATTTCATTTCCCCGAATATTTAACCACACCTGAGCTGAGACAAAATTACAGTGTGAGCTTATTAAGGCAGATTATGTTCTTTGCTTTAGTGATATCCGGGAGCCTGGGCTTACTCAATTTTGTTCGTAACAAAAATAAACGCTTAGGCATGCTTGCCTGGTTGTTTGTGATCGTTGCAATAGCACTCGGTGGCCACAAAGTGGAAGTGGGGGATTTTGATGATAACACCCCTTATTTAGGCTTAGATTGGTTTATCCTGGATCTTCTGGGCTCGACTCTTATCTTTATCTTCATCGAAAAACTCTTACCCCATAAGTCTCAACAAGTCATTCTCAGGCCTGAATGGCAGGGGGATCTGAATCATTTCTTCGTTAATCATCTGGCGGTCGGCTTTGTACTCTTAGTGGCTAACCGTTTTGTACATGAAGCCTTTGGTTGGGCTATTTCGACCGATATACAAGGTTTTATATCCAGTCTTCCATTTGTACTACAGCTTTTTTCCATTATCCTGGTCGCCGATTTGGTTCAATATATGGCGCACAGGGCTTACCATGAAGTGCCTTTTTTATGGCGTTTTCATGCAGTGCACCACAGCGCTAAACATATGGATTGGTTAGCAGGTTCAAGACAGCATATTTTAGAATTGATAATCACCCGGTGTCTGGTGTTAACGCCGATATTTGTATTGGGTTTTCCCGAAGAGGTGATTGGGCTTTACGTTATCATTGTCGGCCTACAGGCTGTGTTTAATCATGCTAACGTTCAAATTAATCTAGGTTGGTTAAGGTACATCATAGTCTTACCTCAGTTTCATCACTGGCATCACTCCTCGGATAGTGCAGCAATTGACAGAAATTATGCGGCACATTTTTCGTTTATCGATTACCTATTGGGAACCGCCGTGTGTGATCAAAAAGAGTGGCCGGATGAATATGGGGTAGTAGGCGACTATATCCCTGAAGGCATGTTGAAACAGCAAGCGTTTCCATTTAAAAAAAGTCGATAAACAAGGAATATGAATATGATACAAGGATCATCGATTAAAGCAGGTATTAGCCTGATAACTCTGTTACTGCTGACGGCCTGCCAAAGTGAAGTTTATGAACTTCAAGGCTGTGATGACAGCAAGTTGCAGGCGGCCCCTCCGACGCTGGAGGCTATTAATCAGATAAAGCTGGCTATGAGTGAACATCATGGCACGCTTGAATCCCTTGATGAAATGGATAAACAGGCATGGAAGCATGCAGCCGCATTACTGAATCGTACGTTTTTCTGTGAGGCGGGTTATAGCTTAAGCCGAACGTACGAGGCTTTTTATGATGACAAATGGGAAGATGAACCTAAATATGCTCCCTTGCGCCAGTTTGATGGACTTTTCATATTAGGCGCCTATCTTATCCAAGATGATATGGATAAGGCCTTGGAACTGGGCATTATTAATCAAGCGACATACAGTGAAATTAAGCTTTGGCAGGATGCTGAATTTACTGAAATAACCTCAGATTAATAAAGGCTTGATTGGACTAAGTTGCAGTGAACATATTGGAAAGGCAGCAAAGCCTGATGAATGCATTTGATTTGAATGTACGAACGGCTAGTAGCGAAGGGCGCTTTACCCAAGCAGAGCATATCGAGATGGCCACAGGTTATGTGCTTGAGCGGCGCACCGACTTTACCCTCTCGGGCCGACTCCCTCTGCTGCATAAACGCTTCTATCATTCAGGCAGTATGATGAGTCCAGGTTTACTTGGCACCCGTTGGCGCTGTTTGTGGGACATGAGCTTGCTACTTGATGGTGAGTCGGTGACTTTTACCGATGAGCAATATAATCAAGGCGTGTACGACTTGCCTGTAGCGGGACACAAAAGCCGGGTTTCCCATCTGCCACAATGGCGATTATTGCGCCGTGGTGATGATCTGTTGATGAGGCATGTCGATGGTCTTAGTTATCGCTTTGGTCACGCCTTTGGCGATAGGCTGCTTCTTTCTCGTATTAGTGATGGCAAAGGCAATGAGCTAACTTTCACCTATCATGGCGCAGTCCTGAGTCATATTAGTTTGGCCGATGGCCGACAGATTCGGGTGGATACTGATCTGGGCTGCATCAAGCAGTTGACCTTACTTACTCCACAAGCATTACCTATCCAAACCTTGGCTCGATACGAGTATAATCCGCTTGGTTATATGACGTCTTGCCGCGCCGATCCCGGTGCTAATTTTGATTATCGTTATAGCAGAAATGGTTTTCTATTGCGCAGTTCTGACTTGAGTCTCACCTGGCTTGAGTTTGATTATGATGTAAAAGGGCGTGCCCTTGCCATACGTGGTGCAGAGGAGCGTTTCAATGCTCAACTTAGGTACGATGACGAGCAAGGTGTGGTGTATTACAAGAGTGCGCGCTACGGGATCAGGCATTATTACACAGATGAGCAAAACAATATTACCCGCATAGTCTTCTCCAATGGTGATGAAACGATCAATGAGTGGTGGGACAATTGCCTTATCGCTCAAATCAATGCCCGGGGAGAGCCTTGTCAATTTACCTATAATGACTTTGGCCAAGTGACTGCAATGAGTATCCAGGGAGACAAAACCTGGGAGTATAGCTACGATGACTCGGGGCGATTGACGCAATACACCAATTCAAAAGGTGAAATATGGTCATACCGATATGATAATAAAGGAAACCTTGTCAGCGTATCCGATCCTTTTCTTATGCAGTGGTTCTATCAATACACCAGTTTGGGCCAATTAGCTTGGATTATCTCACCAGACGCTAGCCAAACGGGCTATCGCTACAACAGATTAGGTCAATTAGTGACTATTTTATTGGCTGATGGTGGAACTGTTGTTTTTCATTATGACGGACTCGGCCGCTTAGTTACACGATGTCAGACTTTGGCCGATGGAAGTAAAGAGGGGACTCAATTCTGGCAGTATAAGTTCGGTATGCCTTATCCCTGCGCTTGGGTTGATGAAGAGGGTCAACAAACTAATTTTGCTTATGATTGTGATGGGCACTTAATCGGTGTGACGAACTCCCAAGGGCTCAAGCATGATTATGAGTATGGTGCATTCGATACCTTGATAAGTCATGTCACTCCACAAGGGCGAAGCTGTTATCAGTATAACCATGATTGTCAGCTCATCAGCGTGAGTGAAGCTAAACAAATTTCAGATTCATCTTTGTATTTTCATTCTTATCAAGGTCAAGCTGTTCAGGCGGTGGCGACTCAGCCTGTCATGTCTCAACAAAGCAGGGTTGTGTTCACTTATGATGCAGCTGGCAGACTCGAGAGTAAAACCTTAGCCGATGGCACCAGTGTGCATTTCTATTATGATGCTATCGGTCGTTTAGTGCAGCAACAAAGCCGTACTAAAGAGGGGAGAGTCGATGCCAATATCCCCCTCGAGTGTAATGACGTCGTACATCAGCTCAAGGTCCTTAGTCCGGACGTAGCGTTAACCTTTGAATATGAAAAACTTGCCCAAAACTCATGGCGCCCCAAACAAAACAGCTAAAGACTATCAAGACACCCAAAGTTTAAAAGAGCAAATCTATGAACTAGGCTTAAACCAACTTTACATAAACTCAATATTCCGGAACAGAATTGGCTGAAAATCACATCAGAGTTTACTCGGTTGTTTAAAGGCCCTGTAGGAACTTTACAGGAGCTAAGTCGTTACTGTGAGCATTTAAAGAAAACGTAGGCATGGGGCGGCTAATTGTCATAAATGGCTAGACAGCGCCTAATATATATCCGTTAAGGTTCCTTAGTGAAAGAGTGTAAACCCAGCTGAATTTCCGTTCGGTATTTTGCGTTTTCCTGATTTGACTATTTCATCTAATTTGAACTCTTCTCGACAATTCTTAATGAGTTATGCATTAAAGAGGTCTATTTATCATGCCTGATAATTGATGATATAGATAAGTCGTGGCACACTGGGTTTTACGGTAGTTTCACATGTTTCTAGTGGTTGTTTTTTATTGAAATAATTTTGGATGTCTTTATTAGGAGGGGTTATGTATATTGTCGCGAACCGTATTCCGGTGGCTGTGGATTGGCAAGATGAATTTGAGAATCGATTTCGTCAACGTGTGGGACAAATCGACCAGCAAGCTGGTTTCGTCTCCATGCAGATCTTAAAACCTGTGAGTGAAGGGGCGCCTTATGTCGTTTTTACAACCTGGCAAGATGAAGCGGCTTTTGAGGCGTGGATCCACAGTGAAGATTTTAAGTTATCTCATCAAAATCCCTTACCCAAGGAAGCCTTTACCGGCAGACCTATGATTGAAAAGCATCAGGTGGTGATATCGACTAGGGGGTGAGTTCTAAATGACGTCATTTATCTATTAGGTTAATGCGTCTAACAAGAGGTCCTAGGGAAGAGAGATATTCTGCCAGTGATTTACGCTGTTTAGTGCGGAGATTCTCTCACCTCTTTGCAAATACATTTAAACCCTGTCAATTAGGAACAAACTAGATAATTTTCGCCAGCTGGTGGTGATGTCTTAGCTCTATATATTATTTGTCAGTAGATTAGCAATTGATCTTAGGAATATCGCGCCAGCTGGTGGTGTATTGAGGCGTGAGATATTCTCGTTTCATGTGCCACTTGGTCGTGAACCCTTGTGCAGCCATAAATATAGAGTCGGAGCCGTATCTGTGATTGAGTGCATCATAGACCTTCATTAATGCCGGTTTTTTCGGTGATGCAAACAGATCCAACTGGTTATGTGACTCACTGATAAGGTCGATTAGGCCTACTCCTACCTTGTAATAACGCACACCATCTCTAAATTGTTGCTTGGCTATCTGAGTCACTATTTGGGTTATTTCACCTGTGTCATTGGTGGGATAAGCAAATCTGTGAGTGAGTTTAAAGCCTATAGGCTGCTCATCGAAAGGGGAATTGGAGGCGAAAATAAGCAGTACCGAGCACAATGAGCCTTGCTCTCTTGCCTTGCTGGTGGCGATACCGACATGTTTGCTGAGGGCTTGCTGTAGCGAGTTTGAGTCTGTGATCCGCTCTCCCATGCTACGAGTCGAAAATATCTGTTGTTTATCAGCTCTGGCTTGATCCCAATCCTTACACGGCTCACCGTTAAGCTCCCGCACCGTACGTTCCATCTCGATACTGAACTGTTTTCTGGCCAGCCCAGGTGCCATCAGAGATAGCGCATAGGCCGACTTTATTCCCATTAAATCCAGCTTCTTAGATAAACGCCGGCCTATGCCCCAGACATGGCATGGCTTTATCTGCGAGAGAATTGCCTTGCGTTGGCCTGAGTTATCTATGACACAGACTCCGTTGTAGTCTACAAGCTTCTTAGCTGCATGATTGGCTATCTTAGCTAAGGTTAAGGTTTCTCCCATGCCAACGGACACAGGTAAGCGAGTTTCCTTCCATACTGTGCGCCGCAAGGCCTCGCCATGTTTCACTAGGCAAGGTATGGCTGGATAACAGTGTTTAAACGACAGGAATGATTCATCTATGCTGTAGACATGCTGATCTGGTGCAAAACGACCAATCACCTCCATCATACTGGCGGATAGTGAGCCATAGAGCTCGTAGTTCGAGCTTAAGGCGATAATACCTAAGCGATCACACTGTGCCTTAATTTTGAAGTAAGGCTCAAATTTTGGGACCCCGGCATCGACGGCCTGACGGTTAGCGGCGACGATACAGCCGTCGTTGTTAGATAGCACCACAATAGGGCGGCCACGCCACTCGGGACGAAATACCTGCTCGGCACTACAGTAAAATGAATTAGCATCGACGAGGGCGAACATCATATCTCCTCTGTGTGAGTTGATTCTGCTGGCCCATTAACTCTGGTATAAGTTCTGGTACAAGTTATTGTATTAGTTTCAGTACTCGTTTTGGTGCTATAACTCACTCTGTAACGACACTGGCATCAATAACTTTCATCGGTTAAAAGTCGGCTCGACGGCTGCGTCATTCATCAGCAGAGGACTCGGCCGATGGCAGCGAATTGAACGTACTACGATACCTTCGACACTGAATTGGTCGTACTCATGTATGACCACTGGCTGATGTTCATCATTAGCAGAGAGTAACATTCTTCTTTTTGTGTCAATAATTTTGCAGACAAAACTGCCATTGTAATTTGCCACTATCACGTCCTGATCTTGTACCTTGACGTGTCTGTCGACGATGAGAATATCACCATCGAATATACCGACATTTTGCATCGAGCATCCGCTTGCTTGGCCGATGAAAGTGGCACTGGGGTGCTGGATAAGTAATTCATCTAAGCTTAAAGGAAGCTGTTTATAGTCTGTGGCTGGACTCTCGAAGCCGGTTATTCCCGCACTGGCTGAGATTGGGATCATTTTTATCATGGTCGCTTTACCCTGCACTGTATATTTATACAGTTGTAAGTCTAGCAGTAATCTAGGCACTGGCAATCTTTTTCGGGATGATGGTGGCAGAACGTTAAAGTAGGATTGTCGTTTAATCTGGCTCGTGGGGAGAAACGGCTGATTTTAAGCACTTTTTGTTAATAGGGTTAGATTGGATCTGCCTGTGAACCTCGTATATTTGGTGGATAACGCTTGAGTGTCGACAGAGGCATCTTAGCCCGCATTCGGATTAAGATGTGCTGAAAGGAGACTGCAACTGGGTTTGGCGTGTTTTATGTATCAGTATTTTAATGAGCTTAGTATCCGTTTTATTGACGGTGATAAAGCACAATCTACTGTGTACTAAGTCTTGACAAGCCGACTGAAAGCCCTTCAATATGCAGATCATTGTGATCAAGATCAGTTTACTGTTATCTACATAATACAGGTAACTCGAACTCTCTTCTGGAGGTAAGCTTATGACGTTTGGCCAGTACAAGGCGATAAATATATTGGTAGTAGACGACCACTCGTTAATTTTTGATGGATTATGTAGCTGCTTAGCCCCATATTCCGAGTTGAATTTGGTGGGATTTGTTGAAGATGGCTTGGCTGTGTATGAGCAATGTTTAAAGTTAACACCCGATCTGGTGTTTATGGATCTTAAATTACCGGGCATGAGTGGTTTCGATGTTATCCGTCAATTACGTCAACGTTGGCCGGAAATGATGATAATAGTGCTGACGGCCACCGTTGAAGAGAAGAGTGCCCGTGAAGCATTGGATGTCGGAGCCAATGGTTATGTACTTAAAAACAGTCCGAAAAGTACCTTATTAGCGGCAATTAAATCTGTCAGTAAAGGCAAGACTTTTATCGATTCGAGTCTGGACGAGCAACAAGTTGAAGCCCTGATTGGTGCCGTCGATGGTGATATCCCTATGTTGACTCCGAGGGAACAACAAGTGCTCAAGTTGATCTGCGAGGGGCGTCGCAACCGGGATATCGCGGAGGATTTAGTCATAGGTTTGAAAACGGTTGAAACCCATCGAATGAATTTAATGCGCAAACTCAACGCACACAATGTGGCCGAATTGATGCGTTGGGCTCAGAGGTTGGGCTCTTAATTCTGCTTTTGTGATTGTACGGCTGATACTAACCCAGTATCAGCGTGCAATCATCTTATGTGTTTGTCTCGCAATTTAATGCCTGAATGAGCGCTTCTAGGGGCGCAAACTCCTCCAAACTTAAACAGGCTTCGGCTTCAAGGGCGACCTCTAAGTCGGCAGCTGCTTCAGAAATATCTTTTATTCCCGCTAGGCCCGCGCTGCCTTTAATCGTATGCAGTACATCGCTGAGGGGTTTCCATTCGTCTTGATTAATATGCAGTTTGGCTTGTTCGCCCATATCCGTTAAATGAGCGGCCAGTCGCTGATTAAGATCCGTGTGGGAGACATCGATCATCGGCGTGTCGATATCGGTATTGATGATCAGGGGCATATCGCGATCCAGTTGCAGATCTGCCGCCTCTTCAAGTGCCATATTTAACTGCTTCAATGACACAGGCTTAGTCAAATAGCTGTTCATTCCAGCGGCTCGAATGGTGTCATGCTCCATAGGGTTAGCATTTGCCGTGAGAGCAAAAATAGGGCATTCGGTGTCCAGAATATCTTCACTTTCACGCCATTTTCGTGTGGTTTGATACCCATCGAGTCCCGGCATGCGGATATCCATCAATACCAGATCGAAGATATGGCGCATTCCTTTTTGCAATGCCGCCTCACCGCTGCTGACACTGAACACTTGTTGGCCCAACTCGAGTAACATCTTGCCGATAATATCCCGGTTAGTATCTACATCATCCACCAGCAGAATTTTTAGCTTCCAGGGGAGCAGGGCCAGCGTATGGCTGCTTTGTTTGCGAGGCAAGTCGTGACGTATCTCGTGTAGACGTTGCCATAGGCGGGCGGGCAGGTGAGTAAGCTCAGGGTTATCTAGCTCCTCATTATCACCCTCTATAGGTTTAGCTCCCCATAATGCTAATTGTTTATGCAGGGCAAGTGGTGCTGTGATGGTATCGTCTGGCAAGACTAAGGGGGCTGTGGCTTGAGACAGGGGCAGGTCTAACACAAAGGTGCTGCCCTTGCCTAAGGTGCTAAACATGGTTAGCTGACCTTGCATTTTCTTGGCGAGTTTAGCCGATATGGGCAAGCCAAGGCCTGTGCCCGGTTGGTGGTGACAGCTTTGAGCAAAGGGTTCGAATATGCGTTGCTGATCTTGAATGTTTATGCCATCCCCCGTGTCTTCAATGCTGAAATAGAGATGATTTTCAACAACTTCTATACGCAATAAAATATAACCTTCTTCCGTGAATTTGGCCGAATTCCCCAGTAAGTTGACTAAGATCTGCCTCACTCTTAAAGGGTCCAGTAGTGCTTTTTCCGGCACATTGGCGTTAACGATGCATTCGAGTGAAATAGGCTTGTTCACAATTCTGCTCTGTATGGTGATCATGGCGTTGTCGGCCAGTGTCAACACGGGATAGAGCTGATAATTTAACTCAATTTGATCGGCTTCTATGCGAGAAAAGTCGAGCAAGTTGTTGATAATGGCTAATAGGGAATTCGCACAGTTATAGGCTGTGTCTCTGAGATCCATCTGCTTAGTGGTGAGCTCGGTATTACGCAGCAGCTCCAATGAGCCGGTTATGCCATTGAGTGGGGTGCGGATTTCGTGACTGATGTTGGTTAAATGCTCAGTCTTACGTTTATTGGCCTTTTCCGCTTCCAGGGTGGCAATGGCCAGCTCATGGGTTCTTGTTTCGACCTTCTTTTCGAGTACATCATAATTTTCTTTGACCGTATCCAATAAGTGATTATAGGCCTTGGCTATCTGACCTAATTCATCTTTTCTGTCTACGGGGAGGCGCCGCTCTAAGGTCGGTTGGCTGTCACTGTTAATTATGCTGACAAAATGGCCAATAGGTTTGGCAAAATTGATGCGCAGCACATTGAGTAGGACGAAAGACATAAAGGCCAAAGAAAGGAGTGACCAGGGCAGTTCCGCGAAGAAGGGGGTTAAGGCCATATCTTTCAGAAAATCATTTGATATCAATGTGATTTGCTGCCATCCAGGGCCATGAATGTGATTTTTAATCACATAGTATTCACCTAAGGGATGTAGAACCCGCTTCTCATTATCTGGGTGGCTGCTGTTAAACTGGTGTTTTAAGGTGTTGATGGTCTCAGGTGACAAGGCCAACATAGATTTAGAGAATAGTTCACCTTCCGGTGTCATGAAAAAACTGACATCCCCAGGCCCTAATGAATTATTGAGATCCATCACTGAGACCAGGTTTATCCCAAAACCTACCTGGGGAGCGTCAGGGTTAGCCGGATCACTGGAATAACTGAATATGAGGTGATAATCACCGGATCTTTTATCAAGAATGGGCGCTCCCCAACGATAACCATCGAGGGATTTTTTACTCGTCAGTTGTTTTATCTCTTCGAGCCTTATCTGAAAATATTCTTCGTCTGCATTGGAGTCCGCATAAATAGAGATCCCTTTATGAGGCTTATAGATGAAGCTATCTAAATATCTGTGTTGGCCCGCATTACCAAAAGTCTGGGCAATCCACATGCTTAAGGTGTCATTTTCTTTATTAGGGTTTTCTGCCAGAGGAAAATAATGAGCGACTATTCCTTGGGCATTGATCTCATTCATGGATGAGAATTGATGTAACTGCTTATCGAGTTGACGAGCATCATAGCGTGCATCGGAAAATAGGGTGTTACTTACCTGAGATCTTAAGTCACTTAGCTCACCGTAGGCGATTTGAGCTCGGTGGAGGGTTCGGGAAAAGGTGTTGCTGTAAGCTTGGTATTCAATCATGAGCCAGAGACTGACGAGGACGGCGGTAAATGATACTGTGAGTTTGGTGACCAGTGAGGCTTTCCATTTAATCTTCATCATCTTCTTCCATCTGTTGCCAGCGGCAATCATAAGTTATTGTTAGAAAGTACCGTAAAAACAGAGTACTTGCATCGAATATTTGTTATTTCCCACACTAGGCATAGTTGACTCTGTATAGGGTTACTGATATCAGCTTGAGTCAAGTTTGCGAGATTGGCTATCAGGTGAACGACTGAGAGAGTCATTGATGATATGTATATTGACGTTTTGATTGGGCATGATGCCGACAACGCCCTGCTCATTGGCTATGGCGGCTATGGTTCCTGCAACATGGATGCCATGGGCATTATTATGTCCGGGGTCATCTTCCTCTACATAATCCACATCAGCGCGCAAACTCAGCGCCTGCACGCTTTCTTCATTCAGTTTGGCGGTGTAACCATTACTGCGGCCTATGCGTATTATCTCTTTTGCTGAGACACTGTTTAAGGCTCGATGTTGAGAGAAAACCTCATTGATGCGTGGCTTGTAAGCCAATATGTTGGCTGTAGATCTTGTTTCCGTCGAGCTGCCGGCATTTCTAAATTTTACGATGTAACGTTTAGGCAGAGGTGAGTGTGGCTTAGCACCCGAGTCGAAGGAGTGTTTATCTTGCATCACGTCGGGAGAGGCATGAATATTGGCGGAGATCAGCATAGATAATGCCGACAGGCTTATCGCCATTTTTATTGTGCTTGTTGTCATAGTTATCTTCTATTTGTGTTAGCGCATGTGGTTTTAAGCCAAGCTTTAAAAACTCTGTGACCCGTCATACTAGTTTTCTTCTGCCGTTTTCATATCAGGTGAACTACTGAGTTGTGCCTGCCATCTCCTCAAACCTATTTGTCCCGAGTGCTAGTTAAGGTGTTCACCTGATGGGCGCGAAATCCCTTCGATCACATACTGAATCCATGGAGGAGAGCAAAGTGGCTACTCAGATGATAGATAGATTAGTTAACAGTGGATTTCTCACCTCGACATTATCCCAAGAGGGAAATGCCTGGTTATTGGCCGAGAGAAAAGCCTATGTCGTGGAGCAAGAGACGTCTGCTTCTGTTGCCATAGTGCTCAATGTGTCAATTGAGATGGAACTTGACTGGATAAACCAAGCGAGCCTAGCGCTTGCGGCCTGTGAAGAAGCCCGGGATTGTGGCTTACAGTTTAGAGATAATGCCTGGTTGTTATGGCGTTATTACGATGAAAATCAAGATGATGAATTAGTTTACCAAGGGGTTGTGCTACAGCTGGCTATCGCGAGATTTCTTGAAAAAGGGCTAGTTAAACCACTCGATCGTCATCGTGGCTCTATTATCGGGAGGACAGCATGAAGAGATTTATCTGCTTATTACTACTTTTTAATTTAAGCCTGGCCCAGGCAATGCCTTTAACGGCGGTTAAATGGCAAGGCGAACCTTTCGTGATGCTCAGTCGCGGCACCGCTCTATCCTCAGTGTTGCAAGACTTCGGCAGTAATTATGGCGTACCCGTTGTGATAAGTGATCAGGTGACAGACACCTACATAGGTGAGATTCAGAACCAAGATCCTCAACAAGTGATCAAAGACCTGAGCCGACGTTACGGCTTGGTCTGGTACTACAACAGTGAGGTGTTGTACGTCTATAAAGCGAGTGAGATCACCAATGATATTTTATCCTTAAACAGCCTGTCCGCGGCTAAAGTCAGCCAATATCTGAAGTCGGCAGGTGTATTGGATGCAGGCGTTTGCAGTATCAAGCCTGTCGCAGGGATCAAGGGGCTGCAGGTGTCAGGTGTACCGGCTTGCATCACCAGTGTCACTAAGCTGACCGCGCAACTCGATGCCAGTGCCAAACACACTTCCGAGACTGGTGAGACTGTACGGGTATATCCGCTCAAATATGCATCGGCAACTGACTCCGTTTATCAATATCGCAGTCAGTCAGTGAAAATCCCCGGATTGGTAACTGTGCTGAAGGAGATGAATCAAGGTACCCAGGTGGCCAATGCTGTTGCCGGTAATGTGAGTAGTATCAGCGGCCCGGTCTTTTCCGCCGATCCTCGTCGAAATGCCATTATTGTGCGGGGAAGTGGAAGGGATATGGCGACCTATGGCTCCCTGATTAACCAGCTAGATACTAAGCCCAGTATGATCGAAATTTCCGTTTCTATCATAGATGTGGATACCTCTGATTTTAATCAATTAGGCGTCGATTGGTCGGCCTCGGCCAAGTTAGGCGGTGGCTCTGTGAGCTTCAATAGTGGCGTCAGCAGCGATAATTTCTCCACTGTCATCGGTAATACCGGCAACTTTATGGTGAGGCTCAATGCGCTTGAGAAAAACTCAAAGGCAAAAGTGTTATCCCGCCCCTCAGTGGTCACCCTTAACAATGTACAGGCTGTGTTGGATAAAAATGTCACTTTCTACACCAAATTAGAGGGAGACAAGGTGGCAAAATTGGAGTCGGTCACCACGGGGACTCTGCTTAGGGTCACCCCCAGATTGATAGAAGAATCGGGTCAACAGATAGTGATGCTAAATCTGAATATACAAGATGGTCAGCAGAGTCAGGCTGTGAACAGGAGTGAGCCTCTGCCTCAGGTACAGAGTTCAGAAATATCGACTCAGGCAAGTCTTAAGTCTGGTGAGAGCCTGCTTATCGGTGGATTTGTGCAGGACAGAGACGAAACCACTGAGAACAAGATCCCGTTATTGGGTGATATCCCCTTGTTGGGTGGCTTGTTCAGAAGTACAGATCACCACACACAAAGTGTGATGCGTCTGTTCCTTATCAAAGCGGAACCTATTAACCAAGGAGATTGATATGTCTTCAAAATACAAGCTCTTATGGTTAAACGGCCCCCTGCAAGGGCGGGAGCTATCTCTACCTCTAGGCTGCATGAGTATTGGTCCGGATGGGGATGTTCTCGCGACCTTAGTTGAGTTAAGGCAGCTGGAGCTGTTTATCGATGATGCCGGAGTACATCTTCAAAGTGAAGTGTCGACTTGGATCGATGGTAAGCCTGCTAGCAAGCTAGATCTTCTGCCATTAGGCCGGGTCATTGAGTTTGCCGGTATCGCTATGGTGCTGGGGGGAGCGGACGATGTACTTAGGATGCAAGCGGTGCCTAAGCAGGTGCTGTCTAAATCGAAAATGTCCTATTGGATGCTGGTTATTGCCTCTTTGCTTACCTTCACTTTGCTGATGAGTGTACTCCTGGTACCAAGCTCACCGCCACAAACTGTGCAGACGCCGAGTCAATGGCTGTCACAACAACTGATCCAAGATGGCCTCAAAGATATAAGAGCTAGCTGGTCAAACTCAGGGATTGTCACCCTAAGTGGCTATTGCACTGACGCGCAGCAGATAACGGCTTTTTTCAGTGACTTAAAAAATTCTGGAATTTTGTTTGTCGATCACACTCAATGCGGCGATCAACTCATCACTAATGTAAAGGGAGTGCTGGCTCAAAACGGCTTTCCTGATGCGATTGTCGAACTGGGGCATGAACTGGGTAGCGTCAATATTTCTGGTGCGATTCGATCCGGTGAGGCTTGGGATAAGGCGGTTGATGGCTTTAATCGTTTACCGGGTCTGGTGAGATGGCATGTGTCCAATCAAGTGAATAGACAATTAAAACCCTTGATCGCCCAACTCAGGGAGAAACAACTGCTTAGCGGATTAATGGTGGAGCGTGTGAAAAACTCGATTGTGATCACCGGCAAGATCAGTGAGGAGAAGCAGCAGCAGGTCATGAGTGTTGCAAGGCAACTGGAGCAGAGCCACCCGAGTGGATTTAAGCTGGTGTTTCAGAATATTCCGGTACGGGACGAACTCGCCCAGATGTTAAGTGCGCCGGTTGTCAGTTTTGGAGGTAATGCTAAATCTCCCTTCATTGAACTGGGCAATGGGATGAGGTTATCGGCTGGCAGTAAATTAGATAATGGCTTCATGATTAATTACATGAATATTCATGGCCTGGATTTAACTCGCGGTGGTGAGTTAATACATATCCCATTAATTTTTTAAGGAGACACCTATGTCTAGAATCACTCAGTTGGAAGATGATATTAAGCAAGGTAATAAAAATCATGAAGGATATCGAACTCGGATGAAAGAGATGAGAGGACGAGCGGTGTTATTAAAGACTCATGGTAATGAGTCTTGCTTGGAAGCGGTGGATGCAGCTGAGGAGGTGATCGATATATTGTTCAGTCGTTATGGTCGATAAATAACGCGTGGTCAGACCAGTTTTTATTTGTATTTTATTTTTTTCGATATTTTCAATAAACAAACCTATTAATATGAGAGTCAAGGAGAAAATTATGGATATGTTCAGCGATATTAAATCAGTAATGAATGACCTTAATCAACGTAAATCCGCTTTGGGACAACAGCTTAAGGAGTTTCAAGGACTTCAGGTTGAGATTAACCAACTTGTAGAACGATCAGATAACGATGCCGATGCTATGGCGAAGTTAATAAAGTTAAAAAACGCATTTCCGGAAGGATTTGAATTCCAACAGGCTAAGGTGATGAATAAGGTTGATGAATTAGAAACTCATTTTAAAAGTTTGGAACAACAATTTAATGTGTTAGGTGAAATAGAATCTGCAGAAGGTGGTAAGGGGGGAGAGGAGTTAACTGAGCAAGTGAGTGAAGCAGAGGCATTAAATAACGTTAATAATGTTAAAGCTAAGAAGGTCAGGAATTATTTATAGTGTGAACTTTTTCATTTCTTATTTAAATGATTAACAAATCAATGAGGAAATTATCATGAGTATGTCAGTAGCTAATCAAGGTACCAGTATTATTAATTCTCAGCAGCCTGAAGATATTAAAAATCAGATTGCAGCCAGAGGTGATTCAGTGCTCTCAGGCGGGATTTCAGTGCTCTATATGTTTATGAACCTGCTCTCTGAGCTGGCCGATGCTAAATATAGCCAGATGCAGCAAAAAGCCGATGTTTCCCGTCAGGCGCAGGATATGGCCAATCAAGTCGATGAAGTGATTGCCGAAGTCTCTAAGGGGGACGACAAAGCGATGGGGAAGCTCCCCGATGATGTCGTTAAATATATGCATGACAATGGTTTTACCATCGACGGTATGACAATCGATAAATACATGGCAAAGAATGATCCTAATGGTAAGGGGCTGGATAAAGGCAAGTTGCAGGCGGTGAAATCTGCACTGGAATCTGTGTCAAATCGAGCATCAGACTTTGTGTCGCAATCTCAGTTGCAGCTGCAGAAAATTATGCAGACTTACAACGTCACCGTCAGCCTACTCAACAGTATGCAGACCATGCTCGCTGAGATGAATAAATCCATCGCCCAGAACATACGATAACTCTGAGCATCAATCTGAATTTCTGTTGGAGGTAGTCATTGTGGATATTACAAATGTCTCAACTCAAGGTACCAGTATCAGCAACTCTCAGGCTCCGGAAGATGTGAAGAACCAGATCGCATCTCGAGGGGACTCAGTGCTCTCGGGCGGCATCGCTGTGCTGTATATGTTTATGAATTTGTTGTCTGAGTTGGCCGATGCAAAATATGGTCAGATGCAACAGAAAGCCGATGTTTCTCGTCAGGCTCAGGATATGGCCAATCGCGTCGATGAAGTGATCGCTCAAGTGTCGAAGGGAGATGATAAGGCCGCTGAAAAATTACCGCCTGATGTGATCAAGTATATGAGTGACAACGGTTTTAAAGTCGATGGTATGACCATTGATAATTACCTGAGCAAGAATGATCCCTCGGCGGCTTATCTTAAAAAATTGTTAGGAAAAATTGGTGAAGTGGGTCCACAGGGGATGCAGTCTGCCAGCTGGCAAGACGTAGTCAGTTATATGGATGCTAAGGGCATCAAGGTGGATGGACAAAAGTGTAGCGATTACATTTGGGGTTTGCCTGAGGTGGGACGCCGTTCCTGGCAAAATATCAGTAAAGCTCATATGCAGAAGATTGCCGATACCTTAGGTGATGCGGGTGGCTTAGATAAAGGCAAACTGCAGGCGGTGAAATCTGCACTGGAATCTGTATCGAATCGAGCCTCAGATTTCGTCTCACAGTCACAGCTGCAGCTGCAAAAAATCATGCAAACCTACAATGTGACAGTCAGCTTGCTAAACAGTATGCAGACCATGTTAGCCGAAATGAATAAGTCGATAGCCCAGAACATACGCTAAGGAGCCTAAGATGAAACAACAAGAATTTGAAGTACTTGAGCATTTTCTTCAGCGAGGCGGTTCCTTACGTATGTTGGCCGATGTGGAGCAGACTGATCTCAATATCTTATATCAATATGCATTGCAGCTGATGGCTTGCCGGGATCAACAAGGGGCAAAACGACTCTTCTATCTCCTGATGCGTATCGACCAGTGGAACTATGACTACTGTTTCTCACTGGGGATATGTTGCCAGCAGTTAGATGAACATGAAGAGGCCATCTTTTGTTTGGGACGAGCAGGCATGATCAAGGTCGATAATCCTTTGCCAGCCTACCATGCGGGATTGAGTTACCTCGCGCTAGGGAACAAAGGTTATGCCGTAAAAAGTTTCAATGCCAGTTTACGTTGGTGTCAGGGCCACCCAGAAAGTGGCGATATTGCCGCCAGTGCGCAGCAAGGTTTAGCGTCGATCACTGAGGAGAGTTCCCATGTCAATTAATAGTGTTGTCGAGCGAGGAAGCGAAAACCTTAACGGGAGTTACGGCGCGGCGCGAGCCCGGGATGTGGCAAAAGCCAGTTTACCCGATTGGTCCAGGCCTGTGATCTTAAATCAGACCGAACACACAGACTATCACCAAGGTCCAGTGACCATGAAAGAGGCGGAGAAAGCACTGCAACGTATCTTAACGCCTTTCTTCGACGGGAAAAAAAGTGAAGTGAGTGGCAATCACGGAACGGGGGGCTCCTTAGCTTCATTAGAAAAAGCCTCTATGGATGCCATGGTTCTGATGGCGGCGAATCTGAGCATATCTACTTTTGCCGATACGGCTAATTCAGCCATGAAAGCCAGCAAGATAATGACAGATACCCAAGAGTTTCTTCGTGATAAAAAAGTGAAGGAGTATCAGGAGCAGCTGGCGAAAGCGATAGAACAATCCGATAAGGCTCAGAAAGGCGGTGTTTTTGGTGCCATCTTCGATTGGATTGTGGGCGCTGTCGAAGCCATCTATGGAGCAATCAAATTAGTCGAAGGGGCATTGCGCTGCGCCGTGGGGGATGTTGCGGGTGGTGCTTTGGAAATAGCTGGCGGCGCCGCATACCTGGCTGCTGGGGTGGCGGGCATGGTTAAGGCCGCGGCGGAAACCGCCATCCTGTGCGGTGCGGACAAGGAGAAGTGCCAAAGTGTTATCGATGTTGCGGGTAAGGTGCAATTGGGCTGCGAAATGGTCGGTATGGCCTTAGACATCTTCCAGGCGGGTCGGGCTATTTCGGCAACACGTTCCATCGCCAAAGGAACCGAAACTGTGATGAAAGAGGCGGCACCTAAACTCGTGGAGGGCATAAGTAAAGGCTCATCTGAGGCCGTGACAAGTGTTGCAAAAGAGGTCGGTAAGCAGGTCGCCGAACAGGTAACAGATCAAGTGATAGCTAATTTAGGCAAGGGGCTTAAGGAAGCGGCCGAACAAGGAGGGCGTCAACTCGCTAGCGGGCTGATGGATGCCTTTAGTAAGCAGGCCATCGAGGAGCTGGTGACACGCTCAGTCGAAGCGGTGGGCAAACAAGCGATTAAGAAGGGTATCGCGGTGACCGCCGAAGAGATCACTAAACAGGTGGTTAAAGAGGTCAGTCACGAAGTGATAAAGACGGCTATCAAGGCCTGTATGTTCACCAGTCTCGATGTTATACGTGCGACGGCTGGAGCCGGAAAGGCCATTACCGAGGGCAGTATAGCCCTAGAAAAAGCCAAGCTACAGAAGCAGATTGAGGAGCTGATTTTGAAGCAAAACTTTGTCGAATTTTGTTATGACTGGTACGACAAAGCCAAGGAACAGCAGATGAAATCTGTGAAAGATCTTATTGATAAACAAGGTGATAGTTTAGATGGTGCCAGTAAGGTGATCAGCCAGACCGGTGCTATACAGGCAAGAATCGCAGGCTCAACAGTATAAGTGAGGTTTACCATGACAGACATGACAACTATTTCAGGTCAGAGTCCCATTACAGCGCCTAACACCACAGATAAACTTGATGAACTCAATGACAATTGTGGCAGTGACGGTATGGATGCTATCTCTCAGATCAACGACCTTATGTTGAAGTTAGCGGAGATGTTTAAGAAGCTGCGCAACATATTACAGGACTACAACGTCAAGCAACAAGAGTTGGGGTGGAATGTGCAAATCGCCTCGATGGATGATAAGCGCGCCGCGATAGATAAGGCCTGCGAATCTGCGATGTGGACTGGCGCCCTCGAGATTGCCGGTGGCGTGATCGGTATGGCGGGTGTCGGACTATCGAGTAAGTTTGGTGATGCGGCAACTCATATGAGTAACGCGTTTGGCAAAGGTCTGGAGGGGACTGGAAAACTTGTCGGCGCGGGGATCAGTAAGGAAGCCGAGTTGGAGCGTACTATTTCCGAGTTTAAGGCCAGTAATGCCCAGAGCTATCTTAAGGGGGCCAATGAACTTAGTGATAAGGCTAAGCAGATTTCAGAGCAAATGCGCGCCTTGATCAAAGATCTGGTGGATCTTCACGGCCGCATCAGTTCGGCCGTGCATAACTAGGTCTGCTGAGGTCAGTCCCATCATATCTGGCCTCAACTTTCGCGGCTCAGTGTGGATATTGACTCTAAGTAGTGAGTTAGTGGTTATTGATTAGTGAAACAATTAAGGAGTTCATTATGGATCCGGTCACACAATATTTAGCTCATCAGGGTATAGAGGTGAGCCCAGCTTACTTTGAAACCAGTCAATTTGAGTGGGGAAAACGTTGGGACAGTCAGCACTGGTCACTGGTTTATCGTGTCGATGATAGCACCCTCACCATTTGTGATTTTTCCAGTAAAGGCAACAATACCGGCATCAGTAGCGCCGTATCTCAGTTGATTGAACAACTCAAGGTCATACGTCGTAAGGTTCCGCAAATTAAACAGATTCGAGGCATGGTTATTTATGATGCTGGCTTACCTGTCCAGCGACTGACACGTAAGGCCCTGCATGATGTGTTGGTGCAGCAAGGCGCAAAAGAGGTCAATCAAGACGGTAACACCTGGTTGGTGTATTAGCCGAATAATCTTGGTGTTGTAAAGACAGAGAGGTAAGCATTAATGAACTTACTTCATTTCAAGTTGGGTCAAACTTACTTCCTTGATGGTCAAAATGGAAAAGTTTATGACCTGCAAAATCATGCAGATGTGATTCAACTCGACAGTCAATATAGTGCATATGGCCGGGATGTTGCGCCAGTGACAATACATACAACAGGTGCCTTGCCCCATTACCAATAATATTCATTTCATGCTGATATCCATCTCTTGATGGCTTCCTGAGTGGTGAGCCATCAGGGAATCGATCCTTAAGGAGAACATATGAATGCGCAAGTGATTAAATCAAATATAGATTTTGACAAGTTAGAGGCGAATCTACAATTGGCATTGGTGGACCAAATAACCTTAGCTGAAATGGCAGGACTCACCAGCCAAGATTTAGAAGCGATATATGACTCGGGCCAGAATAAATATCAAGCCGGTTTTCCAGCTCAAGCCATAGTGGATTTTACCTATTTAGTGATGCATCAGCCCTGGGATCGACGCTTCCACATGGCATTGGCATCGACATTACACTGGTTAGGCGAGTTTCAACATGCACTGACTTTCTATGGCTATGCCTTAGTCATGGATGCCTGTGATCCCGGTGCGTCTTTTCGGATCGCCCAATGCTTATTGAGTTTAGATGAGGAGTCGGCGGCAATAGAAGCACTACAAACCGCGATCACACAAAGTTTTAGCCATCCTGAACACCATGAGATAGGTGTACTGGCGCAGGAATTATTGACCAAGCTTAACCACTGATCTGGTCTCGGTGCCAGCATCACTCAATTTATTGTAATCAATGAGGTTTGTTATGAATGAGCTAGCTCAAGTATCCCTGTCTTCTTCTAGTTTAAGGGGGTTAGATCTCGTCAGCTCCTCTAAGGCTTTACCTAAGGGTGAACTTTCCAGATTTAATCCTCGCCAAGTGCCGTTACCTTCGGCTAATTCAGGGCTGACAGGAGACATTAGCACCAAGGCGCAACAGACTCGGGACGAGGCAACACTCGCCGACACCGAGGCTAAAAAGCTAGGTGTGGATATCGCCAAGTCTGGTTTTTTTGCAAAATTGGGCTCATTAGCCTTAACTGGGGTCGCTTTAGGGGTGTCGATTGCGGCGACCGTACTGACAGGCGGTGCAGGATTACCTCTGCTTATCGCCTCCGGTGTGGCATTTACCTTGGCAGTGGCGGACGCTGGCTGTGCATTTGCTGATTGGCGAAGTAAGGCGGGGGGCGGAGAAGGGCTAGCCATGGGGGGCGATGCTGTTGCCAATGGTGTCAATGCTCTCTTGGGTAAAATGGGGGTCGCCGATGACAAGGCGCAGTGGTGGGGCAAGGCCGTCTCTATCACCTCCCGTGTTGCGTTAACCGTAGGCACCCTGTGGAGTGCGATTATCACGCCTGCATCACTACCTGGAAGTATCGCCGGCACGGTTAGCATGGTAAACATGGCCCGTAAAAGTGCTGGGCCAGTGGTTACCGGTATCGCCGATTTAGCCAAAGAGGCACCGACGAACAAAGCCGCTAAGTTGAAATCTGAGTCACAGGAGAAAATCTTGTCGGCTAAGGGACTCGAGGCTAATGAACATCAATTTCAGGTCCAGCAAGGCAGGCAGGAGATAAGTGAACTGGGGTCACGCTTGAAAGAGAGTGAGGCCAATATCAAAGCCGCGCTGTTCGATGCCGAAATGCGGACCAAACAGAGTGAACAGCGACAAAGAAATAATAATGATCTCAGGAGTCAATTGGATAACAAAGACAACAAGATCACCGATATGGAAGCGCAACTTATGCAATTAACTGAACACTTCAGTCGTTCAAAGTCTGAGTTAAGCGATGTTATGCAGCAACTTAAAGCATTACAGCAGATATTACTTTATTAAAATAATTGTGATCTTAAATTTTAAATATAAGGAATAATATGATGAGACGTTTTAATTTATTAGTTCAAGAACTTAATAATGCTTATGGTATTGAAAATATGATCCATGATGAAGAAAATACCTGTTGGTTGACTTTTAATAGAAATATAACAATTAGATTACAATATGTTGATGAAGGTGAACAAGTAACCCTATTAGGGATAGTTGGGGAGTTGCCTGAAGAGTGTAATGAAAAAATAGCTCTTAATTTGTTACATGAAAATTTTAATTGGATGGGAACAGGTGGCGGTACCTTATCTGTTTCGCCAGATAACAGAAAAATATATTTTGGCTATATCGAAAATATTCAAACAATGGATTTTGTTCGTTTGCAAAGTTTACTTATAAATTTTGTCGGCAATTGTGAAAAATGGCAAAAGCATATCATGGAGATGATGAATGACGGCTATGCAGAGGTTGCAAATAAACAGTCAACTGAACAATTTATCACTTTGAGGGGCTAACATCATGTTTGGTATAGGTAATATAGGAAGTAGCAGTACAATAGGCCTAGCAGCTACACAGACAGCTGACAAGCACTCCCCAGCAATAAACACGGTGAGAAATGATCTTCTGCAATCGTCTTCATTGTTAACTGGAGTGGCAATGCTTGCTGGTGGTGTGATTGGTTTAGGTTTGTGTAGTGCCTTTAATGTCGAATCATCGAAGCTTACTGCTGTTGTGGCTGGCGGTGGGGCCATAATAGGAGCTGCATTAGGCAGTTTATACACAGGCGGTAGCGAAAATGAAAATACACATGTAGATCCGGCCACTCGTTCTAGAACTGATTCAAATACTAAAAATCTTGCACTGGAGCAAACATCGGCAGCAAGGGCGCTTTTAAGAGAGCCTGATTCAATAACTGAAAACCAGCTAAGTAAAACCGCCGAAGGTTTATACAATTTGGCAAATTCGTTGAATGTGGACGATAAGAGCGCTCTTTTCAACAGGCTTATTGGTGAAGAGGGGAGCTTGAAAGGCAAATCTTCAGATCAAGCTATGGAGGTGTTAAACAGAGTCAGGAGTAAATCACCAAATGTCACAGTAATGGATAGGACCGCAGTCATTGCACTTGCAGGTGACTTAGGCGCACTGTTTGCTGATACAGGTGCTACAACAGGGGTAGAAGGAAGAACAAGTGAGCAGGAAAAAACGATACGTAATGAAACATTAAAGCAGTTTCCAAACATGAAGACTGATATAGAGACAAGCAAGGCATTTGCTGACTCTAAGAATGTGGGACCTAATAAGAAACAAGAAAGATCACGTACAGATGCAAAACATGAAAGAACTGGTATACATGGTTATGGTAAAACTTCCGATAACAAAACGAAAATAAAAAATGCAAGTGAACCAGGGGAAAAGAATTATATCGCGCCTATGTCCCCTCAGAAAGCACTGATCTCAAACTCAAGGGTTAAAAATACCACAGAGCCGTTCATGGGACATATGTCTGGATCACCTCATGAAATTGTTACAACCATGAAGGTATTGAGCAAAGACGATAGTGCAGTGACGAGTAGAGCACAGGCGTCAAGGGTTGCATTATCCAATGCATTTTTGATCGGAAATGGCCTACATTCTGCGTTAGAAACACTCGAAGCAAGTATGAAATTGACAACGCCATTTTCTTACACAAAAGAGGGGCAGGAACAATATGATAAAGATAAATCTCAAGAAGGTCTTCAGCAAGGTAGTTTTTTTACCGACACCAGGAAAGGTATTAAACCTAATGATCCTCAGTCAGGTGATATGGGGGCGATAGCCTATGAAGATGCTGCGACAAAAATAGTGGTAGACGGCATGAAAGGCTTTACTAAAATCTAGCCAGTTTATTCATAGAAAATAGACTTTGGAATCCACAAGGTTGATGGGGGAGCTTATTAATTAGGTTATCTCCCTTCAACATTCCATCGAGTTTAAATTTGTCATCGATAATGATATAAGCCTGAATATAAGGTAAGTGACAACCAGTGTTTACTCTTCTTAAATAAAGCGAAAGAGCTTAGGAACTGTCTTGGTTGTATATCGACCAAATAATATCTGAATAAGACTCAGACATTGTCCATTAAGATTTATCCTCCCCTATTATCTAGTTGGAAAATAGACCCGTCGACAGAGCTAATAATACATAGAGACCTGAGTGTTTAATCCAGCTTTCATTATTGAGTTGTTAGTCTTCTAGGCGATCTCAGGTTAACACCTGATGCCAATGGACTTAGGCATGTTTCACAATGAATCATAGTTTGCAGTAAAAGGGTTATCCACATGAGTGAGATACAGATTGTTTTGTTTAGACAAGCAGGCAACATTAATTATCAAGGCAATACCTTAGCCATCGCAAGCGACCAACTTGTGGTGACCACAGGCGAAGCCAGAGTGTCTAAGGCTGATCGTGGCACTAGGCTCAATCTGTTTTGTTATCCCGGCGAATTACATGCTTTATATCACGAGGTGGTGGACTTGATCTGTCCCTGTGATGATACCAAGCCATTTAACATCATTCCCATCAAGGTTATGCCGGTATTTGCTGAGTTAAGTAATGTGATCGAGCAGCTTAACGGTAATCGCAGTCTCTTGATGAAGTTTATTTTTATCTATTGCCTGGGCATGGAAAACCAGTATTTTTCCGGGCTATTACGTTACTTCTTGGCTCATAACAACAAGATGCTCAGTTATCTGGAGAAGAATTTTATGCAGCCCTGGTCGGTGACCCGCTTCGCCGAAGACTTAGAGATTGAGGTGCGCAAACTTAATTTCTTTTTTTACAAGAATTACGGTGTTTCAGCTAAACAGTGGTTGTTGGAGCGGCGCTTGAATTATGCCCGTCAGCAGCTTTTAGAGACTGGGAAAAAAGTCATCGATATCGCCGTGGACAGTGGTTTCAGTAGTCATTCTCATTTTACCGAGTCATTCAAGAAGCGTTATCTGTGTAGCCCCAAGATAATGCGTTCTACATTGGCTTAAGGAGGTTGTTATGGACTTAAGCGCTATCGTCAATCAGCTATCTCAGCTATCAACACGTTCGGCTCAAGAGGTACAGGCCAAGATGTCTGCAGGAGATCTTAGCGATCCGGACAAGATGATAAAGGCACAATTTGCTATGCAGCAGTATTCCAATTTTGTGTCCTATGAGAGTGCGATGATCAAGGCTGTCAAGGACATGATCCAGGGCATAATTTCCAAAATTTAGCTCAATTTATACCCGGGAGAGCATCATGAAAAGTGAAGATAAGCAGTTACTCGTAGAGGCCGCTATTGCCGCATCTAACCATGGTCTGAATAAACAAGCCTATGCCTTGTTGGCCATCTTTCCACAATTAATTCAAGACGAAGAGGACAGGCGGATCTGTACTAGCGTGATCTATTTTGCCCTCAAGGAGCAAGCTAAGGCACTGCGTGAGCTTAAATCATGTCACAGCGAAGCGGCGCAAGGCTTGCGATTCTTATTCTCGGGTGCGGGACCTATCGATGGACGCAGTGAACTGATCTGCCAAATGTTAACCGGAGGCCAAGATGGACATTCAAAGTGTTAGTCAGCTCGCTAAGGCAGCTGCAGAGCAAGCCAGTAAGCCTGATGCGGTAGAAACCGATGCAGGCTTAGTCGATAAATTTTCTCAGTTGATGCAGCTTGGTACGCCGGCCATCAGCCAGGCGGCTAATCTAGTGACTCAAGTGGGCACGAGTGACCCTTTGATGAAGGCGGCGAATATGATGCACCAGACAGGGAAATCTCAGCCCTTAACTGGCGCTACAGACATGGGCGCAGCTCAGGGCATTAACCCCTCACCGGAGGCCATGCTTGCCAGTCAGATGTTGATGGGCAAAGCCATTGTTGAGGTAGATCTGGCGGCGAAAACCGCTGGTGCCTTGTCCCAATCCATTAATAAATTGGTGAATATGCAATGAAATATCTTAAGTGGTCTCTGTTATTGCTAGTGCTTATGCTCAGTGGGTGTCGGGTTGATCTGTTTCGGGATATTCCCCAGGATGAGGCTAATCAGATGGTGGCGCTCTTGATGCTAAATCATATAGATGCCGGTGCAGAAGCCGATCAAAAAACCGGTAATATCACCTTGAGGATAGAGAAAGATCAGTTTATCAACGCGGTGGAGTTGCTTCGGCAGAACGGTTTTCCTAAGCCACACTATTCCAATATTGAGGATCTGTTTCCTTCGGGCCAGTTAGTAACTTCACCGGCTCAAGAGGAGGCCAAAATGGGTTACCTCAAGGAGCAGCAACTCGAGCGAACGCTGTCGAGTATGGATGGGGTGATCAGTGCCCGAGTGTCTATAGCCGAACCTACGCCGGATACTAACAGGCAAGCACCTCAGGAAAAGTCGGCGTCGGTTTACATTAAATATTCGCCTCAGGCTAACTTATCTAATTCGGAAAATCAGATTAAGAGTCTGATCCAAAATTCGGTTCCGGGTTTAAGTTTCGAACATATTAGTGTCTATCTTCAGGCATCGAGTTATCGTTATCAGCCTATTGTTCAGCCAGCGAAACACGCAGGTTTAAGCCAGTTTTCGACCCAGCTAGAGCAGTATAAGTTACCCATAGTGATCAGTTTGTCAGGGATTTTTCTTATGAGCCTGGGCGGCATGTGGTGGATGAGGCGGAAATAACAGAGGCTGGCACAATGAGGAGTAAGCACTATGAGTCATCAGGTATCGACAATGAATGTGCCGCCGGAAACATCGATCACAGATAGGGTGAACGGCGGAATGATGAGCCAAGAGCTTAAGGCATTTAATCGACTCGTTTGGCAGCCGGTATCGAGCATGCACCCGAGTTGGTGGCAGACATTGTCTTTGAAGGGCTGGCAGGAAAAATATCAAGCCAATACAGAGCTGGCTAGGCGCATAGAGACCTTAGTCGTAAGGCGTTATGGATTGGCTGATAGGGTGTTGCCCACTCATTTGGATGTTCAGCAGCAAGCTGTGCTTGGAATGAGATTTAAAATCGAGGCCATAGTGACTGTTTTAGGTCTGTTTTATCTTAATGCTCCCGAGTATTTGTCGTTACGGATTTATCGTGATGTGCTCGCTTATGTGTTAACACCCGCTCAAATTCAACAGGCTTGGACCATCTGGCCTCAAAGGCCAACTCGGGAAATGAGGCTGCAGTCGTCTGCTATCTCCCCGGATAAGTTACTGGAACGAGCTCAAGCAGTCGGGGTGACTCTTATTGCGAAGCAATGGCAAGAGGATCCCCTCTGGTTAGCTTTGGCATTGATGTTGCCTTCTGCTCGTGTAGAGCTTTCAGACTTACAGGTCTATCAGCCAACTGGAGAGGTCGACATACCCAGATGGTTATCCAGATTGGAGCGATTATTATGAATCCATTTTTAATAAAAGTACAAACCTGCGGGCTTTCGAGGAAGGGTTCCAACTGGGTCAGTGACGCTGAGCTTGTTCGTGCCGCCTCGGTCACGACTCTGGAACAAGATGCACGACGCAGAATAGCTCAAATAATAAAAAAGGCCAGAAAACAAAGAGATGACGCACAAGAACGTGCAAAAGAGATACTAGAACAAGCCAGTGAACAGGCTGAGATGTTACGAGCTCAGTGGCAAAAAGAGGCCAAAGAGCAGGCCATAGCTGAAGCCATTGATTGGCATTTTGATGAGGCACAATTGACTCAAGCCGTGATGGATAAACTAAAAGCGAGTATAGCGGGACAGATTAAATCAGTGCTTAAAGCCTGGACTTTAGAGCAAGAGGCATCTCCCTTCTTGATCAAACGACTCTCAGATCAGGTCAGTGAACGGGTGGGACTGGAAGCGGTTTCCCTGCTGGTGGCAGCTGATGACTATGAGGCCATGGCGCAGGCCTTTGAGGGACGCATGAATGTGGAGGTATCTCCTGACTTATTGTCAGGGCAAGCCGAATTAAGCTCCACTTCCCTTACTGCCAGAGTCGATCTGGCTGAACACCTTGATCTCCTACTGGAGACATTTGTAGCCGAGTCCCGAATAAAGAGTGTCGGGACGTGAGTAAATACAGAGGATTGAGTCGATAAAAACAGGTTCTGATGAATGTTAGGAGTGAGATATGGTTAGAGTCGATGGTGCCAGCTCTGTGGATTTCCATCAACCACAGGAGTCCCATGGGATCCGTGCTCAGGTGAGCCCGGCGACGAATGTTATGGCGATGGCGGCGGCAGAGTTAGCCGAAGTTCGCGCCGAAGCGCTAGAGGAGACAATGGAAGGCTTGAGTCTGGGTCTGAGCAGCCACCTGAAAAAAATTAATCAGGGAAAAGAGCCGGAAGATCTAAGATTTGCCGCATTAGCTAACTTGATGCAGCAACTCGGTGATGAGCAATCCACCACAGTGAACAAATTAGTGGAGCAATTTGCCAGTCTGGGAGATGGTGAACGGATTTTATCGCAGCTGAAGCAATCCGGAATGGATAGCGGCAGTGTGATGTTACTCATGATGGCCTTAGTCATGTCGGGGAAACTCGGCGAGGCGGCACTCAAAAAACTTAAGCAAGCCCTGAAAGAGCTGCTGGCTCAAGAGGGGGCCGAAATTGCGTTATTTGCAGCCATGGAGGGCCTACCCCTAGATCATGCTGGTCTGAATGCCCTGACACAGATGTATCAGCAAGCTGCAAGAGGCAATGCAGGCCTGGCTAAGTGGTTTGATATGTTGAGACATCTGCCCGATCGTCGTCGAAAGATCCGTGTGTTATTGCGCGCCTTGTCGGAGCCTCTCAATGACCAGACAGCGGCTAGAAACATGGTCAAACTGGTTGCTGTGGTCGATGATCTGCGCCGTTTACTCATTTTTCTTACCTTAGAGGAACATTGCAATCTGTTGGGGCGAGCGACCCAGCTCGATGGTGATGAGGTGCTGAACATCAGCTTACAGCTTATCGAGCAAGCCTGGGTTTATCCTCAATGGCTCGAAGAGCGGATCCACCACTTACCTCTATTACCCGCCAGACGATTAGGATTTTTACGTAGATGGCGCGAATTATTGACCATAGTGCCGTTGGATTGCTTTAGGGATCCGGAACAGAAAGAGCATGTCGAAGAAGCCATGATGGGCCTGTTGGATAAGTGGTGCGATCAGGAATAGAGCAAAAAAAGCTCAGTTAAGGTGTATACCTGATATTCATTGAAGCCTAGAGGGAGCAAAATTCATACAAGTTTACCATGAACAGAGTGGGAGATAATGATGAATCAAGATGAACTGTTATTGAACCAAGTCGGTCAGTCCTTAGGCCTGCCTCTAACCTTTGACACCAACGAGCAATGCTTGTTGATGTTAGATAACAAATTAATGATTTCAATTCATTACCAGGATGAACTGTGGACCTTTTACTGCATGTTAGCCCAAGTTTCCAACCACGAGACGGCGCAATATTGGCGTTTGTGTCTGCAGCTCAACTTGGTTTTAGCGGAGCAGGGAATGGGGCGCATCAGCTATGACACAGATTCAGGATCCTTGTTGTATCTCATGAGTTTGCCCATGCCAGCAACGTCAGATTCGGTGACTGAGTTTATAGAACGCCTGGTTGATAGCTATGAAAGTGTGCAGGCAAGACTCAGTGAGTGAGCTCTTCGGTTAACATTGTGTAGGGGGAATAGAGTATGGCAATTGAAATGAATGCGTTTAACGAGGCGGCCAAATTAAATGGCCGTCTGGCACTTGCCGATAACTTAGGTGGTGCGCCGACGATTATATCCGCCAGAGAGGGGTTTAAGGAGAAGCTGCTTAGCATGCTTAATCATGTTCCTTTACTAAAAGATACCCGGGCGGTGAAAGAATATGTAAGTGGGCTATCTATCGACAACCGGCAATTGTTGGGTGTTTTTCTCCATGCGTTGGCGAGCCGTTATGGCAATGAAGTGGCGATGAATGTATCGGACAACTTAGACTTATCCGGTCATAGTCCACTGAATGCCAGGACCATTGAACGGGCCACCACAGAGGCGGATGGGCTACACTCTCTGATCAATGCTCGCCAAGCTAATCTGAGTGAGGAGTCGGGTGAATTAAGGGCGCTCGATGGCACAGATGCGTTGGTTCGTCGGCAAGTTAACTCTGGCGCTCGCACACTCTCTCATCTGGGAGAAGTGAGTCGGCCTTCAGTCATTGAACTGGATACAAACTCAGACATTCCCAAGCCTAATGTTTCGGCCTATAAACATGAATTTAGTGAGCCAGTATTAGCTGTATCCAAAGTGAATCAGTCCTTTAAATTTTTACAAACCAAAGAACTTGTAGAGCCACTTAAGCTGCCCAAGGGGCAAACTTGGTTAGCTTCTTGGGTGTACTCGGAAGCTGAGCCGATAAAGACGCTACAGCAAGAGGTGAAGGATTTTAATCGCCTTGTGAGCCGGATTAACCTGTCTGCGAGAGTCGATGAACTCAGCTTAGCTAAAGATATTCTCGCTGATCCAGTAGAGCTGTCTGTGCGTCAAAAAAGACTCGAAACTGACTTGAGTACATTGAATCAAACCTTAGTAGTTTTAAAGCAGTCGGGGTTAAATATGCCCCAGGAGTATCGGGAGCTGGTGGCCCCATTATTGGACTCAATTGACAAACAGAAGCAGGTTTGTGACGGACTGTTGGCAGCGACTAAAGCATTTTCAACAGCCTTATCGGACACGGCGGCGCTGCGTCAAGATATCGCTAAGTTTAATGCTCAGTTACCCATGAAGTTACAGGCTAAATTATCCTCATCTCAACAGCTTAGTTGTTATCAGATGTTCGCTCCTTTCATGGCTGATTCAGCCAAAGTTGGGGGAGAAAGCGACTCCCAGGTACTGGAGCTCTCTGCTGCCATGGGCAATCACCTGACTCTGTTTCTGTCCCAAGGGGGGGCAAAGCAAAGTGAAAGCTTGCCCGATGTAAAAACGTTAGTGCAATGCGTATTACTGATCCAGACACAATCGGCAACCTTATCCGCTTCTCTGACGACTTCTGAACAAGCTCATCAAGAGCTAAGCGATCTAGAGTCGGCGCAACAATTTGTTAGTAAGGTGTTAGTCGAAGCGAAGAGCCTAGATGACGCTAAGATGGGGAGTCTGGCACAAGAGCTTCAACTGGAACAAAAATCCCGAGATATGAATCAAAGTGCCGTTCAGTTCACCCGCTTGCTGCGTGAAGTTCAACTGATGGATCCTCAAATCGCCGAGGCCGAGGACAACACCTATGCTTCCCTGTTGTATTTGGGGGGCCTGGAGGTGTTAGCTAAAGGTAATGCTCTGGTTTTTGATGAGCCAGTGCTGATAGACGATCTGAATCTGGCCGAAGGCATAACAGCCGAAATTATCCAGAGTGCCAATCTCCCCCATGCATCTCAGCTTGCTATAGATGTGTTACAGGCCCAGCACAAGCTAGCGTGGCATAGAGGCATGAGCTCGGTGAGTCACAGCCCGAATAATCAACAAAATATCGATTTAGACCAAGATATTGCTCGTCTAAGATTGGCGTCAGAAATAACCCAAAACAAGGCTGCCTATCTGAGTTTTTTCGCTGAACGTCAACCTATGTGTGAGGCTTATCAAACAGCCTTAGTGAGTTTGATCTCATCACTACCAGAGGGTCAGGTGAGTGAGCAGTTAGTAGTGCAGTTAGCCACTGTTAAGCTGGAGCGGGATGCAAATGGCGCTCTATTCACAGCGATAGAGGCACAGCAAAAGGTGGAAGATACCTTAGTCATTGCTGGCAATCAAAACAAACGGCTATTAGCCATGAGCCAAGATCTCACGGTTTATGTTCAAGAGATGAAAGCTGAGAGGGCCAGGATAAATTTACAGGAGTATTTAGCTTTCCTACCAGATCTGCAATCGAATAATGCACAGGTTCGTGAGTTAACCGAGCAGAAACAGATACTGACTGAACGAGTTTCCACTCGTGAGAGCTATCTTAAGGATCTATACGGATCTGATTGGAAGACAGAATTAACCGATCCACAATTGAGCTCCCCTGAATTACGAGCCTATCTCAATGAGTCTGCTCAGTTAACTCAGGTGCAGAGCAAATTGTCCACATGTGATGAGAAGTATGAGGCCTGCTTACTCCAGCTTAAGCAGAGTGCTTTGCAAGCACAAAAGCAGGGCGGCTATCCGGATCAGGGGGTCTCGACCAGTGCCGAGGCTTGGCAGAGCTGGATTGTGCAAAAATTTGTAGGCTCTTGGTCGGGCCAATATCGCCCCAGCATGGAAGCGCTGATCCTCGAACGCCAATTGGCGAAGAATAACATGAGTAATATGGGGGAAGCCTATCTTGCATTAGCCAAAACGGTAAAAGGGTCTAGTCACTCGCTTAATCCTATGTCGGCCGTGGCATCTTTGGCTTCGCCTAAGGGAATGGCATCGGCCTTTGGCGATTTGCATAACTGGTCTATGTCACATCCCATTGAAGCCAGGGAATTGGCGGGAAACCTGACCCATGCTTATCACATTATCACGGCTAATCCCGGCACTTTCGGCCAGGAGCTAGTCAATACAGTGAAAACGGTATGGCAAACGGGAACAGTTAAAAGTCAGGTCCATGATATTTTAAATGGAACGCGTGAGGAGCTGCCTGATAAGGCTAATTTCTCCATGACTCCTGAGATGATAGCCCTATTACATATGGCTCAAATGGCACCTTATGTTGCTGGAGGAGCCAAAGGTGCGGCAAATGCCGGTATAGGCGGACCCGTATTAACCCGTGTATTTAGCATGATGCTCCCGGGTGCGGGCATCGCGGCGCCGGTTGTCGGCTTAGTGGGAGGCTTACTACAGACCTGGTCTGAGGGGCAATTAGCCAAGCAGATGAGTGGTTATCGCAGCACCGAAGTCATGGTTAACGCGCTGATAAAAGGGATGCAGGCCGATGGTGGGCTCGCTGCGCGGGGTAAAGCTGTGGCCGGTTATATGGTTCAGCGTCAGGCTTTGCTGGAGGTTGGCACATTAGCCCGTGATAGTTTTGAAGTGGGTAAACTGGGGGCCATGAAACGCTTCATCTCCGATGGACTCAATTGGTGGAAACATGCGACCCCGGGGGCGAAAGTCTTCGCTGTGGTCACTACCCTTGTGGCAACTGTGGGCCTATCTGCGGCGGCCGTAGCGGCGACGCTGTTGACCCTAGGTACTGGTGGGCTGGGCATAGTGGCCGCTGTGGGCCTGGGGACTTGCGGTGCTGCCCTAGGAGGGCTCTTAGCCAGAGGTTTTCGCTCAAGCCTATTGGACAGCAACTTCCTCGGGATGGGAGATACGGCGCGCCAAGTGGAGAGAGATATGACGAGTCAGAGGATAGAGCTGGCCTTGGCACGTCTGGGGAGAAATGCTCTAACGGACGATGCCGGCAGCAGCAAGACACTAGGCGACTTGCTGTCTCTAGAGTCATCAGAGCAACAAGCCCTCTTGCGTGAGCGCATAACCGACCAGCTTGTCGCGCTTGAACCTGCGGAGCAAGCCGAAATGTTCTCTCATCTGATGACAAATCATGCCCGGATAAAAGGGGCTGATTTGGACAATATACACACTCACCAGCGTGAAAATGTGATTGAAGCAGCGCAAACACACTTGCAAGGCTTGGGCGTATCTAAGGAGGAGTTGTTGTTGTGTATGGCTGAGGTCGATAATGCCTTAGGGTCTTAATATGGTGCAATTGAAGAAGGGGATTCAGGTGTTTACCTGATCCCATTTTTGGCTTTACTGGGCGATGATGATCCTGAGAGTTAATCGAGGGAGTCTGGTATGGATCTACAAGTTACGCGTAATCTTGAGCAATTTTTCAGGCTGCTGAATCGTTGGCCGGTTCATCTCGAAGATCGTATCGAATGTCATTGGACTCCCTATGGCATCTTGCTGGAATCCGTGGATGATCGCTTATTAATGACCTCTTGGCTGTTGGAAGCTAAGGTGACACAGCTGCAACCTTGGCTCTCACGTTGGCATCCTGAGGCCTTTATGGGATTACCCCAAAGGGTGTTTATGGTTAAAAGTCGTTTGATGATCAGCTGTCTGTGTCCATCGTTTAGTCAGGCACATGATTGGTATCACCTTTGTCAGATGCAGCAAAAATTCCTGAGTAAAGTCATCACAGGAGGTCAATTATGAACCTCATCGGTCGCTGGTTAAGTAAAGCCGCAGGCAGACACGATATCATTCTCAGTGCCATGTTGATGGTGGCTGTATTTATGATGATCTTGCCACTTCCCACCGCCTTAATCGATGTACTCATCGCCTTTAATTTATGCTTATCGATCGTGTTATTGATGATCGCCATCTATATCCGTGATCCCTTAGAGTTCTCTGTTTTCCCTTCATTATTGTTAATCACGACCTTGTATCGTTTGGCACTGACCATCAGCACCAGTAGGTTGATCTTATTGCAACATGACGCAGGAGATATCGTTTACACCTTCGGTAATTTTGTGGTTGGGGGGAACCTAGCGGTAGGGATAATCATATTTGCCATCATCACCATAGTGCAATTTATCGTGATCACCAAAGGCTCAGAACGGGTCGCCGAAGTGAGTGCCCGTTTCTCTCTCGATGCCATGCCGGGTAAACAGATGAGCATAGATGGCGACATGCGCGCCGGGATTATCGACGCTAAAGAAGCTAAACGTCAACGTGCACAGGTGCAAAAAGAGAGTCAGCTCTATGGTGCCATGGACGGGGCGATGAAGTTTGTTAAGGGAGATGCCATTGCCAGCATCATAGTCATCCTCACTAATATCTTAGGGGGGATAGCCGTGGGGGTGATGCAGCATAATATGTCGGCCTCGGAAGCCGTGAATACCTATGCGGTGTTATCGGTAGGTGATGGCCTGATTGCGCAAATACCTTCGCTGCTTATCTCTATTACTGCAGGGCTTATTGTCACTCGAGTGCCGGGTGAACAACGTCAAAATTTGGCTAACGAATTGGTCGCGCAGGTGGGACGCCAGCCTTCATCTTTGCAGATGGCCGGGGTGGTGATGTTTATCTTTGCGTTTATTCCCGGTTTTCCAATGCTGGTGTTTGGCCTGTTAGGCGCGGTCACCTTAGCTGCCTCCTGGTGGTTAGTTCGCAAGCAAAAGCAAGAAGGTGAGCAGGCTGAACATGCGCATTTCTCTGATAGTGCCAGTGTCAATGAGGGGGGGGATGACAATATGGCGCCGGGAGCCGTGCCCTTAATGCTCTATCTGGGGGCGGATGTACCCAGTCAAGGAGTGAAAGATGCATTGCAACGTCTGCGTTGGCAGCTGTTCGAACAGCTGGGGGTGCCTCTTCCTGAGATACAGCTGCAAATCGCGAAGAAGGGTCACTCAGCGCAGTGTGACGTACTCCTGTATCAGGAGCCGGTATTGCAGCTACAGCTCGACTTGGAAGAATCTCTCTTGGTCGAGCCCATAGTGACCTTGCCCAGTAGATCCGAGACTCTCCCTTTTAGTGGTGAAGAACTTCATTGGATTAAAGGCAATGTACTCGAGCAGGCCCGCGATCAAGGCTTATCTGTCTATGGCGCCGAACAGATCCCAGCTTACATAGTCGGTAAGGTGATCGGCAGATATGCAGGTGAGTTTATTGGGGTACAGGAGACCCGTTATCTGATGGATGCCATGGAAGGCAGATATGGCGAGTTGGTTAAAGAGCTACAACGCATGCTGTCGGTGGGCAAGGTGGCTGAGATCCTTCAGCGTCTGGTGGAGGAGGGGATCTCCATTCGCGATCTGCGTACCATCTTCGAAACCTTAGTGGAATGGGTGTCGAAAGAGAAAGACATCATCATGCTGACAGAATATGTGCGTATCGCATTGCGTCGCCATATTCGTCGTAAGTTTGCCACACCGCAGGGCTGGATCTCGGTGTTGATGGTGGGAGAAGGGATCGAAAATTTGATCCGTGAGTCGATACGCCAATCCACAGCGGGATCATATTCGGCATTGGATATGGAGCAAAGTAATTTGATTCTAACTACCTTAAAGGCCCAGCTGCCTCCTCAGCAAGCTTGCGTGTTACTCACTTCGCTTGATGTACGCCGCTACCTGCGAAAAATTATAGAGCGTGAATTGTTTACCACTCCCGTGTTGTCATTTCAGGAGCTGGGTGATGACGCCGAGATTAAGGTGCTAGCCCATGTCGATCTGGTGGGTGAAGCGTTAGACGAGGCTATGGCTAGTTAGCATAAAGACAAGATATGAGTTCATTTTTGGACATTAAGCACATATAGCCTCGGTGGGTGAAGCGCTAGACGTGGATATAGCCAGTTAGCATAAAGACAAAGTATGAGTTCATTTTTAGACATTAAGAACATATAGCCTCGGTGGGTGAAGCGCTAGACGTGGATATAGCCAGTTAGCATAAAGACAAAGTATGAGTTCATTTTTAGACATTAAGCACATATAGCCTCGGTGGGTGAAGCGCTAGACGTGGATATAGCCAGTTAGCATAAAGACAAGATATGAGTTCATTTTTGGACATTAAGCACATATAGCCTCGGTGGGTGAAGTATTACACGAGGCCATGGCCAGCTAGGAGGAATACACGATGAATCTACCCGATATCCAAGCCATGAGTTCGTTTTTAGAAACCAGCTTGTTCTCGCACGTGGAGTCGAGGCCCGTTGCCCCGGTGCGTTATTTCGGCAAGGTACAGGAGGTGGGGGCCACGGTTGTACGTGCCACTCTGCCCGGTGCTCACCAGGGAGAGTTGTGTCTTATCGGCGATGAGCTCAAAGCCGAAGTGGTGGCGGTAAAAGGCGATGAGGTGGTGCTTTCACCTTTCGATGTCACTAGCTGGTTGCAAACGGGAGCGTTAGTCGAGCCACTCGGTCACGGTCATCAAGTGTTTCTGGGCCAGAGCTTGCTGGGACGAGTGGTGGATGGCTTCGGCGCTGTGATGGATGGGTATCCATTGAGTTTAACTGAGATTCGGCCTAACTATGCCAGCGCCCCGGATCCTCTGAGCCGCAATTTGATCCATGACGTCATGCCCCTGGGGATCCGGGCTATCGATAGTATTCTCACTTGTGGTGTCGGTCAGAGGATCGGCATTTTTGCCGCAGCGGGTGGTGGTAAGAGCACCTTGCTCGGCATGATAGCGTCCCACTGCCAAGCCGATGTGATTGTGTTAGCGCTTGTGGGAGAGCGAGGACGTGAAGTGCGGGAGTTTATTGAATATAACTTATCCCCGGAAGCGAGGGCGCGAACTGTGATGGTGGTTGCCACCTCCGACAGGCCACCACTGGAGCGGATGAAGGCGACATTAACGGCGACAACCATAGCCGAATACTTTCGTGATCAAGGTAAGAATGTGCTCTTAATGGTGGATTCATTGACACGTTTTGCCCGCAGTGCTCGAGAGATCAGTTTAGCGGCTGGGGAAGCCGCGGTGTCGAATGGCTTTCCACCGAGTGTTTTTGTCAATCTGTCGGCGTTAGTTGAGCGGGCAGGACCTGCGGCAAAAGGCAGCATTACCGGAATATACACCGTATTGGTGGAGGGAGACAATATGAATGAACCCATTGCCGATGAAGTGCGCTCCTTGCTCGATGGCCATATCGTGCTATCGCGTAAATTGGCAGGAGCAGGACATTATCCCGCCATAGATATCAATGCAAGCGTCAGCCGTGTCATGGATCAGATAGTGACACAAGAGCAAACAGAGCATGCCGCCAGAGTGAGGCAACTCTTGTCATTGTATGACGAAGTTCAATTATTGATCAGAGTTGGTGAGTATGTTGAGGGCCAAGATGAAGAAACCGATGAGGCGGTGAAACGCCATAGAGACATCACTCGGTTTTTACGTCAATCCGTGAACGAATTTAGCCCCTATGAGCAGACTCAAATGGGACTCTCAGCCCTGTTAGAATCTTGAGTAAGGGGAAAAATGATGGCATCGAGTCTAGTCACTAGTGACATTGAGATGCTGAAGCGCCTACTGGTGATCCGGCAGGTTAAGCAAGATAAGCTGCGGCGGCAATTGGCACAATGTCGGCAAGTCAGCAAGCAGCAGGTCCATAAATCCTTACAGATGCAAGCCGAGCGGCATGAGTTAGTGGTTAAACTAGAGCAGCAAGTCCTGCCGCTACAAGCCCTGAGCCCTGGTGAGTTAGTGCAGTTTAAACTCATGTTGGCAAAAGGCTATCAGCAAGAACGAGCACTGGCTGAGGGGCTCGTTACGCTTAAGCACGAGGCCGATGAGTTGGCCTTAACCATGGAAACCTTGATCAAAGACATTCAACAGTTAAGCAAAGATCAGGAAAAGCTAAAGGCGGTGTTCGATGAATAATCAAATAGACATCAATAGAGTGCGAAGGATGAGCGTAACCAGTGTCGAAGCGCGTCACGAGTCCGATCCGGATATTCGTCGTCGTTTCGAATCCTGCTTGACTGGGGGCAGTAAAGGCAAAGAGAAAAATGCCTCTGGGTCGATTTCAGAGCTGACTAAGTCTCTGTTGAGCCACAATGGCGGCATCTATCGTCATGGTAGCGCCGAAGTCGTGCGCCAAGGAGAGATGCTGAGTTATAGACTGCTTAACGGGCCTATGATGGGACTGGTTATTCAAGCCAGTTATCACAGCTTGGGGATCCGATTACAGATATACCCCAAGAATCAACGTCAGTCTCGGGTGTTGACCGCTGTGTTACCTAAGCTCTCTCTGGCCCTTAAGGGGAGGCGATTTGAGATCGGTTTAGAACTGATGCCAGTCAAGAAGTGAAGCTAGATGACTAGATAGATAAATTAATGAGTGAGTGGGGGTGATATTAATGAACACTTTGATTAAAGCCGGACAAATACTGGGTCGAGGGCTAGAGCAAGCGGCTTGTCGAATCGAACTCAAGCGGGTTGGAGGAGACGGGATGTTTTGGCAGCGGCAAGGCGGTCCCCTGAATACGGGGCTTTGGTGTCCTAAACAGGACTGGAAAAAGCTTGTCCTTGCCATGACGGATATTCCGGATCCTGTTAATTTGTCGAGTGAGCTCTTGCCCTGCGTGAGTGCCGCCATGTTGGAAGGGGAGGCGTCGTGGTTGCTGGATGCTGTGGAGCCGATGCCGAGTGCGTGTGGACTTTTACCTGAAATCTATCCGGTACTCACCTTGACTCATGCCGAGGTGGGAGATATCACCTGCGTACTGATCAATTGGCCTCAGGATCAGTGGCAGAGCATAGTGACCGACTGGTCTCCATTTGCTGGGTCGTCTGCGAACTTGAGCTTAAGTTTAGTCGCGGGATTTGCGTTACAAACATCGTCTAGCCCCCAACTGCCAGCGGTGGGGGGAGGTGTTTGGTTAGATGGGGATATTCGTCTCGAACGTGGTGAGGCCTTGCTCTGGTGCAATGGTCCGTTAGCAAGAGTGACGTTAGCTCAGGGAGAGCAAGGAGGCAAGTTCAGCCTGATGATAGATGAAATTATGGTGGATATGGATCTCCTTCATACGCCTGTGATTGCCGAAATAGCCAGAGTGACTCTGCCTATTTCACATCTAGGTGCCATGATGATGGGGGATAAGTTACAGGCTGAGGTGAGCCTTAACGCTGAAGTGAGACTCTGCTATCAAGACGAGGAGGAGAATATCTTGTTGGGAACAGCCAGTTTACTGCGAAGCGGAGATGATCTCTTGGCTCAAGTTGAGATTCTAGCTTAGTTACTTATTAGGTTTCAGGTCTTCACCTGATATCGAAGTGTGCCGAATCGCGCCATGATGGAACTCTAGTCATAAAGGAGGTTTCCATGGCCTTACTCGATAACCCTATTCAATTGATCATCATGTTATTTTGCCTGTCACTCTTGCCTTTGTTTGCGGTGATGGGCAGCTCATTTCTTAAATTAGCCATCGTATTTTCCATGTTACGAAATGCCCTGGGTATTCAGCAGATCCCACCAAATATGGCAATATACGGTCTGGCTCTCATCTTAACCCTGTTCACCATGGCGCCGGTGGGGATGCAGATCAACGATAATTTAAAGGCGACTCCCATTGTGTTTGATTCGCCCAATGTTCTCGAACAGATAAATACTCAAGCCATCGCACCCTATCGTGACTTCTTACAGAGGAACACCAGTAAAACTCAATTGGAGTTTTTCGCTAATATCGGCCATAAGACCTGGCCTGACAAATACCAGGATGAATTGTCGAAAGATTCACTTTTCGTGATGGTTCCGGCATTCACCATGAGTCAACTTATCGAGGCGTTTAAGATTGGTCTGCTGATCTACCTGCCGTTCGTGGCGATTGATCTCATTGTGTCCAATATCTTACTGGCTATGGGCATGATGATGGTATCACCCATGACCATAGCGCTACCTTTTAAATTGTTGATATTTATCTTGATGGGGGGTTGGGAAAAGCTGATTGGCCAACTTATGGTGTCCTTCTCATGAGTGAAACTATCATAATACATTTCACCTCCGAGCTATTATGGATGGTGCTCTTGTTATCACTGCCTGTGGTGATTGTCGCCTCTGTGGTCGGGGTCATCGTGAGTCTGGTTCAGGCACTGACTCAGATCCAGGATCAAACTTTACAGTTTTTGATCAAGCTGGTCGCGGTCTGCATTACCTTGGTAGTGAGTTACCACTGGATGGGCGGCTCTTTACTTAACTATGCCAACATGACCTTCGATCAAATAAGTCATATGGGGGGCTGATTATGTTGAATCCACTGCCCATTGAAATCACTGCGCAACTGCCGGTATTGGCCCTGTGTATGATGCGTCCATTAGGAATGATGTTATTGCTGCCTCTTTTTAAAGGTGGGGCAATGGGCAGTGCGCTTATCCGTAATAGTTTGATCTTGTTGTTTGCGCTGCCCACTGTGCCGGCAATGGATGATATGCAACAGGTGATCTTACAGGCTGATACCTGGAGTTTGTTTAGCTTATATGGCAAGGAGGTGGTTGTGGGCTTCTTGTTAGGTTTTTGCGCTGCGATCCCTTTTTGGGCCATAGATATGGCGGGGTTTGTGATCGATACCATGCGCGGCGCCTCAATGTCGACGGTACTCAATCCCTTGATGGGTCTGCAATCTTCAATCTATGGTATGTTGTTTACCCAAGTATTAACTGTGCTGTTTCTTGTCTCCGGTGGTTTTAACCATCTCTTGAGCGCCATGTATCAGTCCTATAATCAACTCCCACCAGGATTCGATCTGAGTTTAACTCAGCCCTTACTGGTTTTTATTGGTCATGAATGGCAACTGATGTGCCAGTTATGCCTGAGCTTTGCAATGCCCGCCATGGTGATCATGATCTTGGTCGATGTGGCTTTGGGGTTAGTGAACCGCTCGGCCCAGCAACTCAACGTCTTCTTCCTCTCTATGCCGATCAAGAGTGCCTTAGTGCTATTACTGCTCATCTATAGTTTGCAATTTGCATTGGCTCATTATCTTGAACGTATTACCGGCGTCGAGCAACAGACAGGCATACTGTTTGGCCTCTTGTCTGGTCACTAGTTTAATGGGTGATATATGAGTGAAAAAACGGAAAAGCCCACAGAGAAGCGTCTGCGGGAAGCGAGAAATCGTGGTCAGGTGATCAAGAGTGCTGAAGTTGTCACAGGCCTGCAGATGGCCATTATTTTGGGTTACTTCCTGTTTGAAGGCCAGGGTTTAATGCAGTCATTTATCTACTTAATTAATACCACTATCAATAGCATTAACTTGCCATTGGAGACTGCTGCGGAGCAGATTGTCGGCACGTTCGTCATGATAGCCTTGCGCTTTTTAGGTGGGCTGACCTTAGTGCTGCTGTTTACCATCATCCTAGGCAATGTGGTTCAAACCGGGCCAGTATGGGCATCGGAAGCCTTGAAGCCCAGCATGAATAAGTTAAATGTGATCAATAATGCTAAGCAGCTGATCTCATGGAAAAGTGTGTTTGAGCTTGGTAAAAATCTGGTTAAGGTAATAGTGCTCAGTCTGGTGTTCTATTACCTGCTGCATCGTTATGTCAACTCCTTTCAATATCTTCCCTTGTGTGGAGAGGCGTGTGGCCTTGGCGTAATTTCGACGTTAATCACTTGGCTCTGGGGCTGCTTCTTAGGCTGTTATGTTATTTTTGGTATCGCTGATTATGCCTTTCAACGTTATAGCTTGATGAAAGAGCTGAAAATGTCGAAAGAGGACACAAAACAAGAATATAAGGACTCAGAGGGTAATCCTGAGGTTAAACAGAAACGACGTGAAACCCAAAGGGAAGTGGCATCGGGCAGTTTAGCAGCTAATGTGCAGAAGGCCACTGTGGTGGTACGTAACCCGACTCACCTGGCTATCTGTCTCTATTATCAATCTGGTGAAACGCCTTTGCCAACTGTGCTGGAAAAAGCCAAAGGCCATATGGCGTTGCATATCGTGGCATTGGCGGAAAAAGCTGGTGTGCCTATTGTCGAGAACATCCCTCTGGCCCGGGCCATCTATGGTCAAGTTGAAGCGGGAGAGCCTATTCCAGAGAGCCTGTTTGAACCCGTCGCGGAACTGCTACGGGTAGTGATGGCTATACCCTATGATGATTGTGACTAAGTAATGTTGCTCAGTCGCTTTATGGGGGAGGGGAGAAAAAATGGCTGATGTAAACTACATTTATTGATGTCGATGCGCTTTATCATTGAGCTCCAACAACTGAAGGAGGCGGTGCCATGAAATTTATTCACATGCTGGTGGCATTGACTTTGTATTTTTTTATTCCGCTACATGCATCTGCTGAAGATATTGAGGTCACCCTCTATGCCGATGCCAACTACCCACCTTACTCCTATGTGGAGGATGGAGAGTTGAAGGGGATTTATGCCAACATCATCAAGCTTGCCGTGTCCCGGATGAAAGGTTACAAGGTGACTCTGGTCGGCGTGCCATGGAAGCGTGGGTTACGCTTGATAGAAAGCGGTAAAGGTTTCGCCATCTATCCGCCATACTTTCATGTGGAGAAGAGACCCTATATCTGGCCTTATTCGCTACCTATATTGGATGAGAGAGTCATGGTCATATGCCGGGAGGACCTCTTTTTCAGGGCGCTGAGGTTGAACTGGGTCGAAGATTATTATGGGTTAGTGATAGGCATTAATTCGGGGTTCCATTTAGGTGGGGAAGCATTTTGGCAAGCAGTTAAGGATGGGAAAATCACCGTGAGCGAGGCGAAAGGGAATAGAGAGAATCTGCTTCAGCTTGGTTTGAAGCGGATAGATTGTTACCTCAACGATCGCATCTCTATTTTGTGGGGGCTCAAAAAACTTAAGCAGAGCGGCGAATATGACGAGGGAGGCAAACATACGATGTTGATGGAGGGAGCAACAGTCAGCATAGAGCAAGGCTTCTTAGGCTTTACCGATATGGATGAAGGTCGGTTTGCATTTAAAGAGGATTTCAAGAAGCAGTTCGACATCATCATCTACGACATGCGAAGAAGCGGTGAGATGCAAAAGATAATCAATGATTTCCTCCGTTAGGCCTCATCTGTTCCTATCAAATACTTTCAATACTACTGCAATTGTCATCGACAGAGTGGACATTCTTGAACCTTGTACCTTAAGCCTGCGCTGCATTTTGGGTATAAATGCAGCGCAGGCTTACTTACTTGTCAGTTAATGTTTTTCAAACGGGATGAATTTGGTAGAATAAACGGTAATTAAAGGAGAGTTATCAATGTCAGTTTATGTAGTGGGCCATAAGATCCCAGATTCAGATTCAATTTGCGGTGCAATTGCACTCGCTAACCTGAAAAATGCAATCGATGAGCCAGCCATTGCTGCTCGTTTAGGTGACCTATCACCTGAAACCGCATTCATCTTAGAAAAGTTTGGTTTCGAGGCCCCTGAATTCAAGACGAGCTATGCCGGTGAAGAGGTATTTATCGTCGATCATTCTGAGCTGACTCAGGCCCCGGATGATATCGCCGAAGCGACGATTGTCGGTATTGTCGATCACCATAAGTTGGGTGACTTGACCACATCGACCCCGCTCGAGTGTTGGATCCGCCCCGTAGGCTGTAGCAACACCATCATCAAGATGATGTATGACTTCCATGGTGTACCTATTCCAAAAGACATCGCTGGTATCATGATGTGTGCGATTCTCAGCGACACGGTCATCTTCAAGTCTCCTACCTGTACCACGGCCGATATCAGATGTGTCGAAGCCTTGGCTGAAATCGCCGGTATCGAAGACTTCAAAGAGCTGGGCATGGAGATGTTCAAGGTGAAATCAGCCGTCCAAGGCACACCGGTACGTGACCTTGTTATGCGTGATTTTAAAGATTTCAATATGAATGGTCATATGGTGGGTATCGGTCAACTCGAGGTCATCGACCTGTCTGTGTTTGACGACATTAAGGCCGAATTGGAAACCGATATCGCCGCTCTTAAAGCCGAAGGCGGACGTCACAGCATGTTGTTGCTATTGACCGATATCATGAAAGAAGGCTCTGAGCTGTTGATCGTCAGTGATGATGCGACTCTGACTGAACGTGCCTACGGTAAGACTACCGAGAACGGCCGCGTCTGGCTCGATGGTGTATTGAGCCGTAAGAAGCAGATTGTGCCTCAGTTACAGGAAGCACTGGCTTAAACTGATCTTTATAGACAGTTAACCGTCGTTAAGTAAACAGAATTAAAAGGCCGAAACAGCAATGTTTCGGCCTTTTATTTTTCTGTAAGAATGCCAGGTTTTAAGTAATCATCTCTAAGCCGTTATCCTAGGGTTGAGGCACAAGATGCCCGGGATCCAGCTCTGTTTAAGATACATGGATCCCGTACAAGTTCGTTGCTAACTTTACGGAATGACACGTTTAAGGGGTTTGAAGTCCAGTGGTACGGAAACGTATGCTAAGGAATTTTAATCATCGTCGTTTAGTTGATTAATTGGTCTAAGATGGCCTTTCGTTGCTTGTTTTGCCAGCGTAAAAATAGTGACCTAGTACATTTATATGTCCGTACCCTAATGGTGATAACCTCGCTTCATCTTCTTCTTTTATTTCAATGGTTACCTCCAAATGCTCCAACGCCAGTTGCATGTAAATGGTATTCCATAAAACTACAGCATTGGTAACCAAACCTAGTGCACCAAGTTGATCTTCCTGTCCTTCTCGATACCGTTTACGGATCTCTCCTCGTTGTCCATGGCAAATTACACGAGCTACAGAGTGTCGTCCTTATCCACGATTAAGTTGGGTTAAAATCCTTCGCCGGTAGTCTTCTTCATCATCAATGTAGTTCAGTAAGTAAATGGTTTTGTTTATTCGTCCAGCTACTCTCATCATATCATCCCACTCCTGATAAACTTTTTCAGGATTAGTACTATTTTCTCTTCATTTTTTTTATAAGCCTATCGGTTTCCATATCGTTGAAAACCGACACTGTATCCATGGGTTCAGGCGTGGTTAATTTATAGGCAGAACGGGTGTTTGCGTGCTTATATTGAAGCAACATTTTCTCAACGATGATAGATTGAATTCTCGATTTATCTTTTCCTAGTCTATCCGAAATGAAGTCGGCAAGAGTTCCAATGGTCACGAAATGCTCTTTCTGGCTAACTTCCTCGCCCACATAATTTTTCTCGCTAGCATTCACGCCACTTTTAACCTGAATAACGATATCCTTTTCTTCCTCTGATAATTTTTTCAGAAGGTCATCCACTAATTGGATATAATCACGTGATGTTGCACTCAGCGGGACCTTGAGAATTTTGGGATATGCCCCAGTATTTTTATCCTGTAACTTTAGGTAACTAGAAGAGATGAGCTCTTCCTGATTGAGGCTATTAAAAAACAGCATGTCCTTTGTGAGGTCCATATCTTCCGAGGATGCAATAAATGCAGGGTCAAACTGCACTTTATCATTTAACATGGTCAATTGTTCTATTGGACGGCCTATGATTTTTTTAGTTAGGTGAGCCTTGACAGGTCTAGCTGACAAAGTAGAACTTGATGCACCAAGTCCAATATAGAGGGCGCTTCCATCACCGATCTCTGACGTAGCATCCTCTGCCATAGATATTAGATCATATTGAGAATCTGCAACATTGTGATCCATCATTATCACTTTGTTGAAGCCCTTATCTGCGCTATAGTCAACCGCTGCCTTACGCGTAGCGCCGAAACCAACCTGTCCTGACGGGTATTCCCAGCTGACTAAACCAATGCCTTTCTTACGTAATATCTCTCCCATTGTTACCTCATATAAATTAACTTCAGACTTATGTACAAAGAGATAAACAGGTCTCGAATCACTTTGGTTATACCAATACAGTTTCTCTAGGCCTCTATCGTTTTTAAACTCTTTCGGCATACCGACTGATGCTACTATTAATGGTGTTCCGGCTTGCTTATTTGGGGATATTTTCATGATGCATTTTGTAAGAGCTTCAGGTTGCTTACTTCTAGTTCGATCCGCTATTGTGCTCGTATTCGAATCATGTACCTGACGGCCATAGTACACATCTTCTAACTTATCGCTGTTATATTCATTTGCTAAAAGCTTATCAACAATAGCAGGATCATACTTCAGGCCTCCGGTGTTGTTACTTGTGACATAGCGATAACTGAAGCGTACACTCGCCTCTGGAGGTATAACACGAACATCGACGTTTTTTCCCTCTACATAGTTTTGCCAGTCTCGTTGAAACTCACTCCACTTTTTATTAACCACCTTGGGTTTATCAGCACTTTGTGCAGCCTGAGAATCCATTACATTTTGACTACGGTAATATTCAGGGTCCTCGGGAACGGTCACTTCACCACGTTTACGATTAACGAATGCCTCGTGTTGCATCTCCTTTTTACCTTGTTCATATTCAGCATCACTCATTCGGGAGGTGGACGCCGAACCAGGCGCTTTAATGACCTTTCGCTCACCATCTTTAGTCACTAACCCGATCGGCTGTGGCACTGACTGGAAACTGGTATCCCACCCCTTATCTCTTGGCATTGATTATTCCCTTTATTAACAATAAATTAACGAAAGTTAAATGTGTCCGCTCGCAAATAGCGCAAACAACATGCCAATTAGGTAAGCTTTTGATTTCATGACTGACACAAAAAACGAAAACTTGAGCTGGGCAAAAAATGGCCCAGACTCGAGCAAGATCTTGCCCAGTTGGGCAATAAATGGCCTGAAATTAAGGCAGATGCTTGAACCTAGTCGTAAAAAAGAAAGGAGTTGTGACCAATGTGTAACTTATTTAAGCTGCGGCAATTGGGCGCAATTTTTAACCTAGTGGTACTAGAGCGTTACAGAGGAGCGTGGTGATAAAGCATTCTTTTAGTCAGATAATTCTCTTAAGCTGCCATCCCGGGAGCGAGGCTCGAGATGCCCAGGATCCAGCTCATCATTGTCAACGCATTCTTAAGAGGGCAGTAGGTTTGCCGCAACTTGCGCTTTGCCAAAAAATGCCTGGTCGCCTCCGCAGCCCGAGAGTTCCTTTGCCAAGACATCATTGGCCAAGCTCTTCACCTCCGCAGGTTTGGTTTTTCCAGCATTTTTATTGGTTTGGTCGCTGGCCCTTTTAAAGACACGAAACGGGCCATGACCCGGGATTCCGGGTTCACTTACACTGAATTCATTGGTCGTCGCTGCCTTTCCGGACGGTATTTTAGTGGCTACATCTAGCCATGTCTTTATTTGTTTATAGGATCGACCATGATAACCGGTGATCTGATTGAACCAGGCTTCCTCTGGGCTCTCCTCGGCGAGTCCTCTCACTTTATTATTGAAGCGTTGTGCATAGCATTTCCGTAGATCTTCAGTTTCCTGCATCGTCCCGATGCATTGGTTTTCCGGGAGCTCTCCAGATGTATTCCCACCTCGTGTGTAGCTGACTAGCTTGCTGTCGAAACTTGCTGCATAGTCTTGAAGGTGAATACTCGGACCGACCTTCATGTCCAATACAATCCCACGTTGCGTGCCACCCAGGTATGACTTGGTAAGATCAACCATATTGAATATATGTTCTATTAAGGGTCTTTCCTCTTTAGGTATTGCTTCAAGCCAACGCTGTAGTATCGAGCGCGCATCACCGAGGTGCACCTTGGGATTGTCCGCGCCTACTTCCGTATCGTCGGCGGCAAGGATATTACTCAGAGAGATGACCCTTGCATCGCCCATTTCTAACCCCAAAGTGACTTCGGTATGCTCAGAGGCACCAGCGAAGGGATGAGTGTAGATATTGACCTTGTGGCCCAGAGTTCTCCAGGAGTAAATGTTGAATTTTTCCAGGGCCCCCAAAGGATTACTGCCCAACCAAACGTAATTTATGCTCAATTGCCGACCTCCCTTTGAGACTGGGATGTGCATTTTGGCCTGCTTACCCGGTGGCTTAGGCTTAGATACGTCCTTAGCGCGTACAGCCTCACTGGATGCCGCCTGTGTGGCCTGCGAATCAATGACATTTTGATTACGGTAATATTCTGGCTTGTCAGGAACGGCCACTTCAGCACGTTTGCGATTAACGAATGCCTTGCGTTCCATCTCCTTTTGGCCTTGTTCAAACTCTGCATCACTCATTCGGGAAGTGGACGCTGGTTCAAGCGCTTTAACGGTCTTTCGCTCGCCATCTTTAGTCACTAACCCGATCGGCTGTGGCACTGACTGGAAACTGGTATCCGAACCCTTATCTCTTGGCATTGATTATTCCTTTATTAACAATAAATTAACGAAAGTTAAATATGGCCGCTCGCTGATATCGCAAACAACATGCCAACTAGGTAAGCTTTTGATTTTATAACTGACACAAAAAATGAACACTTGAGCTGGGCAAAAAATGGCCCAGACTCGAGCAAGATCTTGCCCAGTTGGGCAATAAATGGCCTGACATTAAGACAGATGCTCGAACCTAGTCGTAAAAAAGAAAGGAGTTGTGACCAATGTGTACTTATTTAAGCAGTGAGCGGCTTCGACAATTGGGCGCAATCTTTAACCTATTGGTATACCACTCAAGATTATCAAAACTCATTAAATAGGACTTAAATGAGAAATCAGTTTAAAGGTGGGGTCGTGAGAAGATGGAAGCCAGAAAAGTCTGGCTTCCATCTATTTTTTGGCTGCAGCCTAGTGTTGCTTAAGGGTTACAGAGGAGCCTGGTTAAATGACAATCCTTGAGTCGACATCCCGGGAGCGAGGCACGAGATGCCCGGGATCCAGCTCTGCTTAAGAGGCGTGGATCCCGTACAAGTTCGTTGCTCACTTTACGGAATGACCTGTTTTAAGCGAGTATTTCATTTCACGAATGACCCGCTTTAAAATGATCAGAGGCTCATTCTACGCTCGAAGCTGGAGATGTCTTCCTAAGCTCACCCAAGCGTGCCTGGGCCAGACCTAATACCGAATCTGCTGGATGCTCATCCTGCTGGTTCGACTTAGTGTCTAGATTAATTCCGGACTCGATGCCTGTCAGCAACTCGATGGCCTGACTGACATGGTCAATGGCCCAGATATTAAATTTGCCTTTCTTGACCGCCTCGACAATATCACTACGCAGCATCAGATTCTGCACGTTGGTCTTAGGAATGATCACCCCTTGAGTGTTAGTGCGTCCCATGATGGTACAGACATCGAAGAAGCCTTCAATCTTCTCGTTAACGCCGCCGATTGGCTGGGCTTCACCGAACTGATTCATCGAGCCTGTGATGGCCACATCTTGTCTGATTGCCTGATTAGAAAACGAAGACACTATGGCACACAGTTCGGCCATGGTGGCGCTATCACCATCGACACCACCGTAAGATTGCTCGAAGGTGATATGGGTGGTGAGGGGGATCTTGGCGGTCTTACCCAGCAAGGACGCCAGGTAGGCCGATAGGATCATCACGCCCTTGGAGTGTAAGCTACCGCCTAAGTCCACTTTTCTTTCTATGTCGAACACCCTGCCTTCACCGAAGGCTGTGGTTGCCGTGATGCGGTTCGGTGCACCGAACTGATGATCGGAGGTCGCGATAACAGACAGTGCATTGACCTGTCCGACGACATGATCTTCAGTGCTGATAAGTGTGGTGCCTGTGATGAAACTTTCCATCACATTGTCTTTGAGTCGGCATACGCGCATCTCATGATTGTGCAGGGCCTGTTCGACATGGCTGGCGCGGATCATGTTGGCATTGACGGCGCGAGCGCAGTAATTAGACTCTCGTAGCAGGTTGGCAATGTCGGCTGAGTGCAGGGAGAGTTTGTTCTGATCGTCGGCCTGACGAGAACTGAATTCTATGATGCGTTTTATGGCATTGCGATCACAATGCAGCATCTTGTTGCCATGGACGATACTGGAGATAAACTTGGCGTATAGGGCCTCAGATTTTTCGGTACGTGGCATCACATCTTCAAAATCTGCGGTCACCCTAAACAGTTCACTGAATTCGGGATCATAGTGCTGCAGTAACTGATAAGTCTGATAATCACCGAATAAGATGATTTTTACATCCAGAGGAATAGCCTCAGGATCCAATGAGATGGTGCCAGATAGGGTGACTTCACGTTCGAGGGAGCTAAGGCTGAGTTTGCGTGATCGAAGGGCACGTTTAAGACCGTCCCACACATAGGGTTGTTCCAATACCTTGGCCGCATCTATCATCAGCACGCCGCCGTTGGCCTTGTGCAGACTGCCGGAGCGGATCAGTGAGAAGTCGGAAAAAATGGTGCCCTTGAAGGTCGCATTCTCAATATAACCGAAGATGGAGTGATAGTTGGGCGACTCCTCGACTATGATCGGCATCTTACCGTCATCCTGATTGACCAGCACATTGACCTGATAGCGGCGGGGCATCTTTTTGTCTAAAGAAGCATAAGAAAGTGCCAGCTGCTCCTCATTGTCTTCGAGAAACAGATCTAAATTGTCAAGAATGTCCTTATGCATAGCCCCAAGATAGCTTTTAACGGCCGGAATGCCGCTGTATTTCTCCTTGAGCTTGGTCATCAGGTGGCTGAGAACATCCTGAGCCACCTGCTCATCTTGCTTCTGTTGCTTATCAGAGTATTCCTCTTCCCACACAGTAAATTGACGGATTATGACTCTGAGCTTAGATTCGAGTTCGACGATAGAGGTTTCTAAGACATCTTGCTGTTTCTTGCTGAGTGCCTTAAATGTCTCGTCGGTATGGGCTTCCTCACCGTTCATGGCCACGAGCTCATAACTGCCCTGGGCCGTGATGGTTAGGCTGATACTCGTGTCTTTGGCTTCCTTAGTGAGGCCTGTAAGTGCAGATTCCTGTCTGTTCGACAGCTGACTCTTGAGTTTCTCGGCGCTGGAGTAATACATCTCATTGTCGAACGCCAAAGGCAAGGATTTGGTTAGCTTGATGATGAACTTCTCGACATCTTTCTTGAACTCGATACCCGAGCCAGCTGACATCTTCAGCACTTTAGGCACACGGGCTTCATCGAAGTTAATTACATAACACCAGTCATGGAGACTATGACCGCGGCCGTTGGGCTCATAACGATCGAGATAACGCATCACCATGGTGCGCTTACCCAGACCATTACGGCCGATGGCGTAGATGTTATAGCCCTTGTCTGGCATGGACATGGCAAACTCGACGGCCTGTTGGGCGCGTTCCTGTCCGACAATTTCATCCAGGGGAGTTAAGTGTTTAGTAGATTTACAATCGGCCTCCAGGCCTGATAGCTCTGAACTGCGGTAAAGCTGGTCACTGCTTAGAGGGGATAACGGAGATATTGGCATAGGCAACCTCGTATATGACTCTTGATGATTTCAGTGTAGGCATGAAGATTTAAAAATTCAGTAGTTAATTTCGGCAGTTAGCGTTTTTTAGCCAATAAAGCGTTCAAGCGCTTAAATTATAGTCAGACAGTGGATTTAAACGTCTAAAACTTACTCAAGAAAGAGGAAAAGCTATCAGTCAAAAGGCTGAAACTTGTTTATAGGGATATGTTTATGGGGCCTGTCACCTTCTTGAGGCGCTAACTGGGTAAAGAAAATCTGAGATAAAAAAAGCGAGGGACAAGCCCCCCGCCATTAACTCACTAAAACTAAAAACTCATATTTATTAAATGTAGTTTAAGGATGAATTTACCCATTCACTTCCTTAGCTCTTGCTTTGAAGCGATACACCAGCAAATAGAGCACGGGTAAGATAACCAGAGTCAGCAGGGTCGATGACACTATGCCGCCTATCACTACGGTTGCCAGCGGGCGCTGCACCTCGGCGCCGGTACCGACATTAAGGGCCATGGGCACAAATCCAAGACTCGCGACTAAGGCTGTCATCAATACCGGCCGCAGTCGCTGACTCGCGCCTTGTTTAATGGCCTCAAAAAGCGCCAGTCCTTGTACCCTAAGCTCCTTGATGAAGCTCAACATTACCACGCCATTGAGCACGGCTATGCCTGAGAGGGCGATAAAGCCCACCGCCGCCGAGATAGACAGAGGCATATCCCTGAGCACCAGAGCCAGTACGCCTCCGGTCAGTGCCAGCGGCACGCCGCTGAAGATGATCATCGAATCTCTGATTGAGCCAAAGGCGCTGTATAACAGACCGAAGATGAGCAGCAAGGTCAGTGGCACGATTATCATCAAGCGATCGGACGCCGATTCGAGCTGCTCGAAGGTGCCACCATACTCGCTCCAGTAACCACTGGGTAGATTAAGCTCATCACCCATGAGACGCTTAGTGTCCTTAATGAAAGAGCCCAAGTCTCGTCCCTCGACATTGGCTGTCACCACCACATGACGCTTGCCGCTCTGACGATTGATCTGATTAGGGCCGACCTTGAACTTAATGTCGGCGACTTCACCCAGAGGCACATAGCTAAGATCCGGATTGAGATCTAGGGGCAGCGCAATAGGTAAGTTTTCCAGTGCCCTCAGATCTTGGCTGATGTTGCCATCCATACGCACTATGAGTTTAAACCGTCTGTCTCCTTCATAGATAAGGCCAACTTGCACGCCGGACACCGCGACCTGCAGCGCTTGCTGCACATCGACTATGGTGAGACCCAGCAGGGCTAAGTGGTCCCTGTTTGGCTCGATAGAGAGGGTTGGCAGGCCTGACATCTGCTCGACACGGACATCCTTGGCGCCATCGAGTTGCTGAAACAAGCTCAGGGCGCGATCGCCGGCCTGTTTGAGGATATCGAGATCGTCACCGTAGATCCTCAGGGCTACATCGGCGCGCACGCCGGCAATCAGCTCGTTGAAGCGCATCTCGATAGGCTGGGTAAATTCATAGTTATTCCCCGGTACCTGCTCGATATGATGACGCAGCTCATCGATGAACGCCTCCTTGGTCTTACTGGGGTTGGCCCATTCGGATCTGGGTTTGATGATCAAGATGGTATCGGCAACACTTGGCGGCATAGGATCTGTGGCGACTTCAGGTGTGCCAATTTTCGAAAACACCCGCTCCACCTCATCGAGCTCACCGATGATCAGCTCAAGCTTCTTCTGCATCTCGATAGATTGCTCGAGACCTGTGCCGGTAATGCGCATAGCATGAAGGGCAATGTCCCCTTCATCCAGCTTAGGCAAAAACTCAGAGCCTAAGCGGGTCAGCTGATAAGAGGTGACCGCCATCAAGCCTATTGCAGCAAGGACTATGATGGCCGGGCGCTTGAGGGAGAAGAACAACACGGGCTCATAGACACTACGGGCCTTAGACATGAGCCAGTTCTCTTTCTCATTGACCTTGCCTTTGACGAATATCGCGATGGCGGCCGGTACGAAGGTGACCGAGAAGATAAGCGCACCAATCAGTGCAGCTACAACAGTGAAGGCCATGGGGTGGAACATCTTACCTTCGACGCCGCTAAGGGCGAAGATGGGCAGATAAACCAGCATGATGATCAGCACACCAAACACGGCAGGGCGGAACACCTCCTTGGTTGCGTCGAACACCACCTCCATCCTCTCTTCGAGAGAGAGCAGGCGACCGTATGTTTTCTGAGCCATGCCGAGACGACGCAGGGCGTTCTCGACGATGATCACCGCGCCATCGACTATGATGCCAAAATCGATGGCGCCCAGACTCATCAGATTACCGGATACGCGGTTAGTCGTCATGCCTGTGATGGCGAACAACATACTCAGCGGGATCACTAAGGCGGCAATCAGCGCGGCGCGAAAGTTACCCAGCAGGGCAAACAGGACGATGATCACCAGCACGGCACCCTCGAACAGGTTCTTCTGCACCGTGGCTATGGCCTTATCGACCAGACCTGTTCTGTCATACACAGCCTCGGCGATAATGCCTTGGGGTAAGCTGGCATTGATGAGTTTGAGTCTGTCACCGACCTCTTTGGCGACCACGCGGCTGTTTTCCCCCATAAGCATGAAGGCAGTACCCAGTACAGTTTCCTGACCATCTTGTGTGGCGGCGCCGGTTCTGAGCTGTTTACCGTAGAAGACCTCGGCCACATCGTCGATACGCACCGGCGCATCGTCACGCTTGGTGATCACGACTTTGCGGATCTGTTCGAGATCTTTAAGTTGTCCGGGTGAGCGGACTAACCATTGCTCGCCGTTTCTCTCTATATAACCTGCGCCCGCGTTGCGGTTGTTGCGCTCCAGGGCGGTGATCACATCATCGATGGTGATCTTAAAGGCCAACATTTTGCCGGGATCCGGCGCGACCTGATATTCACGCTCGAAGCCGCCCAAGCTATTGATTTCGGTGACTCCAGCCACTTTTACCAACTGAGGGCGAATTATCCAGTCCTGAATGGTACGCAGATCTTCGGCGTTATAGGGCGTGCCGTCTTCCTTCGTTGCGCCGTCTTGAGCACGAATGGAGTAGGTGAACACCTCTCCAAGACCACTGCTCACCGGGCCGAGAGCCGGCTTGGCCTCCAGGGGAAGCTCGCCGCGTATGCCTTGCAGGCGCTCGGAGATCTGTTGCCTGGCCCAGTAGATGTCAGTACCTTCATCGAAGATCACCGTTACCTGAGACAGGCCATAGCGTGAGATGGAACGGGTATACTCCAGGCTAGGAATACCCGCCATGGCGTTTTCTATCACATAGGTCAGACGTTGTTCAGACTCAAGTGGTGAGTAGCCAGGTACGGCCGTATTTATCTGCACCTGGACATTGGTGATGTCGGGCACCGCATCGATAGGTAATTTTAAGGTGTTGTAGACACCCAGCAGGGCGATGAGCAGGGTCATCGCCAGTACCAATAACCGTCGCTTTAAGGCGAAGGAGATGATTGTATCCATGATTATCTTCTCCTAGTGTACGTGTTTAGCGGCATCTTTCATGATGTCCGCCTTCAATAAGTAGCTGTTCTCGGTGACATACTCGACGTCACTATCCAGACCCGCCAACACCTCGACATACACGCCATCGCTTTCACCTAAACTCAGCATGCGCACCTCGAAGGTATTGCCATGTTTGACGAAGACGGCGGGCTTATCCATGAAGTTCTGCAGGGCATCGACACGCACAGCCAGAGGAACCTGCTTGATGCGGGTCTCTATGTCAGCCTGAATGTGCATACCCGGACGCCAATGGCCGTGACGGTTATCGATAACCGCACGCACCCGAGCGATATGACCACCCGTCATCGTCGGGGCGATATAACTGATGGTGCTGCTGGCAGATGCACTGGAGTGTGCGTCGTTTGCGTTACTCTCAGCGCCATGAGCATTGCCATGGTCATCACCTATGGTGACCCTCTGACCCAGAGCTAGCTTGCCTATGCTCTTAGGAAAGGCTGACAGGTCGATCCACACACTGGATAGGTCGCTGATGCGGATTAACGCGCGGTTATAGGTGTTGTCGCCCAGACTCAATAGCTGCTCGGTGACCTGACCATTAGCCGGGCTCTTGACCGCATAAGATTGCAAGGTGCTGGAGTTGCGCACTGTGGCGATGACTTGGCCCTTTACCACTGAGTCGCCGATACTGACGTGTAGCTGCTCAATCACGCCAGAATAGGGGGCATTAACGCTAAACTGTTTGTCGGCAATCGGCGCGACGATACCAAACAGGGTGTCGATGAAGGTGAGTTGTGTCGCCTTGGCAAGCTGAGTCTGTACGCCAGATAGCTTGAGCAAGCGGTCATTGATCTCGGTGCGGCCCATGAAGTTGTCGTAATGCCAATCGAAGCTTTTACCGTTAAAATCGGCATTAACCTCGACCTCGAATGAGTGAGGCTCGGCCACACTGACCTCGCTGACCAGATAATCATCTTCGGCGATGAAACTGACCTTGTCGGTTTTACCACCGAGACGTTTGAGTAAGATCTCGAGCTGTACATCACCGGGCGCGACTGGCTCCCCCTTATGGTAACCATAGACCCGCATTTCAGGCGGAATACCCGATTCGACCATAGTGATCTCGATGGCGAATGCTCCGCTTTGGAGTAATCTGCCTCCGTGTGGGCCTTCGGGAGCATGCTCCTCTTTTTCTTTCTCTTCATGGCCGTGATCGCTACTGGCCCAGGCTGAGTGAGTCGGCAGCAGACTCGATAAGCTAAATACCGATAAGGTGATGGCCGCAGCCATGAGTGCCGATGAAAGATGATTGAGTTTAAATTTCATTATCTGTGTTCCTGTGCCACTAATGGCTTGATGTTATCGAGAGTGGCGGTCATAGATTGCCCTGTGATGCGCTCGAGTTCGAGTCTGCCTTGATAGACGCCGACTTTGGCCTCGATAAGCTCGCGTTGAAGGCTAAACAGCTCAGATTGAGCATCGGCCAGCAATAGCACATTGGCTTGACCTGCCTGGTAGGCAGTCTGTGTGTCTTTGAGCAGGCGATTGGCTAAGGGAAGCAGACGCTGCTGAAGTCGTTTCGCCTGTTTGGCGTTATTGACCATGGTCAGATGGATCTCAAGTAAGGACAGCCTGAGTTGACTCCGGGCCAGCCTCTGTTGCTCCATCGCCATCTCTTCCTTAGCGCGGGCAGCCATGATGTTGCCCTGATTCGGGTTCGATAACGCAATGGGCATAGAGAAGTTAAACATCAAGGCGCCGTCGTCGAAACCGTCATAGCTACGGACCCCTAATCCTAAGGTGATGTCAGATTGCGCCTTCGACTCCTCCATGCGCCGTTTGGCATACATGACCCGCTCGATACTGAGCAGTTGCAGGTATTGAGGCGCCGTCTCCATGGCATTGAGCACACTCGCAGCCGTAGGAAAGGCGTGTAATGGGACAAGCTCACCGGCGACCAGAGCAAAATGTGCTTCACTTGACCACATGGAGGCTAGACCGAGTCTGGCAAGCTGAGCCTCACCGTCGAGACCATATTGAATCGCTTCTGAGCGTGATAGACGCAGGGCCATCTTGCTCACGTCAGCCTGAGTGACAGCGCCTGCCTTGGCCCGTGACTCTATCGCGCTTAAGGCTTCTTGCTCGACGAGAATACGCTTGGCATTCCAATCTTGTAGGGCCTGAAGACGCAGAACTTGATAATATCTTTGGGTTGTTTCAGCCAATATATCCAAACGTAACAGCTCATACTCGCTGAGCCTTTGACGTTCTTCGGCTTGAGCGAAATCGATTCGATGCTGGCGTTTATCACCAAGTTCGATGATTTGGCTTAAGCCTAAGGTGATTTCGGCGTTATCGACTCCCTGCATTTCGCCTGTACCCAGAATGTTTTCGACTTCCACCGAAAACTCAGGATTAGGGGTGAGCCCAGCCTGTAGAGTGAGGGCTTCATTGATCCTAAGCTCATAGGGATAGCGTTGCAGTTGGGGGTTGTGTAATAAGGTTTGTTCGAGCACCCAAGGCAGAGTAATTTCTCCTTGGGCTTGGTTTAAATCTGTTTGCGCCAGGCCTTGGTGTGAAAATAGGCCTGCAAACAGTGAAAACGCACACAGACTCACAGTGACTAGGCCACGACGGCAGGCCACGAGAGTGATCTCTTGGTATCTCTTCACGAGAGTGAACTCCAGTTATCTCAGCCAACGTAGCGCTATCGCTAGCAATACAAGCTGAGGTGACTTAAGTCTTCGTTTCATTCCGGGGGCCACAAGGCACTTAGCCTGTTGAGACATAGCGATATGCCCCTTAAGGATGAATTTCTGACTTATAAATAAGGTGAAATTATATTTCTAATATTGAAAGGAGTTCAGGCGTGGGGAGGCGGAATAGGCGGTGCGTAACTTCTATTTTGGTAGCTGACAATAAAAGGGCTTTCACCTTGGACCCGATTGAAATCGGAGACGAAGTTGTATTCTATGGGGGGATGGCAAGAGGTGTGATAATCGCCATCTTGATCTGATTGGTCACTGGCCGCTCTCGTATGGGAACAAGCATGACCCGGAAGGTGACAGCAAGATTCTTGTTGCTCGATAGGCAGACTAGACACTGCGGCGGCACTTTGATCATTGTGATGAATATCAGATGCCACGCAGGTAGGGAATAATTGAGACACGAAAACCACCAGTAAGAGTACCAGTGTCAACTTAGATTGTAGGATCTGGGTTGAGGTTTTCATATCGAACAAGTATCTCTTCCTATTTTTAGCGAATAAACAAAAGGCATAGAGCAGCCGAATTAAGGCGGTATTAAAGCAGACAAAGATTTTAATATCTAGCGGCTAATCATTAAAAAAGACCGATTAAGCGTAATTAATCATGTTTGCGTGATGCAGGTCTAAAAACTAAATCAAATTGATGAATTAGCATACATCAATATTTAGTTGACGAGACTAACATTATTGAATTAAATCTGTGCAGTTAATATGCAATAAGTCAAGTGTAAACAAAGGTTAAGCTAGGGTACTTGCGGCCGATAAAGACGAGTAAGCTTACAAAAATGAAATGGTCTAATTACTTAGAAATATCGATTCTATCCTTAACTGTGTTATCAGAATGTGGTATTTGTTTGTATTGGGGTAACACCTGCACCTGCACAGAGAGTGGCTAGCGGTGTCGACGCGTTTTTCCAATAGATGTTTTAGCAGATCATGATAAGACCTGACCGTCAGCTAAATAAAAGTGAAATGGCATGATGAGAGCAAGGTGCCAAACGAGTAGACAGGGGATGGATAAATTGACCGAGATAAAAGCGCCCGATCTGTTATCGTTTCTATCGAATAACAGTCCTATGCTACAGCTGATGATAGACACCTTGCCAGTGCCTATCTTCTATAAAGATGTTGCCGGGGTTTATCTTGGTTGTAATAAGGCCTTCGAAGATTTTATCAAACTCACTAGGGAGCAGATGATAGGTCGCAGCGTTTACGAGCTGTTCGACAAAGAGCTAGCCGATGTTTACCAGCAAGCCGATCATGCCTTGTTCGATGAACCTGGCATTCAAGTCTATGAGAAACAAATTCGTTCCACAGAAGGTGACGAGTTGTTCGTTAAATTCCATAAGACCAGTTTTTTTGATCAGGATAACCAGGTTGCCGGCCTTATCGGGGTGATTTTTGACATCACCGAGCAAAAAAGGCTCGAAGCCGTATTAACTAAGCAAGCCAGCTTCGACGATCTCACCGGACTCTTTAATCGCCGTGAAGGACTGAAGCAGGGAGAGGTGATACATAAGATAGCCTCTCGCGGAGAGGGTCATTTAGCTGTGCTGATGTTAGATCTCGATCATTTTAAGCAAGTGAACGATAAACATGGTCATCAGGTAGGCGACCGCGCACTGCAGTTCGTTGCAAAAATCCTCAGAGATAACAGTCGTATGTCTGATGTGCTGATCCGCTATGGCGGCGAAGAGTTTATGATCATCATATCGGGGAGTAGCGAAGATGGTGCTGCGGCATTGGCCGAGTATTACCGGGTAAGTTTAGCCAACAGCCCCATGTTATTAGATGATGGAAAACCGCTTAGATTAACCGTTAGCATCGGCCTGTCTTACTTCCGCCATCAATCTTTAGGTCAATTGATCCATGAAGCGGATACCGCCCTATATGAAGCAAAACGTAGAAACAGAAATACTGTGTGTAGCTTCTAGTTTTTTACCTCCTGCCTATTTTAATCTCTTACGATAATACCCTGTTAGCTCTTGAGGAATGGTTAGCCTAAAGATCCCGAAAGTTGCTCGCTCAAAATGTTAGCAAATATACTAGCGGATCGCTTAGTGATCCTGTTTTGTGCCTGTAGCATGCCGACAACTCTGGGGGTGATGGCCGAACTCAAGTCAAATGACTGCAGCGGTTCTGTGCTTGATAGCGCCGCGAATGAACTCGGCAGTATGGTAAAGGAGCGACTGTTACGTACAAATGCCAGAATACGAATGATGGAGTTGAGCTCAGTGATGTTATTGACCGGGATATTATGCTCGAGAAAGTATTTATTCACTATCCTGCGGGTTTCGAAATGATTAGGTAGCAGTATGGCCTTAAGATCGTGTGCTTCACTGTTTAACAGACGTTTAGCCGAATCTGCATGGGACAGTGAACAGATGAGGCTCCATTTTTCTTTGAACAGCTCGGTAAAGGCCAGATTCTTGTAAACGGGTCCATGGGCGAAACCAATGCCGATATCCAGCTCTCCTTGTTCCACCTTAGTGGTGATCTCATCATTAGACAGCTCCTCTATGCAAAGGGAGACATTGGGACACATACTGTCGAAGGCCAGAGCCAGCTCTTGAGCATATAAGGCATTAACGGACTGGATCACCCCGACTCGCAGCGTTCCCGCCACACCTGATTTTATTTCGGCTACCGCATCTTTCATTCTATCTACGTCATTCAAAATATGGGTTATCGATGCCAGAACCAGGCTACCGGCTTCGGAAATTTCGACGCGTCTGCCCACTCGGTTAAATAATTTAGTACCGAGTTCATCTTCCAACTGTTTGATCTGATTCGACAGTGCCGGCTGTGAGATACACAAGGCGTCGGCGGCCTGATGAAAATGCTGTAGCTCAGCAACCACCTTGAAATAACGAAAATGTCTGAGTTCCATTCACGGCCTATTGATAGTTTTTAGTTATCAATATGGTAATAATTAAAAGTTATTTCTGCAATCTATTATCTGCGAGGATGCTTCCAACGAAACAAGAGTCACACCAGACTAAGGAAATATCTATGACAACTAAAAAATTCAGCTCAGCAGATTTCGGTGAAACCAAGTCGAGTTTAAAAGCGCATCTGCCGCAAGTATTAGCCCATAAAGCGGTTGAGAATGACGATGTCAGCAACACTTTTTCTAAAGAGCGTAAGCATCCGGTGCATATCGTCAACTTGCCGAGTAACTCTATCAGCATGACCATCGGCGGTTTGTTGCCAGGTGATAGATCTAATCGCCACCGCCACAGCTATGAAACCTTGGCTTATATCCTCGAAGGAGAAGGTTACTCCATGATTGAAGATCAAAAAATCGAATGGCAGGCCGGTGATGTCATCTATATCCCTAACTGGGCCTGGCATCACCATGTGAATACCAACTCAACCTCCCCGGCTAAATACCTGGCCTGTGAAAATGCGCCCATGTTACAGAACCTTGGCCAACTGGCTATCAGAGAGGAAGCATGATGAATAGAACTCTCGAACTGACCGGGATCATAGGTTATCCCATCACCCCATTCTCAAACGTCACAGGCAAGGTTAATATTTTGCAGCTGCAAAGCATCATAGATGGATTAATCTCGTCGGGTTCGAGTGCCATTGCAGCATTGGGCAGTGCCGGAGAAGGGGCGTATCTGGATACTGCCGAATGGGAAGAAACGGCGTTAGCCACCATACATCATGTGGCGGATCGGGTGCCCGTCATCATAGGCATTTCTGAGCTGACCACGTCCGATGCCGTCGCTCGGGCAGTATTTGCCGATAAGGCGGGGGCGAAAACCGTCATGGTATCGCCTATGTCGTATTACAAGCTGAGTGAAGATGAGATATTTGATCATTACCAGGCCATATCGGATGCGATTTCGGTGCCTATCATGGTCTATAACAATCCGTCGACCAGTGGCATAGACATGTCGCCGGAATTTATGTGCAAGATGGTTAACAGCATAACTAATGTCACCATGGTTAAGGAAAGCAGTGGTGACATTCGCAGGATGCATCAACTCCATATGCTCTCTAATGGCACGCTACCGTTTTATAATGGCTGTAACTATCTTGCCCTAGAGGCGATTAATGCCGGGGCCAAAGGCTGGTGCAGTGCGGCACCGATACTAATAGGCGATCTGCCTAAGCAATTGTTCGACAGCATCAAGAGTGGCGACAATGACATGGCAAGAAAGCTCTTCTACCAACAGATCACTTTTCTGGAGTTTATCGTTAAGCAAGGCTTGGCCGCGAGTATCAAAGTTGGCTTGAAACTTCAGGGAACCGATGTGGGGTCGCCTAGATTACCGCTAAAGGACTTACCGGCGAGAGAACATGAGGTCTTAAGAAGAATTCTGGTAGACCTAAATCGATTCAATTAATTCATCGCAATGATGAATTAATTGTCTATAAAATAAGATATCAACTATTAATCGACAATGCATAGCCATATGGAGCCATCAAACTAATTGATGGCTTTGAATTTGTAATGCCTTAGGGCTTCATTAGTGGAGATAATTAGCCATGCAAGCCGATCTGTTATCGACAGCTAAACTCAAAATAATCAAACAACTGCAACAGCCGGATAAGCCTAAATCTTTGCGCTATGGTACGGGCCTGTCACCATGGGTATTTCTGGTCGCATCTGAATCCTTATGGCGACATGGTGAGTTATGTGGCGTGGTCGATGATGGCTGTTGTCAGAATGCCTGCGGCCAGGCTTGTGTGTCATATATGGATCAAGACAGAAAGTGGAGTAAAGTAAAACACAGGCGCTAAAGACAAGATGATGACGGTCTCTTATCTGTAATAGAAGCGTGAGATAAGAATGAAAATCATCAATAAAATGTTAGAGTAAATGCGCTAAATCAAAGAGGTTTTAACTATTCTACAGAGGCGATTTACCTGCTTTATACTCCCATGTTACCCTCGTCTGCGACTGATACATTTAGCTTAGAATCAGAGCTAAAACAGACCTCAAATACAAGCAGACCACAAATGACAGTAATGTACACAAGCTTCGCAGAAGGCACACGTTCAGAAACCGACCTATTAGGCTCTAAAGAGATCCCCAATGATGCTTACTACGGCATTCATACCCTAAGAGCGATAGAAAACTTTAACATTAGTAATGAGAAGATTGGCGATTGTGTCGAATTTGTCCGTGGCATGGTCAAAACCAAGAAAGCGGCGGCCATGGCCAATGCCGAACTCGGCACCATACCCAGTGACATCGCCGAGTCCATTATCAAGGCCTGTGACACCTTGCTGGCTACCGATGAGTATTACGCGCAATTTCCGGTAGATGCTTTTCAGGGCGGTGCGGGTACATCGGTCAACATGAACACCAATGAGGTCCTTGCCAATATTGCCCTGGAGCAACTTGGTCAGGCTAAAGGTGCCTACAGTCATATCAATCCCAACGATCATGTAAACAAGAGTCAAAGCACCAATGATGCGTATCCGACGGGGTTTCGGGTTGCTCTGTTTGAGCGCACCAACACAGTGCTTGAAGTGTTATCTCTACTGATCGATACCTTCCTCGCTAAGTCAGAAGAGTTTAGTGATGTGTTGAAGATGGGTCGTACTCAACTGCAAGACGCAGTACCCATGACCTTAGGGCAGGAGTTTCGCGCTTTTGGCATCACCCTTAAAGAAGAGATCAAAAGCATCAGGCGTTGTCAGGAGCTATTGCTAGAGATTAACTTAGGTGCGACGGCGATTGGTACCGGGCTCAACACCCCCGATGGATACTCGGCTTTGGCCATCGCTAAACTCGCCGAGATCACAGGTCATGCTTTTGTGCCCGCCGAAGACTTAGTCGAAGCAACATCAGACTGTGGCGCCTATGTAATGCTATCGAGCGCATTGAAGCGCTTCGCAATTAAGCTGTCTAAGATCTGTAACGATTTACGCTTGTTGTCATCGGGACCGCGTACCGGTTTTAATGAGATAAACTTGCCAGAGATGCAGGCGGGTTCGTCCATCATGCCGGCTAAAGTGAACCCTGTGATCCCGGAAGTGGTTAATCAGGTGGCCTTCAAGGTCTGTGGCAATGATCTGACCATCACAATGGCTGCAGAAGCGGGGCAGTTACAGCTGAACGTCATGGAGCCAGTGATAGGCCAATGTCTGTTCGAATCTCTGTCACTGCTGGAAAATGCCTGTTTATCTCTGAACGACAAGTGTATTAAAGGCATCACGGCAAATCGTGAAGTCTGTCAGGAATTTGTGCTTAACTCTATCGGTATCATTACCTACCTTAACCCTTTCATCGGTCATCATGAAGGCGACATCATAGGAAAAATTTGCGCTAAAACGGGTAAGAATGTCCGTGAAGTCGTCTTGGAAAGAGGTCTACTCAGCGAAGAACAAATCGATGAAATATTTTCAATCGAGAACCTGATGAATCCTAAATACAAGGCTCAACGTTTCACTAAATAACGCTAGAGTCTTTTATTTACGTGACTTTGGTTGGTTGTAGTCGATAAAAATTCCATCAATATTTTTGATGGGATTTTTTGTTGGTTGTCAGACTTGTTCCCACTAGGGACGCTCATGATCCCCATAACATGGCGTTGTTTCGTCCTGCTGATTTTGCCTGGTAGAGCGCTTGATCTGCATGCAGGAGTAATTCATCTACTGAGGTACACTCAAATTGAGTCGTGACTGCCGCGCCAAGGCTGATAGTCAAGTGGGAAGATACCGAGGACCCTGGGTGTGAGATGGCCAGATGTCTCACCGCGAGAAGTAGCCTGCTCATCATACTTTGCACATGAGAGATGTCTGTGTTGATTAATATGATCGCAAACTCTTCACCTCCGTATCTGGCGACCATATCATCATTACGGACCAGGTGTTGTGATAACGTGGTCGCCACCTGCTGAATCGCAGCATCTCCAGCTTGATGACCCAGGTTATCGTTATAGTGTTTAAAAAAATCGATATCAACCATCACTATGGCCAGAGGAAGTGCATTGCGCTGAGTCAGAGACCAGCTTAACGATAGGTGGTTCTCAAAAGCCCGTCTGTTAGCTATCCCAGTCAGCGCATCTTTAAGCGCTAAAACTTCAAGATCTTCTTTTTGCTGGTTAACAATATTAACGAGTTGGTTGAAACTGGTGATCAGTTTTTGAATCTCTAAAATATTAGACTCCCCTTTTAATGGGGTAAGTTCACCACGATATATCATGTTAACAATATTAGTGATGCCTATTGTTATTGGTCTAATAAACATTAAATTAACAATCCATTGAAGTATAAACGGTATCGTTATGAGCACTACTAATATGATCTGCAGCGTGTGATTAAAAAAAGGCGGGGGATCATTATTTATATGTCTTATATTCAATATGATTATTGCTTTTCCGGTGATATCTTTTATCACCCTCTGCCTGGTAAGGCTAAAGGCGGCATCGCCTATTGGTGCCGATATATCTGGAATGTGATCGATGTTTTGCTGTGCATTTATGTCTCCCTGAGTGATGCTCAGTTGAGAAAAATCCGCTAGTTGATGTATAAGTGACAGCCTGACTTTACGGATAAACAAGAGCATGCCGACCTGTTGACCGGAACGATCTGACTGCCTGAGTTGGCTTGAGGCAAACATAACCGGACCATAATTGGTGCTAATAAACCCCATTTTTTGCGGAACTGCGTCAGTTTGAGAGGACGTAGGATAGGTTATATTGACGATTTCAGCTGTCACCACATCCAAGGGTTCAACACTCAGGGCACGCTTTTCGACATAATCAAACCCGCGATCCCACTGTATTTTTTTGTTTTTCCCGACAAAAATAGCACCGTCAATTTTCAATGAGGTGAAGGTATCGTCCAGGAAGTTCTCAGTAATGAATGCACGGGTGGGGTATTGGATGAATTCATAGCTTTCATCCCAAACAGCATAGTCATAATTACTGATCGCCAGCTGTTGTAATTGTTGGTCGATCATGATGTCTACCGCGTGTAATTCCCGTGTTTGTAACATGACTATTCGTTGAAGTATTTGTGGGTACTCAAAATAGTAGCGATATCCGATGAGGAGCGCAGAGAATATGCACATCAGACAAATAGAATAAATAAACGAAAATCGTCGAAGAGTCATCAGTATTGAGCAAGTGTGATAGCCTAGTCCTAAGCATAGCCAATAGACAGGGCTAGAGGTACTTTGCTAATTTTTTATGGGCTCCATTTATAAGCTTTTAGTACAAGTATCATAGTTATCTGGTGTACAAAAATTCAAAGGAGTATGGATGACTTCCTCATATCTTTGTTTTTTCACAATTTTAAGAAGTGTTAAAATTGCTTGTCTGCCCATTTCATAGGGGCTTTGACCAACATTTGCATGAGCAAGATGGTCACGTAACATGACTAACTGAGAGGGAGACGCGTCAGACATAACAATTACCAGCTCCTTCCTATTAAGTTTCCCTTTGTACGGAACCATCATTTTACGATAGAGGGCTTCATCATTCTGAGACCAACCACCAACAGCAATAAAGGAGTCTGCCTGTATTGGCCTTCCTTTCAGCACTGACTCCATCTGTTTAACTGCCCGAGTAAGCTGGTCAAAATTAAAAAAAGGTTCTCGAACTTCAGTCCATCCATGATCGTTTATGAGTAATTTTCCTGGAGGCCTTGCATATCTTTTTCCTGAAAGTGCGCTACGTATGCCCATCATTCTCAGGTTCAAATTTGGAGAATCTGGTCGTCCGGATTGAATAATAAGTGTTCCTCCATTGGGCCGTAATGTTTTTAATTGTTCTCCTAAAGCCATACCAAGCTCAAAATTGTTTGTTCCTATATACGCTAAACGTAAATTCTTATACTTTTCCAGGGTAAGATCGTTAAAATCAGAGTCATAGGTAATAACAGGAATTCCTGCTTGTTTAGCTTTTTGTAGGCTGTTTTCTGCGAGAAATTTGGATTGTGTAACGGCTACTGCGATACCATCTATACCTTCATCGATCAGTTGCTCTATAATCTTGTCTTGTATTCTTACACTTGCTTTTTCAGGCCCAAGATAAACGCATTCTACTCCTTCTATTTGGCTGGCAGCGTCTTTACAACCCTTTTTACTTTGATCAAAAAAAACACCATAAAACTTTGGAACAACAGCAAACCTAAGGTCTTTTGCACTCGCTGAAAATAATGGCAAGATGGTTAATACGATAAACATTATGAGTAATCTCGCCACACTTCCTCCTAAAAATAATGAGACTGTTAGTTCAGTTTCAATTTCAAAACTGTAGAGCGCGGTGCTCACCAGTGAGTCATGCTTAAGCTGGCTGGTTCTGTTGCAAAGCGCGTAGATTCAGCAAAGCTCCTCTTTTATTTTAGGCCAGCTACCTCATAAAACGATGTCGATATAGACATTTTACTATGAAATTATAATTAGGCCAGTAAGTAACTAGTCAACTAACTTGGCTGGTTGACGGCGTGAAAAATTAACCTCCTTGAAGCGCCAGCCTGCCGCTATAGTCTAGTTTACTGACAAGAGTCGGCTATCCATGGAAAACTCGAGTTCTACTTTGGTATTCATTATGTTATCGAAAGCGGGATGGTCGACATTGAGCAGAAAATTACGTTCACGGGTCATGATGCTTGAAGGGATGCACAGAGCCAGACTGCTCTGACTGCTTAACCATTCATCCCCAAGATCGGCGGGGTATCCGCCGGCGCAGGATCTTCCTGCCAGTTATGGGGTAGGGAGTCATGGTCCAGTAACATGATATCTTTTTCATCCAGCTCGATGGCAAATAGCGAGTAATGATTGATTTGCCTGGTATTATCTAAGTGAACCAATATCTCTAAGATAGCCAAAGACTCGGAGCCCGCCAGATAAGCACAAGACTGGCCGCGGCTATTCCAGCGTCCGCCATAGAGTCTGGCAATCTCACCGTCGAAGGTATTGTCGGCCCATTTCTTCTTTACGATGCGGTAAGCGGTGATCATGCAAACAAAGGACTCGAGTGACTCGAGCTAAGATTTGGGTAAACTTCTCAAGACAAAGATTGAATATTGAAGACAAACTAATTAGGATCACTGCCATCTGATTTTGACCAAGACTCACGCGAATGACCCAAGAACTGTTTACCGAGCTGCCTATCTCTGATCCTGAGACTCCTTTTTCTGAGAACTCTAGCAAGGATCTGTATTTTATCTTCGATTCTCATTGTCCATGGAGCTACGGGGCCACACCTTTGGTCAACGCACTTCATGAAGCTTACCCTGAGATGAATATCCACCTGCTGCATAGCGCACATTACAATGGCACAGACAGCGCGGGCGAAGAGCAGATGGAAGAAGTGGCGAAACTTACTGGGCTTAAGTTTGGCAGAGATCACATTCGTTACGTTAACAGCCCTAAGAGTTCGCTCAAAACGGCAAACTTGATGGGATGGATGCAGAGCAAGCAGCCTAAGAAAGTATTGGCAGTGCTCAATGCTTTACAAAGGGCGCACTTCATCGAAGGTAACCCGCTAGATACTAAGCATGACTTCAATGACGTGGTTGAAAAGTTCAAGTTGTCGCCCTCAAATAAAGTCTTCAAAGATGAATTGAGCAGCGAAGCCGAATACGTATTATCGGATATCGCCGAGATCCAGGAGATGATAGGCACGAAATCATTCCCTGCACTGGTCATCACTATCGGTGATCATGGTATCTTTGTCGATCACTCTAAGTACCTGAGCAATCCACAAGGTGTGGTTACAGCGGTAGAGGAAGAGATCGCCGCGCTTAAATAGCAGCCTGTGATGACCATACTCTCGAGTCTGGAATAAATCACGATTTAAGAGAAAACCACGGTAAATACCGTGGTTTTTTATGAGTGTACATTGTGCGTTTTTTACACGCCGGCCTGAAAATCATCCAGTTTTGTTACAAAATCGTTCATCCTTTCTACGAATAGTCAGGTTCGCTTGCCATGATCTGTTAGAATACCGCGCATAATAATTTTAATAAGCAACTTATTAGGGATCCATGAAAGAATTTATCATTATTGGCGCAGGGCAGTCTGGACTGTCTATGGCATATAATTTATCGAAAAATAATAAAGATTACCTAATTTTAGACGCCAATGAGCACATTGGTGCGCCTTGGTTAAAACGCTGGGATTCGTTAAAGTTGTTTACCCCTACAGAATATAACCATCTTCCGGGGATGTTATTTCCATTTCCTAAAGGGTATTACCCCAATAAATATGAAGTGGCAGACTATTTAAAAAGTTATGTTGAAAAATTTTCTATACCCATTGAATTTAATCAAAGAATCACCTCAGTCAAAAAAGTTAATGGTATTTTTGAAATAATCAGTGCAACGGGTCGTTATCAGGCCAAACAGATCATTATTGCCACGGGTCCCTTCCATACGCCATACACCCCCCCTTGCCACGCCGATATCGCTGATAATATTATTCAATTACACAGTGAACACTACAAAAACCCCGAACAGCTGCAAGATGGCGACTGTTTAGTCGTCGGAGCCGGAGATTCAGGGGTACAAATTTTATCAGAAATTGCAGAGACTGGACGTACCGTGCATTTCTCTGGAACCGATAAAATCACGGCGATACCACAATCATTCTTAGGCAAAACCTTATGGTGGTGGTTCACAAAAATAGGCTTTTTATCGGTGACACGTTTTAGCAAAATTGGTCAATGGTTGAGTAAAGGTGTGCAACCGGTTATAGGTACCGACGTGAAGACACTGCTGGCCAAAAAGAATGTGATCCATATGGGGAGAACATTATCGGCCGACCAGACAAGTATAAAGTTTCAAAAAGGCAGCATCAGCAGTATCAAAAATATTATCTGGGCGACAGGGTTTAAACCCAACTTTTTCTGGATTGAAAATATCACTTTTGATGAGATGAACTACCCAAGTAATTATCGTGGGATCAGTGATGATGTCGATGGATTGTACTTTATTGGACTTCCTTGGTTATATACCCGAGGCTCAGCAACCTTAGGTGGGGTGTGGAGAGATGCAGAATATTTGATGATGCGTATCCTGAAAAACCAGAAAGATGATCGCGACCTTGTCACCGAAGCCTCACCATATCGACCAAATACTCCATGTGTTGTTGATGCCGTTGTTGAAGGTGTAAGAAAAGAGGTTGCAACGCTGAAATAGTGCCTATTAGCATAGTTTCAACATCGAGGCAGCTGTTAACATCGGCTGCTTTTTATATTGAGTTGTCCAACAAGGTTTGTTTGCCCTTAACATTGAACCTAATATCAAATCTGGTCCCCTGATTAAACTTACTGCTGACTTCTATCGAGCCTTTTAACCCTTGTAAAACCTGATTGTAGATGACGTGTGCGCCTAGGCCGACCCTGCCACAGTTGCGGCTAGTGGTATAGAAAGGATTGAATATTTTCTGTTTCTGCTCATCAGTTAATCCTATGCCGTTGTCCCGATATATTAAGTGAACCTCGTTATCACAGCATTCTATTGAGATATTGATAAGCCCTTTGCTAATGGCGTCCTTTGAACTGTCATCATTGCCGTCAAAGTTAAATGCGTGATGGACTGAATTGAGAATAAGATTTCTGATTATTTTCGATAGCGTACAAGGCTTACTCATTATGACTAAATTGGGGTCGCAATCTAAGATGACGCTATAGCGCTGATCTTTAACCGAATCATTGATTGAAAAAATTATCCCATCGAGATATTCCTTAACCTTAAACTCTCTCATTTTCACATCTGAAGGCTCTACGGCAACGAGTTTGAAACTGCTGACCAGCAAGGCTGCCCGGCGCAGATTTGAGGTGAGTAACTCGCAAGTCTGCTCAGTGGTGTCGATAAAGCTTTCCAGCTCTTCAGATGACAGCTCATTAGCCTTATAGGCTCGACTGATCCTTTGGACATTTTGCTCAAGAAAAGAGGTTGAGGTGACGCCGACACCTATGGGGGTATTGATCTCGTGGGCAACGCCTGCAACTAACTCACCAAGGGATGCCATTTTCTCCCGCTGGATCAGTTGATCTTGGGTGGCTGTTAGCTCTATCAATGCGCGATTTAAATTCTGATTAGCATTTTCAAGATCCTGAGTTCTATCGAGCACGGTGGCTTCTAAATTGCGCTGATAGTGTTTCAGCTCTTTTAATATCACCAGACCTTCTAAGATTAAAAAAATGACGGCAACAAGGTATGCCATCAATCTGAGCAAGTGCCAGCCCCACCATGCAAGATCCCATAATGCCGATTGCTCAAACATGATCGCAGCGGCGCCAAATAACAAACAGTGCATGCTAAAGAGCAGGTCATTAATATTATTGGTTTTTTGGTTAGTTTTTATCAGTTTAAACGCAGCAATAAAGAATCCAATGCCGCCAACAATATTGAGCCCCATAGCGGCTAGAGTAAACTTCCCATCAATAACCATGATAGGAATTAACGGCGAATATACAAGGCTAAGTAGGCCAACTAAGATAGAAAGTGCCAGTGTTATCCAAGGTGCCTTGAAATTATTTGATAAGCCACCCTTAGTCAGTAAAAACGAGGAGAATAACAGGCCGCCAGCCAGAGTGGCTAAACTGTGTAGCCAAACAAATTGTTGGCCAACTTCGACGATTGCGTGAAACCCATCCAGTGTCCCCATGGCTATCATAGCGCAGGCAATTTCAATATTGTGGCTGGTTCCCCGGCCGCTTTTCTCAAAGACGATGAGTAAGAGCGCAAGAAATAGGGCGATAGCAGAGCCGAACATCTCGATAGATGAATGAGCCTCCGGCAGCGGCCAGACATAGAGTTCTAGAATTGTGTTGCTAATAATCAGTGCGGCAGCGTGAACAAATAGACTAATGCCTATGGTTAACCAAATAAACAGATGCGTTTTAGATTTATCCAATATCAAAACCAATTGCTATTAACTCATGCTTTGTCAGAAAGCCGATACCAAGCTTTATCAAGTTCACCGAGTAAATAAGAGTGACAGGTCTAGCTGAAAGTGTAGTTCAGAACCTTTGATAGTAGGCTAGCGGCTAATAAAAAAGCGAAGTCAATGACTTCGCTTTGAGGCTAGAACGCGGTAATACTCCTAAGTGTAGAGCCGATTAAAAATCGTAGTTCATGCCTATCATAAAACTACGTCCCATCAGTGGGGAGTATTCTTTCAGTAATGAGGTATGTGGCCTCGCATCTTGATTGAGTAGATTGTTGCCTTTTACATAGAACATCAAGTCGCCATCTTCCGTTCCAAGGTGATAGGTAACCGCTGTATCGACCAGGGCATAACCCGCAGTTTCTGTCTCATTTTCGGCAGTGTCTGTCTGTTTTGCATAAGCCATCACACCAAGCTCTGCATGCCAGTCCTGAAGATCAAAGTTAAGGGTTGAGCCAAAACGCATAGGTGACATAAGGGGTAAATTGCCACCATCGACCAATTTTCCACGGGTGTAATCACTGAGTAAATCCAGTGACCAGGTATCATCAAAGGGAATATTAGCCTGGGCTTCTACCGAGTAGAGGTCGGCATCGCCTTGGGTGAATTGGTACACCGGCAGATCGCCTTCTGCACCAATATCGGAGGCGTTAAGCCCAGTATCTCTTTCATAGTAGAAATCATTGATCCTGTTATAGGCCACACTCAAAGACCCGGTCCATGCTCCCTCTAATTTCCGCAAGGTTAGATCGATATTATTGGCGATCTCCTTATCGCTAGCGTCACTGTTGGGAATGACGTTACCGTTTTCAATCTTAAATTGAGAGCCCACTTCGAAGCTTTGGGTCGCATCATGTGCGCCAAAACTGTAAAGCTCTTCGGCGGTGGCTGAACGCTCGGCTCTTTCGATTGATAAGCCTAAGTTGTAGGCCGGATCGAAATCCCAGACTACACCGGCTGAAAGCGTCATATTGTTATCACTCACGCCTTCGGGCTGATAGTCTTGTACGCCAGTTTGTAGATCCATGGTGTTAGGGTCTAAACGATAATGCTCGATGCGACCCCCAAGCTCGATACGAAAATTATCAATTTTACGCTCTTGTACGATAAACGCCGCGATGGTGTCAGTTTTGCTGTCTGGGGTCAGTGCTTCTTCCCCTTGAACTGAAAAATCTCTGTGAATGGCGTGTAGGCCCATAACGCCTTGCCATTCGCCCCAAGGCGTATTGTTAATGCTTAAGCGGGCTTCACTTTGCTTGTTAAAAAAGAAGGTATCGGCATCGCCATTTTCCTCCTCGGCATGCTGATAATCGGTATAACCTGCGTCGAAACGCAGTTTACTCACACCAGAGAATGGATCTAACAGGCCAGAGTGAAGTTGCCAGGCCGTTTTTTGCAAATCTATGGTGATGTCGGGATCACCTTCCACACCTCGGCCCGGAATACCGTAGTTAGACTCAGTGCGAGCCCCGGATATACTGATAAAGCTGTCATCCCCCGTGTATCCGACACCGGCGGCATAATCATCGAGTTTTAGCTGACTATTGGCCAAGCTACCTTGGGTGTCGCTTTGACCCTCAATGGCGTTGCCGGCAATATCGAAATCATCTGTATTGCGATGAGTGCCGTCTAGATGCCAATTGAATTGTCCGTTGCCGCCGTTTAACTCACCATTGACCGTGCGGCCATTATTGCCTGTCACATAGTGAGTGCCGAAGTTACCGGATAATTCATCGACTGATTCTTCATGAACTCGATTATTGACCACATTGACGACGCCACCAATCGCACCGTTGCCATAGAGTAGAGAGCCTGGTCCCCGCAGAATCTCGATTTGCTGCGCCGTTCCAGCTTCAGTGGTCACCGCATGATCCGCCGATACAGTCGAGGCATCGCCCACCGAAAGGCCATTTTCTAGCACTAACACTCGAGGGCCACTCATTCCGCGGATAATCGGGCGACTGGCACCGGCACCAAAATGAGAGGCTTGCACACCGGGCAGCTTCTCGAGTGTATCGCCTAAGCTAGGTTCGATATTCAGTTTCAGCTGATCTGCCGTCATCACGCTGATTGGCGTTGTGCTTTCCATGGCCGAGCGCAGAAAAGGCGATGCGGTAACGACAATGTTTTCCATCATGGCCTGCTCGAGTGACACATCTTGCGTCACAGTGCCTGTGGCTATCTGTAAATCATGATCTGCATGTCTGTAGTTGTCATCACTCACATGCAGATGCACATGACTGTTGTCGGTAAGCGTTAATTGATATTGACCTTGAGAGTCACTGGTTGTCTTGTTACCACCGTCGATACTCACATGTGCGCCAGCGATAGGCGCCCCATTAATATCGGTAATTTGACCTTGTAGCTGAGCCGCCATTACAGGTGTACAACCGCCAGCAACCGCTAGCGCTATATATGATAGAGCGTGTTTCATTGTGCCTGTCCTTATAGATAAGCAAAAAACTTTTTAGATAATTTTTAGATTAATTTTGGGTTTGCTTAAGGACTAAAAGGGAGGGGCACGTACGTTTAGGCTGCGCAGCCAAGGTAATGAAGGCTGAAGATACTGTGGAGGAGCAATAATTTCAGCTTGCTGCTGACACATTGCTGGCATGATGACCGTTGTCGGGCCAGCACTGTGATCATGATAAATATTGCTGTAAACACAGTGGGTATTATCGTGCTCAAGCGCATGCTCGACAGAATGGGCGAGGGTGATTGATTGCAGAGCAATCAGCCACAAGCCGAACACTAGCCAGAGGCTATTTTTAAGCGTCAGGGACATCCGATTTGTCATTATAGTTAACCTGATCTCCTCTTATGCTCGATTAGCTTATTAAACGATACGTTTGCTAATTCTATTTTAGTAATGGCTCAAGTTACTCTTGCTCGATAGAAATTGCAAAGCTAAAAAGTCGCGATAACTTCAAATTTCTGTTGAATAAACCGCTCCAGCAACCCAGTGTTTATCTGTCTCTATGAGAGTTTCCCCCCTTGATCTCTGATTCTATCTATCGGTGCAGGGACTGCCAGCCCTGTGTCTGAAGGGGTGTAGCTGTTACAGAGAAAGGTTTTGGTTATTAACTTGTGTTACAGCATGTTACCTCTGTGTTCGCAGGTGTGCCTTTGTGACGTAGGTCACACTTTAAACCTGTGATAGTTAATTAGCTCACAATAATATTCGTCGACTCGGGGTTTAATGTTTTATTCAATTAGAAAATAGTGAACCTATCCTGCATGAAAAGTGACACGAGTATTTTCAACCAGCCTAAACCCTTCAAGATGATATTTTTCATCGAGCTGTGGGAACGGTTCGGTTACTACGGCCTGCAAGGGATCTTAGCCGTCTATTTTGTCGAGCATCTGGGCTATAGCCAGCAAGATGCCTTCGTGACCTTCGGTGCATTTGCTGCCTTAGTGTTTGGCTTAGTGGCGATCGGTGGTTATGTGGGCGATCATGTGCTGGGGACTAAGAGAACCATGATTTTGGGCGCTCTGGTGTTGGCGCTAGGTTATTTCATGATGGCCATGTCAATTGAGCATCCCGGACTTATTTTCTATGCGCTAGCCACTGTGGCCGTGGGCAATGGTTTGTTTAAGGCTAACCCGGCAAGCCTGCTGGCAAAATGCTACGAGGATAACGACAGTCGTCTCGATGGCGCATTTACCTTGTACTATATGGCGATTAATGTGGGATCTCTGGTGGCGCTGTCACTGAGCCCGGTCATTGCTGACGCGTATGGTTATGGGGTGGCCTTTGCTATCTCAGGTCTTGGCCTGATCGCGAGTCTGCTGAGTTATCTGCTGTTTCGCTATACCGTACAAGGAATCGGCTCGAAACCCGATAATCAACCACTGAGCTATATCCGCCTATTGATTGTGATGCTAGTGTCTGTGGCTGCGGTATTTTTGTGTGCCTGGCTGATGGTCAACATCATGATGGCTAATATCGTGCTGGGCTTGATTGGCATAGGCGTGATTAGTATATTTGCCAAGGAAACCTTGGCAGAGACAGGTGTCACCAGAAAGCGGATGATAGTGGTGTTTATCCTGATGCTGCAAGCAATCATCTTCTATGTTCTCTACGCGCAGATGCCGACCTCGCTCAATTTCTTCACCATCTACAATGTCGATACCCAAGTGATGGGTTTTAATATTAACCCTGTTAGTCTGCAGGCGTTAAATCCATTTTGGGTGGTCTTGTGTAGTCCCATACTCGCTTACCTCTATTTGCGCTTTGGCCAGCAGGGACGGGATCTGTCCATGCCTGCCAAGTTTACCTTAGGCATGTTTATGTGTGCCTTTGCCTTCTTGATAGTTGCTGCTGCAGGCACTTACTTTGCCGACAGCCAAGGCATGGTGTCTATGTGGTGGATGGTACTAGTGTATCTGTTTCAGAGTTTGGGTGAGTTGCTGATCAGCGGTCTGGGTCTGGCCATGGTAGCCAGCCTAGTGCCTCAACGTCTGATGGGGTTCACCATGGGCGCCTGGTTCCTAACTCAGGCGGCATCGTTTGTCATCGGTGGTTACGTTGCCACCTTCAGCGCCGCACCAGAGAACGTGACCGAGCCACTGCTGACTTTACCTATCTACATAGATCTGTTTTTGGACATAGGTCTGGTGACCTTAGTCATCGCTATCATCATGGCTTGGCTTGCACCTAAGCTGACCAGGATGATGAATGATGATCAAGTAGCCGACAGTGAAGCGCTGCAGCAGGCAAGCTAATATTGGTTATCTGGGACAAGTGCGCTCTTGCATACAGAGTCGCATACTTATCTGCATAAAATGCCTTCGACTCTTGCTGTCCGAAGGCATTTATAAATCTGTTTAAACTTAAGTGCCGGATGTCACGTTTATCTGGTTAAGTGAGAAGTAACTCACTGTAATGGTTAGTGTAATTAAGTGTAAAACCAATAGATCTGACAAAAATATAGTCTAGACTTAAGTCAATCTTAATTTCAGATAAAGCCCATGAAAAATACTTCCTTGTTATTGGTCCTCTTAATCTTCCTTTTTGGTTGCGATAGCAATCAAACCAATAAAGCCAAAGAAAAAGAGATATACATTACCTCTGCGCTGGTTGAATCCCAGACTATTCTTGATTCGGTAAAACTTGTGGGAACACTTGTTGCTAAAAAGTCAGTGGTCATTACTTCAGAAGTTGATGGGCGAGTTGAAATGATAAGGATTGCAGACAGCGAGTATGTTGAGAAAGGGGATATCCTACTCACACTCAACAATGATCTGGTAAAAGCTGAATTGGCTGAGGCGCAGGCTTACCTTAAAGATGAAACTCGTAAGCTAGATGAGTATATACAACTTGGCCTCAAAGGTGGAGTGAGCCAAACCATCAAAGAGAGCCAACAGAACAGTGTGGATATAGCGCAAGCAAAACTTGATGCCGCAAGAGTCAATTTTAATGATCACCAATTAGTTGCGCCATTTTCAGGGGTATTGGGTTTAGGCAATATCACGGTAGGACAAAGGTTGATTAAGGATGAGTCCCTAATGACGTTGGACGATCTTTCATTGATGCAAGTGGATTTAAATATTCCCGAAAAGTATATTTCAAAACTAACGAAAGGCCTGATTATTACCACTAAATTCAGTGCATGGCGTAACGAGACGTTCATTGGTGTCGTAGAAGCAATTGACTCCAGAGTGCAGCCACAAAGTCTTGATATAAAAATAAGAGTTTCCATTCCTAATCTTCAACAAAAGCTAAAACCTGGCATGCTCGCTCATGCAAAACTCCAGTTTCCATCGTACGACTACACAGTTTTGCCGTTACAAGCGATTGAGTATGCAGCTGACCAGACCTATGTATACATCATAGATGATAAACAAATAGCTAACAGGATTGAGGTGGAGCTAGGGGATCAATTTGGTGAGCTGATGACAGTGATATCAGGCCTGAGTCCAGGTCAACGTATCGTGACAGAAGGCTTGGTGAATATACAAGACCAAGACATGGTAAAGGAATCCACTATACCAGCATCAGAGGCGACTAAATAATGTGGATCTCTGATACTTCCGTTGAACGGCCAACGATTGCGATAGTCTTAAGCATACTGTTGACCCTGTTTGGCATGGTGGCATTTCTTAAACTCCCAGTAACCGAAATGCCCGATATGGTAAGTCCTATTGCGAACATAAGCACCAAGTATAAAGGTGCCTCGGCATCGATCATAGAAAGTCAGATCACCGCTAAACTTGAGGAACAACTCACTGGTATTAATGGGGTTAAGGATATCACCTCAACCAGTAAAAATGGTGCGTCGAGTATCACCATTGAATTTGAGGAAGGCGCCGATATTAATGAAGGTGTGAGCGATATTAGAGATGCTATTGCACGGGCTAAGAACTCTCTACCTGAAGATGCAGACGAGCCCACAGTATCAAAAGATGACGGAACGGGTGAACCAGCGCTATATGTCAATGTCACCTCTTCAGCGATGAATAGAACCCAGCTGACTGATTTTGTTAGTCAGAATGTTGAAGACAGGTTTAATATCCTCAATGGTGTTAGCGCGGTCGATTTATCTGGTGGTTTGTTTAAAGTCATGTATATCAAGCTAGATCCAGAAAAAATGGCAGGGCATCAGATCACAACGACCGATATACTCGATGCTTTGAAGGCAGAGAATTTAGAGAGCCCGGCGGGCGAGGTGAGAAATGATTCCATCGTAATGCCAGTCCGCACAGAGCGCCTCTATGATGCTGAGAAAGATTTCAGGTTTCTTGTTATTGGTAAATCAAACTCTGGCACTGTGATCTATCTAAATCAAGTCGCTGAAGTGAAATTGAAGGCCGAGAGTGAAAATTCAAGCTATCGAAGTAACGGTATTTCCAGTGTGAGTCTGGCTATAGTGCCTCAAGCAGATGCGAATCCACTGGAACTTGCTAACCTGGTTCATCGCGAAGTGGCTCAGATACAAAAGTTTCTGCCAAAAGGTACCCAAATTCTTGTCGACTATGATGCTACCGTTTTCATAGAACGTTCGATTAATGAAGTATACAAAACACTGTTGATGACTTGTGCTCTGGTTATCTTGGTCCTCTATCTGTTTCTTGGTCAGGCGCGGGCCACATTGATCCCTGCTGTTACTGTTCCCGTCTCGCTTGTTGCGACATTTATCTTTGCCAGCTATTTAGGATTTTCGGTTAACTTAATAACCCTATTAGCCCTAATATTGGCGATAGGGTTAGTCGTTGATGACGCCATTGTAGTGGTTGAAAACATATATCATCACATCCAAAAAGGCCGGCCACCGTTACTTGCAGCGTATGAAGGAACTCGAGAAGTCGGTTTTGCTGTGTTAGCAACTACGTTTGTTCTGGTTATGGTGTTTCTGCCCATTGCATTTATGGACGGTATGATTGGGCGCTTGTTTACCGAATTTGCAGTAATGATTGCGGTTTCGGTCTTATTTTCAACCTTAATTGCATTAACTTTAACGCCAGTTTTAGGCGCAAAGCTGTTACGTAAAAAGCAAACAAACAATGTATTCAATACTAAAGTAGAGCAGGTATTATCAGGGCTAGAAGTGCATTATCGAAACTTGCTTAATCAGAGCTTAAAGCATAATTATAACGCACCAATTATCATCATTCTTTGCTTAGTGGCAAGTTTTATCATTGCCACTAACACTCCCTCACAGCTAATGCCTCAAGAAGACAGAGGCATTATTTTAATTAAAGTGAATGGCCCTGAGGGGACCAGTTTTACCCGCATGTCAGATAATATGAAGAAGATTGAAAAGCGGCTATTGTCGATGCTAAATGACGGTACTATAAAGTCAATCAGTGTACAGACACCCATCTCAGGCGGTAAAAGTGGCGATCAATTTGGTTTAGCCATCTTGCAATTAGAAGATTGGGATTTACGTCAGCAAAGTGCTCAAACCATCTTAAAAATAGTAAAGAAGCAACTTGCTAATATTCCTGATGTGCGAATAAGACCTACGCTTCCAGGATTTAAAGGTGGCTCTAAAGAACCAGTACAAATCGTATTAAGTGGCAGCGATTACGCCACGCTCAACGAGTGGGCGATGGTGATGGAAACCAAGATGGAGAGCAGTCCTCTCATGACTGGTGCGTTGATCGATTACTCGGAAAAAACGCCTGAAATGATAATTAAAGTCGATAGAAAGCGGGCGGCTGAACTGGGGATAAGTGTGTCAGAGGTCTCAGATACCTTAAATGTCATGTTAGGGGGGAAAACAGAGACCACTTATATTGAAAGTGGCAATGAGTACGATGTATTCGTGCGTGGCGATGAGCAAAAATTTAAATCGAGTAGTGATTTATCGAGCATATTTATGCGGACTAGCTCAGGGGAAATAGTATCTGTCGACTCTTTCACGCGTGTAAAGCGCATTGCTTCGGCGCAGAAACTGACACATATAGGAAAACGGAAATCAATAGTGATAAAAGCAGACCTGGCTGATGGAGCAAGCTTAGGTGATGCATTAACTTATGCTGAAGATCTGGCTATTGATAACCTACCTCAAGATATCAACTTGAGTTATTCCGGAGACTCTAAAGATTTTATTGATAATCAAAATAGCACCATGCTCATCTTTATACTGGCATTGTTGGTTGTTTACTTAGTGATGGCTGCGCAATTTGAAAGCTTCATCAATCCCTTTGTTGTCATGCTGACCGTGCCAACAGGCATATTTGGTGCTTTTCTGGGAATTTGGTTAACCGGTCAGAGTATTAATATCTACAGTCAGATAGGCATCATAATGCTGATAGGTATGGTGACTAAAAATGGTATCCTCATAGTGGAATTTATCGGCCAATTAAGAGATAAGGGCGAGTCGTTCGACTCTGCAATTATAGAAGGTGCGACTCGCAGATTACGACCTATCCTTATGACTGCGTTTACCACACTAGCTGGTGCCTTACCGTTATTATTGTCCAGTGGTGCTGGGGCTGAGAGTCGCATATCTGTGGGGATAGTGGTGTTTTTCGGTATGGGTTTTTCTACATTGGTTACACTAGTGGTTATCCCTACCATGTATAAATTATTGTGCAATTCAACTAAATCTCCGGGCTCTGTTAAACAAGAGATACTCGAGCTTAGAGAAAATAATACTCCGGTTAGTTAGTTCCTTAAATAGAAGTCTGGCGATTTAAGGAACTACTATGACAGAGCTACAGGGGGATAGACCTGTTCACAACATCTAATTAATCGCTATGGCTTAAGATTTTTGAGCCCGAATTTTACATCACTGGATCTTAGGACTTTGTCGAGCGATTGCAGGTGAGGGCGCTTGTCTCAACTCTTTTTTCGTTCAGGACTGTTTACCGTTCATGGCTTTTTACTGTTCAGGACTGTCTCTTCTCTTTATAACTTGCACTCGTTGTGACAGAAGGAAGCACTAGGCTTGCGGTCTGATACTAGGTTAGTTAATCTGGAGTTCGCTGATTGCTTTAAATCAGTTGTTTCTTTAAATCAGCTTTCTAAATCGATGACCGTTACAATGTGGCGGTATTTTGAGTCAATCAAACAAGGTATCTATGATGTGCACGACTTGTATCTGCGCTAACCGCTGCCCCCCGCGCGGTTAATATTTCCAGCCAAAGGCTGATGGCTTAGCTTCTACTTATTCATCACTGTTTAAGAAGCTGACCAAGTACAAGTACAATTTTTTAAACATCTGAGCGTGTCTCGGGTGGAATTGTTGCACATTTAAAAATGGAATTACCATGAATATCGATACTATTATCTTGTTCGCAGGAATTGTCTTCCTGATCGCCATTATCCCTGGACCCAATGCCTTACTGGTACTCTTTACTGCGCTGACAAAAAGTCGATTACTGGCTTTTAGCAACATTGCCGGTGTCAGCCTGGGATTCATCGTCCACGCGTTTATCTCGGCTCAAGGCATCAGTCTGTTATTGAGCCAGTCTGTATGGGCATTTATGCTTTTAAAATGGTTGGGCGTAGCCTACTTAATCTGGTTAGGCATCAGCAATATCCGCGCAGGCATCAACTTAAGCACATTGAAGCTAGCAGCTGAGCCCATCACAGAGCCAGTAGCCAAACCACAAGCCGATCTTGCCGGCGAAAAAGTAGCGGAAACTGTCGCCGCAAGCACTAAATTAAGTAAAGACAGTCGGGCTATGGCCAATGATTTTATGAAAGGCTTTCTGACTAACATGCTTAATCCTAAGATTGTCATGTTTTACCTGTCTATATTTCCGCAGTTTATCTCGCAGCAAAGCGTACTGGCCGACAGCATGATCTTAGGCCTGACTCAAGCCATCGTGGTTTCGAGCTGGTTTTTGGTGGTGATAATGATGGCTGAGAAGTTTAAATCTCTGCTGACGAATGTCAGAAACGCCCGCTGGATGAATTATGTCTCCGGCAGCATCTTCCTGGGCTTCGGCGCTAAGCTGGCAGTCACTAAGCTGTAACATGAGCTATGACCTGATATCAGCTTTATGTGAGCACTGAATAAAATAAATGAACCTTGACACCGCTATGGGTCCTGACCGTTAGGACAGCTGTTTAGGCGCAGGATTCTGTTTTACTCTGCTTAGACAAGCATGTCTAATCTCGCTAGTCCTTTCACCCGCAGCCTTCCTCTGAAGGCTGCGGGTTTTTTTTATGCATTAACTTATGCAGTCTAATTGATTTGATACTGGCACTATCAGAGATTATAGCGTTCCGCTTACCATCATATCCGTTAGTTTGTTCACCGGCTTGTAGCCTTTGGCACATGATGTTTTTTACTAATTAATTGAAATATAAAAAAAAGCGTCTTTTTGTTATGCCATTTATTTTGAATAAATGTATAAATTAGCAATCAATTATTAAATAAATAACTGGAGCCATATGCAGATACTTAACTCATCTCAGCCAACGACTATTTCCACACACACTAGTGATCAAAATGTATCGACGGTTAACCAAACCAGTTCAATTAAAAAAATTTCTGACAAGGTGGAGACGGCACGCAACAATCAAGTGCAGGATGTGATCTTCATTGGTCGTGGAAGCAGTATTGCTTATGCGTTAACTGAGGTTTGTGACCGATATGAAGGACAGCATTCAGCACAAGCACTATCCCATGAACCTCCATTAACGGGGCGAGCCATGGTCATAGGTAGCTCTGAGCCCTGGTCTAAAGAAGTACGAGGCTCTGGTTTTATCAATCATCAAAATGAGCTGATAGATACCTGGGGCAGTAAAGCACCAGAATATAGTAAGGAATATGCAGATCGCCAGCAATTTTCTGATGCGAATACCGCGCAAATTAACCGTGCGGTCAGCCTCGGTGTTCGAGAGGTAAATGACGAAGTAACCAGTGTAAAAAAAGGTGACAATGGCCTGTTTAAAGTGAGTACTAAGCAAGGCCATGAGTTTGTTGCTAAGCAGGTTATATTAGGTATTGGCGCTGGGCCACACACCAATGCTTTGGCTGAAAGTGATGATTCATCATCACTGACGCCTGCAGAACAACGCCTTGGCAATATCACTGTGAATAACAAAGAATCCCTTAAGAGTCAGGTCTTAGATTTAGATGAGTTTATGCGCTTAACAGATAATGGAGAATCGTTAAAAGGAAAAACGGTTGTCGTGCATGGCCCAAATGCTGGTATTGATGCGGTTGAAAGAGCAGGGAGTCTGGGTGCCGACATTAAATGGTTTATTCGTTCAACCTCGCCTGTACTGTTAGATGGTAATCAGCTTGAGCATGCACCAGAGGCTGCCGAAAAAAGTTTGGTTAAAGTCGATAAGGTTTCGATTTCTCCGGATGAAAACGGCAAGATTAACATTGATTTCTCTCATAATAACAAAGAGAAAACAGCGGACACTTTGAAGGCAGACTTTTATGTCTATGCACTGGGTCAAGATAGCAAGAGAGCTGGTGCTATTCATTCGGTATTAGACCCATCTATCTCAAAATACTTAGAACCCATTTATGATATCGATCAGATTTATTCCGATAAACCCTACAATACGGTACTGGGGATTCAATCTAAAAAGGCCGAATCAGAGAACGGCGTTATCATCGTGGGGGCTTCGGTCGCGCAGATGGCTGGTAATGTACAGCATACTTATTTAGAACAGGTGCGCGAGCGTATTAATGGACTGACAGACCAGCTTGATTTATCGCCAGTTGATGTTTCAAAATTACAAGACCAGTTAGCCGATATACAGGACCAGATTGATAGCGCTGCAAAAACTAAATCGGTCAGTTTAAACTCGCATGATAAGGCTGTTTATCAAGGACATGTGACCATTCTGCAACAAACGCTTTCTCATTATCAAACGGCGCAACAGGATTTAGCCAGTGCTAAAGGACCTGGCGTGCGAGACCAGGTCGAAAATGTAGTTAAAACAGAGGTCGCATCAGTTGTCGTCTCTCCGCAACTTGCTACTGTGAAAGCCTCAATAGGGGCGTTAACCAATATTATGCCGCAATATATAGCAGCAGGTGAGGTCAATTACTCCTCCGATAACAGGACTATGTTAAGAGTAAGTCTGGTCCATAATTTCCCCAAAATACCTGAGACTGCAGCAGAGCAGTTTATTCAAGACACAATCGATTTACGGGTGATGAATAAAGGGCAATTTCTAGATAGAATTGCGAGTGACTTATCACAATACACTCAAGAGTTATTGAAAACTCACGACGCTGAATCAGTCTTATCTCACTTGAGCCAGCTTAATGTGAAGCCCGAACTTACAGATGCTTTGATTGAATTACAGCAAAATAGAACCCTAGGATCTGAACAAAGACTAGAGCAGGAAAAAAACTTGAAACAGGAGCTGCTGAAATCCATTGATACTAATGCCATCCCTGCTTGGGGAACCCCTGAGCACGTTCGTTATGGTTATGCATCTAAGCTCTCTGACTTGCACCTTGAGAACAAAAATGAGACACCCATTAGTTTATTTTGGTTAGGGGAACCAATCAGTGAATTAAACGCAATACGGGTTTAATACTAGACTCGGGCTTGATGTTAAAAGCCATAATTTCTCCCTATCAACAGACGTAATGTGCAATCTCGCATAACACGTGATAAAAATAGGCCTTATGACATTTATGCTATAAGGCCTATTTTGTAAAACCATAATGTGTGGACTTAGCGAGTAACATAGGTCATTGATGGTTTGTATTGTTTATTCTCTAAAGGGGTTAAGAAACCGCTCTCTGGTTCTTGCGCTAGTAGACCTTCGAGCCGCTGCAGCAGAGTAATGAAGTGAGGCTGCTGGCAATGGTCATCGAATGCTTGCTGGTTGGAAAACTCCTCCTGAAATATAAATATATTGGGCTTTGTCGTGCTGTGATATGTAAACTCAGCTTACTGACAATATGATTAATTTAGATGATAGGCATTAATAAATGCACCTATGTGCACTAGACCAATGTTATATGTCTAATCTTCGAAACAAGGAATAAGTAAATGCAATATGAAAGGGATCAACTAGAAAATAGGTTAAAAGAAAATGAAAATAAACTAAAGAGGCTAAGCTGGTACGACTTTCCAGCCATGCTTGTGATAGGTTTAGGTTTGTTTTCAAAATTTGGAGACAACCCTGAGTCCCTTCATCCATTATTAGCAGACTCCTCGGTAGTTAATACAGCATTAGCCATCGCAGTTCCTTGGGCTGCTTTCTGTACTTTTCAGACAATTAAACTCGCGTTGGAAAACAATAAAATAAAAAAGGAACTTGGCATATAACGAGCCAATAACTGGGCAGGTAACAGCGGCCAATTTGCAGAGCCATACCCAGGTTTCTGTAATCAAGAATAAATCATTTTAAACATTAAATAACGTATTTCCTTGTAAACGGTCACCTGAAAATAACGAATGTAGGTGACACTTTATCGACGTTATTTGACATATATAAAACCTATTAGTGACTTAAATCGTTGCCCGCCGGAATCTCGTGTAGCCGTTGGAGCACAAATCACTCTTTATGTAAAAGCTGATAAGGAATTAGGTTATGCCTCTGAAGAACTGAAAAAAGTTAAAGATTTTTTGGGTGAGATAGAACTCACTTTAGGCCAAAATGTTATTTCACCTGGGGTTAAACCTGAATCAGATGTTTCTGCAGCGACTTGGAATTTTATCTCTTATCGAAATGAAAACAGAAGTGATCGGGAGGGAACGTCTTCTCACTTACTTTTCGAAGAACCTTTTTACCAAATCATCTCAGACTAATGGTATTGGGGACGATTTGTTGTTGATGACAAATTTCGTGGGCTTACGTGGGATTAGTATAGGAAAACAGCTTGTGTATCATTAATTAAAAGACATATTATGAGAACATAACTGAATCACTTACTAGTAATGTTCGCATCCCAAGCGTCTGACTTATCGACTATCAGGCTAACTATCTCCGCTAACTCTTTCCCTTTAGCGGTTAAACCATAATTGACCGTCACTGGAATCGTTGCTTGTTGCTCTCTCCAGATAAACTGCTCAGCCTCCAACAATTTCAACCTTGAACTGAGCACTTTACTGGATACTAATGCCAGTTCTTTCTGTATTTGGCCAAACCTCATTAGCTCACATTTCCCAAGCAGATAGACAATGTGCGCTGTCCACTTAGTTGATATTAAAGATAAATACTTATCAACATTACAGTACCCCTCGGGGGCTGTGACATGTCTCATTTAGTTTTCCTCACCGCTTTAGTTTGTCCAAAGTATCATTTTTTTGTGCAAAATGCCCTAGTAACCAAAAGGTAACTAGTTACTTTTTGGTTACTAATAGTAAAAAGAAACTAACTTGAGTATCGTAACTTCATTGCCAAAATATCGTTATTTAATGGCGCACACAATAAAGGAAATAAAGATGAATCTAGTAAAAACACTAATACTTTTGGTGTCATTTTTTGTTGTTAATGCAAAAGCCGATGTCCCCCTTGATTACCAGAAGCCACAATCACCCGATGAGCTTCACTCTCTATTTGCTCAGTATTTTAAGGCAAAAGATCTTACAGGACTGACAACATTATTTGCAGCAAATGCGACATTTATTCTTGATAGTGATGGGGGGAGGGCGACAGGCCATGAAGAAATTGCTAAAGCACTAGCCCCTTATTTAAGTTTTGACAGTGAAATGCAGACCTTGTCTACGTCGATTCATATCAATGGCAACATCGCTTTGATTCGTTCCGAGTGGAAGCTTGCCGATAGTGATGTTAGTGGCACCGCGCTTGAAGTTATGCAGTATCAAGATAATGGGTGGGTCTACTTAATTGATAATCCAAATGGATTCTAAAAAGGACGTAATATCTATAAAACAGTAGAGAATACTTTACTCAATAGCATATCGAATAACACCGACATCCACAGTTCTGTTATTCGCTCCGATACCTTTATGTCGCTCTGTCACCTTTGTTTGGACTTTCTTTCTGAGCTGTGTTCGGTCTTGTATCTGCATTCGCTTGATATATGCCTTTGTTCTAAATTTCTGGGGGTGTCTACCTGTCCGAAAGAGAAGTTACCATACGCGAGATTTTATTCTACATTGATAAATATCAACAGGTTATCAATTACTTGATGTGTAAGTGAATGGTTTCTTAATATAAGCGTCAATATATAAGGTAGGAATAAAAATGAGCAAAGCTCAAATTCACAATACAACATGTACACTTTTTGAAGCGCCTGTTTATGACGGTATCGAACACACTTATAGCCCTGAAGATGGTGTGATTGGCGCTACGGAAGAAGGGTTTAACGACAAAACTCAGTCTATTCGTGTAGGTAAAGATGTCTCTATTATTTGCTGGCAACACGGAGAGGGTTTAGGTATTACTCAGCAATTTTATGAAGATGAACCGGAAATTGGTAACAGTTTCGGTGAAGGTATTAGTTGTTTTTGCGTTATCCCTAATGATAACGACGTCATCTACATCAAACTTGAAACGAGTAAAAGCATAGAAGGGGTTTACACACTCCATTCTAACGTATCAGGTTCTGGCGCGTTAATTCCGGTTGTATCCAGTAGTGATGATCCCGATTTTTATCCTATCGGTAAAATGAGCCCTACACAAATTGAAGACATGTTTATCAGTGTGCAAGTCGAAAAAGGTGGGATATATCCTGCCAATGGTGCTCTGTACTTCAAACACTCAGCACAGAGTGGTGGAGTAGAAGTTGACTGGAATGCTTCTGATAATCTGTACCCTAAAAACATGTCTGTGAAGGCTGTTCCTGATGCAAAGAACTATTTCGTGTTGACGCTAGAATCTCTCCCTATCTAATCGCGAAGATCTCAGACCACCTGATTTAAATCAAGAATCCCTCGGCGAAAACTGAGGGATTTTTTGAACATAGTGCACTCAGAGTGTGAACCGATTTCACCGTGAGAAGTTGGTCAACTTGCCCTGGGAGAAATGGTTAAACCAAGCTAGGAATTTATATGTATGATTTTCAAGGTAAGCTCTACTTAATAACCGGAGCGACCAGTGGTTTGGGATTAGCCACTACCGAAAGTATTATCAATCATGGTGGCAAGGTTATCGCTACAGGACGAAATGTCACTAAGCTCAAAGAATTAGAAGAACAATATGGTTCGTGTATTTCTGTGGTTGAAAATGACTCCCGGAGTCCATCGACGGGGGTTGAACTGGCCGTAGTCGTCAAAGAGCATGGTTATCTCGACGGTCTTTGGCTAAATGCCAGCATAGATAGGCATGATACTTGTGATGAGATAACTGAAGACATTTATAAACCAGTATTGAGTGTGAATTCTAGAGGGCCAATATTACAGGTTGTGGCATTAAGTAAGTATTTGAAAAGTGATGCTTCGATTCTCGTTTCGAATTCCAGTTCTGTGTATGAAGAAGCCGCCCCAACGAGTTTATATTCAGCGTCAAAAGGTGCGCTACTAACAAGTATTCGAGTCTGGGCTAGAGAGTTAGGTCCAAAAGGAGTGCGAGTTAATGCATTGTTTTTTGGATCTATTGCAACTTCCCCCGGAAGTTTATTCCCCGAAGATGCAAAACTAGAATTTGAGCGTGTTGTCATTAATCAAGTGCCATTAGAAAGGATGGCTACAGCTCAAGAAGCAGAATCTGCTGCCTTATTTCTTTTATCAAATCAATCATCAAATATTACTGGCAGTTACATACCTGTCGACGATGGTTTGATATTGAGCCAGCAATCTATCTGATGAATAAAGCCTGATAAGAAGGATAGGGCGCTTACGCACCAACTTTTACCTAACATTCACTAATAACTATTTTTTGCGTTAGCCTACTTAGACTGACATACTCGGCCCATATAATTTATAGACAAGAATAAAACTAATGAAAATCCTTATTGTTGGCGCCGGTATCGCCGGGTTATCCCTTGCCAGGCGTCTTGATGCTACCGCACATGAATATACGCTCATAGAGCGAACTAGTTCATGGTCGTGTGATGGTGCTGGAATATGCCTTCCTGCGAATGCCGTAGCAGGTTTGGATAAGTTAGGATTGAAGCAGCAAGTCGTAGAGTCGGCTCATCAGGTTAAAACTGTCAGTTACGTTAAGCCCAATGGCAAAGTTATATCGTCTGCTTCCTTATTAGAAGAACCATTGAACCAGCAGCCATTTCTGGCATTGCCAAGAGTAAAGCTGCTCGAGTTACTGCGCCAAGGTATGGATAATAAAGTCAGGTTTGGCGTCACCATTAAGCGAATAAATCAATATGATGAAATTGCCGATGTTGAGTTCGACAATGGACACTCTGAGCTGTTTGATCTTGTGGTTGCTGCTGATGGTATAAACTCACAAACTCGTCATATGGCATTCGAGAACTCGGAATTAGAAGATCTGGGTGTGACAAACTGGCGTTTCTTGATTGAGCAAGATACTCAAGGACTAGAGCCTACATATTATTTGGGCTCAGATAACTTCTTTATGCGTTATCCTATGCCAGACAACAAAGTCTATTGCTATGCACACGTGCTAGATAAAAGTGGTGAGTTTGAATCGATAAGCGATAAGAAAGCCTGGTTGCGTAAACGTTTTTCTGGTTTCGAGAGCAAGGTTGTCTCTGCTATCGAGTCTTTAGAGGCCGATACGCCTGTTATACAAGGTAGATTAAAAGCCGTGGCTTCGCGTGATGTCTATTCGGGTAAAGTCGTGCTCATTGGCGATGCACTGCATGGATGCCCACCGACACTGCAACAAGGTGTTGGTATGGGCTTAGAAGATGTGCATTGTTTGGCTGACTTACTTAAGACTCATAAAACCACCAAAACCTTATTGCCAGAATTTAAAGCGCAACGTCTAGCGCAGATCTCCTGGGTTATCGATGAATCCAATAGAGTGATTCACCTGGCCGGAAAAGGGCGCTCATTTATCGGTCGTGTCATTCGTAACATGGTGATCCGAAAAACCGGCCCGGCTAACGTGAATGGCTGGCGCAAGCTATTACTTTGGGATAAATCTGAACACTCTTAAACATACCGATCATAAACAGGGCTCATTGTAATACTTCGATGAGCCTCTTTTATTGCGTTTTGTGAAAGCTGTAATGGTGGCAGTCTATGCTCATAAACAACTGGAATCCTAAGTGGAGTGGATCTTGAGTGAAAAGCATTATCAGCCCCTAATGTTAGATAAGTTATTTAACATAATATACATTGTGCGCATAAGAAGATATTTCGTCATACTATAGATTGAGGCGATCATATTGATTGCCTCCGTAAATACCTAGAAGCGTTGATTTTTACACTTTTCTTATTGCTGTTTAGTTTTGTCTTTCAAGCAATTGCTGCTCATCAATAAGAACAATTAGAAATAACTCCATAGGTAATTTATGAAAAATTGTTCTATAAAAAACGACTTAAATGGACTTTTATCTATGAAACCAAAAACACGTAGTTTCTTTTTGGCTAACTTTAACCGGGAAAATGGCACCATCGATACAAAGATCGCAGCTGCTTTTTTTCATGTCACCACTCGCACTATTAATAATTGGGTTATCACTGGTTGCCCTGATTGGGTTGATCATTACGTATCCCTGTATGAGCGTTCAATCCCTGACTCTAAAGAATGGGACGGATTCAAGTTTGTAGATGGTCGTCTTTATACGCCTTACGACAGATTAACTTTTGCACCAAGTGAGTTATTAAAAATCTTCTATGACAGGCAATTTAATAGATTTGATCGTGTCGAAAAAAACCAGCTAAAAATCCAAGTTTCAGAACTTAGAAACGATGACGAAGCCGAAGCTATACGTGAGGAAATAGACATTATGATTAGGACTCTGGAGAAAGTTAAACAGTCACCCATCGTCGCTGAAAAGATGGTTTTTTCGGAAAGAGTTAGAATAAAAAGCAAGTGATAGCTTGTAGTTTAATATTTCTAAACTAAGCTTTGATTACTTAAATAACTTCATGTGTTTAAGTAATCCGTTAAAAGAACAAAAGCCCGTACTTTATCCTATGGGCTTTTTATTGACTGAAAGTATGACTATTCTGATTTTTATATCAATTGCCGATAATGACACTTATCGGCATTAACACATCCTATTTTACACGCCGTTTTTAGCTTCTAGCCGTGTGACACGCTTATCAATATCATGGATAAGCTTTATCAATGTGGCTTTCTGCTCGGCCATAAGCGAGCTTATACGCCATAACAGAAATACAGCCATTGCACCTGTAATTGGTGCGCCTAGCTGCTTCATTAGAGTTAATGCTTCCAATTCCATAGATTATGGCCTCCAGAGTAAGGTTTTATCGTGCTTACGTTCATTTCTGAACGCTTCCCAAGCTCCTACTGCCCCGATTGCAACTACGCTCGCGCTTTGCTGGCTAACAATGGCATCCCCGACTGTGACCAGTGCATTAGCTGCATCTGGATGTATCCCTGATATCGCGGCCGCAATAAGCGCAAGGCCCCGCCATGTTGACCACTGAGTAAGATAGTTTCTGATTGCTTTCAAGTTAGAGCCCTTCTATTGGTTGACCGACTAAATGTCGATATTCTTGTTTCAGTGTTCGGTTATCAAAAAGTTGGTGCATGAGCGCCCTATTCTTCTCATCAACTGTAAGCACTCGCCATGCTTCACTTGAGATCTGAAAGTTGCTGTCTAAATACCAAGGCTGAATGATCAAGGCGGTCAGTTCTACCGCTTGCCAACCGCCCGCCCAGGCACTCACATCTGACCATGCTTGACCGACAGGTTTGGTGAGTATGTTGGCCGTTTCATCCAACCGCCCTAACCCTTTGGTTAACTGATGAACCAGATACACCGCCGCGCCAGCTATCACTGCACTATGCAAGCCCTTGGGCAGTTGCACTATTGATAAGCGTTTCATCATAGGGGTTATATCCGTTTTCAAAGTGGATCATTGCGCCAATCACTTTCGGATAATCGGCCATAGATAGCGGCTGTTGTACAGATACGCCTGCACGATTCGCCACAAAATTTGCATACTCTGGAGTGGGGTTTTCATGTGTAGGAGCCCAACGGTTAATGATGCCTTCAACGGTATTAAGCCCCCTTTTATCTCGATAAGTTTTCAAGATACGGGCGGCGGCTCTAATCCCATAAAATGGGGTATCAAACACTTCAAAACTTTCATCGTTATCGACGATAGATTCGCCTAACCAGTCGTAATCAACGCGGTCATTTTCCCGAATATTAAGCGGATTATTGTTAGCTAACCCCCGAGGCATTCGCATAGTACTTCCTGTATTGGGTTGTGTGGAACTTGTCGCTGTGTTCTCCCATGGGAAAAGCACAGCGTTAAAGTCAGTATTTGGCACTGAATTGACCGTGACAGGTGTTGTCTTAGTGCTTCGTGTAAACCACCAAGCGCCTAGGCTACACACGGTCGCAGCACCGATTAATGTTAGGTTGCGCACCTAGTTATTCTCAGCCAGCCATTGAAGCGGCACATCAAATATCGCCCCAACAGAAATCGCCACAGGCCAGACAATCGAAATAGGCACCGTGTTTTGTCTGTCTTCAATTTGCCTGACGATGATGTTCTGCCCGTCAAAGACAAGACGATCACCCGCATATTGCGCACCAGAGGCTAAATTAGATTCATACCATGTCAGCTCACCGCCAAAGTTTTCAATTACCCCAAGCCAGTTAAGCCCGCCAAGCACGACAGAGTTACCCACCTTAATCATGTATTTAGCAAAACGGGCCTCTTGGCGGCTGGTTGTCAACTCGTGCCATGATTGCCCACCATCATGGGTATGGAGTAACACACCCCGATTAGCATCAAACCAGTACAGCTTATTTCCGGTAGACACCAAGCTGTGACCAGAATCACCACCACTTAAAGCAATCTCCATCCATTGGTTATTTAACAGCTTGTATACATTGCGCTCAGTGATGGAATAGATATCACCCGTTGAGGTCTTATGAACCACTGAGTTAGCGCCATTGCGTGGTAAGGCTTCCCATGTTTGCCCAGCATCGAAGCTTTGCCAGATACGCTCCTCTGCGGCAAACAATAGGTTTTGTTCATCAGCAGAAATCCAACCACTGAACACATGTAAGCCGTCATTTATCACTTGGCCGTGAATATCAAGGGAACCTTGCAAGCTAGCGAAATAGTCAAAGGTTTCACCACCATCACGAGACACGCCTATTCGTGACAGGTGTGGTCTGAAAACAAAAATACCGTTAGGTGTTTGCCCAAACTGTTGGTACACCTCCATGGAATCCTTACCGAACAATGGGGCGACTTGGCTATCTAACCAAGTTCGGCCATCGTCCTGTGAATACACCAAACGGCCATTGCCGGTGATCAGGTTTCCGGTGGTTTTGTCATGGAAGAAACAACTGGATTCATCATTATGAAAGTAATCGTCATCTCTGCCCGTGGCCGGAACGCCTGTGCGTGAGGTTTGATTCGACACCATGTCAATTTTTGCGGGCTTAACGTAAGCATGAATCGCACCGCGCGTACCTAGGGTTAACGGCTCACCCGCTTTAAGGCTGTAACCGTTATTGGCATTCACATCTAAACCACCGATAACGATATCCGCCGAAGCGGTTAGCGTGATGCTCTTTCGTCTAAAATGTCGGTCAATGGCCAGATTTGAGCCTAAGCCACATATGGCATGACCTGAATTAACAAAAGAGCTAGCACCGCCAGCCGCTAACATGGAGTAATCGAGTTTGGTATTGCCTAACCAAAACTCGATACGTTGGGCCGTTTTACTCTCTAAAGTGATTTCGGTTATTTCAATGGGGAAATCTGCGCTCATCCCTTCACGCATATCTGTTTCAAAGTCAGTGGAGTGCTTAGCCCCATCACGGAAACGAATACGAACCACATCAGGTGAAGACAGCAAATAGAAGTAACGGCCGACTTTATTTAAGACGTTGGTTTGTCCTGCTAATAAGGTAGTGGTGAAAATCATTACTTCTTCCCCTTTGCCATAATTATTGCAACAGCAACCAGCGTTAACCCGCCGCCGACATACATCAGCGATTTATTGCTGTCTTTGGCTGCGGCCACAGAATCGGAGCGGCTAAAATCCTCGGCAAAATTCATCATATCTTTGAACCCGTCTGTTAGTTGGCGGGTAGTAGTTTGAGTGGTTTCGTTGTTGGAGTTGAGCGCGGCGAGAGTGAGGTTTTCGGCTAAGTCGCTACTGTTATCCATAGCGGCCAAACTAATGTCTGTGTTACTGCGAACCATGGTATCGACATTGCTAAATACTGAGTCCATAGCATCACGGCCAAAGTCATAACTGTCACCAACACCACGGTTAACTAAGTCCATAGCATCACGGCCAAAGTCATAACTGTCGCCAACACCACGGTTAACTAAGTCCATAGCATCACGGCCAAAATCATAACCTTCGTTAAGACCACGGCTGAGAATTTCGCCCGTTTCTGTCATGACATCGGCATTGAGACGAGCTATTTCCCGTTGAGTATTATTAGACTCAAGAAACAAGTCATTAGCGGCGTCTAATACGTTTTCTGTTTGACGTTCGCCCGCCATGGCAACATCTGCCACGGCATTAAACCCGTCAGTGACCATGCCCGCACCTTGGCTGAATAATTGCGGCAGCATATCGGCAATGTTAGCGACGATTTCAAATGCGCCGCCATCAGTAATTGTATTACCTGAGCCATTGAGAATGAGGCCATTATTCGCCCCCTGAATACCAAAGGTCGTACTGTTATTTTCTGTTGCCTGTTCTGATTGTGAACGTGAGTTTGACCCCATTATAAAACCGTCCTTAATACCGTTTCGGCTCGCTGATAACCTAGCCCCGCCTTACTGCTCATTCTGAGCATGGGTTCAGGTTTTAACGTGTGGAGCCTGATACTGGCAAAGCCCTGTGACTTTGCCAGTTGATTGATGTGTTGAAGGTGCGGCAGCGAGTTTTTACCCGCTGCCGCGACGATGACAAGTTCGGCACCATTGGCGGCATTTTCTGAGCGAACAACAGTATAAAACTCCCCTGCCCACTCGATTAATTGCGCCACGCCTTGTGAGACTTCGCGTTGAATGGTGCGCAAGTCATCACCTAAGGCGGGTGCAAGTAACCGCCATGCTCTTTGGTTTACTTCTTTAGTAGAAAGTAAGCTGCAATTGCTGCTGCGCCCAAGATTAGCCATAAGTTGCCACCCGCTCCGCTACCTGCACCGAAATTAACATTGCCACCCATAAAGGCGGCGTTGTTGGCTTGATCACCAGTACCCGAACTAGCAGCACTGGAATTACTCATTCCACCGCCGCCCATTAGTTCACCACCCTAGAGCGGTTCACTATCTGACTGACAATAAGCCCCGCGATAACCGTGGCGGCGATTGATTTTAAAAACGCTTTATTCATCACGCCGCCCCTATTTCCGCGTTAATAGCAGTAGACCGACAACCAGTGCCGCGCCAATAGCCATTACAGTGCTAGACCCCATGCCCTTTAACCCAGATTGAGCACTCGTCATGATTGCCATGGTCGGGTTACCACTTGGGGTTTGTACGGTGGTTTGCAGCTCTTTTTGCCCGGCACTGCTAGCATCTTTAGCCGCGTTAACCTGTTCGACAGCAAGCCAAGTTTTCAGGCCACCACTGACAAGGTCTTGTGTACTCTCCCAGAAACCGCCATTCATGGCCGAGTTATTCACCGCAGGTTTAGCGGGCATCGTCTTGTTAGATGGAGAGCCAAGGGCTTTATTAAAATCGAAATTTAGGTAATCCATTTCGCCCCCTTAGATACCCGCTAGGCCATCGAAATACTCGACGACTACAGTGGCCGAAGACCCCGCTGGCGTTGCATTATCAGCAAAGATACGCACACGGAAATCTTGACTCCCTGCCATGGGGATAGCTTGCAGCACATCACCTTCTAAGATGAAATCCGCAGTGATTTGACCGTTTTGAGGCTTACGGCCGTTATCCACTTGGATTTTTTCACCTAGCGTTTTGTCGACTTCATAAAGCTTGATTGAATCGAGTTCAACTTCAAGCTTTTCAATAGTCGCTTCTGTGACCACATGAATAGCAGCAATACGAGCGCCCGTCGGACGAGGAATGTTATCAACCTCTGTGACACCTGCATTGAGTGAAACAGGGAAGTTTTTCACCTTAGTCAGGAGACGAATGACAGTCGGGTTAGACTGAATTGCAGTTGCTTCGAGAACAGGCGCTGCGGCTGCGGCATCTATATCCATACGAATAGTGACGTTTTGGATAGCTGGCGAGCCTTGAGCCGTTGCCGTCCCTAGACTGAATAATCGGCTTTCGGCTAGCGTCTTCATTTCAGGGCGTTTAAAGTGGAAATCAAGCACCCCCGCAACCACATTACGACCGTAACGCTTGTTGTAATCGGCTAACGCTTTACCATCTTTAAAGGTAAGAATTGGCTTGCCGTTAACCTCAACAACAATGTATTTAATCTGAGCTGGAGTGATACCCGCGTATTTAACGTAAATCGTGTCGTAAGTACGACCGAGGGGTAAATCTAAAGTAGCGGTGTTACCTTTGGATACGTTAGAGAACGAAGGTAATTTGACAGTATTACGAGCCATAGTTAACGCTCCCTTTATCCGATAATGCGACGAACAGCGGGAACACGATTAGCCGCGTATACAGTGATAGCAGCCACGGCAAGCATGGGAAGGTATTTTTTAAGCATGTGTAGTCCTTAAAAGGAAAGTTAACGCTTCACAGCGTGGAAAATGACGTTTCACAACGTTATTGGACTACAGGTTATACGCGGATTTTAGGCATAAAAAAACCGTACCCGTTAACGGGTACGGTTTAATATTTATCAGCTAAATATTAGTAATGTCATGTATATATGTTCATAAACTAGCCGAATTGAAAAACGTTATTATCTGTATTCTCAGGTGTACTCTCTCCAGTTGGAGACTCTGCCTCAGCTTCTACCTCAGCTTCATCTTTTGTAAAGCTAGTATAATGAAAGTTCGTCAGCTCTGAAGTTAAAAAATCGTCCATCAAAATCTGAATAAATAAGTCTTTAGATATGCGTGTGTCTAATTGAATTTTGCTTTCATCACTATTAAAGCGGAATTTCCCTTTTAGCTTAGGAAACATTTTACAAAATTCTATGATTTTATTGTTAGGTATTTCGGCTTTAAGGACGGGAGAAGCCTTTGACACTCTAGTAAGCTTTCTAGCAAAAGTAATATCATCAACAAGTTCATGAAGAGTCTCTGGGTTTTCTATTAATGACATATTCTCAATAGCTTGTATGCCAATCTCAGCCTCTTTTCTTATCGCTTCTTCAAAACCAAAGAATCTTTCTATTGTTTTCAAATCAAGAACAATCAAACTCCCATTCACTTGAATCAACTGAAAGTTAGGACTGATTCTAAAAAACTCGTCATCTATTTTTTCAAACCTAACGTCGGACTTTATAAGGAAAAAGCTTTTTCTTCCATAGATATTTACTCTGGCCATGGTTTTATAAAGAATAATCTGTTTTTCACTATTTCCAATTTCAACTAATAAAGCTGTGACTTTCTCGACATCATCATTAGAAAAATTGAATGGCTGATGGCCATCACTTTGGTTTACATCACTCAACGAAGAAAGCTCATCTGGGATGTCAATATCATATTCGTATAGTACATCTTTTCGGTCATCTGAAGATGAAAGGTTAACTACTGACAGGTCATTATTTTTTACAATATCATCATCTATAGCTTTCAAGAACAGTTTTTTCAAATCTGGTAACGCAGTTGATTCAATATCAAGCTTTTTAGGCTTTTCTTCGCCTTTTATGACTACATATATAGTAATCCCAATGTCACTTTGGTTTTCACTAAAGTAGTTTAAGCTTGTATTTAGTTCATCCTTATTCATGTTCTTACCTTTTCTGCATAATAAATACGGTCATCAATTTTTATATATGACACATTATTGTTATTTGATAATTTACTAAGTGAAATCAGTATTATACCATCTCTTTTCTCATCGTTTTTAAAGCTCCCATCCACTTTATAAATATGGAAGCCAAAAAGGGCTAGTGATGGGTTGGCATAAAATAAATCGGTTTTTACATATATAACACCCATTACAACAAGCAAGACACCTAAAACAATTAAATATCTCTCACTGTCAAAGTTAAAACTTACAAGGGGAATTACGTAAGTAGCTAAAAATGTCAAATGTTCATAATTAACACCTTCTATTTTTTTGATTTTAAAGGGGATATTTGTTGACCCCTGTAAATCAAACCTGAATCTTTTGTACTCGAAAAATGCCCAGAGTAAACACACTAAGCAAATTACCGGTATAATATTTTTTTTTAAAAGCTCGCTTACGCCTATAAACTTACACTCATCTCCAAAACAGATTGGTACATCAACTTTTAAAATGAATATAAAGAGAAACAGTAAGGCTATGGATATTACATATAGTCCTATTTTTTTATGTGTCATGGTTTCAACCATCGGATATTTTCATTTTCCATAACGGATCCAAACTCCTGATAAAACATAACAACTTATTCATTAGCAGTACGATAAAGCTCTTGGCCACTACATTAGAATACTTCTGTGAAAATATCATTTATAACCAGTTGTTGTAAATAGGTTATTTACATTATTCTCAACAGGTTAAACTGTCGTTTTTCTCAAGTTACCCATCTTCACTTCCCCTGTAATATCATTTCTTTCCACGAAATCTAGTGGTTTCATCCCCGTTACGTCACTTATTGGTACATCTAACTCTTTAGCAACCATTTTACGGTCATCTATGCGCTTTAATCTACCTGTACGAAATATAGTGGCATTACCAATTGCTGTTTTATCTGACTCGGCTGGTCGTTGCGTAAGTGCAAAAATGGGAGATAGACCACGTGCACGACCTTTACGGATAAGTTGCCCCCACCAATATGGAGCTTTACTTGGACTGGTTACATCTGCTGTTTCTTCTGCCACTACGGCGGCATTACACCAAGCAAACGCACAACGCGCCCAAAATTCGAATGCTTCCTTACCATCTGAGACGAATCGAACCTTTAATGATCCATGAGGGTAGCGCTTTAATAAGTTAGCCAACTCACAGGGACTAGTAATGCGAACATTACATAAATCACCATACTCATCGACTGGGTCCCAAATAATAAGTCGTTTGGGCTTCATCTTCTTAAGCTCGGCTTTTACATAACTGGATTTTCCCGAACCACTACCGCCACACACGGCTCGAATATCAGGATTCCGGCTGGTATCAATTCTAGGTTTAGGCATCAGCTTTTACCTCCTCTGCGGTCTGTTCAGATAGTTCTTTGGTGGGTTTATCTTCGTGCTTGCGAGGCTTTTTAAGTCGTGGGGCAATGATTGCACCCGTTATGAGTAAAGCGGAAAGTTCAATACCAAATGTACCCGCCCCGCCTGGAAAGTATTTGTCGATTACATCGGCATAAGATTGAGCTAATGCGCCTTGTTCCTCAGCAGCTATCTCCCATGCAGGGCAAATAAAATTACAAGCAAGGCCGATAATTGGTGCGATTAATTCAGATGTGGGAATTTCTGGCTCTGGTGCTGTTCCTCCCAATTGGTTAACTGCTAATGATGCAACAGGAGCGTTACCTTCAAGCTCGGCTGCGTGTAGCTCAACACTGGCGAACTCGGCAAAGTGTGCGGGTTCTGTATGGGTGACGTCATCACCCATCAGTTGTTCTAATTCTGGATTTTCCATTTATATCCTTAACGCTTCACAGCGTGAAAATGTCTATCACATAACGAGAACTGCTATCAGGATTAGCCTATCAATACTCTCGATATACGTTGAAGTGGTGACTCTACCATGGGGGGAACGGGTAACGGTTTGGACTCGTTAACGGGTACATCTTGCTGCTTGGACTCGTTAACGAGTTCTGGCTGAATATTGAATGGCTCTGTTATAGCTACAGGCTTGACCCCATGAGGCCAAATAACGGCATTATTTAATAGCCAATCTTGCCCTGCGGGTAAATTAGGCTTAATCATTCCTGCCTTGCTGACATAATAGAGTTTACCGTTTCTATCTTTGCGCACTGGTGCGAGTTTGTTACACAGTGGACAGAGTATTTCGCCAATATCTGGATTAATTGGATTACGTGCCATTTAGACTCCTTTTCTCATTTTTCCGGTAGTAAGACTACGAACCATAAAGGGGATGTAGTCTTTGTTATCACAACAGAACTCAGCGATAGATTTAAGCTCTACTTGGCTTTCGGTTGGTATCCACAAGGTGATTTTTTTTAAACCTCTGGCTTTCATCTTTGTTTCGTACTTTTGGTTTTTTGTCATAGTAATCACCTTGAAAGGTCACCAGTGACCTAGCCTTAAAACGAATATTCGAATAGCTATTGAGCTTCGTTTAACGCAGATAAACATTTAAGCATATCGCCTAATAAATGATGCGAATCTGCCGCTGCTTTTTTGGCATAGAAGATAGCTTGAAAGGGATTAGCCTTTTCTGCTGCTTCAATCGTTGCGCCTATAGCGGCATGCTTGGTTTGTAGCTCAACTAACAATTTATCCATTTTTCGTACTCCAGTAAGTCATCTAAGTTATTTTCATTTTCAGGTTGAACACCCCAATAGCTTTCGGACAGCCAACGCGACCAACTTGCGGCGGCCTCTTCAAGTTTCGGTATTAAGTATTTGTAACGGCGGCGGGCACGGGTAATTCCATCAACCCATAAGCCAGAGGGAACCCGATTAGGCATGTAATCACACCCGACCTCTACTCCTTCCCATAGCCTTGCACCCGCAGCCCAATCGATAAATTTTTCAAGCGCACCTGTTCCTTTAAGCGTGACTTGATAATCGGCAATACGTGCAGGACGAGATCTCAATTTTTCATATTTGGTTTTAATCTGTTCTTCGAGTGCTTTTATTTTCTGAGATATGCCTTTAACTTTTCCTCTGTATTTGTCTCTAAGCTTAAAAGCCTGTTTATTCAGATCAGCAATTTCACCTTTAATCGGCGCGTCTTGTCTTGCCCACTTCTCTTTGACTTCACCAATAATGGCGGCCATGTGTTGAGCGTGATAACTGCCAAGGTGTTCCCATGCTGGGGCACGAGCGCTTTTTGATATGTTGTAGCGATTGCCGGAGATCACCCCCTGTTCATTTGCTTCACCTTTGGTCAAATAACCAAGAGCTTTTAATAAATAGCCGCTTGCAGCATCGGCTTGTTTAATTCGTTCAAGCTTGGCAAACCCTTGCCCCCATTGTTTTTCGATACGTTGCGCCCAATCGTGAAATAGATAGGGCTCAACTTGCCAGCGTAGTAACACATGGCAATGGGGATTTACATTACCGTCCTTATTGGTTGGTGCTTCGGCTACCCAAAGATAATCTAGCTTTTCACCTGACGCGGGGATCACTTCATTGGCCCCAACACAATTAAAGCCGTTTTGTGATTTTAAAATTGGGTTGTTGGTAATCCATCCGCGTTGATACATTTTGCTGATAGCATCAAAGAAGCGTGAACACTCTTTACCAATGGTCGATGCTCCAGAAGTGATACGCTCTCGAGCTTCATTATCAAAAGTGAGCGTTAGGAAAGTGGTATAGCCGCCACGAACGGCAGAAAGATAAGCGCCAGATTCAAGAATGCTTCGAGCGCCTCGACTGGTTAACGCTTTTGTTGAACGGTCGCCGCCTTGCTGTGGTGGTGGAGTCCCGACACGGCTTTGAGCTTCAACACGGATTCGATATTCATCTGACCATTCACGATAAGAGATCCTGGCAATGGCCGTTTTTAAGAATTTAACTGGCATAACTTCGCCAGTCTCACGATCGATTGATTCAATTGCGCCGAAACTATCAGCGTACAAGCCCGTATCCTGCACGATAACGCGTTGTTTTATTTCTGGCTCCACGCCCTTGTTAATCCTCAAATGAGCCTGATACAAGGCCAATTGCTCGCGCTTATGCTCATTTTCAACGACTTGCTTAGTACGTGTCGGACTTTTGCATCTCTGGACTAGCCTAGCTATATCATCCCTATCGGGCTGCCCTGCGGGGCGAGAGTTTTTACGAAAATAGGCAGCTTCAAGACACTGTAAATCACGGTCTAATTTCAGTTTTTCAACCTGATGAAATACAGAACTAAAAAAACCAGCTCTTGGGCTGGTTAAGTTTTCAGGTTTGAACTCTAAAGGGGGCAATGATTCGGGGTCGGGAATACCAATCGTATTAATCGAACTTTGGAGCGGCACACACTCACATTCACCGCCCGTTAACGTTTCACAGTTAGGGCGCTTACATGAGAGATCAGGGAAACTGGGGTTATAGTTTTCAATATGCCCTTTTACGGCATACTTTGCGGTTTTAATCTTCATCTTCATCACCTTCAATGGTAAAGGCTGAAAAATCCGCGTCAGGTTGCTGCTGACGAGTACGCCAATCAGGAGAAAAGTTTTCATCGGCATACAACTCGGCGAGCAATTGCCCACCGCCGTAGTGCTGCTCGATATAGTCGATTAGTCGAAGGGCATAATCAGTCATAATTAGCCTCTAAACCATTCAACCAGTGCCAACAGAAAATGTGAGGGAAAGAGTTTATTTAGGATTATTACAGGAATGTATACAGGCCATAAAATAGCCGCTTTGACATATGGACAATCACTATCAAAATTATTAGTAAAAGTTAACGCTACCGCCCATACACAAAAAGCGATTAAAGAATAAGCATAAATGACAAGTAAAAAAACAGGCACACCGACTAGTGAGCGACTATTACCCGCAAGAGACAAAGCGACAACACTAGGTGCAATAATAACAGCCATTACAACCCCCCACTTGTTTGTACGGCTAAGCGCGCATAAGCAGCAGCAACTTCGAAGGCTTGCTTTGCACCTTTCATGTCTACCCGATCGCTTTTATCGCCAGCAATTTTTAGCCATTTTTGATGTAGATTTTTGTAGTGGCCAGAAATGGAAGGTGTTAAGTCATGGCGTTTATTGAATTGCATAATGCTTTCATAAGATGGGTTTAACATTTGGAACGCCCCCCAAACTTTTTACGCTTTAGGACTGAAATTAAGCGACGGCTTCTTTTAGCCCTCTCTGGACATGGATTACCAAAACTATTTGGTAGCTCAAACCAAGTTGGGACTTGAATATGTGTGTTAGGGATATTTTTGTATTTCATGTGTTTGTCTCCAGTTATACCAGTTTGATTTGTAGCTAAGGGGTACATCCTGTACCCCCGCCACACTGGACGAACAAACAATACACATAACTAAATTCGTGTACAAGGAACTGCATTAGTCCATTGAAATGTATTTGTGTAGTGACTACACTCGATGTGAGAAAAACACTGGACAAGTGGATAATATGCAACCATCAGAACTTCTAGACCTCATAAGACAGGCTTTAAACCTCACATCTGACTACCAAGTAGAAAAGAAACTTGGTTTTTCACAGGGTTGCGTATCCTGTTGGCGCAGAAATGTATCTTTTCCTAAGAATGCTGTTTTAATTCAATTTGCAAAAATTTTACAGATGAATGCAGGTATCTTGATGATTTATGGGCTTGAATGGCGTGAAAAGGACGTTGAAGCCAAAGAGCAGATAGGCCAACTGATAAATGCAATTCATCATGCTAAATTTGATGATGATTTTATTGATTCACACGTTTAAATCGAGAAAAATTTTCTCGATTGGTATTTATGTAATCTATTGATTTAAAGACGAATGGTTATCGTTTTCATATTGCACACTCTATACATTGTGCGCACTCATGGGTGAGAGCGCCAGGATGAAGACATGTAGCCGTCAATCAGGCTCTTTACGCTGCGAACCACCAACGCTTTATTGCAAGATCAGAGATATGAGACGTTATTTGAGTGGCTGGATATAGACCCTATTTCAATTTTTTACTCAATTGCCGATAATGACACTTATCGGCATTAACTGAGCTGAAATTCTGATTGATTGGCGCTTCAGACTGATCATTTATAGCTTAAAACTTTCTCAGAAACCGGATTTATCCTATCCCTTGCAGATGATCTAATGGCTTGTTTTGCGCACTTTGGTGCCTCTCTATCTGTGATGTATGCAGATATTGGGATGTGGTATCGATACTCTCGTGCCCAGCATCGGCTTGAACATGAGATAGCGGCCTACCGTTAATATTGATGTCATGAGTGATCCCTGTGTGGCGTATGTTGTGTACACTTAGGCTCCTCATCTGCTTGGCATCTTCTGTAAAACCATCACTTTCGGCGGCGTTAGCCGCATGTTCGATGATCTTACCCACTTCGTCTCTGATTTGGCGTATTCCCAGGTTGGCATTGAGTGTGCCAGCTTCCCTTCCCCGTCCAGCGGCTTTACGACGTATAAACAAGGGATGTTGCTCCCCTGAGCTCGGGTAGTCGGGTAATTTTAAGAACTGGCGGTACTCGACTAACCCGGCAAGTAAGGCTTTCGATATCGCCACGCTACGTCGTTTCCCCCCTTTACTAAGGGGGATATGAAAACTCCAAATTCCTGTTTGTTTGTCTTGCCTGAATTGACTCATCACTGGTGAGTAACCTGCCCTGGCCCCGACTTCGGAGACTCGCAGGTAGCATGAGTAGACCAGTTTTATCATAAACAGGCTTCTTTGGTGTATGTCTGGAGCATCGATGGCGAGTTTTTCGACCGTGGCAATCACGTAAGACCATTGTAATTCGGTGAAAGCCAACATATTGCTGTCTTCTGGGTTTACCCGGTACTTCTTCTTAGAGGAGAAACGGCTGTGATTCATCCAAGCTTGGGCTGGGTTGCGCTCACAGTAGTCTTCACTCATCAAATAGCTATAAAAAGAAGAGAGAATGGCTATCTTGGTCTTCAAGGCATTTTCGCTGAGCAGATAAGGTAATTCTTTACCCATGGCTTTCTTACCCACGAATGGGCGCCATGCAAAATTGGGGACTCTTTGCCCTTCTGCCTTATCGAGTTTAAATTGGGCCACATTAAAGTAGCCTATCAGCTCTAGGGGAGGATTTTGGCAATAGGCGAGATAGCGGGCAATCTCCCTGCGCGTCAACGATGCAGGTGACTGTTTCACTACGTCGAAGCACCAATGAAAAAAAGTGGTAAATTCGCTACGGTAGGCTTTATAACTGTTTTCATTATGCTGTTGTTCGTAGAGCAGTTCTGATGCGTGTTCGAAGATTAAGCCTGCATCGCTCACCTGGTCGAGACTGATCTGAGTGATGTATTGATTGATGACACTGTTGCCTTCTTCAATGAATTTGGCTGATTCAAACAGTGGCAATACTGGGGGCATGTGCATATTTAACTCTCATTGCAAGTCCTGGTGCTTTTCTAGCAGAGGATCTAAATATCGCTAAGATATTGATCTTAACAGTGTACTTGCCATGGAGACAATATTTTATACCTAAGAATATCCCGGTTCACCACCAACCTAAGAAAATATCTCATCTGAGACTAACCCTTACTTGTAGTGACCCCATTACAGCAGCCGTTCATACTTAGTGCTGGTATTTGTTGTTGATTGACTTGTTATTTCTTTAACTTGTTCAATACTTGAATGGGATTGATATTTCGTGGGTGAGGCACATCCGGGAGAGCAGCTCAGGGCGCAGTCTTTAGTACAACTGATTTTCTTGCTACAGCACCAGAGGCACATCTGCCACACTTTCTGCTTAGACACTTGGTCCAGGCAACGAAAATCAGCGGCGCATAAGACGCCGTCTTGAATCAGCTGAGTCAGCTTTTCTGTTGATATAGACAGGTTTACCCTTTGGTTATTCATCAGCGTGTTCCTATTGTTGTTTTAATAGTAAGTCTACACGTAAATGAGAATGGTTATCAACACGAATAGAGGGATGAGACAAGTAATAGCAGGCTCGTTTCTAAGGTCTATATAAATATGGAATAAACAAATTGAGTTTTTTGTCGTCAGGTATTCACTGTTCTAAACATTGATCTACACTCAATGTATAGGGATGAAAGTTTTTTTAACATTATTGAGGTTGTCTAATGCTGATCGATATAGCAAAAAAGAGCCCCCTCTTTTCAGGCAAAAAGAAGACGCAAGAAGTTGCGTCGGGTCCGGCGTGGCGGATCCTCGTTGTCGATGATGAACCCGATGTCCATACGGTGACAAAGTTAGCGCTTTCAAGATTTAAGCTCGATGGCCGCTCCCTCGAGTTTATCAATGCATACAGTGGGGAAGAGGCAAAACAGATACTCTCTAACGAGAACAATGTTGCCATGGCATTTGTCGACGTGGTGATGGAAAGTGACCATGCAGGTTTAGAGTTAGTAAAATGGATACGGGAGGATCTTAAAAATGCTGCTATCCGTTTAATCTTGAGGACAGGACAACCCGGCCAGGCGCCCGAAGAAGATGTTATCGTCAATTACGATATTAATGACTATAAGGCCAAAGCTGAGCTAGATTCTCGTAAACTAGTGACCAGTGTCTACTCTGCTCTTCGCTCATATCGTGACATCATAGAAGTTGAAACAGCAAGAGCTAATCAAGTTAAACACCGCAAAGGGTTAGAGCGTGTTCTTCAGGCGACATCTGGACTGTTTGAGCTACGTACCTTACACAACTTTGCCGATGGCTTGTTGACACAAGTTGCTAATCTACTGAATTTAGACACGCAAACCTTATTGCTATCCTGTAATGCTATGGATGCGATGAGTGAAGACGTAAATACCGACAGTATGCATATCCTGGCTGGAACGGGGCAATTTTCCAGTCATCATGACAAACCTGTACCTGATCGTATCAAGTCCTTATTGGAAGAGGCGTTAAGAAAGAAACGCTGTCTCTATGAGGAAGACTGTTTCGTTGGATATTTTCCGGCTAAGAGTGGTTGGATTAATCTGCTCTATATGGATGGGATCAATAAGATAGACGATATGGATAAGAAGCTGGTCGACATTTTTGCGATTAATGTCGGCGTAGCATTCGAGAATCTGTTATTGAATAAAGAACTAGAAGATACACAGTCAGAGCTCATTCTACGCTTGGGCGATGTGGTCGAGAGTCGCTCGAAAGAAGCAGCTTACCACGTGAAGAGAATGGCTGAGTATTGTTACAAGTTGGCTCTCCTTTCTGGCATGCAAGTGCATGAAGCGGATTTGATCAAACACGCCTCCCCCATGCACGACATAGGTAAAATTGCGACCCCAGATGCCGTATTACTAAAACCCGGTAAACTGAATGCTGAAGAGTGGCAGATCATGCGTCAGCACCCCGAGATAGGCTATCAAATATTGGCCAACTCGGAGCGGCCTATTCTTAAAGCTGCCAGCACCATAGCGTTACAACACCACGAGAAATACGATGGATCTGGATACCCTTCGGGTTTGAAAGGCACTGAAATTCATGTGTTTGCACGTATCGTGGCTATTGCCGATGTGTTCGATGCCCTCTCTCACGCCCGCTGTTATAAACCTGCCTGGCCTATCGAAGAGGTGATGAAGGTGATGAAAGAAGGCGCTGGCAACCATTTTGATCCTGATTTACTCAAAGTCTTTATCGATAACATAGATGTATTCACCCAAGTTAAAGAGGAATTTAGCGATCAAAACGCAGAACTGGATATCACGGCGAGTTAGCGGTTAAGTCTGTTATTTACCGCTATCGGCAAGAAAGTCAAAAATGGCGACCTGTGGTTCGCCGTTTTTTGTGAAATTAACAAAGGCACGCCAAACCATATAGTTACTGCTACAAGAGCCGAATATCAGCTGACCATTATATTGCTTTTCATTAAGTTTAGACAGTTTCACTGGGATAACCCCCATAAACATGTCTCTTCCTTCGATTCTCATGGTAACGTCATTAATGGCCTCAGAGCTAGCTAGCTCAATGGTTAGCGGCTTTTCACTGGGGGTGTTAAAGGGGGTGATCAAAAGTGACAAATTGATACCAGTTACTTGTTTGTTACATGAAGCCTGACTAAAGTTACATAAGCTGGTGTCTTTGACAAAAATAGAGGCTGGGAAGTCTGTTTCGGCTTGTTGTTGAGGCGAGCAGGCTGAGCATAAGAATGCCAAGATCAGTGGTGTGTAGAGGCTCAATTTAACGGATAAGTTAACACGTAGCACAAAAATCAACCTTTATATAAAAAGTAGTTACATTCTATTGCGTAGGTTGATCTAGATCAACATTTCACCACGCACAATTCCTATCTTTTTTGATATGGCTCAAGTATCATTGCTTTACCTTGTTAATAATACAATTATCGCAAGGATACACGTTGACACATCTACCGTGATTCCGTAGGAAAGCGGCATTTGTGTCTTTTTAACGGGTAAAGTCATAATTTACTCAAACTATAAGTATAAGTAATAAGCAGTGGAAGCAAAATGATGAACCATTCCCAGCCTCAAGGCGCTGATTACAATTACACCGTAGTCCGCCAATTTGCCCTCACGACTGTGTTGTGGGGAATAGTTGGTATGTCTGTCGGTGTATTGATCGCGGCACAGCTAATCTGGCCACAACTAAACTTCGATACTCCATGGTTAACATACAGTCGTCTTCGACCACTGCATACTAATGCCGTGATATTCGCGTTTGGTACTTCAGCACTTTTCGCAACATCCTACTATATCGTCCAACGAACCTGTCAAACCAAGCTATTTGCGCCTAAGTTAGCCGCATTTACGTTCTGGGGTTGGCAAGCCGTCATTCTATCAGCAGTAATCACACTACCCCTAGGTATCACCAGTGGTAAAGAGTACGCTGAACTGGAATGGCCTATTGATATCCTCATTACCTTAGTCTGGGTGTCATACGGCGCCGTTTTCTTCGGAACTATTGTCAAACGAACCACCTCACATATCTATGTGGCAAACTGGTTCTTTGGCGCATTTATTATCACGGTTGCCGTATTACACATAGTTAACTCTATGGCTGTACCGGTAAGTATGTGGAAGTCATACTCCATCTATTCTGGTGCTGTGGATGCCATGGTACAGTGGTGGTATGGTCATAACGCCGTTGGTTTCCTACTGACAGCGGGCTTCCTGGGTATGATGTACTACTTCGTACCTAAGCAAGCGGGTCGTCCTGTTTACTCATACCGTCTGTCAATTGTTCACTTCTGGGCACTGATTGCACTGTACATCTGGGCTGGTCCTCACCACCTACATTACACGGCACTTCCTGATTGGACGCAATCTCTGGGTATGGCGATGTCATTGATCCTATTTGCACCTTCATGGGGCGGTATGATTAACGGTATCATGACACTATCCGGCGCTTGGCATAAATTGAGAACCGATCCTATTTTACGTTTCCTTGTTGTTTCATTGTCTTTCTATGGTATGTCTACCTTCGAAGGCCCAATGATGGCAATCAAAACCGTTAACGCACTATCTCATTATACTGACTGGACCATTGGTCACGTTCATTCTGGTGCGCTAGGTTGGGTTGCTATGGTTTCAATTGGTTCGCTTTACCATCTGATCCCTGTTCTTTTCGGACACGGTCGCATGTATAGCTCTAATCTAGTAAACGTTCATTTCTGGTTAGCAACGATTGGTACTGTTTTGTACATCGTATCTATGTGGATTTCTGGTGTGATGCAAGGTCTGATGTGGCGTGCAGTTAATGCCGACGGTACTCTGACTTATAGCTTCGTTGAAAGTATTGAAGCCTCATATCCATTCTACTTTGTCCGATTCCTCGGTGGCTGTTTCTTCTTGACGGGTATGTTCATTATGGCATTCAACGTGATTAAGACAGTAAGAGCGCCTAAAGAATCCTTGCCTGCATTAGCAGAAGCATAAGGGGTAGATCAGATGAAATTTAATCATGAGTTAGTCGAGAAAAACATCGGTCTGTTAGGTATCTTCACCGTCATCGCCATTAGTTTTGGTGGTTTGGTTCAGATAACTCCCCTGCTGTTTCAGAAAGACACTACCGAGCCTGTTGATGGTTTGATTCCTTACACAGCGTTGCAGATCGAAGGTCGTGATATCTATGTCCGTGAAGGTTGTTATAACTGTCACAGCCAGATGATCCGTCCACTGCGCGCCGAGACCGAGCGTTATGGTCACTACTCGGTTGCTGGCGAATCTGTATGGGATCACCCTTTCCAGTGGGGCTCTAAGCGTACTGGACCGGATCTTGCCCGTGTTGGCGGTCGTTACAGCGACAAGTGGCACGAAGTTCACTTGATCGATCCTCGCGCCGTGGTGCCTCAGTCGAATATGCCTGGTTTCCCTTGGTTAGCCGAGAACAAGCTAGATGGCGAATTGACCAGAAAGAAGATGGAAATTCTACTCAACTTCCACAAAGGTGGCTATAAGGGTAATGACCTTTACACCGATGAGGAGTTAGCTGGAGCAAAAGCTGCCGTCGAAGGTAAGACTGAGATGCAAGCACTGATCGCCTATCTGCAGTCCCTAGGACATGCACTGAAATAATAGGAGGTATGATATGGATTACGGAATTATACAAGGCATAATCACGATCGTTGTGATGTTTACCTTCCTGGGTATATTTGCATGGGCTTATAGCTCGCGTCGTAAGGATCAATTCGACGAAGCGGCTAATCTTGTGTTTGAAGATGAGACGAACACAAAGTCAGGAGAGAATAAGTGATGAGTACTTTCTGGAGTATTTGGATCACAGTCCTGACATTGGTTGTGATCGCAGGCTGTTTCTTTTTATTAAGAGCCGTTTCTAAAAACTACACAGGTGTTGAAGAAGGCAAGTCGATGGGCCACAACTTCGACGGTATTGAAGAGCTGAATAACCCACTGCCAAAATGGTGGAGTTATATGTTCTATATCTCTATCGTCTTTGCCTTGATTTATCTGGCCCTTTATCCGGGTCTGGGTAACTTCAAAGGTTTCCTTGGCTGGAGTAGCTCTAACCAAAGCATAGGCACAGTGAACGGCATTAAGGCCGATTCTGAAGCCGCTATTGCCTTGGCTAAGGACGAAGGTCGTTGGGTTCAGTATGATCAAGAAGTGATGCGTGCCGATGCAAAGTATGGCCCTATCTTCAAGGCATATGCTGATACGCCTCTGGATGAGCTGGTTCACAACGAAGAAGCACTGAAAGTTGGTGGTCGTTTGTTCTTACAAAACTGCTCACAGTGTCACGGTAGTGATGCTCGCGGCAGTAAAGGCTTTCCTAACTTGACTGACGGTGATTGGTTATATGGTGGCGAGTTAGCCACGATTAAGACCACTATCATGAATGGTCGTCATGGCATGATGCCACCTAAAGGTGGTTTACCTATCGAAGACAGCGAAATTAAAGGTTTAGCTGAATACGTAGTTAAGTTATCGGGTCGTGATCACGATGAGGCGCTTGCGGCTCAGGGTCAAGGTTCATTCATGAAGGGCTGTTTCGCCTGTCATGGTATGGATGGCACCGGTAATAAGATGATGGGTGCACCTAATCTTGCTAACAACATGTGGCTATACGGCGGAAGCCGTGGCGTAATCCAAGAGACCATTAAGAATGGTCGAAGTGGGGTGATGCCGGCTTGGAAAGATGTGTTGGGTGAAGAGAAAGTTCACGTTATCACAGCTTATGTATATAGCTTATCAAACAAGTAGTTACATCTAAGTAACATAAAGGCCTCGATCTCATCGGGGCCTTTTTTTTAGAGTGCTATATCACACCTTTCACGGTAAAATATTATCAATTATTTTAATAGGTATGACAGATGAACAAGCAACAACCCTGGTATAAGCAGTTCTGGCCTTGGTTCTTAATTATTTTACCCCTCTGCGCTGTCGTGGCGAGCGTCAACTTGCTCTACCTTGCCGTCGTCAACAAAGATTCCTTGGTGTCTGAAGATTATTATAAAGATGGTAAGCGCATCAATAGGGATCTGAAGAAAATCAAGTATGCTAAGCAACTCGGACTGCAGTTCGAGATGATAGTGGATGACAACACGTTAACCATCACACAGCATGGTGGTGAGCCTTATCTGGCCGCGATGAATGTCGAGTTTTTTCACCCCACCATCAAAGCACGTGATTTTACCCAAGTCGTGACTGCAGATGGCAATCAGATTTATCGGATTGCACTCGAGCAACCTATCACAGGTAGTTGGGAAGTGAGACTCGACGGCTATGACCGTAAATGGCGTATCCAGAAACGACTCGAAATAACCGATGACGGTCAATATTGGTTAAACTAGATTCGTCAGGCGTAATCAAATGAGCCGGCAAAGGCCGGTTCATTTGCATGAATAATTATCAATAAGAACCAAGTCGACTCTGTACATGATTGAATTCGACTTGATGATTGTACATTGAAGCAGGTTAATGGCAGTGATTATGAATCCCCTCGATTGTTTCCATTGTGGAGAGCCGGTATTAACGGATACACAATTCACTACCTGTATTAATGATAAAGAACAGCCTATGTGTTGTCCCGGGTGTCAGGCTGTCTCTAAGGCGATCATAGATGCGGGGTTAACCAACTATTATAAATTCCGTACCGAGCCCGGTAGCAAACAAAATGCCATAGTGCCCGAAGAACTCAGCAGCTTCTGTGCATTCGACCTCGCCGAAGTACAGGAAGATTTTGTCCATAAGGAGAGTGATACATCGACGGTGTCATTGTCGATAGACGGCATCACCTGCGCCGCCTGTGCCTGGCTTATTGAGCATAAGCTTAAGCATGTGGAGGGTATCATCAAAATCCAGGTTAACAGCACTACCGAGCGTGCTCTGGTTACCTGGTTACCAGAAAAGATAAAGCTCAGTGCCATTCTCAATCAAATCAGCGCCATTGGTTATCAAGCCGCCCCCTATCAGGTGGACGAACAAGAATTACTCAGCAAGAAAAATAGTCGGCAATACCTGCTAAGGCTAGGTTTGGCTGGCTTTGCCACCATGCAGGTGATGATGTTCGCCCTCGCCCTCTATGCAGGTTACTTCACCGATCTCGACGTCGAGTTTCGTGATTATTTCCGTTGGGTTAGCCTTATCTTTGCCGCACCTGTGGTCTTCTATTCGGCACAGCCCTTCTATTTCAGTGCCATCCGCTCCATATTTAGTGGCAGGCTCAATATGGATGTCTCGGTTTCAATCGCCATCTTAGGGGCTTATATTGCCAGTTGCATCGCGACTATTAACGCCAATGGTGAAGTGTATTTCGAGTCCGTGAGCATGTTTACCTTTTTCTTGCTTTTGGGGCGATATTTTGAACAAAATGCACGCCAAAAAGCCTCGGTAAGCTCGAGTAACTTACATAAGCTAGTGCCGTTAACCGCACACTTGATCACAGAAGGCGGTGCTAAGGATATTCCGGCTAAGGGACTCAAGGTCGGCGATATCATCTTAGTCAAACCTGGTGAAGTGGTTGCTGCCGATGGTCTTATTGTCGATGGCTGTTCTAGTCTCAATGAGGCCATGCTCACCGGCGAGCAGATGCCAGTATGCAAGTCTCTAAGCTGCGAAGTCTATGCGGGCACTATCAATGTCGAGCAGCCTATCAGGGTCGAAGTGACTGCAGTCGGTCAGGAACAATTGGTCGCTGAAATCATCCGCCTACAGGAGGCGGCATCTAACAACAAGCCAAAAGTCGCACGTTATGTGGATAGCATCTCAAACTATTTTACCTGGACCATTTTAGTCGTTGCCGCACTGACCTATGTGGTGTGGAAAATCTATTGGCCTGAAGATGCTTTCTGGGTCACATTGTCGGTGTTGGTTGCCACTTGCCCTTGCGCCTTAGCTCTTGCTACTCCCACTGCTGTTACCTGTGCGACAGGGATCTTTACCCGCATCGGCGTGATAGCAAGAACCCCCGGAGTATTTGAGAAGCTGACTCAGATCCAGCATGTGGTATTCGATAAAACAGGCACCCTCACCTGCGGCAACCTAAAGATAGAATCAACCAAGCTTCTCACCGCTACGGATGAGAAGCAGGTCCTCGCTATTGCCGCATGCCTAGAAGCGAACTCACAGCATCCCATAGCAAAAGCTTTCGAGTCATACCGTGATCCAAACTTGCGTGTTATGCAGAGTAAAAACCATATCGGACAAGGGCTCAGCGGTGAAATCAATGGTCTGAAATACCGAATTGGCAGCGCCGCATTTGTTGGTACTACTGATATCACTGATAGCACCAAGCAAGCTATTTACCTGGTCGATGAGTCACAAATCTTGGCGAAATTTTTGTTAGTCGATGCCATTCGAGGCGATGCCGCCGAAACCGTTAAGCAGTTAAAAGAGAATGGCTGTCGAGTTTCTATTGCTAGCGGAGATTCGTCGAATCATGTGGAAGAGGTAGCGAATAAGATAGGCATTGACGATGTCAACAAGGGCCTGAGTCCGGAAGGTAAGCTGCAACTGGTTCGTCAGTATCAGACCCGGTCGAATGTGGCCATGTTCGGCGACGGTATCAATGATGCTCCCGTGCTAGCCGGGGCTAATCTCTCCATTGCCATGGGCAGTGGCGCCGCGGTAACGAAAAGCTCGGCCGATCTTATCTTATTAGGCGATAAACTCTCTCGTTATACGGATGCTGTCAAGGTCGCTAAGTTAGCTGACAGGATCATTAAACAAAATTTATTCTGGGCGCTGGGTTATAACCTGTTTATAATTCCCCTCGCCGTAACAGGACATGTCTTACCTTATGTTGCCGCGCTTGGTATGTCCGCGAGTTCTCTTATCGTTGTGGGCAACAGTCTCAGATTATTAAAGGTTCGTTTATGAGTATTATCTATGTATTAATCCCTATCGCCATGCTGTTTGTCTTGATCGCCATCGGCATTTTTTTCTGGGCGGTTAAATCCGAACAATTTGATGATCTCGATAGACAGAGCGTATCGATACTGTTCGATGATGATAAGCCTGTAAATACTGAGACTAAAAACAGTGAATCTAAAGACTCCACATCCTCTTGATTGATTACAATGTTACCGGCGCTTTCCTCGTCGGTTTGATGGGAGCGGGTCATTGTATTGGCATGTGTGGCGGTCTTATCGGCGCTTTTTCATCTCAGTTACCTAAGTCGAGGCACCAAAGCCAATTTGTATCTCAGCTACGCTTCATGCTTAGTTATAATTTGGGTCGCATTTTGAGCTACGCCTTGGCTGGCGCCTTGGTCGGTGGCTCTGCCAGTGCATTAGCGCTACTGTTCGATATTGATCTGTACCTGATCACTCTAAGAGTGATAGCAGGCTTAATGATGATAGCCACGGGTCTCTACATAGCTAAAATTTGGTCCGGTGTGGTGCAAATTGAGCGTGTTGGCAAGTACCTCTGGCGCTTCCTCTCCCCCCTAGCTAAACGGATTTTGCCCATTCAAACTATGCCCCAGGCGTTTGTCGGTGGTATGTTGTGGGGCTGGCTTCCTTGTGGCCTGGTCTACAGCACGTTAACTTGGGCTGTTGCGGCTAACTCTGCTCAGCAAGGCGCTATGATAATGGCGGCGTTTGGGCTTGGTACCTTACCGGCACTCTTAAGTGTCGGCATGGCGGCAAATCTGTTTGGCCGCTGGGTACAGAACCGAGCCGTCAGATTGATCAGTGGCTTGATCTTAGTGCTGTTTGGTTTACAAACTTTATACATTGCAATTGCCCAGCTTCGCTAGCTGAGTTTATTAAATTAGTTTAATATAGGACTAATTGTGACATTTGAGAAACACTATGACAGATAATAGTAAGAGTCGTCGTTCGTCAGTGCCTGGAGGTGCCATCCATTGCCATGACTGTAGTATGGCAGACTTGTGTATTCCTTTTACTCTCAATAGCAACGAACTCGATCAGCTCGATGAAGTTATCGAAAGAAAGAAGCCGATTCAAAAAGGTGAACAGATTTTCAAGTCAGGTGACCCATTAAAGTCGCTATTCGCTATTCGCTCCGGTACGGTCAAAAGCTTTACTATCACAGAGCAAGGTGATGAACAGATCACTGGTTTCCATCTGGCTGGTGATGTCATAGGTTTCGACGGCATCCACTCCCAACAGCATCAAAGTTTTGCTCAAGCCTTAGAAACCTCTATGGTGTGTGAGATCCCTTACGGCACCTTGGATGAACTCACAGGTACCATGCCTAAGTTGAGGCAACAAGTGATGCGTTTGATGAGTCATGAGATCCAGAGCGATCAGGAGATGATACTCTTACTGAGTAAGAAAAATGCCGAAGAGCGTCTCGCCGCCTTTATCAGTAATCTAGCCAATCGTTTCGGCAGCCGCGGCTTCTCACCTAAAGAGTTTAGATTAACCATGACTCGTGGTGATATCGGTAACTACTTAGGCCTGACCGTTGAGACCATTAGCCGTTTACTGGGTCGCTTTCAAAAAGCTGAACTGATAGAAGTCAAAGGTAAGTACATCACCATCATCAATTTCGACGCGCTAGCTGAGCTAGCCGGCAATCACGCCATCGCAAGATAAACGATATCGGGTAACCCGGCCCACTTTTCAGGTTACCCATCTCCTCGCCTACATTTTACTATTTAGTTTAATACCAACAATTTAGCCAAATTGTGATTAAAATCATTGCATTTTGTTCTCTTTAGCTCATTATTAATTCATTGTCTGAATTAAGGAGTGACTATGAAGGATTTAAAGAAACTCTTAGTTGTTATCGATCCAACAAGTGATGTACAACCGGCTCTCGCCAGAGCCATCGAGCTAGCCTCTCCTAATAGTGCCGATATTACGGTGTTTCTCTCTATCTTTGATTTTTCTTATGAGATGACCTCGATTCTTTCGGGTCACGAGCGAGAAGCGATGCGCCAAGGAGTCATATCTCAACGTCAGGCTTGGTTAGAAGAGCTGCTAATTGGCTATACCAACGAAAAAGTGCAGATCGAAAGTGAAGTGATTTGGCATAATCGTCCCTTCGAGAGCATTATTCAATTTGCTATCTCGGGCAATTTCGACATTATAGTGAAAGGAACACATCTTCACGATAAGCTTAAATCTGTCATTTTCACGCCTACCGACTGGCATCTGATGCGTAAATCCCCGGTACCTGTGCTATTAGTTAAAGATCATGCTTGGCCTGTTGCAGGTAAAATACTCTGCGCCGTCAATGTGGGCTCTGAAGATGATGATCATCAGACACTCAACGGCAAGATCATCGAGTATGCCAAAGACCTGGCAAAGCAATTTGATGCACAAGTACATCTTGTTAACGGTTATCCGGGAACACCGGTTAATCTTGCCATAGAGCTCCCCGATTTCGATGCCCATACCTATGGAGAAACGATTCGGATGCAGCATGAGCAAAGAATCAGCTACCTGGCAAACAGTTTCGATATTTCCAGTGATTTTTGTCATGTTAAAGAAGGTCTTCCTGAAGATGTTATTCCTGATATCGCCCAGCAGATAGATGCTGAGTTAGTGATTTTAGGCACTGTAGGCCGTACCGGTTTTTCAGCGGCTCTGATTGGTAATACTGCCGAGCACGTTATCGACAGCATTAACTGTGATCTGTTGGCAATTAAACCCGATGGTTACCGCTCCCCCTTAGAGAAAGACTAAGTCGAGCAGTTATGTCAGAGTAAGAAGTCGGTCAGCTTGGTTCTAAATCTGCTCATTTTACTATATAATACGCGCCCAGAATTCAAGTGTAATTAGGCGCGTTTTTTATGTCCGACATTCTCTCAAAAACACAGCTCACCCGCATGAGTAAGCTACAAAGGAAACTACGTAGCGAAGTGGGTAAGGCGATATCTGACTATCAGATGATAGAAGAAGGTGATCGCGTGATGTGTTGTCTCTCTGGGGGCAAAGACAGCTACGCTATGCTGGATATCTTGCTCAATCTTCAGCAGAGAGCACCAATCAAGTTTGAAATCGTGGCGGTTAACTTAGATCAGAAGCAACCAGGTTTTCCTGAAGAAGTGCTGCCCAATTACCTTGATACTCTCAATGTCCCTTACCATGTCCTCGAGAAAGACACTTACTCTATCGTCAGATCTAAGATCCCTGAGGGGCAAAAGACCTGCTCTTTGTGTTCACGACTCCGTCGAGGCACCCTCTATGGTTTCGCTCAGAAAATCGGGGCGACTAAAATAGCCTTAGGGCATCACAGAGATGACATCATAGAAACCATGTTCCTCAACATGTTTTATGCTGGTAAACAGAAAGCCATGCCGCCTAAGCTGTTGTCCGATGATGGTGCTAACATGGTGATAAGGCCACTGGCTTATTCGCGCGAGAAAGATATCGCCGAATATGCAGAACTGAAATCATTTCCCATCATTCCGTGCAATCTTTGCGGCTCTCAGGAAAACCTGAAACGTGCATCGGTTAAAGCCATGCTAGAGCAATGGGATGCAGATCATCCTGGTCGAATAGAATCAATCTTTACCGCGATGCAGAATACTTCGCCTTCCCAGGGGGTCGACCGGGAGCAATTTGATTTCCTTGCACTGCAAAGAGATGCTGATGCCCCTTTGAAAGGAGATGTGGCCGAGTCTGACTTGCCAGCTTTCGATTTTCTCGATGTGGCCAATAATGGCCATATCGATCTCGATGCTGCAAGTAGAGTCACTAAAGAGCAGAAAATCAACGTCGTGAGTACTTATACTCCCTAATTCGATTCGTGCTTTAAATTGCGTCGCTAAAACTAAAAATCCCGGACTAGTCCGGGATTTTTGTTATCTGTTTACCTGATTTGAAACAGTATACCGATTGATATTATTAACCATTTGTCCATGGACTGATGACCAGGGGCTTAGCGTCAAATTTGATGTCAGATAATTTGTCTATCTGCTCGCTAGATAGCCTAAGTTTGTCGGTAACAATTTGCTCTTTACCATCGATATAAACCAATGTCTTGCTATCAGGCTCAAACTCAAAATTAACCCCTGCAATATCTTGGCTAAAATAGCGCATAGGGAACCCCTGCATATCGCTGAGCATAGTGTTCATCTCAGCCTGAATTTCTTGTACTTCTTTCTGGCTATAGCTCTGCTTGGTGTTCTTAGCCCTGACTTGCATTGAGATACTGCAATTATCCGCTGAGCCTTCAATATCCAAATTCACTAACGCCCTATCTGACTTGAGTCGAGCATCATAGGGTAAGAAGATTCTCTGATCCTCTGTGATAGTCAGAGGAAAAGATTCTTTTTCCGTGGTGAGTGTGCCACTTTTAATCAGGCACCGGGATTTATCAGGCACCGAAAAAGCGATCTCAATTAATGGATAGTTCCCTTTATTAACTTGTTTAAGCCTTTGATAAAAACCTTGGTACGGTATTGATATTGGTGCTGCTTGTACCGAAGTAACAGCAACGAGTAAACAGCTAAACAGAAGGCCTTTCTTCATGATTCTCCACCAAATACTGCTTGTTTTGACGTAACATCTCCAGGAGTTCATCTATATATGCCTCCTGTCGCTCGGAATAATTAACTAATCCGTATACTAACTGATCTGCAACGGGAAGTTTGTCTTGGGCACGTAAATCTGCACGAATAGATCTCAATAATGCATACGCGGCATTGGAATTGAGGTTTTTCATATAAGATGCCACCGAGTCTGCTACGGAATCGAATACTGCAACTTCATGGCTTTTACCGGCAGTTCGTGATTGAGGCACGAGTCCACAGCCTTTCCTGAAACACCATTGGCCGAAGAAGTTGAGCCCTTGTTTGGCAAATCGAGAGCTGCCCCAACCCGTTTCATTAGCGGCTTGTATGAGTACCATAGACTCAGGGATGATGTCGGCTCTGATCAGCAGCTCACTAAGGGTCTTTTGATTGATACTTCTGGGCGAGTACTGATATTTATTGGCGATCTCTTCAATTCTGTAATGCTCGGCTTCGGTGAGGCTCAGTCCATCTTCAAGATGCTGTGAGCTTCGTAAAAGAAAATGTCGCTCATCTGAAATGATGGCGTTTTGATGTCGAATTGCCGGGCGTAGATAATCGAAGAAGGCTTGCTTCTTTTGAGCCACGTTGGCAATAGACTCAAAGTCCGGGATCAGGCTCAAAGGCTGTTCATTTTCAATTAATTTACCAAGAGTACTCTTATCAGCATCGTCAATTTTAATAAAGATAAGCCTTAAAAAAATCAAGATGACAATCACTAGACTCAGGGATACGGTAAATTTTCCGATTCTACCTGTTTTCATTTTTCTCTCTTATTTCGAAAACTGACGGCAATTATATGTCATATATCTTAATTGACAAAACCCCACACAAAACTCTAGTTGTAAGTTATAATCCTAAGCCTATGATGCGCATATTCGTTGGGTATTCAGGAAGGAAAAACCCAGATGCAAAATAACAAATTAAATCAATTTGAAAACATAGTCGCCGTTGGCGGAGGCCATGGACTGGGGCGTGTATTATCGTCTCTTTCATTTCTAGGCGCTAAGCTCACAGGGGTCGTCGCCACTACGGACAACGGTGGATCGACAGGGAGATTACGTCAACAGCAGGATTGTATCGCCTGGGGAGATCTTAGAAACTGCTTATCTCAACTTTCAAACCAGCCTTCTACCGGCTCTTTGTTATTTGAGTATCGATTTTCCGGGAAAAATGAATTGAGCGGACATAACCTGGGCAATCTTATTTTACTTGCCTTAGATCAACTCTGTGTCAGGCCATTAGAAGCGGTCAATCTCATCAGGCAGTTGCTTAACATAGAGACCAAAGTGATCCCTATGTCTGAAGAGCCTACGCACTTAGTGGCAATCGAAGCTTGTGGTAATCGCGTCTTTGGCGAAACCAGTGTCGATGGCATGGACACTCATCCTATGGCCTTATCGTTAGAGCCAATGGTGACTGCTACCTATGAGGCTTGCGAGGCCGTAAGAAAGGCTGATTTAGTGATATTAGGACCTGGCAGTTTCCTCACCAGTATTATGCCGCCCTTATTATTACCGAAATTTGCATCGGCCCTTAATCAATCGAAAGCTAAAGTCATCTTAGTCGATAACTTGACCCGTGAGCCTTCACCCTCTGCGGACTTTTCTTTACAGCAGAGAATAGACTGGTGCCACCAGATCTTAGGGCTTAAAGTCGTGGATCAGATCTTATGCCACTCAGAGGAAAGCTATCAGGATGGCATCATCTCTTATCGGCCGCTAGTGAGTAAACACCATGCGGGTTTACATGACAAAAGGGCTCTTGCCGATGCTTTGGCTAGTATGGTTGAACTAGACATAGAGAAGAATGATTTATAGAAAGGCTAAGAGCAGAAAAGGACAGCATTCGCTGTCCTTTTTGATTACATACCACTTAACTACATTTTTGTGCTAGTTAATAGTTACAGCACGGCTGCAATGGCTTTACAGATCACCGGCATATTTTCAATGGTCATGCCCGCGACACTGATGCGGCCGGAACCCACTATGTACACGGCGTGATCGTCTTTAAGTTTAGCCACCTGCTCCTTGGTTAAGCCAGAGAAACTGAACATACCATTCTGTGTAGAGATAAAGCTAAAGTCTTGTTTAACCCCTTCAGATTTAAGCGTCTCGACAAATAAGCCGCGCATTTTTGCGATACGCTCACGCATCTCTTTAAGCTCGCTTTGCCAAAGCGTCTTTAATTCACTATCACCGAGTATGGTGCTGACGATCAATGCGCCGTGAGCCGGTGGATTAGAGTAGTTACCACGGATAGTGCTCTTTACTTGGCTAAAAGCTTTAGTGACATCAGCCTGATTCTCGGCGACTACAGTTACGGCACCAATTCTTTCGTTATACAGGCCAAAGTTCTTAGAAAAAGAGTTAGCTATGATAAGCTCTGGTACCTTGTTGGCAACAATTCTTAAGCCCTGTGCATCTTCTTCTACGCCAGTACCGAAGCCCTGATAGGCGAAATCGAATAATGGCACTAAACCTTGCTCAAGGCAGAGGTCGGCTATGATGTGCCATTCAGCTTCGATGAGGTCTATGCCGGTTGGGTTATGACAACAGCCATGTAATAAGACCAGATCACCCGCTTTTGCCGTTTTGAGATCGGCAATCATGGCATCAAAATCTTTACCGTGAGTTTCAGCCTTATAATAACGATACTGTTCAATCTTGAGTGCTGCAGATTTAAAAATATTCTGATGGTTTGCCCAAGTCGGGTTACTCACCCAAATGGTGTTTGATTCTGTGTTACGCACTAAAAACTCAGCGGCCACTCTTAACGAGCCTGTGCCGCCTGGTGCTTGAGCCGTTAATGCTCGCTTATTTTTGACGACGTCATGCTCGGCACCAAACAGTAGTTCTTGTACTACACGGTTATACGCCTCGACGCCTTCGATGCCCAGATAACTTTTGCTCTTCTCTGTGACAAGTAATCTCTCTTCGGCAAGTTTGACCGACTTAAGTATTGGAGTCGAACCAGACTCGTCCTTATAAATGCCGACCCCAAGATTTACTTTCTCTGTTCTTGTATCTGCTTTAAAAGCATCGGTGAGGCCTAAAATGGGATCGGCAGGAGCAAGTTCAACCTGAGTAAATATCATGACGTCTTTCCTAAAAAGATGATGTAGGGGATTGTAGAGCCTCTTTATACCATTGTGAGTCTGGCATCGAAAGCTAGTTTTGATATTAGTAGAATAAATCGTTTTCATTTGGGGTAACAAGCAGTAAATCAAGAATAATATGAATAAAATTGATTATTTAGGTGGTTTTTTTAAGGATCGTTATATTCATATCATTGTGTTTGAACTCCGTCATACTTCAAATATTCTTTTGGAATTCTAGAGTCGAAAATCCCCAGCTGTCGTTGAGATTAATTGCCAGTTCTCAAATAAATATGGTACTCGAGCCAGATTTTGAAACAGAGAGTTGAATCTGCACGTGCCCTGCTCCTTATAAAAGAAGGGAAGAGTAGCGAGGAATTTTAAAAGCCATTAACAGGATCATCTACAAACAGTAGATACAAAAAAGCCTCAACTTTCGTTGAGGCTCATTGCCAGTTCTCATAGAGAAATGATGGTACCCGAGGCCGGACTTGAACCGGCACGCCTATTAAGCGAGGGATTTTAAATCCCTTGTGTCTACCGATTCCACCACTCGGGCAAACTCGTTGATTTTGATGATACGTATTATCGGTAGTTAATACTGTGTCTCTCGAAAGAAAACACTCATCAGAATCTAAATATGGAGGCGCGACCCGGAGTCGAACCGAGATAGACGGATTTGCAATCCGTAGCATAGCCATTCTGCCATCGCGCCAATTTGTATTATCTTCTTGTAAGATACACAGTTGATTTCAGTAAAGAGTCAACTGAGCTAATGCCACACATCTTGTTTAGATGATTGGAGCGACATATCGGGTTCGAACCGATGACCTATACCTTGGCAAGGTATCGCTCTACCAACTGAGCTAATGTCGCTTACATCAATTTATTAATCTTACTTGCAGCAAGTTGTTTCTTAAGAAGCTTTCCCTTGACTGCGGAATGGCATTCTACCGATTTACTGGTGATAGTCAATCAAGAAACTTACTAAAAATGGGCTTTTTTAACTGACCGATGTTAAAACGATCATTGTGGTTAAATTTAAGCTGGATTCTGTTTGTTCAATGCTCAATTTGCAGTATCAAGCGCTAAAAACACTAGCCATCACTATAAGTACTAGTAAGGCAGAGTTAAAAATTGAGCAATAAGATCAGACAAGAAATAATATTGAAGGCTAACCATTTTTGACCCCAAAAGAATACTAGTTAAACCAATTCATTGCTAACTCCCCCACTCTATTCATTTCTGTTTAGGCAACTTACAACCAAGAGAATTTCCCGGTGACACTATTTGTAAAACACACACTGGCAGTTGCGATCGCAGCGTGCATATTCAGCACCACGGTCATGGCCAAGAGCGAGATATTGCAAACCAATACCGGAACTATTTCAGAAATAGGCGACTGGATGCAGATTATTATCCCTGCTGGTGCGATGGCAGGAAGTCTCGCTATAGGAGATACTGAAGGGGCTTGGCAGCTAACTAAAGGGCTGGGAACCTCTGCATCCATTACCCACGGCTTAAAATTCGTGTATAGAAAGATGAGACCAGACGGTACACAGCCGAACTCTTTCCCGTCCGGCCATACTTCTGCCGCGTTCGCGGGCGCGGCTTACCTGCATCATAGATACGGTGATGCTTGGGCTGTTCCAGCATATGGCGCAGCTGCATTCGTTGGCTTTAGTCGTGTTCACGCAAACAGACATTTTATGGATGATGTCATGGCTGGCGGTGCTATCTCAGTGCTCACTAGTCTCTATTTTACGGACCCTTACAATCAGTCAGATTTAATGTTTGTCCCCTCGATGACAAAAGATGGTTTCGCGATTAACGCTAGTTATGTATTTGGACGAGAGAAAAAGCCAAGGGACGGATACAGCAACCTTAGAGATAGCACTGATTACCGTAATAGTTACTCACTGTTTATCGGTGGTTCAAGTACTAAAAGAAACATTATTGACGATGGCGTGAATAATCCGTTCGATCTGTATTACTTCGGACGCGCGAACGAACCAAACACCTATGCAGCTTCTCACTTCACCTTTGGGATCGCAGACAACCAATATGTGAATCTCTCATTCACTCCTTATGAGTCGAGAACTCAGAAAGAACACAGGGAGGACGTGAAGTTTAAAAATGAGACATATCTTGCGGGCAATGAGATTGTAGTAGCTTATAGTCTATGGAATGCCACTGCTGATTATATGTTTGAGTTGTTACCGGACAGCAACTGGAAGCTTGATGTTGGTGCAGGTCTAACTACGAGCTTGCTATCAATGAGAATGGACTATGTCGTTGGTGAGCACTTAGCTGAGGCCAGTAACTTCTTTATCGCGCCATCTGTGGCAACAGAAGTTGGATACCAATTCACAGATAAACTATCTGCAAGTATTGGCTTAAGACTCACTGCTTCTTCAAGTTTGAATTCTCAAGACATATGGTCAAGCATTGGCTATAAGTTCAATAATCGCTGGGCTGCTTCTATTGTTGTCGGCAGGTTCGAACAACAAGTGGAATCTAAACAGATAAATAATGACCTAGTTCTTGATTACAGTGGTTTTAACGTTAAATATTCGTTCTAGAGTCCAGCAGCGCAAGCTAATGTATTAAAGTTCTTAATAGAGGCTAATTAATCTCCCAACAAAAAATGGTACCTACTAGATGCCTTTATTTTGAGTATAAACTCTTCTCGGGACGGAATACTGAGTAGTAATAAAAAAGCCTCGTATTAACGAGGCTTTTTATCATTAAGCGTTAATCAATCGCTAGGTGATCTGATTAACAGTTTGGCAATGATTGATAGTTAAGCTCAAGCATCTTCTGCATTACACCAACAACCTGACAGCTGTAGCCAAACTCATTGTCATACCATACATAAAGAATGGCACGGTTACCGTCAGCGATGGTGGCGTGTGAATCGACCACTCCGGCATAACGTGAACCGACAAGATCAGATGAGACTATCTCTGTTGATTCAGTAAAATCGATTTGATTTTGAAGTTCTGAATGCAGTGACATGTCACGCAGGTATTCATTTACCTGCTCTTTATCTGTCTCGCTTTCAAGGTTCAAAGAGATGATAGCCATAGACACGTTTGGTGTAGGTACGCGGATTGCGTTACCCGTTAGCTTACCTGCAAGTGCTGGTAAGGCTTTAGCAACCGCTTTAGCGGCACCAGTTTCTGTGATAACCATGTTTAATGGTGCACTACGTCCACGACGATCGGCGCTATGATAGTTATCAATTAAGTTCTGGTCATTGGTATAAGAGTGAATGGTTTCTACATGGCCATTAGTGATGCCATACTTATCATTCATCGCTTTTAATATCGGGGTGATCGCATTAGTAGTACAGCTCGCCGCCGACACTATCTTATCTTCACTGAGGATATCTGACTCATTGACACCAAAAACGATGTTTTTGATCTGACCTTTCGCCGGCGCGGTAAGGAGGACTTTAGCTACGCCTTTAGACTTTAGGTGCAAACCGAGTCCATCTTCGTCTTTCCAGATACCAGTGTTATCTACCACTAACGCATCGCTGATACCGTACTTAGTATAATCCACTTCATCTGGAGAGTTGGCATATATCACCTGGATATAAGTACCATTCGCGATAAGGGCATTATTCTCTTCATCGACTTCAACAGAACCATTGAATGGACCATGAACCGAATCGCGTCTGAGCAGACTGGCACGCTTCTCTAAATCGCCCTTACGACCACCACGCAGTACGATGGCGCGAAGACGAAGTTTATTACTTACACCGGTTCTTTCTATTAACAGGCGAGCAAGTAGGCGACCGATACGACCAAAGCCGTAAAGCACAACATCTCTGGCTTCTTGAGTATCATCATGATCGATAGCAGGTGCCAGCTCACGGCTCATATAGGCTTCTATATCACTTGCATCGTCATGTTCACGCCAATAGTTGATAGCCAGTTTGCCTATATCAACTTTACACTGTTTAACGGCGAGTTTGCTTAATGCTTCTACAAAAGGAAAGCTTTCACGCAACCTCAGTTTATAGCCAACAAAACGACGTACCAGACGGTGTGACTTGATGATCTCAATGGTAGAGGCATTGAGTAGCGGCTTACCGTATAAAACGACTTCGACACCTTGATTACGATATAATTTACCAAGCAGAGGCTGCATAGCCTCTGCCATTTCGAAACGTTCTTGCCAGCTTTGTAGGTGTTTATCAGCGCTCATTTACAGATCCTTTATCTCACTTTTCCGATTTATTTTCAGAAATGATTGAGTAACAAAAAGAAAAGACCAATACTCTAATTAATAATAGGGGATAATCCCCTATTGGTCGGCGCTATTGTAATGAAAAGTAGCCTTTCAGGCTAGCAAGATATTTTTTGTAACGCTGTAATTTTATTAGCAAAAACTTGGCTTGGAGCCTATTTTGACTAGAAATTTTGTAATAATTACATCATTTATTAGCTTTATTGCATTTTCTTGCCTATCAGGCTGTGAAAAACAAACAGATACAGGCACCATTTGTAAAAATAATCCTGAACTTTGTAACGATCTTCATGCCGATAGTTGGTGCAGATATGAAAAAGGCGACTTAATTCGTAATAGATATAAGCTAAAGTTCACCGAATCGCCTTCCAGCAAGCAGATATACCACCAACTACTCAACTTAGAAAAGTACAATCAATGCATCGAACTGGCCGCAGGAGTACAACATATTTTGCATCCAGAGAGAACGAACGACCGACTTCGTGCTTTTGGTTTGAGTGCACAAAGCCTTTCTCAGCTTCAAGACACCACCAAGAATAGTCAAGATCTCTACCTAGCCTTCTATCACTGGACGCGCTTCAATGATCTGAAAGCTGAGAAAGTCGTGTTAGCAGCCTATAAGGCTTATCAGATAGATGACATATTATTACTGTCTCGAGTGGCCTCCTATTATCAAAAATTTGATGCCTTACAATCTAATTTAATCTATCTTCAGGTGCTTGATATCAGTGACGAGGAGAACTTTAATCCTGACTGGCTATTGGGACTGTCCAATAATTACCAGAAGCTCAATGACCTCGAGTTAACATATCTATTGGCCAGAGCAAATGTATTGATGACCAAGCAGAATGTATCGGAAGAGATGATGCTCGGATTAATCTATGGTGATAAAACCCTGCAGAGATTTTTAGATCAACAGGCCGAAGAACTTGTTGATGTGATAGAAGATGGAGAATTCTCATCCAGTGCTATTAAGACGATGCTGCTCCGTTCCCCTCCTACTCCATAAGCAAGAATTGCCCAGCCTTTAACCATTTTCTTATGGGCGCTTGCCCGTCGAAAAATGTATGCCATATTGGAAGATATTTACAAAGAACATGCTAGTTTTTGTTAAAAACATGACCAATGTAAAAATAAAAGCGAAATTGTTACGTATAAATGGCTTTTACAGGGGATATTACTTGACGGTAGCTGTCAGTTTGGTAATTTTACAACCAGAAGATAATTTTACAAATCACCAGAGGGATATCGAATGACTATCCGCGTAGCAATTAACGGTTATGGCCGTATCGGACGAAATATTTTACGTGCACTTTATGAAAGCGAAAAGGATTATTCAATCCAGATCGTTGCACTCAATGATCTTGGCGATGCATCTATCAACGCTCACCTGACCAAATATGACTCTGTTCATGGTCGTTTCAACGCTAAAGTCGATCATGACGATGAAGCCATCTATGTTAACCAAGATAAGATACTGACATTCTCAGAAAGAGACCCGTCTAAACTACCTTGGGCCGAATTAAAAATTGATGTGGTATTTGAATGTACTGGTATCTTCACATCTAAAGAAGCTGTACAAGCGCATCTTGATGCAGGCGCTAAGAAAGTCCTTATCTCTGCACCGGGTAAAAACGTAGACGCAACAGTCGTTTACGGTGTTAACAACCATGTCATCACCTCTGACATGACTGTGATCTCGAATGCTTCTTGTACCACAAACTGTTTAGCACCTATGGTTAAGCCATTAAACGATGAGATCGGTATCGAGTCTGGTTTGATGACAACGATTCACGCTTACACTAACGACCAACGTCTGTCAGATGTTTACCACACCGACCTACGTCGTGCTCGTGCTGCTGCAATGTCAATGATCCCGACTCAGACAGGTGCTGCTGCAGCCGTTGGACTCGTGCTTCCTGAGCTCGCCGGTAAATTCGATGGATTGGCAGTACGTGTTCCGACTGTTAACGTGTCTTTGGTCGACTTAACATTCATCTCGACGCGTGATACTACGGTAGAAGAGATCAATGCCATTATCGAAAGTGCAGCATCACTATCACCAATGAGTGAAGTGTTAGCCGTCAACAAGGAGCCTTTGGTTTCTATTGATTTCAACCACAACCCATTCTCATGTAACTTCGATGCTACCCAAACTCGCGTCAACGGTCGTCTTGTCAAAGTCATGGCCTGGTACGACAACGAGTGGGGTTTCAGTAACCGTATGCTAGATAATGCCGTCGCCTTGATGACTGCCAAGTAATCTAAACAAGTTTTCGAAAAAGCCAACCTTCAAGGTTGGCTTTTTTATGCCAAGATGATATGCCGTCTCGGATATGTTTACTTGTCTATACCAGTACTTGTATATACAAATAGGCGATCTTGTTTGGCAGAACATTAAAAAGGAAGCATTTTGCTTCCTTTTTTATGAGGTAACAAACTTGGGCCTTGTTACTGCCCTCTTCTTCTCCACCCCATAAATTGTCCAAGCATCAATAACAAACCGCCACAAGTTTGATAGAAGGAATGGATAACAGGCCTAATAAGGGGCTGGTAGGTTGGGCAGTGGTAAAGCCATCGATGCGGGTTTGTGACCAATCTGACATCTTGGGCTCTGACAGCTCAGTCTCTGTCTTGTGGTGTGTGAATGAATCGTTTGTGATTTGTTGGCTAGGGCTCTGCTTTTTAGCTGTATATTGACTCAGGGCGATTGCAGAATCTAGAACGCCTACTTGTTCTAGGATGAAACCTTCTGCAGCCAGGTCATCTGATAATGGTTTCTGCTCGGCTTGATTCGAGGCGATAAGATCGTTGATTCATCCTTGTTTAGCCGAAAATAACATTTAATTACATTAGAGTTTATTGAACTGGTAGCAATCCCGCCCCATGGATTTTGCTATGTACATAAGGTGATCGGCTTGATTAATCAGAAATTGGTGATCGATGTTAGCCTCTTCACAGTAGACAGCGCCTAGGCTGATACTGACCGCATGACGAATATTATTCTGGCAGTAGTGGCTACTAGTCACCGATGATTGAACTCGTTTGGCTAATTCTTGAGATTGTTCAGGTGTGAGTCCCTGAATGAAAATACAAAACTCCTCTCCTCCTATCCTGCCAAATACAGCTTCGGGAGGGAGTTGCCGTTTAATCGTCTTGACCATCGCACAAATAATGAAATCGCCGACACTGTGGCCAAAATTATCATTGATCGACTTAAATCTGTCTATATCAAACAGCAACAGAGAAAGCCCGGTCTGGTTGTCATCACAAGCCTGTTGTAACAGCTCGATAAAATAACGACGATTATAGATGTTAGTCATTGCATCTATGGAGGCGAGTCTTTGTAACTCTCTGTTTAATTGGTGCAGCTCATGGGTTCTATGTGCAACGGCTCTGCGTAGGTGAAATATATAGGCCGCCGTCAACAGGAGGATTAACGCGAAAAACATGGGTAACAAGTATTTGGGGTAAACCGTTTCTACATGGATCCATTTACGCTGTATGCGCTCAAGATCCACGGCTGAGATCTGTTTAAAACCATGTTGAAGTTCCAGCCTTAATCGGTTTTGACCTTCAGCGACCGCAGGCCTAATTAATCCGCTATAAAGATGCTTCACCGGAGAAAACTGATTAGGTCTTTGTGATGTGTATAAGTAAAAGTTGGCGACTTGAAAATCTGCTACGAAGGCATGAATCTCACCTGAAAATGCACTCTTCAGCATAAGTTCATTATTATCAAAAGCGATGAGCTTAACCTTAGGATAGTGCTTCATCATATATGTTTCTTCATAGCCCGCAAAGACCACGCCTACCCTACCCGACTCGAGATAGTTGCGTACATCTGTGCCCAATAGCTTAGATGAAAAGAATAGTTGGGTATCGATCTTGACTATGCCAGGGAGGAAATCCAGGTAAGTTTCTCTGTGTTCGGACCAAAGCAAGCCAGCATGTACATCTGCCTCTTTAGCTTTAACTGCTTGCAATGAATCATTCCAATCTGTTAAGAGGAATGACACATCTACATCGTTGACTCTGGCATATTCCTTCCAGATATCAATGAGTAAACCTTGAGCCTCGCCATTAGTATCTATATAAGAAAAAGGTTTCCATGCCTTAGAATTGGCTATGATCAGTTGTTTTTTATGCTTGGTATTTTTAATGTCCTGATCATTTTCACTGGCGCTGGAGCACGTTGCAAGCAGGTAGTAAAATATGGCAAAGAAAAAAAGTGATTTTTTAACTAAGCAGATGTGTCGTAATCGACGACACAGTGGCAGGTTAAGGTCCATTGGCTACATCCAGTTGTAAGCGCAAAAATTCGATCGCAAGACAACGCTTGCCAAGCATCACAAAATAATAACATTAACGAGTGACTAAGGTCATCATTATGTTTGGCATATTCAAACTCGAATTTCGTATGGAAACTCAGCGTCCTGCTTGAGGTTAACATCTGCATCCAGCCTCATGTGCAAGTTGCCAAAGAGTGATTGACTCCGGAGTGTAAAATAACTCGCAGATCCATTTACTTTGGCATTAGTTCAGGTAAAAATATGCCACCGTTTATCCTCTTCAGTCTGCCTTTTATATGTCTCTTGTTTTCGTGCTCGTAGAACCTAGTCGTCCAGCCAATGTTGGCGCCGCCGCTAGGGCAATAAAAACCATGGGCTTTAAACAGCTTATTCTAGTCAATTCAAACCTACATCTCGACAAAGAGGCCCATTGGCTGGCCCATGGTGCCACAGATATATTGGAACGAACCTTAGTCGTTGACTCAGTTGCAGACATTCGAGCGCAATATGATCACTTGATAGCAACCACTGCGAGAGAGAGAGGAACTCCCAGACAATATTTAACGCCTGACGAGCTTAAAAATACAGTATTACGACAATCAGGCTCAGTAAAGAAGATTGCCCTACTCTTTGGTCGAGAGTCCAGTGGTTTGTCCAACAGTGAGCTCGAGTTATGTGATCTTTTTTCCTATGTGCCCTTGATAAACGACTATCCTTCGCTCAATCTGGCTCAGGCTGTCATGGTATACAGTTACTCCCTTAGCGAAGTCAATAATCGGCTCAACCTTAGGCAAGTCGATGCACAAGAGGGTCAACTGCAGGCCCTGAAAAATAGAACCAAGATATTGTTACAGCAGCTCGATGCCCATGATGATGTAAAACTGTCCCGCTGGTTACTCGATGGCATGAGCTTACTCGGTGACAGGGACTGTAAAATGGCGCACCAACTGCTCAATGACATTGGCAGGAAGCTAAATACCCACAAGTAAAAAGCTGGCTTACTAGGTTAAACTCCCTGTTTTTATACACTAAACGAAATAGTATTCCCCACCCTTCAAGACAAAAAACACTTCATTAACCAATGAGGTGTTTTTTGTCTTGGATATATTTGATTCGTGAATGAGAATCACTCTCCTTATTCTTATAAATTGCTTATATTTCACAGGCCTATAATGTTTTCAAGCATAATAATTTGGTCTAGCACACAGGCTTACATTATCTATTATTTAAGTGGTAGGGACCAAGTTTCACTATGGTGGTGGCTGCTTGTTTGAATGACATCGAGCCCCATTGCTAACTGTTGGCCGACAGGGCCAACAAAATTAACGAGCTTTTGGAGAGTGCTGATGAAAGGCAAGAGTAAAGTCACCCAAGTACTGAATCAGATGTTGCTGTTAGAACTCACTTCAATCAATCAATACTTCTTACATGCCCGCATTTATAAAAACTGGGGATTAGAGGAGCTTAACGAGAAAGAATATAAAAAATCGATTCTCGACATGAAACAAGCCGATGATCTGATTGAACGTATCTTGTTTCTAGAGGCCCTTCCTAACCTGCAGCAGCTGAATAAATTGAGGATAGGTGAGCACACAGCAGAGATGATCCAGTGCGATAAAGAACTACAAGAAGAACAAATTGCGGCATTACGTGGTGCTATCGCCTTGTGTGAAACCGAAGAGGATTACGTCAGTCGGGAGTTACTCGAAGATATCTTAGAAGGTGAAGAAGATCACCTTGATTGGATCGAGTCGCAACAGTTCCTTATCGATGCCACAGGCATTGAAAATTACCAGCAAACCATGATGGAGGATTAACATGAAAGGTGCTCAGAATGTCATCAACCACTTAAACAAACAACTCACCCTTGAGTTAACCTCAATGGATCAGTATCTGGCTCATTCTAAGATGTATGAAGATTGGGGGATCAATAAACTCCATGAGAAGCTGGCTCACGAATATGAAGAGGAGTTGGAGCATGCAAAGCGCCTGACTCAACGCATATTGTTTCTGGAAGGCAAACCTGATACAGCCAGCAGGCAACCGATTAATGTTGGCGATAACGTCAAACAAATGCTGGAAAACGATCTTGCGGCAGAAAGAACCGTGGCGGAAAGCCTCAGAAAGATCATTGGGATCTGTGAGAAAGAGCAAGATTACATCAGCCGGGAAATACTCGAAGATCTACTCGATGATACCGAGATGGATCATATCTACTGGCTAGAACAACATCTTGGCCTGATAGACAAGATGGGAATTCAGAACTATGTGCAATCCCAGATGGGCAGCCAAGACAGTTAACTATCTGTATAATTAAGGAATACTGGTCACAAAGAGGTTTGAATAAAAATGGAGTATCTGAGTGCATACCTCTGGGTATGAATATCTAGATACTCCATCTTCTGTACTTATCGCAACAGAGTCAATAACGCTCAATGTTAAACGCCATACACTAATAATTGTTTAACGTTAAACCTAAGCCCATCGTCTAAGGCATAAATCGTCTGATTTATGTATCCAAGCAAGATGTCTTGCTCGGCGGGACTGACCTGTGAACAGGTCACCACTTTATACATCTCAAGGGCATCTGATTTATGAGCCAGTAGTGTCGGCACTGTGGATTGCTTTACACCTTGATAATGAGCCATTAGTGAACACTGTGACAGAATGCTTATGTTGTTTATTGCCTCTTTAAATCGGTGAGAACCCTGAGGTATTACAGAGTTAGCGGCTCTGGCCTGTGCATTTATAGAATCAGAATATTTAATTTCAAATAAGCTATCTTGAATGGACTGTGTCTGCATAAAATACCTCGAGGAATGGGATAACTCTGAGGCTATTATGTAAAAAGCTAGCTGAACCTTTGCTTAACCGTACGCTGTATCAGACTTTAGAATGAGTTCCTCATTTACTCGCTGAGCCCATAAGAAATTTACGGCATAAAAAAGCCCGCTTTGTCGCGGGATTTTTTATGCCGATGGAGTATCTTGTCTGAATCAGTTGAGTACCGTGTAGCCTCGGTTAATCATGCAATTTTTAACCACCATCTGTTTCTCAGCTTCATGGCTGGATTCATTTTGTCTCTTAGAGCGGTTTCTTCCCAGGGCGCCACCAACCACACCTATGGCCGCACCTGTTTTAGCACCATCGGTACCTGATCCTCCGGAAATAGCGCCAGCAGCCGCGCCTAGGGCTGCCCCTTTAGCTGCACCCGATACCAAACCACCTTCTGTTTGTTTTTTCTGGGCCTGCTGTGATAGTTCAGTACACTCATGCATATCGAAAATGTAATCTTTTTCATCAACACCAGATTTATCGATAATGACATTTGAAGCAGAGGCAGTTGTGTGGAACAGGAACAAACCTGCCATTAATAATACTTTCTTCATCGGGATACCTTAATTGTAATCACAATGTTAATAGGCTACTACGATCAGTATTAGCCGTAAACAGGAAGAGAGTAAGATAAAATGACTGAATGTAGACTTAATGATATATGAGTTAATTAAGTTATATCGCCTGTATAGGAGATATAAGATCACTGAGTTTATCAGAGATATTGAGTCATTTTCTATTGCAGAATTTCAACTGGGTGCAGTTTTTAGCTTCAAGTTAACCAAAATGAGATAAAAGCTTAATACCGCTTAATTCGGACCACCTTCATCACCTCAATTTCGAATCCCGCCACTTTCTCGGTTTCTGGATAATAGGTCATATTGACGCGGTTTCCCTTAAGGCATTTGAATTTCTTGGGGCGTCTGAACTTAAATGGCGCATCACAGCCCTCTATCATCACAGTATGTTGTACCCACTCTTCAACATCTCTTTGAGTATGAGAAATAATCTTTACCCCTTCTGAGTGTACTAGCTTGTCGTGTGTAGTGAGCATCTTATCTAATTGTGATTTCATTTTGTTCCCCTGTTGAGCAGTCGTTAATGATAGCAAGTACGGCGCTAATTCGCACTAAAGAGATCCAATATCAAACAGATAAATGCTGAACTAAGCTTAATAAGTAAAACCTGACAATAGACCAATAACAGGTGTTCTATGACCTCTATCAAAAATATGACCTTTCCCAGCGCTATCCTTATCGTGTTAACCCTGATATTTACGCTTCTATTTGCTAAGGAGACTCAGGCTGATCATTGGCTAAGGGTACTAACTTGGGAAGGATATGTGACTCCAGAGGACGTAGATAAGGTCAATACACTCTTAGATGAGAAGGGATATAAATATAAAATCGATATTGTCGCTCCCTATGCCCAGGGGGCGGAGCAGATGTTCGATATCATTCGTGCTAAGCAGTGTGATATCACCTTTCTCACTCTCTTCTTCATCAAGATGCAAAAAGAGAAAACGGCTAAATTGATTCAAGCCATAGATATCCACTCCCCCCGTTTAACGAATTATGCCTACCTTTATCCTAATCTCACTGGGCTGGACATGGGAATGAATAGCAAGAATCAACCCCTGTATATTCCCTGGGGCGGTGGTATATATGGTTTCTATATCGATAAAAATAAAGTGATGGAAGACGAGGTGCCTGAGTCAGTCGATGCACTCTGGCAAGATGAATGGCAAAATAAGTTCTCCTTAAACCAATCTCAGGAGTGGTATAACTTAGGTTTAGCCTTAATGAGACAGGGCCTCTCCCCCTTCTCTTTATACGAGGCATTGCTAGAGGAAGACCGCCAAGTTGTTAGAAAAATTTCTGATCCTAAGGGAGTAACGCAGCAACAGCTATCCTCTCTTTATCGAGCCGCTGGTGATTTCTGGAAAACCTCGCCTAAATTCCATAAGGATTTGCTGATTGTTAGTAGCTGGGGGCCTGAAATACACGCTGAAAATGAGAAAGGGGCTAATTGGCAGTTGATTGACTTCAAGGAAGGACACATGGCCTGGCTAGATACGATCAATTTCGTTAAGGGACTAAAAGGTAGGAAACTCGAAGCGGCGGAAATCTTTGCTAATTATTTTATTAGCAAACAGGTTCAAACTCGTGTGTCTCGAGAGCTCTCTATGGTACCAGCATCCAAACTAGCACCAGTCAATACTATGCTGGGTGATGCAAGCAAAATCCTTAAGGGAAATATGTTTGTGCCTCCCTATGATCATAGCTCCTACGAGATCATGAAAAAGATGACAAACAAAGCCAATCTAGATGCTAATCAGGATGCCAGCCAAGTGTCATTCTTTCCCTTTCATTAATACCCAGATTGGATGAGAAGAGCTAGCCATATCTGTCTCTTAGCCAGCCATAATGGTAATAAGCCCATTGACCCAAACGCCTCAGACCCGGCATAGGAAATACGGGTAAAGCCTGTCTGTAGAGAGGCAAGTCGGGAGTTTTATCACCTGCAATACTTTGGGCGAGACGAAATGCAGCCTGGGCGCTGAAGGAGACACCTGAGCCACAATAGCCCAAGCTATAACCGACCCCATCAGCTTGGTAAACATGGGGAATATCATCCATGGCGGCCGCAATCCACCCAGTCCAATTGTATGACACCCCGACATCCGCTAAAACAGGAAAACATTGGTTGAGTGCATATTTAAGTCTTTGTGCATACACGGGGTCCGATGCATCTTTACCAAATATGGCCCCACGACCACCAAACAAGAGACGATTGTCAGGCAATAATCGATAGTAATACTTCAGAATACGGGTATCCATGGTCACTTGATGGGTTTTGAGACCCGACTCACTCAATTGCTCCGCCGTCAGAGGCTCGGTGACGATAATATTACTTAATATGGGTAAGAATTTTCTATCGACTCGAGGATTAAACTGTTTAGGCGTATAGGCATTGCCCGCGGTCACTACGCGTTTTGCAAGCAACTCTCCTTGCTCGGTGATCAATCTATGCTTACCCAGCTCCTCGATCCACTGCTCGACACAAGAATTTTCATAGATCTTAATCCCTTGAGCTTCTACTAGCTGTTTATATCCCAACACTAACTTAAGTGGATTTATGCCAAAACCATCCGCTAGCCTCAGCGCCCCATAAGCTTGCTTATGGGCCATGTACTCATTGGTGAGTTGCTTTAAGGGGATAAATTCAGCCTGACCACCAAGCTCACGGGTAATAAACTCTGCGGTTTGCTTAAGTTGCTTGAGGGCCTTGGCATTATGGGCGATTTTAAGATAGCCAGGCTGCTGGGGCTCACACAATATCCTATTATCCTTGATAAGATCACTGACGCGCTCGACGGCCTGACTAAATTCACTATAAATGCCTTTCGCCGTATCCAGTCCCCACCGGTTGGCCATCTGGCTATAACCTAGTCGGCCTGAGCCTTTGAGTACGAATCCCGCATTACGGCCACTGGCACCGAATCCTATCCGATTGGCTTCTAATACGGTGGCATGAATATTAAATTCTGTTGCTAAATAATAGGCCGTCAGTAGTCCTGTGTAGCCTCCGCCTATGATGGCAACATCGGTTTGATTGGTGCCTGTGAGTGCTGGGCTTATTTGAGGCGGCGATGCTATGGTACTTGCCCAATAGGAGTCCGGCCAACTAAGGCCTCCAGGACCCGAGGCTAGAAGAGGGTCGAAAAGCTTGGAGTTAATAGGGTTCTGGGCCATGTTTTTCTTTATTTGAGGTCAGTTATTGAGGAATTAAGTGGTGACAGTGCTGCAGTATATCTGAGCCAGATCTAACTCAGACCTGAAACTGTTACTTGAAAATGAGCAACATTTCACAGGCGGTGCAGTGGCAATCTGCGCCACAGATCACACAGATATAATCAGGGTGTTCCTTGGTGTCATTCCATCTATCTGGATGTTCCTTTATCAGCATGGCACCAGCCTTGGTAAAATATCTCACCGCCGAGTTGTTCGGGCTCTGCTGCCATAAATGGCTTATTCCAGCTGTCGCTCCCTGCCGTTTGGTCGCTGCTATAGAGGCACTCAGCAGCTTGCCCCCTATTCCCACACCTCGATATGGCTCGGCTACGGTATTACACTTAAAGTAACAGACTCTTTGGGGTTCTATTCCCCATGCATGGGGGGTACACCATTTATCTGTTTGCCAATTTCCCGGTGCGTAAGTGAGACGAAATCCAATCAGTTTTCCATCTTGGTGGGCGACAAAATTTGCGTTTATCTCATCCTTGATCCCTTTTCGATATAGAGTTGCTAACGATGCCTCATCCAGATAGCCGTCACCATGAACCTGATTACCCAGTGAGATAACATCTGCAAAATGCTCTGGGCTTAACGTTTGAATCATAGTGCTCTCCTGCGAACCAATCGGTTTCGGTGAATATGTGAAGATAAGCTAAACAAAAATGCGAGATAAGTACATAGTTAGTCAGATTTCGCTGTGTTTTTTCTTTTACTCATCGAATCTCCTAAGACAAAATGTGTAAAAAATTTAATACGGCGATTCCTTGTTCAGGGTTTATCAAACCAGTATTTACCTGTAACGTTAGCGCCAATAAAAACAAAAGATGGGGAAATCTTTAAATGAAAAAATCATTATTATCGTTAGCCTTGCTAACCGCGCTGTCGGCATGCTCACCGGATGTTGAGATTAGCCACACTAAACCACAGGCCAGTCAAGATACTAAGACACTAGAAGCAACTGAAGTTGTTGCGGCTACTGATAAATATCAAGCCATGCTCGACAAATTTCTAACTGTGGACATGCAAGCCGATCTGTCCAGCTTAAGTGATATCGATAAGCAGGTCCTGCGTAAACTCATCTCAGTTGCAGATGTTCTGGACAAGGTGTATCTGGAGCAGACCTATGAAAATAATGCCGAGATAAGACAGCAGATCCAAGACTCTAAATTGACGAATACTGAACAATTACTCTCTCTCTATGACCTTCACTACGGTCCCTGGGATACACTGGAAGGTGATAAAACCTTCTTCGGTGATATCACTCGCCCAGAGGGCGCCGGGGTATACCCGACCGACATGACTAAGGCTGAGTTTAATCAATGGATCCAAGACCATCCTCAGGATGAAGCGGCATTCAAGAGTGGCTATACCGTGATTAAGCGCCAAGGCGATAAACTGGTCGCCATCCCGTACAGTCAGGCTTATGCAACAGATATGCAGCAGGCGGCGCTATTGATGCGCGAGGCCGCCGCCTTAACACAAGATGCTAGCCTAAAGACCTTCTTGTCTAAGCGAGCCGATGCCTTCCTCAGCGATGAATACCGCGACTCTGAGATGGCCTGGATGGATCTTGATGGCACACTTGAAGTGGCTATCGGCCCCTATGAGACATATACCGACAAGCTGTTCGGCTATAAGACCTTTTTTGAAGCTTTTATTACCGTGCGTAACCCAGAAGACAGTGCCAAGCTCGACGTGTATAAGCAATATCTTAAGGGGATGGAGCTAAACTTGCCTATTCCTGATGAACATAAGAATTTTCAGCGTGGTTCTGAGTCACCGATTTCTGTCGTGGATCAAGTTGCTGGCGGCGGTGATAACAAGCCAGCGGTGCAAACTACGGCCTTTAATTTACCTAACGATGAATATGTGCGTGAGGTAAAAGGCAGTAAAAAAGTCATGCTCAAAAACGTACTGAATGCTAAATACAAGGCGGTGATGCAGCCGATATCAGCCTTGATCATCGCCAAACCACAGCAGTCACTGCTTATGGAACGCTACTTCTTCAATGAGACCCTGTTTCATGAATTATCCCATGGCTTAGGTCCGGGAACTATCGTCAAGGACGGCAAAACCACCACAGTTTCCGAGCAACTACAAGAGACTTACTCTAAGATTGAAGAAGGTAAAGCTGATGTAATGGGTGCGTACAACATGTTGTTCTTGATGGATAAAGATGTGCTACCTAAGTCTGAGAAAAACAATATGTTAGTCACCTACTTTGCCGGATTATTCCGTTCAATGCGTTTCGGTGTGCATGAAGCTCATGGAGCCGGTGCGGCGTTTCAATACAACTATTTCAAAGAGAAGCAGGCATTCAGTTTCGATTCCAGTACACAAAGGTATACCGTTAATTTTGATAAGATGACCCAAGCAATCTCAGATCTTGTCCGGGATGTTTGTATGATCCAAGCCTTAGGTGATTATCAACAATCTAAGGACTTCTTAGCTAAATATGCCGTTATGGCCGACGAAGTTGCCGCTTTGAACGAGAAGATGGCACAAATCCCAACCGACATCAGGCCTAACTACCCTAAGATCTAATTGGTAGGCTTTATGCTATCCGGTATTAACGCCCCATGGTTTTTGATGACCATGGGGCGTTTTATTTGCTACTTTTTTATCCAAACGTTTATTTACTGTAATACCAGTGGAGCATTTGTTAATCAAAGGTTACTATTTGATCCATATGGAATAGTTTAGGATCAGGTATTAATGGAAAAGTTACCCCAAGAAGAGACGGGTGTACGTTTTAAGCAGGCCATCGACAAGCCCAAGAAGCTCATCATTATCATCTATCAATTTATTGCGAGAATACTAGGTACAATGAGTGGCCTGCTTGGCAGGCTAACGGTAGCCCAAAAGTTATACCTGTTAGCCCTCTTTTTACTCATATTTTCTGATAATTTTGGCATGGTCGCCATAGTGACTGTGGCAGCCTTAACTCTAGAATTTTGGCCCCTTTTTGAACGAGTCTGGCACAGTTTATCGGGTAAGGCCGTGTTACTCCTCTTCTATGCCGTGATAGCCAATTTCGCCATCGCTGGGGCGGCTTCCGTGGTCAATGAAGTCGTCGGGGTATCCACTGAGCATTTCTCATACACACATAACTTTGCCATCTTGCTGTATCTACCCGCCTGGATTATCGTCATGACGGCATTGGCCATATTGATGTTACAAGTGGCTGTGCCCTTCTATTTACTCTGTCTCTTGTTGCTAAAACCCTTCGGTGTAACGGGCCTTAAACTCATTAATCACAACCATTTCAGATTCACCACCATGTTCATCCGCCTTATTTTATCCTCGGTCGTGCTTTATCATCTGATGTTGATTACGAGCCTGGACGATGAGTTAAGCCAGGATCTTAGCGATCCAGATGGTCTGGTCATGAATGAGCTTTCCGCACAAGATAAAGAAGAGTTATCTAATGAGTTAACCAACCTGCGAGAAAAAGATAAAACCGACGATGCTTCCCTAACAATCGGCCTATCTTTTAACGGCAGTGATGCGGAGAAAAAAGAACAAGTGGACAACTATGAAAATGTCCGTGAGGATTATGAGAAAATGGTTAGAAGCATGATCGCCAGATTTGCTTATCAACTCGAGTCTGACAGCCGTTCACGTTGTGCCATTGCGCCAGGTAGTAATATCGTAGAGCTCAACGATTACGAAATTGTAGAAATACGCCGTGATAAAGCTGCCGATTATGGCTATAGCTTCGAGGTGAGGAAGTGCATTTCACCCGCATTTGGACTCGATAAGGCAAAGCCAAGAGCAAACTAGCTCATCCTATGCCAATAAACTGCAACAAGAGCGCAAATATAAGGTACTAATGTGAGTTAGTACCTTATATTTTTGTTATTGACTTATGATTTTCACACCAGACACCATGGATACCTGGTATTACCAAGGAATGTCTTGTCCACGAAAGTCTAAAAAACCACCGGTTTGACTCATGTCTAGCCCATCTAATACCCGCTTTAACCCGGTTACCGACTCTTGAACATCGATAAGACCATTGGGGCCTCCCATTTCGGTTCTCACCCAGCCAGGATGCAGGGCAACGACTGCGATGTTATCGTCTCTTAGATCAACCGATAGACTCTTAACCACTGAGTTAATTGCGGCTTTCGATGAACGGTATATGTAGGCACCACCACTGGTGTTATCACCCATGCTGCCCATTTTAGATGATAGAATCGCAAAGATACTCGAAGATACCAGTTTGAGGTTTGCTCTGAAGGCTTCTAATATTTTTAAAGGGGCGATTGAATTGATCTCAAAAACCCTGCGCCATTCTTCCACGTCAATATCTCCAAGGGTACTGCCCTTGGGCCCATAATAGCCCGCATTATTGATCAGCAGATCTATGGGCTTACCCTGCAAATTATCGGCAAGCTGCTGTAACGCCTGATAATCGGTGACATCCAGCTGAAAAACAGACAGGGATTCATTTTCTTCGAGCAGTTGTGTTAACTCGCCAGCTTGTTCAGGCTCGCGGCAACATGCTGTAACGTTCCAACCAGCCTGTAGATATTGTTTGACCATAGTCAGGCCCAAGCCTCGATTTGCACCGGTTATAAAGAGATGTTTAGCCATTAGTTTATTCCTTGGAAGGAGTAATGAGGAGAATCAAATGTAATTTTAGTTATAACCAGACTAATGTACACGCAAATCGTAAAATACCAAGTAAATCATAGAGATAACTTGAAAATCAGGCCTTAATATTTGCCAGGAATTCGTCTATTAAAACCGATAATTTATCATGAAAATGTTCTTCAAAATCATCTAAGTCACTTTTGAAATGATCCAGATATTGGGCAGCCTTGTCATGACTCAATTGTTTCTGATTCACCGAATACTGCATCTCTGGCAGGGATTTATCATAGCGTGGAAGTGGTAACCAGATAATGAAGTTGGCATCAACTTGTTTGAGTTCCTGATTGGCGAAACGGCAAAAATCGGCGATATGATCTAAACCGTCGGGCCCCAGGCAGCCAGGCTCTATTCTGCATAATACCGTTAGTCTCTTCTCTTTGGGCAAGGGGGTTGTTTTAGGCATTGATATAAACCAAACATAATCGGTCTGATAATTATAACGCTTATCCACTAAAGAGTAATCCAAAGCTTGTAACATAAATCTCTGTGATTAACGGTGAGAGCCGCAAACTATGCTGACAATCGAACCGTCGTCACACTTCTCGATTACATTAGTCAAATTGCCGACCAAGATCCCTTAATTGTCACTCCCTACTTTTCATCGGTAGTCACACACGAATATTACGATAAGTTTGGACGATACATAGAAAATGATTACAACGTATCCCAGCGCCCTTGGTGGAATGACCTGCTCAAACAGAACCTATACATCGAAGATCCTCAACGAGACCTATCAGGTAGACTGGCATTAGCCATGCGCCAGCCCTTGTATCGAAATAACACCCTGATTGGTAGTGCAGGCATGGATATTCAGATGACCGAGTTTACTTAGCAGTTAATGAAAATATCATAGACATCAGTGACAAGGCGGAGGAAAGTGTACAGCAGATCCAAAATGTAAATCGATCAATCAATAATACCGAGCGACAGACTGAGAAGTTAAATAGTCAGATCGCTCAGTTTACGATTTAATCATTGAAGATGTTACCGGAATAGGTAGATATTGATATAGGATCTCTGCCTATCCTGTACCCAATCTCAAAGATATAAGCTATCATCGGCGGTAAATATAACTTAAGTGATTAGCCTTGGAAATTGAAGATTTTATATCAAAAACAATCAGTTGTGATTCTATTATTCCTGTAGAAACCATTCAAACACTCTGGAGTGGTTATGGTGAGATAGTCCGTTATCGACTCGAAGGACAAACCTGTCCAGCCAGTATTATCGTCAAATCAATTCGTCCTCCCGAGCAGACTCAGCATCCTAGAGGTTGGAACACCTCGGCTTCTCATCAAAGAAAATTGCTCTCATACCGCGTAGAAGCAAATTGGTATCATAGCTGGTCCAAGATGTGTGATGAAGACTCTCGAGTCCCCACCTGCTATGGCTTATCATCCCATGACCAAGTCTATGCAGCAGTTTACGCCTATGATACTCACTCGACCTGCATCGAACGTGATAGTGCGGCTATTATCTTGCTTAGCGATCTCGATACCGAAGGTTTTCCCATTCGGCATCAGAGATTAACACTAGAGCAAGCTAAGGTGTGCATAGAATGGCTTGCGAATTTTCATGGACATTTCATGCAGGATTCGCCTCAAGTTAATTGGCCTGAAGGACTGTGGAAGATAGGCTGTTACTGGCACTTAGGTACCCGGGAAGATGAGTATCAAGCCATGCCAGACTCTAGCCTCAAGCAATCGGCTCACAGACTCGATGCACTATTAAACCAAACCCGTTTTAAAACACTTATTCATGGTGATGCCAAGGTGGCAAATTTCTGTTTCAGCGAGGACAGCTCACGAGTCGCCGCCGTAGACTTTCAATATGTCGGTGGAGGTTGTGGCATGAGAGATTTGGTGTATTTCATCGGCAGCTGTTTGTCTGAAGAAGAATGCAAGCAACACCATGCTTCCCTCACCCGCTTTTACTTTTTAAAACTTGATCAGGCATTAATTAACAGGTGTTCAGCAATAATGGCTAAGGATATTGAACGGGAATGGAGACCTCTTTTTGCGGTTGCTTGGGCCGATTTCCAACGATTTATTTTAGGCTGGGCACCCGATCACCACAAAAATAATGGTTTTAGCAGGTACATGACCAGTCAGGTCATTAAATAATTTCACTTAATAATCTGAATATTCAATTGGTCAAAATCATGATGAATAAAGGTGTACAGCTGAGTTATGACTAGATTAATTGGGCTCAAAAATTACCAATTTGTATCAAAGTCGACTAAACTTTGATACAAGAGAGCTAACGGATAAACGTAAATCGGCATAGCGCCAAGTGTGTCAAAGGACACTTTTCTTACTGTATCAGGGCTCTCTGCTTAGAGGATAAACTCGGCCTATAAAAATACTAGCTCATCACTCAGTTACGATACCTCCCCACCATTAGGTGTTTGTCGCAACCCGTCTGCTACTCAGATAACAATGATTAAGAGTACTGCTGATGATCTGTCGCTTTAAAGGATTCGACTTCGCTCAGCAAATTATCTATGGCTTGATCGAAACTGTCTAAACGTTCCTGCTCCATATAAGCTTTCAATTTTACGATCAGATCTTTACTCAGTTCAATATGAGACTTCTTCTGTCGCTTCTTAATCTGAGACAGTTCTTTGCGTACCATTCGCCAACCATAGTCGCTAAAATATTGATTCAAGCTCTGGTTTAATCGCGTTAAGGGATCAATTAAATTTGTCAGCTTCTTGCGCTCTTGTGTGACTTTTTGTAATAACTCCACCAGCGAAATATATTCTTTGTTTTGTTTCTCATCTGCAGTCACAACACTGGCACTAAACCAATCTGACTTCTGATCTATCTCAGCCGGGTGAATAAGACGATAGATAAGAGGTAAGGCAAATGTGAGTTCATCGACTTCGAGTAACAATAATTTCCTTCCCGCTTTAGGCGACTCTCCGTGATAAAGCCATGGATGTTTGCAGCTCATCCTATTCCCTTTCATCTTGTTCTACTTTTAATTTTGATTTTGATTTTAGTTTACTCTTGTTTTTTTAGAGTCTACTGCTCTGCACACCTGTTAGTAATAATGTCAAAAACAATAGTATGGTGCAACCATTATTATGTCACTAGAATCATATAACTTAAGTGATTAATCTGTTTGATTATTACTCTACGCACAGTCAATAAAATGGTTGCACCACTCTTTTATTTTACAATTCAATGCCAGTAATGCACCTAATCTATAGAAATAGAGTTGTTCGTTTTTACGGCTAATATCTCTGGTTAAGCCTTTATTAGCCGATATGTAATGATGAAAGTGTATCTATTCGGCAGCTAAATATGAATATATAAGGTTTATTGAATAGCTTAAAACTCTTTATTAGCTTGTAGCAGACATTTTCAGTATCAACTCCTGTTATAAACCGAACTTATCAATACACCACACATGCAGGTCATAATATCTTATATTCAGAATTGGTGAGATGACCGGTCATCTTTTAATATGCTCTTAGCAAATCCAGTTAAGTCACTACTCACTATTGTGCCCATCCGTAACCCTTTCCGACTCTCGTTAAATTTCCGCTTATTCTTATCTCCTCCTAAGTTTGTACTAAATTCATACTAAATCTTTCCCTACCAGTGATAATGACGATTATCACTGGTAGATATTGACAGCAAAAGCTATAATTTCGGCTCTGTTTCCAGGGAAAACATGCGTGATTTATCATGAATAAGCTCAGCATCAATCAGCGCCAAGTCACTAGTGATAAGAGTTTCTTCGAGGAGACGGAACTGCCGATCTCAATCTTGGATGATTTCAAGAGCGCCGCCAGTGAGACTGAATATGAAGTCGCGGCTAACACTCGCCGTGTCTATCGTTCTAGCTTCAATATATTTACTCAATATTGCCAGCATCATGGTTTGAGTAATCTGCCCGCGGACCCACGTTCGGTGATCTCATTTATAGGTCATCAGAAAGAACAAGTGCATCAAAAGACTGGCACACAATTTTCTAAGCAGACCATCACCACACGGCTGGCGGCTATCCGTTTCTATCATATTCAAGCCGGTTTTCATTCGCCAACCGAACACCCTCTGGTGATCCGGGTCATGCGTGGTTTAAGTAGAAATAAGCATAGGGTGACCACGGGTTATGATCAGCAGCCCATCATGTATGATGAACTCGAGTTACTGTTACAGACCATAGATAAACAGGGGCAAGAATTAACCAGGGCTCGAGATAAGGCCATTATTCAATTGGGTTTTCAAGGTGGGTTCCGTCGTTCTGAACTAGCGGAGATCCAGGTTAACCATGTCAACTTTCTTCGTAAAAAATTGAAAGTGAGATTGGCCTACTCTAAAAGTAATCAGCAGGGACACAAGGAGTGGAAAGACTTGCCCGAGTCGGAGCTCTTCTCGGCGTTCGGAGCCGTTAAACATTGGTTGGAAGTTTCACAATTAACCCAAGGTCATCTTTTTCGCTCTCTGTCTCGAGATGGTCAGCGGCTCAGACCTTACTCGGTAGCAAATAAAACCAGTGTCGATATCGATGATAATCCCCTCCAAGTAAACCGAGGTTTTTTGCGTGGCGATGATATCTACCAGATGATAAAGAAATATTGTGGTAAAGCGGGTTTAAGCCCAGAATTTTATGGAGCCCACAGTTTACGCAGTGGCTGCGTAACTCAGCTGCATGAAAACGATAAGGACCATCTGTATATCATGGCGCGTACCGGACACACAGATCCCCGCTCCCTGAGACATTATCTTAAACCTAAAGACTAGTCATAATCGTGCCCGCATAATTTATGCAGGCTAGAATCGACCAATAAAATGGTTACACCATTAAATAATTCTATGACTTAACTGGCTGACAAGATCGGTAGATTTAATTATAAAGTATAAGCAGTTAAAAGCTGACATAAAAAAGCGGAGCCCTAGGCTCCGCTTTGTTTCTGCTCTACTCTTTGTTTACTTAAAACTGAGTACTTAACACTTTCAGCTTCTATTAAACATTAAAGTTTTTGCAGATAACTGTCTACGCTAGCCTGTTCGCGAGTTTTTAACTTAACACAGTTTTTTACCTTTTCGTTGAGTTTGGCCAGAGTGCGCTTAAACTCAGGTGAAGTTTCAAGCTTAGGCTCGAAGAAACTATTGGTCTGCTCCAGTGCTTTGAGATCACAACCCGTACCTGTGTAGTTAGGCAACTTAGCCACTGAAAATGGCGGTAACTTAGCCTTAACGGCTTCGTAATTGCTGTACACCCAGTCTCGAAATAGGGCTTCTCGGACGGGTGTATAACTCTGACCCGTCATGATATATCTAAGATCAGGAGAGTTTAACTTATCGGTTAAGCTGTAATCCAATATGGCTTTTTGTTGTTTTGGCTCGGCAACATAACCTAAGGCTCTCATCAACTTAGTGCGTTTCTGTGGATTCTTAGTCGTCTCAAATGTTGTCTTAAACTCTTGAATTAACTTGTCATTACCAAAGTATATCGCGATCTGAAGTTGAGTACCTATCAGGTAGGCATCGACAGATTTATCACCTGCCAGGTAGGCCTGACTCGCGGTTTTAGCATCACGGATAACCGCTTTATCTTTTCCTTCAAATGCCAGGATAGCGATAAGACTAGGACGCAATTTACTTATCTCTATACTCTCACCGGACGTCGCCACCAGGCCATATTTATCGATGGCAACTTTCGCCTTAGCACTAATAAATTTAGCCCACTTGGCCTCATTGCTTTCATCGACAAAGGTCATCTTCTGGATCTGCAGATAACTCAGCGCCGAAGAGACGATTTGAGGATGGGCGTCATCGATAAATTCGCCCAAGATTGCCAAGAGATCACCGGCCGAGATGAAGCCACCGTCTAGCAGCGCATCGGCAGATGAAATAAGTGCCTTACGCTCCCTCGCCGTCAGCTTAGTTTTCGCATTGGCGAGCAAGTTAGCGAACTGCTTATCATCCAATAACCAACGGTAATATCCCATGGCATCGGCATCGGGATAGATCCAATCCGGAGTAAATTCTAGATCTAAGGTTTTCGTTTCACCGTCGAGCAATACAGTTGTCGATATTACCTTATCGCCCTTGCCATACTTAATAGATACAGGTACCATCCAGGTCTGATCCGGAGCCTTACTGCCGGCAAATACAAATCTTTGCTGAGAAAGCGTCAGTGATTGACCCTTTACATCAAGAGTGATTAACGGGTAAGAAGATTGCTCGATAAAAGTACTCAATACTTTACCCACATCTTTACCCGATGCCTTAGATAAGGCATTCCAAAGGTCATCGGCCTGGGTATTCTTAAAGGCATTATCCTTGATATATTGACGAATGCCTTGTTTAAAACTCTCCTCACCAATCCAGTTTTCTACCATGGATAAGACGGCGGATCCCTTACTGTAAGCTAGTCCTAAGCCATCCATGATATCGGCTTCAGTCTTAATGGGCTTACGAATAGGCTTAGTCGATAGTCGTGCATCCAGGCTCATGACACGGTTCTTCGATAAACGAAGGTCCGATTCAAATTCAGGATGTAGCTGATGGGTAACCTTAGCGGCCATCCAGCTGGCAAATGCTTCGTTTAGCCATAAATCATTCCACCACTCCATGGTAACTAAATTACCGTACCACTGATGGGCGAGTTCATGGGCCACTACTGAGACGGATGATTGTTTAGTATTTTGATTCGCAGTTTTTTCATCCAGAAGCAAGATATCTTCTCTATAGGTCACCAGGCCGGCGTTCTCCATGGCGCCGAATGGAAACTCAGGCACGGCAATCGAATCGAGTTTCTTATAGGGATAATCGACATCAAAATAAGATTCTAAAGCGCTAAGAATGGCTGGCATCTCTTTAACGGCATATTGGGCCAGTTCTATTTTCCCCTTGGTGGTGATCACTCGACTCGGGATTTTCATCCCCTCTAGGGTCACCTCTTCAAATTGACCCACCACGTAGGCGACCAAATAGGAGGGTAACGGCTTGGTCTGAGCAAAAACGTGAGTCGTTAACTGCCCTTCTACCTTAGTGCTTTCGACTGGAGTGTTACTGTAGACCTTCTCATTCGATGGCGCGGTAATGGTGATCTGGAATGGGATCTTATATTCAGGCTCATCAAATACCGGGAAGCTGCGACGGGCATCGCTCATCTCAAATTGAGTGAAGAGATAAGGTACACCGGCATCGACCGTCTTATATAAGCCCACAGATTGACGATTAAAAGGCGCGGTAAAATCCAGATGTAAGTTATAACTACCAGGCTTTATCTCCTGTTCACAGATAAGATTGACTATACCCGTATCTAACATCTTGGCCGTCATTTCACAGGCTTGCTGTCCTGAGAGTTGAATGTTTGTTGCGGTATAATCGACGCCATTAAGCTGAATGATCTTTGTTTTTTCAAGTACTTGTATCTTGATATCGGTACTGCCGGAAAAATCATCTTTAGTGGGATCTAAAGCCAAGCTGACAGCTTGAGATATTGGCTTTGTTTGTTTACTCAAGACAAATTCATCTGCCTGAATGACTCCACTGCCCAATAGAGACACTGTCACCAATCCGGTGGTCATAACTCGATACATATCCATTCCCTTTTATCATGTTACTGTGCTGAAATTACTGAAGCGGTTAAACGAAAATGGTGACAAATAAACAAGAAAAATCTGGGGGTAAGCCCAGACAAAAGTCACATCGTTTAACATAATTGGCGTGATTTTAACAAAAGAGATGCAGATAAAGCTATAGCAGAAACCTAGACTTACAACTTGGTGGGATTAGAACGGACTCTTGGACTCTATTGTCATTGGCACACCGGAAACGGGGTGTTCAAAATACAAGCGAGATGCATGCAGCATCAAACGGTTAGACATAAAATATGCTTCATCCGTCGCATACAGATCGCAGCCCAAGATTGGATGGCCCAGATGTTGACTGTGTAATCTCAGTTGATGAGTGCGGCCCGTTACAGGCTCAAATTCAACCCGAGTCACTTGTCGATCTCCCGCCCTGGTATCATCGAGAAAGAAGTTATCGTTATCAGTCTGAATAAATCGTGATATCACCCGATATTGTGATTGCGCCGGCTTACCCGTAACTTGGCATAACTTCATCAGGGGGAAATTCTCAATATCCTTTGCTATTCCACAGTCTACCAAGCCTGAGTCAGACTCAAGATTGCCGTGCAGTAAGGCTGTATAACGTTTACTGACTCGCCGCTCACTGAACTGCTTGCATAACAAGGCATTAATCTGTTTGTTCATGGCGAGTAGCATAATACCGGAAGTGCCAAAGTCGAGGCGATGGATCAAAGTACAGGTCGGATAGTCCTGAACTAATCGATAATGAACGGAGTCAATATTCAGTGGATGTTTACCCGACAGGCTCAGTAAGCCGCTAGGCTTATCGATCACTAAGATATGTTCATCCCGGAAGAGGACATTAATGTCATCGAGACATTTGGGCACGATAAAAGGGTCTGCTTGTGGCTGCATAATGGCTTGTAGGTAAATAACATCTTAACTGGGTACGAATATTACCTAATATCGTCCCAAGACTAAAGCTTACAGCCAACAAGATATTGTCTAATTTGCGTTATAACGCTTTGCTTAAGGAAGATTTTAGATCTAGCCGAAGACGCTTACTTATGAGGTATTGTTTAATACTCTAGTTTAATTTAGGACAAATATATGGCTGCAACACCTAGCTGTATATAAGCTGAATGAATTATGTAAACCAGTTCTTTGTATGACAATCTGACTTGGCCGAGCTCATAAAGATGTTAATATCGTTATCAAATGCTTAGGTCTATGGAATCTTGATGTTAAAACCTACACTCATCATATTCAGTTTGTTATCACTGTTATTCATCTTCATGTTGTCAGCCTTTACATCCAAAGGCTACATGCTGACAACACAGCTAACCTTGAACGGTGTACAAGCGGGACCCACTGAAATTCACCTCGATAACGGTGAAACTAGCGAGTTTCCAGTGACACTGAAGGACTACAATTATATACGTTATACCTTATCCGAGAATCAGAAACAGGTCGATGTCACCGCTCAACTTATTTTCCGCCAAGGTGATTTTCGCAATACCAACACCTTGCCCAGTTTTTCTCTGATCCCCGCTGGACAAAAGGCTTCCATGGAATATAAGGCCGAAAAAAATGGGCCAAACATACATTGGACCGTTTCTGTCGCACCCACTGAGTAATACCGATTGGTATAAGACACTCGATTAGAGTAAAAAGCCCTGATTCATCATCAGGGCTTTTTATTTTCTATATTTTGGTGAGCTCAAACTGTAAATTAATGGCTGGCGGTTAAAGACAAGCCACTAAAGGTGCTGTAGCCCCTTAGCATGATGTGATACATACCAGACTGATTGACATTGAAGGAACAAGTTTCTGTGTTGCCATTCTTATAGGGGCGGCAATCGTAGGAGCTAGTGGTCGGCGCACTGCCCGCCTTCACGTACAGATCCGCATCACCATTACCACCTGTGGTACTCACGGTTAACTGTGAACCCGCCTCGATATAGACCTTGTAAGTTTGCTCTGATCCACTTCCCCCACTAATCTCTGTCACTGCAACGCCGTTTGTTAAACAATTTGCATCGGTGCAGTTTCCGCCACCACCTCCGCCAGTTGAATAGCTGGCATTAAGACTCGCATTCGAATAAGTACTGTAACCATGTACCATCACATACCATTTACCGGCTGCTGGATTATTGAAGCTACAAGACTCGTTATTCCCACCTTTATAAGGGCGACACTGATAACTGTTCAAGGTCGGCTTACTGCCCTGCTGTACATAGATATCTGCATCACCACTACCACCTGACAGATTAACAGAGAGTGAAGTAGCACCTGCAGGCACGTCGATAAAGTAGTTATTCTCTGAGCCCGTAGCACCGCTGGTGCTAACACTCTGATTATTGGTCAGCTCAGTCTCATCGACCGGGCAATTATTACCACAACCGCCACCAGCACCTTCGAGGGCAAACAATAACTCGTTCGGTGAGCCAGATTTGGCATCGGTTACCTTACCGGAGCTGGCTCTGGACGAGAGTAAAGCGTCAATCTCAGAGGGAGAAAGCGAGGGGGTTTGATCCAGATAGAGTGCTGTAACACCCGCGACATGGGGCGCAGCCATCGAGGTACCACTGATGGTGTTAGTCGCAGAGTTAGAGTTGTACCAGGCTGATGTGATGCTTGAACCCGGTGCATAGATATCTAAACAGCTACCGTAATTGGAGAAGCTTGAACGACTGTCGCTGCTGGTTGTCGAGCCAACGGTAATCGCATCCACGGCTCTGGCAGGCGAATAGTTACAAGCATTAGTGTTATCGTTACCGGCGGCCACCACGAAGGTGATCCCTGCAGCAACAGCTGCATTTACCGCATCGTCTGTGGCTTGTGATGCGCCGCCCCCTAGGCTCATGTTGGCAACCGATGGGCCCTGAGCATTATTCTTCACCCAGTTAATACCCGATATTACCCCTGAGTTGCTGCCCGAGCCACTACAGCTGAGAACCCGAACGCCCACTACGCTGACATTTTTAGCCACGCCGTAAGTAGAGCCGCCTATAGTACCGGCCACATGAGTACCATGACCGTTACAGTCGGTGGCATCGTTGTCATTATCGATAAAGTCATAACCACTGCTGGCACGGCCACCGAATTCATTATGAGTGGTCAATACGCCGGTATCGATAATATAAGCCGTGACGCCGCTGCCATCGAAATCGTAATGGTAATTACCATCTAAGGGCAAGTCCCTTTGGTCTACCCTATCCAAACCCCAGGTCGGACTGCCTTGATCACCCGCAGCGCTAACCATAGGGTTAATAGACATCATCTGATCTTGTTCGATGTATTTAACATTTGGATCACTGCGCAGGGCCATGATCTCTTTCTTACTACCACTGACCAATACACCATTCAGTGCACTACCGAAATTGTTCTTTACGTTTATATTGAAACGATTAGCTAACTGCTGACCTTGCTGGATGGCATAGCTCTGAATCGACATCTGATCTGAAAGGTTGAGCACACTGGGTGTGTTGAACACCACAATATAGGTATCTTTAATAGCACGTGATTGTTCGACCTCAATCATCTGCGCTTGATACTCTTGGGCTTGAATAGAGACCGATGCTAATCCTGCAGTGACCGCTATTGCTATCAGTTGTTTCTTATACATGGTTTAACTCCATTTTTATTAATTGTGCCTCAGGGGCATAATTAACCTAGTTCATTTAATGAACAGATCAAATGAGAGTGTGAAAAACAAGCACAGGATACATCTAATTTATTGTAACAATCTCTTTACATGATTGGTAATAACAAAAACCACACATTTACTAATGATTTGAAACCATGGTTTTATCATTAACAAGCTAATTAGATATTCTTAGAAGATAATTAAATAATATTGGTTGTAAGTATTTGTTTTATTATAGCGCTTATAATTTCATCATTTTAACATCACAATTATGATAACAATTTCACAGAATTAAGATATTACTTCGTTTTTACTAGACCAGTTAACCCTAGTAAGTAAAAAGTATTAATCATGTGTTTTATGATGTTTAATTTAATTTAATCCCTTGAGTTGGGGTTTTAGAGAATAATCTTAAAGATACATAAAAGTGAATCTGACACAATAAACTGAACATAAGGTACTATATTCAGTTTATTTATGACAGTGTTCCAATGAGCGCTTATAAATTAAATTTTATTACGACGTGTCTAAAAGTCGCCATTATCAACGGGTCTTTTATAAGACCTTTTCGTAATAGACTAATTCCAGATCACCCAATGGGTCTTTGTGAATGTCTTTCTTAAGAAAGCTCATCCCTAGCTTCTCCATGATCTTAATCGAACCTAGATTCTCTTCGAACGCGATGGCCGAAGCCTTGTTGATCTTATCCGGTGCAGTAACCACATCCATCACCGCCCTTGCCGCCTCAGTTGCATACCCTTTACCCCATGCAGCTTGTTTGAAACGCCAGCCAAGTTCAAGATTATCCCATGCAGGCTCATCATTAAAAAAATCCATGGGTCTCACCAATATCCAGCCCAAATAGAGGTGAGCCTCTAGAGTATCAGAAGGTTTAGCTGTCACCTTCCAGATCCCCCAACCTTCATCCTCATTGGCATAGCTTTCGAGCCTGGGGATCGAGATTCTACGAATATCTTCCATAGTAGTCTTGTGTCCGCCATTGATGTAGAGCATCACGTCTTCATCTTGATCAAGCTCGAACAAGGCTTCGGCATCCTTACGGGTCATGAAATGAAACTCGAGTCTGTCTGTATCCGGAATTCTCATGCATTTGTCCTCTCTACTCTTTTCTACTCTCTTGACTAAGCATAAAGCATTTAACACAACATTGGATTTAGCGAGCAGATAACCCAGTTTATTAATTAGAATGTCCGTCTGAGATTCCTTTCTAAAGGCAGCCAACTCCAAAATATGAAAAAAATTACCGGCCAAACCCATTAACAACTTATGCACGCTTTATGCGCTAACTATTCAAAATGTAAAATATAACCCCGAGATATTTTTAACATCCATTCAAAATTATGAATATAGATTCACACCCAATACCTAAAAGGGTCAAACGACTCACTTGAAATAAGCGTTTAAGAATGGGTGTTGAGAGTGAGTACTGAGATTGAGTCATTCTATCCACTTAACAGACCAAACGGGTCGAGATAACGGCTAACTCATACTCAAATGATCAAATACAACTAAACTTAACTAGATATCTTGAGTCATGGTGAGAGAATCAAATGCCCAGTCCAACAGAGGAACTTCAACACCTGGTCGACGTCATAGCGGCAAGTGTTGCCATCGTCGAACAAAAGAAAAACAGATCAGGTAAGGGTAAACAGTTTCGTGTGGTCGCCCATAATGAACTCTTTCTGCGTATGCTTGGTAAAAATAAACCTAGAAGTGTAACTCTCAAAACTTGCCTATTGGACAGCTTAACTTCAACGAGTGTCTCACAAATTTTCAATACCTACTTACCACAAGTTTTTACCACCCTAGAACCCATAGAGATAGAGCAAACATTTGAATTAACCTCTAAGTCCCCCTGGTGGCGACTATTCTTAAATCCGATGGAAAATATGCCTAATCAACCCCAGAGGGTGATGATCATAGGCATTCATATGAGTGATAAACAAGAATTACAAAATGAGATAAATAATGCTAGTACCAGATTTAGCTCAGTGATAGATGCCGCCTTCGATGGTATTATCACTATGGATGATAAACAAAGAATCCAACTATTTAATCATGCATCAGAAAATATATTTGGCTACTCTGCTAATGAAATAATAGGTAAAAGTATTACTAAACTCATGCAAAAGAAGTTTAGATCCAGTCATTCAAATTATATCAAACAATTTGCAGACTCTGACATTCAATCCAGAGACATGTTATCTCGGGTCATGATAATGGCAGTAAAAAAAGACAAGAGTGAGTTCCCCGTTGAGATAACCATATCCAAGATATCAATCAATGGGAAAATAGAATTTACCGCTATTATTCGTGATATATCTAACCGAATAGCCTTTATAGAAAAACTACAACATCAGGTAAATACAGATAATTTGACCGGACTTTATAACCGAAATTACTTTGATACTCAAATAAAAGATATTTATCATCAATATAAACGCTTCGGTCATAGCTTCTGTGTATTGATGCTAGATCTTGATAAATTCAAAGTGGTGAACGATACCTATGGGCATCTTATTGGCGACAAGGTATTACAAGAGTTTGCTAAAAAAGCACAAGAAGTGTTAAGAGAGGTCGATCTATTAGTCAGATTTGGCGGTGAAGAATTTATTGCACTGCTGCCTAATACTCAGCTTGAAGCTGCAAAAGACGTTGCCAATCGTATTCGAAATTGTATATCCCAGCAGATGGTGTTAAGTCAAAACCATGAACCCGTCACGTTTACCGTTAGTATAGGTGTAGCCGAGATTGCTACAGATGATGATACAGAGTCGATAGTCAAACGAGCCGACGAAGGCCTCTATCGGGCCAAGAAGAGCGGCAGAAACCGAGTATCAGATTAACGTTATACGCGAGCTATAACAGTAAAAGATGAGCGCTTCGCTTGAAGTAGCTAAGAAGACGGCCGTGGGCTATTGAAGCCAAGATGACGGCTTTCAGCCTATGGGTGTAAAGACGAGCGCTGCGCTTGGAATAGCTAAGAAGATGGCCGTTGGCCTGTTGAAGCCAAGATGGCGGCTATGCCTGGTAAAACTAAGACGAACGCAGCCCTTTAAAGATGCTGTCATCTGACCGCCATAAGGAAATGGTCTTCCCGGACTCGTTCCGGGATCCATTCTCAGCTCCAACAAGAGTGCCGGAAAGACGCTAGGTGAGCGTCGTCTCGGCTTTACCAACACTGTATCATCTTCGCCTTTCAACTATTGATTCAAATCTTTATGCAGCTCTTCATACATGAGGTCGCGCATCTTAAATTTTTGGATCTTGCCGGTTACTGTCATTGGATACTCAGTGACAAACTTGATGTAGCGCGGCACCTTAAAATAAGCGATTTTCTCGGTGAGGAAGTGGCGGATCTCATCTTCTATTTCAAGGCAGCCTGGGCGTAACTTGATCCAGGCGCACACCTCTTCGCCGTATTTATCACTTTGTACGCCAAATACCGCCGCATCTAACACATCGGCATGGGTATAGAGCTTCTCTTCAATCTCTCTGGGATAGATGTTCTCGCCGCCGCGAATGATCATGTCTTTGATACGACCAACAATCTTGACGTAACCTTCATCGTCCATCTCGCCGATATCACCCGAGTGCAGCCAGCCTTGGCCATCGATAGTCGCCTGAGTCTTCTCTGCATCATTCCAGTAGCCTTGCATTACGCAGTAGCCTTTTGAGCACACTTCACCCGGCTGGTTAATTGCTACTGTGTTACCAGACTCATCGATGATTTTAACTTGAGTGTGAGCCATAGCGCGGCCAACGGTAGTTACACGCTTAATAAGCGCGGCATCGATTTCGGTAATATGATTGATAGGGCTGGTTTCTGTCTGACCATAACCAATCAGCACCTGCTTCATATACATCAAATCTTGCACCCGGCGCATCACCTCTTCGGGGCATGTCGCCCCGGCCATTATGCCCGTCCGCAGTGAACTTAAATCGAACTGGTTAAAGCTATCGAGTTCCAACATGGCAATGAACATGGTAGGTACACCGTGAAGTCCAGTGCACCGCTCACTCTCAACTGCGGTTAACGTCGCCAATGGCTCGAATGATTCACCAGGAAATACAGCTGCAGCCCCTTTGGCTATACACACTAAATTACCGAGCACCATACCGAAGCAGTGATAAAGCGGCACAGGAATGCACAATTTATCTTCACTTGTGAGCTTCATGGCCTCGGCGACTAACAAGCCATTATTAAGGATATTGTGATGACTCAGTGTCGCCCCTTTAGGACTACCTGTAGTGCCAGACGTGAACTGAATATTGATGGCATCATTCGAGTTTTGACTAGCCGCAAGCGAATCTAGCCTTGCATGATCCTTATCGATTAAGGGGCGTTTTATCTGATTAAAATTAAACATGCCCGCCGATAAATCATCACCCATACGGATGACAGATTTAAGCTCAGGCAGTGCAGCTGAAGTTAACTTTCCCGGTTCACAGCTCAATAACTCAGGCGCTAACTGGTAAAGCATCTCCAGATAGTGACTGGTTTTAAATTTCTCGGCGCAGATAATGGCGCTGCAACCCACATTAGTGAGGGCATATTGCAGCTCCTCGGGTCGATAAGCGGGATTGATACACACCATGACGGCGCCAATCTTAGCCGTAGCAAACTGAGTCAGACACCACTCAATATTATTGGGAGACCAGATCCCGACTCTATCTCCAGGCTTAATGCCGAGTTCAAGCAGGCCAATGGCCAACTCATCGATATGCTGTTGATACTGCTTATAGGTCCAACGTATCTTTTGATGCCGCACCACCACAGCAAGTTTATCCGGATATCGATTAGCGATATCATCAAAATAGGTTCCTATGGTTTGCGACGCCAAAGGAGTTTCTATCGGACCTGAAAACTCACTCATGGATAAAGGAAATGACAAGCTCGGTGATGTGGGAACGTTCGGCATTGAATCGATAACATCTAACATTAAGCCTCCTTGCACAGTTTATGATTTTTAATCGTTCGCTAATAAACAACTTACTTTAATTAAATAAAATCTTAAACTTAAATTTATTCCGTTAATGTTGGAAAAGTAAAATAGCTAAGAGGACGACTGCCCAGGGAAAGTTAAGACGAAAGCTAAGACGATACCGCTAGGGATGTATGTCTTCCCGGACCCGTTCCGGGATCCATTCTCAGCTTTTTATCTTGATTCTAAAAAATTGATTCCGGCCAACAAGAGTGCCGGAAAGACGAGTTAGATGTAAATGTCGTCCCTCGTTCTATGTACTTCTAGCCACCTAGTGTCTTCTCAGCCACACCAACGAAGTACCATCTCAGCGCTTAAAACCCAATATCTTCTCAGCTTTTCAACCAAGTGACGGCTTAAAGCACATCTTCACTAGCCCAATCCACTCAAACTCTGTATAATCCGCGACCTAATTTACTCATATTATTGCACGTTGTTATTTTGGCCTGAGTTTTAAAAAGCGAGTCAATTCAAAACCTGCCTGTACACCTAGGAACATTTCTTTGATATCCACCGCGAACATCACCATGCAGTTTGGCGCTGAGCCTTTGTTTGAAAACATTTCAGCGAAATTTGGACACGGCAACCGTTATGGCCTTATTGGCGCTAATGGTTGTGGTAAATCCACATTCATGAAAATCCTCAGTGGCGCTTTAGCACCAAGCTCTGGCAACGTGTCTATCACTCCGGGTCTTAAAGTAGGTACCTTGAGCCAAGATCAGTTTGCGTTTGAGCAATACAGTGTTGTAGATACCGTGATCATGGGTGATGCAAAGCTTTGGGAAGTGAAGCAAGAACGTGACCGCATCTACTCTTTGCCAGAAATGAGCGAAGCAGACGGCATGAAGGTCGCCGAACTCGAGAGTGAGTTTGCCGAGATGGACGGTTATAGCGCCGAGTCTCGCGCCGGTGAGATCTTGCTCGAAGCGGGCATCGAAGAAGATTTTCACTTTGGTTTAATGCAGCAAGTTGCTCCAGGTTGGAAATTACGAGTACTTCTGGCACAGGCATTGTTTTCAAACCCAGATATCTTGCTACTCGATGAGCCAACCAACAACTTGGATATTCATACCATTTCTTGGTTAGCAGGCGAGCTTAATAAACGTAAGTGCACCATGATCATCATATCGCACGACAGACACTTCCTTAACTCTGTCTGCACCCATATGGCTGATATCGATTACGGTGAGCTACGTATCTACCCAGGTAACTACGAGTACTTCCTCGAAGCATCTGGCCTTATCCAAGAGCAGCTATTAGCCGGTAACGCAAAGAAGAGCGCCGAGATGGTAGAGCTACAGGACTTCGTTAACCGCTTCGGTGCCAACGCATCTAAAGCCAAACAAGCCAGCTCACGTGCTAAGAAACTTGATAAGATCAGCTTGGACGAAGTCAAATCTTCGAGCCGTATGACACCATCATTGCGTTTCGATGAGAGCAAGAAGATGCACCGTCAGGCGTTGGTTATCGAAGATCTCGGACATGGCTTCGACGATGAAACTTTATTTGAAGGCGGCGAGCTGATCCTCGAAGCTGGCGCAAAATTGGCCGTTATCGGTGAGAACGGTGTGGGTAAGACCACCCTACTTCGCTGCTTAGTCAACGAGCTGTCAAACAATCATGGCGTGATCAAGTGGTCAGAAAATGCCGCTATCGGTTATTGCCCACAAGACAGCACGGCTGATTTCGAGAATGAACTGTCACTATTTGATTGGATGTCACAGTGGCGCACGCCTAAGCACAACGACCTTTCGGTCCGTGGCATGTTAGGTCGTCTATTGTTTACCGAAGACGATGCCAACAAGAAAGCCAAGAATTGCTCAGGTGGAGAGAAAAACCGTCTATTATTCGGCAAGCTAATGATGCAAGACATCAACGTGCTAATCATGGATGAGCCAACCAACCACATGGACATGGAAGCCATCGAAGCATTAAACAATGCGCTTAAACTATTCGAAGGTACACTTATCTTCGTCAGCCATGACCGTGAGTTCGTGTCATCACTGGCCACACACATCATAGACGTGAAAGATAAGAAGCTAGTTAACTTCCACGGCACCTTCGATGAGTACCTGGCCAGCACAGCTGAAGCCGCGGCCAGAAATGCCGCTTAACGCGACTAACTAGTCGCTCATAATAGCTTCAATAAAAAACGCCGCCAGACTCGAGTCTGGCGGCGTTTTTGTTTTTGCGTATGTTCAACTTATTTTAGTATCGTAAACTAGCGCTATGCGACTTATGCAGTAATAATAGAAACGAGTTAATCAACTCGCTCAGTGATTACCTGAAAATTCTTATTGCTTACTGTCTAAACGTTTCTTAAGATTAAGTGCCGCATCGGCGGCTAACAAGCGCATAAACTCAGAGCCATTATTCAGATCACCTTGTCCGCCTCCGATCACGATTTCAGGCACTAGACGACTGTTACCTAAGCTGTTAAACAGAGCCGTTTGGATTTTTACTTCCGCTTTTAGCGTTTCATCGAAAACATATTTAGGATCCAGCGCCGCAGACTTAGCCCTTTGACGTGCTTCGGCTAATACATCCATACCCTGGGCTTCTAAGCGTTGCTGTTTCAAGATTTCGGCTTGCTCCTTAGCAAGTTCAGCTTTAACGGCCACACGTTGCTGCGCAGAAATAATTGCATTGGCTTTAACCCTTTCGGCATCAATCTGCTCCTTAATTTTCAGCTTTTCAGATTCGGCTCTCTGCTTAGCGATGGCTTGCTCACCTAAAGCAACTTCGGTGCGCGCTTGCTGTTCAGCCTTCTTCAGGTTTTGTCTTGCAAGTGCTTCATCGGCAGCGGCCTGCTTTTGTGCTTCAAGTCTGGAGTTCACTTTGCTCTCGTAATCGATATCGATAATACTCGCATCGACGACCGTGATCCCATAGGCACCTAAGATAGGTGCGTTACGCATTGGCTTGCCTTCTCGATCTTCTTTTATCTTGATGGTGACACGCTGCTGTTTACTTAAATTATTAAACTCGCCTGTTTTAGCCCGGCTGCCTGAACCAAAAATTTGCTCGGTGACAAAAATACCATTGACCAGTTGATCCGCAAAATCTTGGCTCAGTTGCCCATTACCACCCGAGTAGTGTTGCTCTACTGACATCATTCTGGCTGATGCCTTCACATTCTCAGTCGTGGCACGCATCAATAGGTTTGAGATTAAGGTTTCCTGCGAACCAAATTCTTCGTGGATTTTAAGTAAACCGCGTAATGCTCCTGATTCACTGGCCGAAACATTACCCGGTAATCTAAAGCGCGCGACGCCTCTGGCATCACCTGTTGTCGTATCGAGGAAGCGAATCGGGATTAATGGTACCAATGCACTCGCCGTAGCAGCACTATCACCGGTAAAATTAATCGAGATCACTTTGTTATAGGCAGATACTGTGCCGAAAGCCTTGAAATAAGGCCCGGCTTGATTGATAACAGTGAGATTACCGGTAAATGCCGATTGGTGAACCAGACGTTCGTCCGCTTCATTCCAGGCGACCATCTGCGAAATTAATGTCGCAATGACCACCAGTACGGTGACAAATGCGGCAATTAAAATTATGTTACGACGCCCAATGCGGGCTACTAGAGAATTTGGTGTGACTTGCTGAGCTGATTGAACATTACTATCCATGTTTATTGGTCTCCATATTTAACTTCTTTTTGACAAAGTAGACGATCTCTTGCTCACTTAATTGAGCACAAAAACTACCAGACTTATGCAACTCGATAAAAGTCGCCAATATGTCTTCTTTACTTTGTATGGTTTTATCTTGGTTTTCTTGGTTTTGATTCTTTTCGATAAGCTGGGTGATTAACTCATCCACTATCGTATCTTCATCAAATAACACATTATATTCTTTAGATTTGCTGATCCGCCCTCTATGTATATTGCGATAAATCACATAAAGCGCCGCGCACAAGATGATAATGAGCACACTCAAGCCTATAATATAAAAAAACATAATCTCTACTTATATGTTGTTTTGAATATTTAATTTTGGTAACAGACACGGGCATTGACCCGTAAATGTTACACCTAAGCATTTTACAGGATAAAAGTGTAAAAAACAGGTTGGATACAGTGAGGATCTTTGAGTTTCCTTGTAAATGCACAATTAAAAAACAGTGTAGAAAAATAGTGAATGATTCTTACTCTTTAACTGTCATCTGACCGTCATAAGTCAGTGATATTCCCGATATCATTCAGACATTCCCCATCTCTATGGGTCAAGGCGGAAATGTCGATAAAGCAAGGAGCACTTATCGACCTAGCTACTTTTTATGCCGTCTTCCCGGACTTGTTCCGGGATCCAGCTTGTGCTCTTAATTCAAAACATAGATTCCGGCCAACAAGCATGCCGGAAAGACAAGGTAAGTGTAGATCCTCTCTTTATGCTTGGAGCTATTACCGGCTTTGCCTTTCCAGCGCTAGCGTCCTCTCAACTTTCCCTCACCTCTTGGCTCCACCTGCTCACATTGTGAGCATCGTCTCCGCTTTAACAGCGTAGTGCTAACTGACGCTTTTTCAACATAACCAGAATCGAGTAACAAGCTGCAGCTGCCAGTAAATGCTTGAGAGTATGCCCACTGACGAGCTCCAGCGAACTCAAGTAGATAGCCCCGTCAAAATATTCGGTGAGTTTAGCCAACAGATAACAGCCCAGGGCAATCAGCAGATAGCGCTGATGTGACTTCTGCTGTAAAGAGTCACTGTTAAACAGCAACATCACGGTTGGCAGGGTCAAGATGGGGAGCAGTTGTATCCAATAATAGAGGCGCAGATCATCGACAAGGTACCAATAAAACACACTAACTAGACCGAGTAATATCGATGGTATAAAGACTAAACTACCTATCTTCTTGCCCAAATACTCCTTCATTAATGCGGAAAATAGCCCCATAAAGCCCAATGTCATAGGCAGTCTATCCCATAACAGAGACTGATTAGTCGGCTCAAAATGGTAATACGCTGAGCCCAGGCTCACCAATCCCACACCGATAAAGAATATCCGCCACTCTTTGTGGCTTGCTCTATTCTCAATACCATTGCACAAGCTAAACCCGAGTAAGCCTATGACCAAAAAAGGTACATTTGATATAAGATCGAGAAAGTTGGGGATCAGTAACAAACTGCGCCCATCGGCAAACTCATGGTAAGCCCTATCTTGCGCTATAACATCTAAACTAAACATCCACAAAAGAGAGCCCAGTATGATGCACAAAAGCAGGGACAAACGCCAATACAAGCGTAACTGCTGCGTTAATAATATGATCTGGCTTCTCTTCATCACATCCTCGACTACTCATTACTAAAGATAGTTATAAATGCCACAATGGACGGCATCAATTAACGGCCTTATCTGGATTCATCTTGCTCACCAGTGGCGAAATACACAACGACTTGCTATAAAGTATTAAATTAGACAACGGCCAGTATTGAAAGGTAATACCATGCGTCAGACTCGCTTGTTACTCGAGACCTTAAAGCGTGAATTGAAGAAACAACAGAAGACCTATAAACAGGTGGCCGAGGTACTGGAGTTATCAGAGGCAAGCGTGAAGCGACTGTTCGCCGAAGAGTCATTTAGCCTAGAGCGCCTCGATAGTATATGTGCACTGCTGCATCTCGAATTCGGCGATCTGGTTCGGCTAATGGAAGAGAATGTTAACTTAACCAGCGAGTTATCACATGAACAAGAAACAGAGCTGGTTAGCGATATTAAGTTACTCTTAATGGCGCATTTTCTTATCAACGGCCTGCGCTTCTCGGATATCACAGATAACTACGACATATCCGAAACCCAAGGGATCCAGCTACTGGCTAAGCTAGATAGAATGAAGATCATCGAATTACAGCCAGGAAATAGGGTGAAAATGATGATTGCGAACAATTTTCGCTGGATAGATAAGGGACCGATTCAATCATTCTACAAGTACGCTATACAACCGGAATTTCTCGACTCCTCATTTAACCTGCCGGGAGAGTTTCAGCTGTTCGTATCTGGCATGCTGACTCGAGACTCAAATGCCGAACTCATCAAGAAAATACAACGCCTCGCAATCGAGCTGGCCGAGATGAATACCAAAGATCAGTCGGCTCAGTTAGAGCAAAAGTTTGGTACCAGCCTGATGCTGGCACTGCGTCCATGGGAGCCTGAAGTTTTTCAGCAATTAAGAAGACCTCAAGCCAGGAAGCAATTTTAACCACGCAGAACTTAAGCTCAAGCAGGCTTATACAAACTCGGCTTAACTGCGAATAATCGAACCTACAACCTCATAGGTCTCGTGATACACGACCCCAAGTATCGACTCAGGCAGACACTCAAACTAGGTATACGCTTACCGCCGCTGAGAGCGTAATAAAATGGACAGTTATCAAATTCAAAGCAACTTAGAAAGGCAAAAATCACAGATGAAACGCTGTCAGCAGAAGCTGGAACAGTACCTTCTGTTCTCAATCACACAGATGCGAGAGCAAAGGCTAAAATTAAGCCAAAGTTAAACCAATTACTAGTGAAACAAAGAGCAAAGTAAATTGACTACAGATGCTGTTAACGTGTGGGTATCTAGACTCTTTGTAAACATCAGTAATAGTTGCTTATTGATGTCCTCAGATTGTTAGGGTGAGTCCTTCCCGGTGAAGACTTACGGTTCAACAGCCTTGAATCACGACTTCATAAACAGGTGCCGCTTTAGGATCGTCCTGATTGCAGGTAGTGGGATTTGTCGTACCGTAGGCTTGCTGGTACATGAAATAACATTGGCTGGACTTTATATTACTCTGGTCAAACCCAAAATAGACTTTATCGACTCCCTCAAATTCAAAGCCTAGGCTATCATCGCTGTAATTTAATCTCTTAGCAACATCGGTATTATCCAGATAACCGCATTTCAAACGAGTTTCGAATATGCCATCACCGTCAACATCTACATCGGTAAGGTCACCACGACCCGATACGGGCTGAGCCCGGTAACTGGACAGCTTAGACAAGATATACATCTGCTTATTTGCCTCCGTAACTGAGGCGCTGAATTGTTGCAACACAGCATCTTTAGCATCGGCGCTCAAGCTAATGAATTTACTGGCTGCGATGACAGCCAGAAGCCCCAATATAACAATCACGACAACAAGTTCTATAAGCGTAAATCCGCCCGACCTTGAGTACTTCTCCGAGTCCATCTAATTAACCAATACATTTAAAACATTTTCAGGAAGCTAGATTTTGCCCATAATAGGGGCAGAGTTCAAGTTATATGCCTGAAAAGCTAGAATATGTTTATACTCTCTACTTATTTATGCGATCAAAAAGGCTACCACGATTAGTTCCTTATCATGGGTTAACCACCATACAAGATTAGCCTGACAGGTTTTACCCAAGCTTTATCACTTTCCCCCGAGAACTTGTTCCTGAGTGCCCGGCGAGCACAAGTATGAGACTATAAAAAGTGTGGTCTCTTTGTGAACAGCAAGAATGATGAGTGTCTGTCTTCTTTTCGGTTCTTTCAGTCATCCCTGACTTGTTCCGGGATCCAGCTTGTACTCTTGATTCGAAGAATAGATTCCGGCCTGCAAGCATGTCGGAAAGACCAGGTAGAGGTTATCGCCATACTCTACAGCACACGTAGTCTGGGTCGACCCAGCCCTAAACTTTTTGCTTCTTTAACTGCACAAAACACATCACAGACAGTAAGCTAAAGAAAGCGGGATCGCTCCAGCCTAATCCTACAAATATTCCTGTTAGCCCTGCATAGGTAGTAATAATTACGCCCAGAAGATTTGAGATCAATAAGGCTAGAAATAACTTCTTTGCAATCGCGCCTACTTCTATATCACGCAGTAACAAGCTGACGGCAGCAATACCGCCTAGAAATATCGAAGTATGCTGTGAAAGAAAATAAGCGTATTGGTCATTAATCTCGACCCCATACATGGGCCACATCAGCGCAGGTACAAAAAATAGAGCCAATGCAAAGACCGTGTATATGCCACCATGGACCGTTAAAAAAGTTTTGTTGTTCATCATATTATCCTACTCATCATTACTTACTGATTTACAAATATTTAAAAGCTCTTCTAAATGACAGGCCAGACTTACTGACTCGCCATAAAAGGAGCCTGATTAATCTGTGATAATCGAGTATTCACATCAAAAATTATGCCTCTGATGTTTGATATCCCCATCTTTTCCAATCGAGCGCTGTGCATCTTCAAGTACGCTTGAGCACTCGACTCGTCTTCAAACAGATAGATACCGCCACCAAGTTGTGAGATTTGATTTTCCGTCCAAATTTTCCAAATCATGCCAGGCTCATGATTAATTGACTCAGCCAACTCAAGCATCTGGCTCGCCATCTCATCGCCGAATGGGCCACTAAAATCAAAATCGACTTGTAGTAATTTTTTCATCTAAACTTTCCACCTAAAAACTAAATTAATTGCAAATTGGGGCTGAGAATCAAACTATTCACCAGCCTCTCAAGCTTAGGTGTCATAATACCTGTATGAATTGAACATAAAAGTTCATAATATTGCGCATTAATGTGGAAAAAACTGACAATGAGACTCAAGACGACTCTAGATCAATGGCTAACCTTGTATGAGATCAATCGTGCCGGCAGCATCCAGGCTGCAGCGACACAATTAAACAAGAGTCACACCACGCTTATCTACGCGGTTAAAAAACTGGAGCAGCAGTTAGGCGTTACCTTAGTCGAAGTGAAGGCCCGCAGAGCCGTGCTCACTGATGATGGCAAGTCTCTGCTTCGCAGAGCAGACTCTATGTTAGAGCAGGCCCGTGAGCTTGAAGAAATGAGTACACAACTGGGCAAAGGCATAGAGTCTGAAATAACCATCGCCATAGATCATCTTTGTGACCGTAGTTGGTTGTATCAACCCATAGCAGCGTTTTTAAAAAACAATAGCAACACCTCGATTCAAGTCGTCGAAACTTCGTTATCAAAAACATCAGACATGGTCACAAGCCAGGAAGCCGATATTTCTATCATCACCTTGCCTATTACAAACTATCCTTCGGAAGCGTTCGGCATAGTCACCATGCTTCCGGTCGTAGCCAAGAGCCATCCATTAGCTGATAAGCAGGCTTTATGCTTAGCGGATTTCACGACTAATAGCCAAATTGTAGTAAGAGATCTTGGCAGTAACTCAAAACAGGATGTAGGTTGGCTTAAAGCTCAGCAGCGTATAACGTTAGATACATTCGATCACGCATGGGAAGCCGTAGAGCAAGGCGTCGGTTTTTGCCGTATGCCTGAGCATCAGTTAAAAAAACGAGATTCGAGCAAGATCACAGTATTAAAAATAGAAAATGCCGACATGTACCAAGTCCCCTTGCACCTGACCCAGCCTAAAGGTGCTAAAACTGGCCCAGCAGCAAAATGTCTATTTGAGATATTGTTAGAGAGTAGAAAACAGAGATTAGGAATATAATATTAGAGTAGCTCTGGTCTATCACGGCAGCGTCTAGCGTGATAATGCAAAGATGACAGCTATAGGTATACAAGATAAAACATGACAAGACTATATATGTCATCAGACCTCCATGGGACTGTGATATTCCCGATATCACTGAGACATTCCATTTTGAAACATTCAGGATTCATAAATATTGTGAAAATGAATTATGGTTTAATACAATATCCTACTTCAAAAAACTGTTAATCATTGTTGATAATTCAATGGCTTATATAGTATGTGGATACTGTATTATTCATTAACGAAACCTTATATGCTATTCGCCTTATTATAAAAAAAACCAAGGAATACAATGTATAAAAAAACTCTTTCTCTGAGTATATTTGCCGCTTTAGTGCTCACAGGCTGCCAAGCAGATACCCAAGCCCAGCAAATCACTAAAACACAATATGATGTCATTATTTACAATGCGAATGTGATTGATGTCGAGACAGGTAAAATTCGTGTTAATGCCGTCATTGCGCTTGACGACGATAAAATTGCACTCGTCGGTGATGAATCGTTACTCGACACCAATCAAGCAACAAGAATGTTTGATGCTGAAAATAAATATGTGATTCCAGGCCTTTGGGATATGCATGTGCATTTTGAAGGTGAGAACCTGATTAAAGATAACGCTGACTTATTCCCAGTCTATATTGCTTACGGTATTACGACTGTCCGTGATGCCGCCAGCGATCTTGGTGAGCAAGTGTTGGATTGGCGCGACCAAATAAATTCAGGTGAAATTCTAGGGCCGCAAATTTACACCGCTGGTAGAAAACTTGAAGGCATCGATTCAATTTGGAAAGGTGACTTAGAAATAGGTAACACAAAAGAGTTAAACGATGCCTTAGATTATCTAGATTTAAAAGATGTCGACTTCATTAAGATGACCGCAAATACACTCGAACCAGACTTGTTTGTTGAAGGCGTTAAAGCATCCAAAGCGCGTGGCTACAAAGTGTCGGCCCATATACCCCAGAAAGCAACGGTTGAGATGGTTGTTGATGCCGGTGTAAGTAGCATTGAACATGCAAGCTATATGCTGCGTTTAGGGATACCCAATGAAGCCGAACTGATTGCAAAAATAAATGCCGGTGAAATAAAATCATCCGCAGCACGTAAGCTTTATGTCAGTGAATTTGATCAAACGCTTGCCAATAAACGTTATCAAGCACTTGCGGCAAAAGGCGTGGCTATCACTCCGACGCTTATCGGCGGTAAACAACTTGCTTATCTTGATGAAAATGATCACGCTGATGATGATTTCAAAAAATACTTAACCGCTGAATTTATGAGTCATTATGCGTGGCGCATCGAGCGTATGGGTAAGCGTACGCCTGAACAAATCCAAGCAAGTAAAGCTCGTTACCAATTAATTGCGAGTCAAATCCCTCATCTTGAAGAGGCCGGTGTACTTGTTATGGCAGGCAGTGATTCTGCAGCATTAAATACCTTTGTTTATCCTGCAATGGCCCTACATGAAGAACTGACTTTATTCCAGGATGCCGGGGTAAAACCGTTACAGATCCTACAAGCTGCAACGATAAATGGCGCTAAATTTATGGGTGTCAAAGATATAATAGCAACAATAGCAGTCAATAAAGAAGCGGATTTAGTCATTTTAAATAGCAACCCACTTGTAGACATTCATGCAACACAAGATATCTTTGCGGTCGTTAATAATGGTCAGTTACTCGAACGAAAAGTTCTGGATAAGCTCCTCGCGACAGCGGCCAAACAAAAGATTGAATTAGACGTAACACGCGCTAATGATTCAGCCGTTGATGTTAGATTATAAAAAATGGATTCCGGCCAATAAGAGTGCCGGAAAGACAGTGGTAAGCATGACGGAAAAACGAGATGGGAATCATCGCTCTCTCTTATTATGGTCTTCCCGGATTTGTTCCGGGATCCAGCTTGTACTCTTAGTTCAAAGAGTGGATTCCGGCCAACAAGAGTGCCGGAAAGACAGTAAGTAAGCATACCGATGCCGTCATCCCGGACCCGTTCCGGGATCCAGATTTTGATGTTGATACTACAAATGGATTCCGGCCAACAAGCATGCCGGAAAGACGAGATAGATGTTCCCGTCATACTCTACAGCACACGTAGTGCGCGTTGTCTCCGCCTTCCCCACCTCTTAGCTCCACCCGCTTACACAGTGAGCATTATCTACACTTTACCTATTCTGCAATCGAATGATCTCTTCATCGACCCATCTTAATAACTGCTTGATGGCTTTCGAGAGTATCTGGTTTTGTCGCACAATATAACCAAGGCTGGTGGTGGGAAACTCGGGTAACGGCGTCACCTTGGTCTTTAGATTTCGCTTAGTATAAATTGAAAACTCGGGCACGATCGCCACACCAAATCCCGCTTCCGCCCAGTCTATTTGTGCATCGACACTGCCTACTTCCATAATTCGATACTTAGGCAAATTCAGTGATGGCAGCGCTGAATCGAGCAAGTCTCGGGTACGAGTATCGTGACCCAATAAGATCAAGGTGGGTTCACTCTCTAAAGCCAATTCAGGCTGCTGTTTCGCCTGTTGCCATAACGCTAGATTATCTCCTAGTGCGCACCAGTGTATCTGTTGTAACTCAGTGAAATGTAGCGGCTGACTCTCTTTTTGGGCGATCACAAAGCCCAAATCTGCTTGGGCATTTTTAACCAGTTCTGATGCTTGTGAAGAGGTGGTATTTAACAGCGAAAAATCGATACCCGGGAACTCGGCTTTGAACAACTGAAATGGCGAGATCAGGAGTAACCTGGAAATGATGTCACTGGCCGCAATGGTGAGCTTCCCTTGGCTAAGATCGTTGATCGCGTTGAGATCCGCCTGACAGACCTGCAACTCCATTAAGGTTTTTTGGCTGGTATGCAGTAATCTAACCCCGGCTTGGGTTAAATGAAAGGGATTGCGCTCAATGAGCTTAACTCGTGTTGTACTTTCTAACTGCTTGATATGCAAGCTGACATTAGGCTGAGTCATATGCAGTGCCGCCGCTGCCTTACCAAAGTGTTGGTGCTGCGCTAAGGTGACAAACGTTCTAAGCCAATTGAGATCAAGCATAACTTTTACCTGGTTATTTAAGTCATTTCACTCCTTATGATATATGAGTTACTTATCAAAACGATAATAATTATTAATTTTCCATATCCTACTCCTTGAATTAGCATAGTATCTTAATTATTCAGGAGTGTGAGTTATGCCGTCTATTGTTGTTGTGGGTGCCAATTGGGGCGATGAAGGTAAAGGCCGTATCGTTGATTTTCTTGCGGCAGATGCCTCTGCAAGTATTCGTTTTCAAGGTGGTAATAATGCGGGCCATACTGTCGTCAATGATTTTGGCACCTTCAAATTACACCAGCTCCCCAGTGGCATATTCAATCCAGATTGTTTTGCGGTACTCGGCCCAGGCATGGTTATCAGCCCTGCGGCATTAAGCGAAGAAATTGCAGAAGTGAAAGCGGCTGGCGTGAGTGTCAAGTTACACATCTCAGATCGCGCCACCTTATGTCTGCCTCTACACGCACTCGAAGATACTCTGGAAGAGGAGCGTTTAGGCGATGCAGCTTACGGCTCAACTCGTCAAGGTATCGCACCCGCCTATGGTGACCGAGTCATGAAAAAAGGCATTCTTGTCGGCTGGTTAATGCAGCCTGAAGTACTCCTTGAGCGTATTCAATTTATGCTCGATTGGAAAATGCCACAATTAAAAGCCCTATACCCAAGCTGTGATTTCAGCCAAAGCGCTGAAGAGATGACCGCATGGTTATTAGAAGTCACGGCGCCTTGGCGTGAATTTATCTGCAACGTGACTGAGCCGCTAAAAGTCATGCAAAGCAACAAGGCTAACTTGTTGTTTGAAGCGCAATTGGGTGCAGGCCGCGACTTGGTTTATGGCGAATACCCTTGGACAACCTCTTCAAACGTAACCGCAGCTTATGCAGGTATTGGCAGTGGATTACCGGCGCTACGCCCGGAGCGAATCATAGCCGTGGCTAAATCATTCAGCTCATCTGTGGGCACTGGTACATTAGTGACCGCAATGGAAGAGCAAGATAACTTCCGTGAAGCATCCAATGAATACGGCGCAGTAACCGGGCGTCCTCGTGACATGGGATATTTTGATGCCGTCGCAACCCGTAATGGTGTCGAGCTACAAGCCGCTACCGAAATCGCACTGACTAAGATTGACTGCCTAACTGGCATGAAAGATCTGAAAATCTGTGTATCGTACGCCGGAGAGCATACACAAAACCCAATCTGGCCCCAAACCGCAGCCCTCACGCCTATTTACGAAGATATGCAAGGTTGGAGTGAAGACATCACAGGTTGCCGCACATTCGCAAGCCTACCCCAAGCCGCACAAGCCTATGTGCTTCGCATCGAAGCCTTGATGGGTGTACCAATAAAAATGGTATCAGTCGGCCCAGAGCGTGAGCAGATGATCCTCAGATAATTACTGGTAATTATCTTCTGACGGATAAATGTAGACGTCACCTTTCCCTTTCTTTGACTGTCATCCCGGACTTGTTCCGGGATCCAGCTATTATCTTTAAATTCTAAAGAAGTAGATTCCGGCCAACAAGAGTGCCGGAATGACAGTGGTAAGCATGCCATAAAGACGAGGCACGTGACATCTCAATTCTACCAATGCAATGTCGTCTCCGTTTTCCCGCACCTCTTAGCTCCCCTAGCTCACATGTGAGCATCGTTTTAGCCCTAACTGCGTCGAACTGACTTTTTAACAAAAGTGTTATTGCTAAAGCCGGAGAGCCTTTATCGATCCGAACTTATCTTTTACCGCCCAACAAACATCACTCTGGTATAACTACTGTCTCAGCGGTCCAACCACCCAAACGAAAGAACTTACTAGCAAAAGGTTTTGGCCCTAGTCGATTTGTTTTTCGCTCAAACCTGCGTTATAGATAGCAATAAGCAAGCTCTCTAAACCCCGGCGCGAGGCTAGACGATGAAACATTTATCCTTAATTTTGACCTTCATTGCTGCGCTAATTGGCATCGAGTGCCAAGCAAGTTCCACAGACTATGTGCTGGAGCAGGTCGCAGAAGGTCTAGGCATCCCCTGGGGCATGGTCTTAATAGGGCCCAATACACTCTTGGTCACCGAGCGCGGCGGTCAATTAATACAGTTGGACCTTACCACCGGGCAGCGCCACAATATTAAGGGCGTGCCACAGGTTTACGCCAAGGGACAAGGCGGCTTGTTCGATATCCAGCTTGGCCCCACTGACTCTAATACTGACAGCAAGCAGCAATGGCTATATTTTACCTATGCAAAACCTGTCGCCGGTCAGGGCCGAACCACGCTGGCGCGTGCTCAACTCCAGGGTCAGAGCTTAATTCAATGGCAAGATCTGCTCGTAACCCAATCGGCAACCACCACCAACCGCCACTTTGGCTCACGCATGGCCTTCGATGACAAGGGGCATGTGTTTTTCTCGGTCGGTGACCGTGGTCATCGTCCCAACGGCCAGGATTTGACCACCCACGCAGGCAGCATTTTACGGCTAAATCTCGATGGCACAGTGCCTCAAGATAATCCCTTCGTAACTGATGATAATGCTTTGGGCGCAATCTACAGTTACGGCCATCGTAATCCGCAAGGACTGGCTTTTGATGCTAAAAACCAGCGCTTGTGGGCGATAGAACACGGACCCAGGGGGGGCGATGAAATTAACCTGATTAAGGCTGGAGGAAATTATGGCTGGCCTGTGGTGTCATTTGGCAAGGAGTATTGGGGGCCATTTAGTGTCGGTGAAGCCACATTCAAGGCCGGGATGGAACCGCCAATAAAAGTCTATACCCCATCGATCGCACCCTCGAGTTTACTGCTTTACTCCGGACGCGCCTTCAGCGCCTGGCGTGGTGATTTATTCAGTGGTGCATTGAAACTGACTCACTTAAATCGTGTGGTGCTCGATGGCGATCGCGCCAGCTCAGAGCAGCGACTGCTGACTGAACTTAAACAACGTATACGTCAGATTATCGAAGATGATCAGGGCTACTTACTCATCGCCACTGACAGTGGATCTATTTATCGCCTCAAACCGCGATAAAGAAAATCAGCAACTTTTGGTTTTAAAAACATGGATTCCGGCCAACAAGCATGCCGGAAAGACGAGGTTGAGGTGCCCGCTTTCCTCTACCGATTCAATGTCCTCTTAGCTTCTACAGCCTACTATCATTTTTTAAACTCAATTAAGGGATGAATAAGATAAGCCTGCGATAATAATATCAAGTCGTTAGGCGTTGTTTCGTTCTTTGGCTTGGCCGATTAAGCTTTCAGTCCTAGAGAACTGGCAACAAATAGCAAAAAATAAAAGCACCAAATCAGGAAACACATGAATCAAATTACCCTTATCGCATTAGTCACCTTAGCCATATTAATCATGGCAACTTTCATCATCATTCCAGTGACTAAGCTAATGTTCAACGTTGCAGTCACTGTCGTCCCCTTCATCATCGTCGCATTTGGGGCTTACTTCATCTACCGACGTGTCCTAAAAAGGATTAGACGATAATTAAAGCCTTTGCATAGAGTATTGTCACAGTAATCTTTACTCTAATCATGAAGAGTAAAATGATGTGTCACTGACCGCCAGGGATGGCGGAAATGTCGATAAAGCAAGGAGCACTTATCGACCCGGACTCGTTCCGGGATCCATTTTTAGCTCTTAAGTTGATTCAAAAGCTGGGTTCCGGCCAACAAGCATGCCGGAAAAGACGAAGATGGTGTAGATGCCAGACACCTCTATTTTTGCTCGGAGCTATCAAGGACACTCGTCTACATATATATTACTGACCGCCATAGGTCAGTAATATTCCCGATATCATTCAGACATTCCCCATATCCCTATGGGCCACTGCGGAAATGCCGGTTATGCATGGAACTATTACCGGCTTTGCAGTTCCAGCGTTAGCTTACCAATGTGATTTTCTCTGCTTCTACAGCGCAGCGTCATCTCAGTTCTACCCAACTTCTTCGCTTTCCCGGCTCATGAAATGAGCATCATTTTAGCCTTATAAAACCCTCAATATTTCCGCTACACAGAATAGGCATAGCAGCTTGTAGTTTATCCATGGGCCAATCCCACCACTTCATCTCGAGTAACTGGGCAATAGCCTGCTCACTGAAGCGCTTCTTTATCACTCTATTGTTGGCAACAACAAGACTATAGGGCGCGACATCCTTTGTGATCACCGCGCGGGCACCTATCACTGCGCCGTCACCGATATGTACGCCTGGCATTATCATGGCTTCGCTGCCTATCCATACATCGTTACCTATGACTGTATTTCCTGCACGCTCAAAGCCACTCTTAACCCCATCACCAAATGTGTCTGTTGCAAATGGAAAGGTAGAGATCCAATCTAGTCGATGGCCTTGATTCCCCGCCAACATAAAGCACGCACCTGAAGCGATTGAGCAGAACTTGCCAATGATGAGTTTATCGACTTCACCATATACTCCAGCTTCCCAAATATCCTTAGTAGAACCATCACCAAGCAGGTAACGTACAGCAAGATCTTCGAAAGATTTACCGTGATAAAATCCTGAATAGTAACTGTGCTCACCCACCTCAATATTTGGGTTAACGATCTGCTCTTTAAGTGCTCGAGACTCTAACCAGCTTGCAAATTCATTCATGACCATTTCCGCTTTTCAGTTTCCTATTTCATATGAAACGGCTTACTGAGGAGCACACAGTCTCAAATGCATCCGCAGTAAACGTTTTTATTGTAAAGAGTCTAACGAATTACTATTATTACCAGAAGTGAGTAAATGGATAATCAGAATTACCATATGGAAATAAACTGGCTAAGTTACCTCCCCCTCTACATTCATCTATGTGAAGAACGCAGCATTGCTGCGACTGCTAAACGCTTAGATTGCTCGACAGCTCATGTGAGTCGCCAGTTGGTTAAACTAGAGACACGAGTAAATAAGCAATTGATCCACAGGACTACACGCCAGTTTGTTGTTACCGCAGACGGGCAAGAGTTCTACAGAAACGCCAAAGCCCTAATGGATCACGCCGAAGAGATTGAAAGCAAAATATGTGATAGCGAATCGACTAGAGGTAAAATTAAGATCTCGGCCTCAGCCTCATTCGGGGCTAGCAGACTCTCGGCCATTGTTGCGGAGTTTAGTAAACAGCATCCACAGATAGAGCTGGAAATTTTATTTACTGAGCAGCCAATAGACTTGATAGAAGCAGGTGTCGATCTAGCGGTATACTTAACCGACACACCAGCTGAAGGCTATGTAGGACATAAGCTAAAACCTATAGTCTGTGCCCCGTACGCTCACGAAAATTACATCAAGGCTCATGGCAATATTCACCATCCGAGAGAATTAACCACCTACAATCACATCATCTATAAGAGTGAAATACTGAATCTTGATAACTGGCAGTTTGTGCATGCAAAAACCAATGAAATCTATGATGCCAAACTCACAGGTAACTTTAAAACGAATATGTTGCCATCTATGGTCGAAGCCATGTTAGCCGAATCAGGTATAGCCATGCTCGCAGACTTTGCTCTTGATAAGCTGACAGAGAATGAGAGAAGCTCGATAATAAGATTACTACCTGAGTGGGCAACCACAGGTATGCTCCCTCTGTATATCCTCTACCCAAAGAGAAAGCACCTCCCCAAGCGAACAAGCTTACTCATCGAGCACTTAAAAGACCGCTTGTCGAAAGAGCAATAAAGCGCAGTCTAATCATTCCGGGATTAGGTTCTGAACTTGGTTTAAAAGCTGGATTCCGGCCAACAAGAGTGCCGGAAAGACAGTAAGTAAACATGCCGGAAAGAGTAGGGAGAGGTTATCGTCTCCCTACTCTTGTTATCTCAGGTCATAATGAACGATGGAAATGTCGATTGAGTCTGGAGTAGTCGACGGCCTAGCTTTTTTTATTTTGTCATCCCGGACTCGTTCCGGGATCCATTCTTAGCTTCGATGTCGATTCTAGGAAGTGGATTCCGGCCAACGAGAGTGCCGGAAAGACAGTAGATAAGCATGCCAGAATGACAGTGGTAAGCATGCCGGAATGACGAAGTAAGTGAAGTTCTGTCTTTGCACTACAATTACGTAGTGAGTATCGTCTTAGCCCCTCCAGCGCAGCGTAATCTGACCGCCAGGGGTCAGTGATATTCCCGATATCATTAGACATTCCCCATATCCCTATGGGTCAAGGCTGAAATGCCGGTTATGCAAGGAGCAATTACCAGCCAGCTTTCCCACCTTAGCTCTTCAAGCTTGCAAACTTTCCGTATATTGACAGCTGTTCGCATCTTTCATGCGATGCAGGCTACAAGCTAAAAATTCTTTACCACTTTTACTGTTGGTGCGCTTGATAAGCTTGCCTGAAATGCACTCAGGGCAAACTTGTAGCTGATGGTCACATTGTACCGATGCGCAAATATGGTGGGTTTCATTACGTATCATGGGGGCGCTTTTACAGGATGTACACGCGTCTAGCTTAGTGTCACAATAATGTTTGCCTAATGAGCAAGTGTAATAAAGACCGTAGCGCCCTTCTATGGGAATAAGTTTTCCTTCCTTACATTCGGGGCAAGATAAAGACTCGATATACACAGGCGCAAGATCGCTGAGATAACAGCGAACATCGGCTTCAAATTTAAGCAGTTCTTTGACAAAAACAGACTCTTTACCAAGCTCCGCTTGAACAAATACCGTCTTCTTAGCACGCGACAAGGCGACATAAAACAAGCGTCGCTCTTCGGTATAAGCATAAGTATCTAGTTTTGGCAGCAGAGCTTCTAAAATAGGATCGCTAGCTATCTTGCTTGGAAAACCGTACTTGTCATCATTCACATCAAGCACAATAACAAAGTCGGCCTGCTTACCTTTTGAACCATGGGCCGAAAAACCAGAGATCTGCAGCGGTGAATAACGCTTCTGCCAGACACTTAAATCCTTCAATGAAGATTTGAAACGACTGATCACCATCACACTTGTAGAGTCTGCATTAGAACCAATAGCTTCAACAATGCTATTGAAAGCTTGCGCTAACCCTGTCTCTTTTGAGTTAATCAATAAACAGACTTCCGGGTTGTCACTGACGGTGTGGGTGGTCAGGGTTTTCTTAAGCTGTGCCGGGTTAGCCTGAATAAAGCTTGATGCGACCTTCTCAATCCTATCGTTAAATCTAAAGGTCTTGTCTAAGGTGACAACTCGAGTCTCGCCAAACACCCGCTTAAATTCGGTGGTTAACGTAAGGTCGCTGCCGGTAAAGCGATAAATCGCCTGCCAATCATCGCCCACACAAAATAGCGCACAACTTGGGCTTGAATCCCGTAACTGAGTCACCAACTTAGCGCGCTCTGCCGAAATGTCCTGGAACTCATCGACCATGATGTATTTAAAACGAAACCTACCGTCCGTCTTCTGATGAAAGTCACTGGCTTGCGTCATCTCAATGCCTTGACTGATCATATCTGAAAAATCTAAGGTCTTAAGCGAGCTAAGGTGCGCCTCATACTTGGTTATCACCCATCTAAACAGGTGCAGAAAGGCCTTCCACCTGACTTGATTATATAGAGTACTTTTTTTATCCCCCTTATCATTATTATCACTAGCTGGCGTGACCTTAATCAGCTCAAGATCGGCTAAAGACAAGCTCGAGGCTTTAAAAAGTGACAGAAAACTCGACATTAGCCGACTGACATTGCGGTAAACGCCCAAGGCCTTTACCTGAGCAAACACCGCTTCAGGCGATATAGGTTTAAACAACTGGTTTTGTGCAAGGCCTATCAGCTCACAGCGCTCACATAACAGGGCCTCTAAATGCTGCTCTAGCTCGCCCAAGTCGGCTTGCCAACTAAAAGTCTGCAATAAACAGGTGTTATGGCGTTTATGGGTCTCAATTTTCCATTCGCGGCTAAGGTTATAAGCTATTTTATCGATATCAGGCCGGGTATTGCCTTGCTTATCGATGCCGAAATGCTCCAGATAAGCATCGAGTGCCGGAATATAAAAGTCAGGTTGATATACACTCTTTCCCGGCTCACTCACTGAAGTTCCATTTTCAGGCTGATACTTAGGTTCATACTGAAATTGTATGCCGTGAGTAAATAGGTAATTACAGATAGTGAGCTCTTGAAAGCTCTTCACCAAGTCACCAGAAAGCGCCCTTATCTCATTATTTTTAAGGTATGAGCGATATTGGCCCTGGGTTTGAAAGTCCAGCTCATTGACTTGGGGATACAGATAACGACCAAAATAATCGGCAACAGGATCGGCCATTTTAGAGTCTGCGACAATGGCATCGATCTGCTGATCGACAAATTGAGTAAACTTTTTCGTATCACTGGCAAGCACCGAAACTTGAGTAGAGTCGTCTAAGTAAGATTGAATAATCTCTTTACCTAAACCATGAAAAGTACTCACTTTTACCGAGTTTAGGCCAGAAATAGCGTAAACCCGCTCCTTGAGTTCGACCATGGCATCTTTGCCATAAGCCAACATCAAAATTTCATTGGGCTTAGCTAAACCTTGTTTAACCAGATACGCAGCTTTAGCCGCCATGGTGCTAGTTTTACCTGTACCCGCACCGGCAATAACTAAGGTGTTGTTTTCATCGATAACACAGGCTTGGCGCTGCAGTGGTGTTAACGGATGATTTTCTAAAGAATCAAACAGAGTCTGATAAGACTCTAACTGCTTACCCTGCCACCATTGATTGTATTTAGCCGTAAACTGCTGCGGCTGCTTGATAAACTTAGCCAGTCGGCAATTGAGCTTGGTGACATCGAAACCTAATTTTTTGAAATGCGTGGTTTGTTTAAACGAAGCCAAGCTCCCACGGTAACCTTGGTGCAAACGAGTTCTATCTGAATGGCGTAAATAACGTTGATGCAGGCCAAAGTCTTTATCGAACCTGGCAATATCGACCAGTAAGTCATCATATGCTGCCAGTAAAGCAGGCTTACAAAACACAAGTCTGTTGTATTTTGCTAATTTGAACAGAGATTTACTCGGGATAAGCCTGAAAAAGGTAAACTTATTGCTACCCCACACCAAAGTCTGAGTAAACCAGCCCGCCCTCACCTCAACTGGTTGTTCAATGCTGGGGTAAGTGAATAATTTACCGTCAATGGTTAAGCCTTGCTCACACAAGCTCGCCGTTCTACCAAAAAACAGCCCCTGCAGAAAACCAAATTTAACCTCATGTCGCCTAAGCTCCATCTACAACCTCAGAAATGCAAAATACCGGAGCATATTAGCAACTAAACGCATGTGGCAATAGTACAGACAGTAGAGACCTCTCTAGAAAGAGCCCTTGAAAGAGCTCTAGTAACAGTATTAGACAAAGTGCTGGTAACAAATAGCAGAAATAAAGCCAGCAAAGCAATGAAATCAAAGGGAGATTAAATAATCACCCTACTTCCCTTGCAGGCTTCTGACTGCCACTCTCTCACGGTCACCAGCCACTCTTCGCCGCTTAGTCATGCCGGACTTGTTCCGGTATCCAGCTTTTGATCTTGATTCTAAAACATGGATTCCGGTCAACAAGCATGCAGGAAAGACGAAGTAGGTAAGCATGCTGGAATTATCTATTATTCTGTCATCCCGGACTCGTTTCAGGATCCAGTTTTGTCTTTAGGTTCTAAACAATGGATTCCGGCCAACAAGCATGCCGGAAAGACGAAGTAGGTGTAGACGTCATCGACTCCTCTTTTTACGCTCTGAGCAATTGTCGACTTAGCTCTACATATATGTCTCTGACCTACATGGGTCTGTGATACTCCCGATATCATTCAGACATTCCCCATATCCATATGGGTCAAGACGGAAATGTCGATTAAGTCTGGAGTAATCGACAACCTAGCTTCTTTTTATGCCGTCTTCCCGGACTCGTTCCGGGATCCATTCTCAGCTTCAGGTCTCGATTCAAAAGCAAGGATTCCGGCCAACAAGAGTGCCGGAATGACAGTAGGTAAGAATTTAGGAATGACGAGAATCCCTTGCCCTTCATAAGCTTTAGAGAGTGCATCTGACTGATAGTCGCTGCCTTTTTAATTTCATTTTTAGCCTAGATCACGTAAACTGCGCGCCATAGATTATGAACCATATCCCCTGTTAGGTAACCACCCGATGATACGTCTAAACGAAGTCAAATTACCGTTAGATCATGACGATGATGCATTGCGCAATTTTGTGCTTAATAAACTGTCTATCACGACAGAACAGCTTGTCGACATCCATATCTTTAAACGGGGTTATGATGCTCGTAAGCGTAATAAAATCACCTTGATTTACACGCTAGATTTGACGTTTGATAATCTTGATGAAGACCAAGTGTTAACGCGCTTTGAAGATGATCAACTCGTGAGAAAGTCACCAGACACCAGTTATAAGTATGTCGCTCAAGCGCCTGCGGATTTAGAAGAACGTCCCGTTGTTATTGGTATGGGTCCATGTGGTCTTTTTGCTGGCTTAATTCTGGCTCAAATGGGTTTCAAACCTATCATTTTAGAGCGTGGTAAATCTGTACATGAACGCGCAAAAGATACCTTCCGTTTCTGGCGTACGGGTGAATTAAATACTGAATCAAATGTGCAGTTTGGTGAAGGCGGTGCCGGGACATTTTCTGACGGAAAATTATACAGCCAAGTGAAAGATCCTAATTTCCTCGGCTTAAAAGTGAAACAAGAATTCGTAGCCGCTGGTGCACCTGCTGAAATTATCTATGTCAGCAAGCCTCATATCGGCACGTTCAAGCTGGTCACTATGGTTGAACGTATGCGCAGCAAGATCATCGAGCTTGGCGGTGACATTCGTTTTGAAACCCGGGTTGAAGAGATCAATATTGTCGACAACCAAGTGACAGGTGTGACGCTCAAGAGTGGCGAAGTCATCAATTCCAAGCATGTGACCTTGGCGATTGGACACAGTGCACGTGACACAGTACAGATGTTGCATGATAAAGGCGTTTACCTTGAAGCCCAGTCTTTCTCAGTAGGTTTTCGCATTGAACACAAACAACAACTGATTGACCAAGCGCGCTTTGGTAGCAATGCGGGTCATCCGATTTTAGGTGCTGCCGATTACAAATTGGTGCACCACTGCAAGAGTGGTCGTTCGGTATATAGCTTCTGTATGTGCCCAGGCGGTGTTGTCGTGGCAGCCACATCAGAGACCGAAGCCGTGGTCACTAATGGTATGAGCCAATATTCACGTAGCGAGCGTAATGCCAACAGCGCCATTGTGGTGGGTATTTCACCAAGTGATTTCGATAACGATCCACTGCAAGGTATCGCCCTACAGCGCAAGCTAGAACGTAATGCTTATATCTTAGGCGGCAGCACTTACCAAGCCCCAGCGCAACGAGTGGGTGATTTCTTGAAAGGGGTTGAAGCCAAACCATACGGTGACGTTGAACCATCATATAAGCCAGAAGTGACCATGACAGACCTCAGCACTAGCCTGCCTGATTTTGCCATTGAAGCGATCCGCGAAGCATTGCCCGCGTTCAATAAAAAGATCCCTGATTTTGCCCAAGATGATGCCATGCTCACCGGCGTAGAAACACGTACTTCGTCACCGGTTCAAATTAAACGTAATGCGGATTATCAGAGCATCAATACCAAAGGACTATACCCAGCCGGCGAAGGCGCAGGTTATGCGGGAGGTATTTTATCTGCTGGTATCGACGGGATTAAAATTGCAGAAGCCGTGGCACTCGATATGCTCAAAGCAAGTAGCAGCTGAAATAAGCAGTCGAAGTAAACAGCCGAAATAAATAGTCGAAATAAATAGCCGAAGTAAGCAGCTCAAGTTAGCTGTTATTCCAATTGAAGCTGTCATCTGACTATCTCGCCTTCTTGGCCCCTGCTTCTGTCATACCGGACTCCATCTCGTCATGCCGGACTCGTTCCGGTATCCAGCCTTTGTCTGTAAGTTCAAAGAATGGATTCCGGCCAACAAGAGTGCCGGAAAGACAGAATGTAAAGATGACACTATTTACTCTTCTTTGGCTGTCATGCCGGACTCGTTCCGGGATCCAGCTTTTGTCTTTAAGTTTAAAGAATGGATTCCGGCCAACAAGAGTGCCGGAAAGACAGAATGTAAAGATAACACTATTTACTCTTCTTTGGCTGTCATGCCGGACTCGTTCCGGTATCCAGCCTTTGTCTGTAAGTTCAAAGAAAGGATTCCGGCCAACAAGAGTGCCGGAAAGACGAGCTAGATATAGATGTAATCCAGTGACTTTTTGCTGTATCAGACCTATAAATTATTCTGAAGCTTTTTTAGAAAATGTTTCATGGTACACAAGCATAAAGTCTTCTCTGATCAACTGCTCTAAATGGGCTGCGCGTTCTGTTGGGCAAAAAATCGTAATATGCACCATCTGCTCACCAGCAGGTCCGCTATGAATTTGAATGTGCGGCTCGGGTCCTGGCAAATCGACACCAGCATGTCTCTCAATAATACTATTATATCGAATCGCCACATCGTGAAAATCTTCACAATGCGCTTCAATTTGTTCAATCAGCTCAGGAAATAGCGGGTACAGATTCACGAAATCAACAATCGTTATATTAAAACTATGATAAACATAGCGCTTCATAAAATTGTGGTTTTTAACCGCGTAACTGAAAAACATACTATTTGGAAAAGTGACCGTTTTACCCGTGTAATTATATTGGCCGTGAAGTATGTCGATCTCTTGAATGACCGTCGCCATCAAGTTGTGCTCAATCACCTCACCACACAACTTACCCACTTCAATCCAATCACCAATCACAAACGAACGCGAACTTGCTCGCTGAATTGAACCTGTAAAACACAAGATGATCTCTTTCGATGCCACCACAAAGGCAATGGCAATCGCCGTAACTGACAGCGCAAATTTATTAATTTCGGTTTGCCACAGCAGAAACAAGACCATAATAATGAGGATGAAAGTGCCATTTTTGGTACGCGACATCCACTTACGTTGACCTTCGGTGACAAAGGGCAAGTCACCACGAATTTTAGACACCACCAACCGCTTAAGAAACGAAATACACACAATGATGATGACGGTAAACAAAAGCTTATAGGTTGAAAAAAATTCGATGACAATATTAAGTTTATCCACAAAACCTTCTTAAGAATTGATAAGTAACTGTTTAGTCGTTGGTAGATGCAGACTGACCATTGATAACCAATTGGTAAATAGTGAGTAACTGACTATATAGCCAGAAATCGCACTTTAACATAAACCATTAAAAGTGATATCCCAATCTATATGTTAAGCAGTTATCGGCCCAGACTTTCTTGTTCTTGGATCCTACTTCTGTCTTCGACCGCCAGGAATGGCGGAAATGTCGATTATGCAGGAGCAATTATCGACCCGGGCTTTCTTGTTCCGGGATCCATTCTTCGCTTCTCAAACAAAGAGTAGATTCCGGCCAACAAGAGTGCCGGAAAGACGGGGATATGTCATCGCCCCACTTCCCTTATGGTCTTCCCGGACTCGTTCCGGGATCCAGCTCTCGCCTTTAAGTCCAAAACGCTGGATTCCGGCCAACAAGAATGCCGGAAAGACAGAATGTAAGCACACCGGAATGACGAGATAGGTTTAAAACTTGTTCCGGGATCCATTCTTAGCTTCTCAGGCTTGCATGTGCTAGCCCATTAGCAGTAAAACTTAACTTTCTTGAACATATCGCTGGTAGTGGGTATTTATTTACCCTTAAACCTTATATTTACCATTAATGGGTAAAAAAGTATCCATTAATGGTAACCCTAGGCAGTTCAAATTAATGAGTATATAATTACCCTATAAAGCCATAATAGTCATTAAAGGTTACTTTTATGCCCATTAACAATATTTATGCGATGACCGACGAAGGTATCGCCCAAGAGCTTGGTTCGCGAATTGAACAGATGCGCCTTGAAGCAAACATCAGCCAAGAGCAACTCGCTGAAGAGGTGGGGATCACCCGAAAAACCTATAGGAACCTGATCAATGGCAATGGCAAATTCCAATGGGTGATCGCGGTACTTCGTGCGTTAAAACAACTTCAGCTTGTTGATGAGTTCATCCCAGAAAAAACATATAGCCCGATGGCGTTACTTAAGCAACAGGGAAAAAAGCGTAAAAGGGCTTCAGCATCAAGCCGCAGTGCCTCTACTGACGTGACCAAGACACACTTAACCCGACACAGTGTCATTAAGGAAGAAGATAAATGGTAAACAAGAGTCCTACCGTTGCGCGAGTTAACATTGCCGGTGAACTTGTTGGCGCACTCTCTATCGATAAGGGCATATGCTCTTTTCAATACGCTGATGGTTGGCTCAATAAGGGGATCGAAATATCCCCTATTCACTTACCTTTAAGCGATAAGATCTATTCCTTTCCACGGCTTAATACAGAGACTTACAAAGGACTTCCTGGTGCATTTGCTGATACATTACCGGATGATTTTGGTAACGCTGTGATTGATGCTTGGTTGGCGCGACAAGGTCGTACAAAAGAAAATTTTACGGCGTTGGACCGTCTGCTCTACACAGGTAATCGAGGCATGGGGGCCTTAGAGTACGCCCCCGGTTATGGCTCTGACAAGGGTAAACTATCAACACCGTTAGAGATCCAATCATTAATGGAGATGGCGCAAACCGTGCTGGATCAACGGGCAGGTATCGAGCTTGCATTCGATCAGGACAAGGAAGCCGCACTAACTGAAATGATGCAAGTCGGCACTTCAGCGGGCGGCGCTCGCGCTAAAGCCGTCATCGGCATCAACCAAAACAGAACGGAGATCAGGAGTGGCCAAGTTGCCCTGCCCCAAGGTTTTGAGCATTGGTTGTTGAAATTCGATGGCGTGAGTGAGTCCCAGTCTAGTAAAGAAACTTTCGGGGATCCCAAAGGATATGGGAGAATGGAATACGCTTATTACCTGATGGCGCTCGATGCCGGAATTGAGATGCAGCCGTGTGAATTATTGCATGACGGTGATCGCGCGCATTTCATGACCAAGCGATTTGACCGTGATCATAATAAGAAATTCCACTATCAATCCCTCTGTGCAATGGCACATGCAGATTACAAAATACCGGGAGGCTATAGCTACGAACAGCTTTTTTCGTTGATGCGACAGTTGGGTCTGCCTCGGCCTCAAGCCGTGCAAATGTTCAGACGGATGGTGTTTAACATCGTGAGTCGCAATAACGATGACCATACCAAAAACTTTGGCTTTATGCTCAACCACGAGAATGATTGGAGCATAGCACCCGCGTTTGACATCGCTTATTCGTACAGACCAGATTCGTATTGGGTCAGTCAGAGCCAGCTAACGCTTAATGGCAAGCGTGATGACTTTGATATCAATGATCTGATGATCATCGGCAAGTTATTCCAAAAAGAAGCCGCTTCCGTGATAGAGCAAGTGGTCGACTCTGTTTCAAGGTGGAACCACTTCGCCAAAGAGGCTGGGGTCTTTACGCGCTTTCAAACAACCATTGGCAAACACCACCGCCTGGACATCTAAGCCTGCGTTGATGTTGTCTTATTATGCAGTCCCAATTGAAGCTGTCGTCTGTCTATTTCGTCTTCCCGGAATCCTGCTTCCGTCATCGACCGCCACGGAGGGCGGAAATGTCTGTCATCCCGGACTTGTTCCGGGATCTATTGTCAGCTTCTCAAGCAAAGAGTAGATTCCGGCCAGCAAGAATGCCGGAAAGACAGTAAGTAAGCTTACCCCAATGACGAGGTAGGTGTAGACGTCATCACTCCTTCTTTTTATGGTCTTCCCGGACTCGTTCCGGGATCCAGCTTTTGTCTTTTAAGTTCAAAGAATAGGTTCCGGCCAACGAGAGTACCGGAAAGATGGGAGGTTCCGGGATCCATTCTTAGCTTCTTAAACAAAGTACTGAATATACCCAATTTTCGAGGTGTCTTCCGTTGGGCCCGTAATAAACGACAGGTGAATAACTTTCGAGAAAAAGGGATCCCTATGGAATAAGCAGCAATCGCATCGATATAATTATCCTATACTCAATCTATCTTATCCTTGCGAGCTTTGAGTATATTAAGATGCACTTACAACTCCTGCGCATAACTTTCATTATTATACTCTCCTGCTTCAGTTTTATAGTGCAAACTGCTGATAAACAGCAGATCACACTTGCTCTAATAACCGACCCTAACACTAACCTCTACGGGAAATGGGGAGTATTGATTTATAACGAGGCTTTTAGCCGTCTTAATATTAACGGCTCCTATATTGTGCTACCTGCGCTCAGAGCAAGTAATACGGCCGACTCTGGAAAAATAGACGGTGAAATGGGAAGAGGTGAATGGTATGCCAAAAAACACCCCAACTTAATTCGCATCGAGGAACCACTTTTCAATAGTAATTTAAGTGCTTTTGTAGTCAATCCTTCAATAAAGATACAATCATGGGACGACATCAAAGCAGGCCAATATAAAGTTGAATATTATCGTGGTATAGCCCTTGCTCAACAGAGACTTACTCAGCGTGTTCCCCAAAATAATCTCACAGATTCATCCAACCCTATTAACTCATTAAGGCTTTTACAACGTGGTAGAATTGACATCTATATTGGCGTTTCTCTTATTGTCAATGAACTATTAGTCACACCTGAATTTATTGATAAAAACATTCATCTTGTTGCAATCTTAGAAGAAGGTAAAATATATGGTTACTTGCATCACCGACACGAAAAAATGGCCAGTAAACTCGCAGAGACTTTCCAACAGATGAAATCAGAGGGGCTATTTAATGTTTATTTAGAGCAAGCTCGGCAATTTATTAAGACTCAAGATAGCACTAAGTCTCTCAGTACTTCATCCACTGATCAATGAAAAAACTGTTGAGCCTCAACTAGCTTGTTCGGTTCGTATAGCCTCATTTAATAATTACACTAAATAAAAATGCGTTGCCTCATCTAAAAGATACCAATTAAAGTTGATCACGCATTAAATCACTAAAGATTTTGGCGAACTTATCTATATTACATTATTTGTAACAACCGCCTACTCATGAAGAAATTGTGTTTGTAAGATATGAGTCACCCTAACAAGTTCGGGTGTGGCTATATTCCTTATCTTAGCCATGTGAAGTAAATTAGTGTAGACGGCCTCAATTTCCATGGGACGTTTACCGTCATAGTCCAGCTTCATACTAAAATAGGCCGGCCGATAATCTTCACAAGCTAACATGTCGAGAATATCGTCCATGTTTTTTTTCTCTAAGTAAACGCCATAAACTTTGGCCACTTGGCGGACTTCTTTAGCCAACAAATGTATCATCTCTTTCGCTATGGACGCCTGCGTAAGTTCATACATACTCAGGTTATAAATCACCGAAGGGGCATTGCAAGCTGCGTTTACCATCAATTTAGGAAACCTGACTTGATAAATATCAGGCCTGTGTTCTACCTGAGGGAAAACCTCACGGATCACCGTTTCTAGGCTTGGATCAGACTCAGTGCCATTAAGATCGGCGTAAATAAAATCAAGTTGATCATTTTGTACCTCAATTTTATTATCAGCATGCATTGTCACCTTAATATGACTGATGGCCCCCAAGACCTTGTTGCTGTCATCTATCGCTTCAGCAAGCTGCTCTTCTTCCCCAATCCCGTTTTGTAGCAAGATCAATTTTTTGTTCTTTAGATGACTTAGGCTAGCAAACAACAGCGGGTTTGATACCGCTTTTATGGTAATAAAAATGATATCACCGGAAATATGCTGACTATTACTGATGATATTCTGATAAGGAACCTGAAAAGGCTCTTTGCCGATGACATGTAACTGAGATAACTCGAGTAAGCGGCTATTGGCACTGACCATAAGCTGAACAGGATAGCCAGCCTCTATCAACTTGGCGGTAACGAATCCGCCTAAGGAACCGACACCGATAACGGTGATCTTTATCATATTTTCTCCATTCTATATTAATATAACCTGAACTCGGGATTAGCCATGAAGCTAATCGCCTCTTTCTATTTCTGTCATTCAGTTACTGGCACAAGCCTATCATTAACTGGTACCACTCACTTCTCGCAACCGTCATCATCACTTTGAAGTGACATACCCCATGCGCTATAGAACCGTTTCTAAACTGTCAAAGGGTGATAAAACAAGTTAAAGATAAATATGCCGCACTGAAAAACTCATCATAGTTTACAATATTTCCGTGAGATTCAATGGATCAGAATTTATACTCTTTACATCATGCGCATTGTGTAAAGAGTTTAGAAATTTCAGGTATTAAGTCTATTTCTGCTAGCAAGAAAACCGATTTTTGCGTCAGCGATATTATAAGTGAATTCGATTTTTTAATTTATAGCAAGATGTTCTAGTGGATAGTTTTGCATCTGGCTCAAAATGATAAACTTCAGCCTGATTTCTAATCTGACTGCTTTAGGTATTTTTTTGAACAATATAGCCTTCAACTCTTTAGTGAGCAATCTCGTCGATAACGCACTCTTGCATCTGTACTTTTCCGTCGAAGAAACTTCCCGATTAATCCCAATGCCTAAGCGCAATGAGATCTTGGTACGTTATTTAAAGCCGAAGCTTAAAGACAACCATTATCGGCAGATCAAAAATGAACTGAGAAGTCTGCTTACTATTGGCCGAAGTGCCAAGGGGGATCTGGAAACTAAGCTTTTAAAAGTTCGAAAGGTGTATCAAGGCCGAGATAAAAGATCTACTGATGTGCATAAGTTGTTTGATCTACTTAAAACCTTGCGTTGTGAACAGGGTTTAGGCAATCGGTTGGTTAATGAAAATAATAAAAGCGTGCCAAAATTCATTTACATGCTAGAAGAAAATGTCACGCATGGATTTAATCAGGCTGGTGAGCAAATAGCCCCAGTGTCGTTATTTTTGGAATCGAATAAGATCAATAGTGTTATAGACGTTGTTGAGCGAACAGGTATATTTAGTGCTGAGCTACAACCCTTGACTGAAGATACGCAGCAAGGGCATATCTTGTTACATCCAAAAAATCAGCTGAAAATTAATGTGCGATCCCACGAATAAATAAGCGAGGTTATGCGAGAGATATTTTATCAGCTCGTATCGACGGGATTAAATATGCTAAAAGCGAAGTAAAGCAGCTCAACTTCGCTGCTGTCCCAATTGAAGCTGTCATCTGACCGCCTCGTCTTCCCGGAACCCTGCTTCTGTCTTTCCGAACCCGTGCCGGAATGACGGGGATATGTCATTCCCCCGCTTCCCTTATGGTCTTCCCGGACTTGTTCCGGGATCCATTCTTAGCTTCTTACACAAAGAGTGGATTCCGGCCAACAAGAGTGCCGGAAAGACGAGCTAGATATAGATGTAATAGAGCCTTCTCTTCTGCTGAGAGCAATTATCACCCCCGGCTTTCTCGTTCCGGAATCCTGCTTCTGTCTTCCCAGACTCGTTCCGGGATCCATTCTTAGCTTCTTACACAAAGAGTAGATTCCGGCCAACAAGCATGCCGGAAAGACGCGCTAGGTGTAGATGTAATCGAGCCTCCTCTTATGCTCAGAGCACTTATCGATCTACTACTTCCTCTGCATTAATCATGCTTATCGATTTTGTCTTCCCAGAATCCATCTCGTCTTCCCGGACCCGTTCCGGGATCCAGCTTTTGTCTTTAAGTTCAAAGAATGGATTCCGGCCAACGAGAGTGCCGGAAAGACAAGAGGTTCCGGGATCCATTCTTAGTTTCCCTGACTTGCATCTACTAGCCCATTAGCTGTAAAACTTAACTTCCTTGGACACATCGCTGAGCGACTTGATAAGCAATAGCATTGATCTGTTCTTGGTTATAAGTAACTCGGTTTAATTTCGGAATGGTACCGACCAATTGCTTATGATTAATAATCGGAAAAGGTGGTTTTGTTTGAGTTGTAACGTACCAACCTGGGAAAACTAAAACAGGCAGTGCTAGTGTAGATTGGCCAACAGCTTTGGTTAACCATTCACTCACCCATTTTGCTTGTCTATCTGCTTGGCTGATTGGGGAAGTTTCAACCCAGGAAGGAAACTGAAGTTTGCCGTCTTTAAAAAGCAGTTCATAAGCCTTCTGTTTATCTGCAGCTTCATACTTCTTATCACGAAAACGCTTATGCCTGCCTTTAGTCTCTATAGCAAAAACGCCATTGGGGCCAACAACCAAGTGATCGATGTTAAAACCATCGGCCTGAATATCATGAAACACTTGATAGCCTAAACCCTGTAAACGCATTAGCTCTGATGCAGTGGCCAACTCCGCCGTATGACCCAGTCGTAACTTAGTCAGTTTAGACATATTCCGATAAGTCTTAAAGCCAAAATATGGTAGAGCCAGTACAGGTAATATTGCATAAACCCAAGGTAAAGATCCTATAGTGAGATAGCCTTGCACTCCTTTAATCGCAAATGGCAAACACATAACCAATGTTGCCATGAACAGACCACTAAGTAGATTAAACTGATGATCTAAAATCTGGTTTTGAAGACCAAAACCAGGCATTCTAGCCAACTTATCTCTATCAATAGGTAGTTTAACGGTTAAATCCCGTTTTTTTAGCGCTACAAACATGGCGAATAAAACAACACCCATACCAGAAAGCAACACTAGCAGTGATAAAATCCCTTTCAATAATTCTGTCATATTTTTCCTATACTGATTTAAAATATAAATTACTCACAAAGAGCCCCTGATTCATAAAGAGCAAACAGCACATCCATTTGGTGGTTATGTGTCTTATTACCAGCAACTAGAAGCCAAAGTGCATTCTTATCCAAATGCGGCTTTAGTTTGAGTAAATCATAAGCATCTTTCGCATGTTGCTTATTAATCTTTGAGCGAGTATAAGCACTAGGATCAACTCCTTTAACTTTTCCATACTCACATAAGCCTAGAAATGTTGATTTAGGGCAGCCCTTTTTAATTGAATCGACTTGTTTCGGGGAAAAGTGCTCCCTAGCGGAAAACTCCCATGCAGACACGGGATCGAAACCATCTTGTATTTTCGACATTGCTTTTAATGCAATGGATCCATAACTACCATGTTCACCACTCGTCATTCGAGATCTCCTTAGCTTTACTGGGTAGAAACCACATCAGAACTAAAAATTAACTTACCCGTTTCTATATCAAAAGGGAGGATTTTTATCACTGAGCCATTATCAAATTTAAAGTCTGGTATAGGCATGCTAAATCGATTGGTTTTTGGGTAAATCAACCAAATTTCAGAATTTCGCTGAGATTTTTGATAGGTCTGGTTATAGGCAAGCATTTGGTAAATATCGGCTTCTTTAATACCATACTTCTCACTTGGCAGGCTTTGGTCTATCACCTTCCACTTGGTATCACCAATAATCACCTGACCCTGTGTGGTAATGTATAGATCGGGTTTAAGCTGGAAAAGCATACTTTCTGTTTCACGAGTAAGTGTCTTATGACTCAACAGATACTCCTGTCTTACTTGAGATTTAACCTCACTGTCAGGCAGCTGTTGCTTAAGCTTTAACGCGACATAATCTTCGAATACTTTCTCCATCGGAAAAAGCATCGACAACATCTGGCTTTCACCAGCGATCGAAGTCGGACTATGTTCATTAAAGATCATCTCAATCCAAGGCCGTATTGACTCATAATGCCATACGTGGCGTCCCCGTTGCCAAGACTTCATATCTTGCCTGATGTTCTTCGATTCAGGTATATCGTTTAAATGAAACAGATACTCTCGACATAATTGCTTTGTATTGTCGGTAACACGCTTAAGCGCCCATAGTAATGCTGAGCGAATTAATCGATTTTCGGGACGGTTTGCCGAAAAATCATTAAAAATTAAGTAGTGTCTATGCTTTAAAACAGAATTGTGTTTGATCTGCTGGGACACAAGTAACTTACCCTTCAAAAAAGGCAAGTTGTCTTCAGTAGTTTGATAACTTCTGGCTACACCGCGTTTAATCAAGCTAGCCACTTCTTCAAGAAAAAGCATGATAAACACATCTAGTAACGGCATTCGAGTTAAATCAAGTGAAGCGTTATTAGCGAGCTTACTTGGAATATGCCGCGTAGCCTTAAGCATCTTTATCAGGGAGTGGCGAATAGATGCCAGCTCTTGATCATGATGTTCTGTGGCAACAGATGCTCTAGAGATCTTAGGTAAAATCTCCAATTGATCTCCGTTAGGTAAACATATCACGCCAACATAGTTCTGACAGACAAGCACTTCCTCTCTTTTCTCAAAACCATAACGAAATATTTGGTTGTGATCAGAATCAGTGCACAACATCAATCGTTTTAACGCATCAAAATGTTCGCTAGAAAGATGCAAACTACCAGCTTTAAATACTGTGACTTTATCCCGATATAACCGAGCAAACTCGTAGACTGACCATGTTGCCATCTTTACTATCCTGCGTTGTCACACAAAGCAAAGGCGGCATCATCAATATCGGCATATATCTTCTTATATGCCTCGCCAGTCAGTAATATTTCAAGATTGACACAGTAAGATTTAGCCGCATATTCATCTTTGGCATCCAGCCAAATGCTACGGGCATCTTTCTGTTCTTGGATGAAGCCATTATGACTGAATACTTGAGAAATTTTTTCCCAGTCTTCGAAGAAGTACTCTTCAAGAAGTGGAAGAATTGCAGTTTTAAATTGAATGAAAAGTTCATCTAACGAATCAACTTTCATCAGCAGTGCATGACCAATGATGTGTTCCCTGTCCAACAATAACTCAATGCGCTGATTGATAGAAAATAACATGCGACGTATGTTCACACCTTCGATATCAGTTGATAAAAGGCTATAGTCGGTTCGCAGCTCTTCAAACTTAAAACGGCGACGCAGTGCGACATCAATATGGGTTAGTGACCTATCGGCAGTATTCATCGAGCCTATGATATCTAGATTGGCTGGTACACAAAATAACTCCCCAGAATAAGGTAACGTGACAACCAATTCATTTTCGGTGCCTTTACGTTTATCAACCTCAATTAAGCTGATCAACTCACCAAATATCTTGCTTATGTTACCGCGATTTATCTCATCAATAACGATAGCATAGGAATTTTTAGGATCTGCTTGGGCAAGTTTGCAAATGCGTTTAAATACCCCAGGCTTTACTGAGTAACTAATATCACCATTGTCATTAGTTTCCGGCCTTAATCCTTCTACAAACTCTTCGTAACCATAAGATTGATGAAAAGTCACAAACTCATAGCGCTTAACAGATTCAGCCTGTGTTGGCCCACTCTTGAGCAGCGTTAGCAGAGACTGATATTCAGCTAGCTGTTCATCTTTAGCATCTACAATAAACCATTGGCTGGTTTGTGTTTTATCAAATATGAGCGGCTCAATCCGTTTATTATATTTAACTGTTACAGAATCAGTTATGGTATGAGTTTGTAGAGCTGCCCAAGCAGTTTGTGCAAAATTAGACTCTCTCCCATTTACATGTAATTTAGCTTGGAAGAACTTGTGCTTGATGATATGTGCAACACTATTTTCGCTGCCTAAATCAAGTATCGAAAGTAAAACAATTTCAAACCAGCTCAACTTCTCAACTTGCTGGTTTAGCCACAATAACGATTCAATTACAGCTCCCACTGAAATATAGGATTTTTTTAATAAACCCTGTAACTTATAGGTTTTTCCTGTTCCTGGAGGCCCATAGAAGATGATATTTTGGGCTTGGATTGTTGCTGCCATATATTTAGACTCCTCTTCTCGAACACTTGAGCTGACATCTTTTTGAGCGACGCCATTACTAATTCGTTCGTAAATTCGCCACAGCAAAATATTGCGGATATGTATATCCCAATCTTGATTTATAAAAGGATAAATAATAGAAAGTAAGTTCGAATTGTCTATTAACCAATTTTTTGAAGGTTTCATGGGTAATTGGTATTGGTTTTTTAAGCATTTAAATATGTCATTGAGATATGACTGACCTACAATACTTGTAACATTAACTGGGTCAGCTGCGGCAAAGGCTCTATTGATGACGGTCCAAAGAGTTCGATTAAAATCGCCTTCTAATTTCCAATCTTTTAATACTTGCTTATAAGTTTCTGTAGTTGGATGCTTGATAATTTCTAGCGTCCATTTCTTTAAGAAGTTTATGTTAGAATTAAACTCCTTTTTATACATAAAGCCTTGTCCGACACTTGCCACTCCATTACTAGCGTCATACCACAACACTTTGACATCTTCGTCTGTAACATGGTTTTTTCTTTTTATTTCTACTGATCGCTGGCATGTAGCTATATATTGTTCGTACCAACCTGTTTTCTTAAAATTAGTCTCATACTCCCAAGTAAGAAACTGTAGCAGGCTATGGGTATTTCTGCCCTTCGTCCACAAGTCACTCAATTGCTCCACATACTGCAGCGCAATTTCGATACCAGATGTTTGTGGACTCCATTTCTGCCCTGTACAAGCAGAAGATAAAAGCATCATTGGTAGCAAACCCGACGTACAGTCTGGTCTAAAGTCCTTCAGCTTAAATTCAATATAATTACGTGTTTTATGAGAATCATTCCAATCACTATCTTCGAAGCTTTCTCTGGTAACAATACCCTCAGCAATGATGCCTCTTGGTTCTCCGCCAACCTTTATTAAATAAACTGTATCACCGATTTTAGGCTTTTTACTATGGCATGACCAACGAATAACCTGACCAATGACGTATTTTAAGGTGCCTTCTTTGGAGCCATCTCCACCATTTGAGAAATTTTTCGGGTTCCAACTTAATAAATATGCAGCCACAATTCTGTCCTTAGTGTTATATGCGCTTATATCATGCAATCACTGTTTGGCGCATTAATGCCGTATTCGGGTGCATTCATCAAATTAGCCATTCTTTTACTATATATCCCTATCTAACTTTAACCTGAAAATCTTCAAAGTTATTTAAAGCATCAAAGGCGGTAAACACTGTCCATCCATAGTCCTTTAATGCCCTTGTATTATCTATGTTTATTAATACGGCAACTTTACGCCTTGGCCAGCAGAGATCTATAGCTATCATATTGCCGTTATCGTTGATAACAATACCTAACTCTGCACCGGGCAATCTAGTAGATTGACATTTTTGAAGAAAACCATCTAATGCAGTATCAGCGCATTCTCGGATGTTATCATAATCAAAAACATCAAATTTATGCTGTTCACGGCGTAATTGATTAATTTTTAGAACATCTTGATTACTAACATGAATATGACCGTGATGCGGTTGTTTCTTATGACAGTCAGCACAAAGAACTCTTAAGTTTTCAGGACCATTATCAGCTTTATCCCCATTAATATGATGGGTATGTAATAGCTTAGATTCATTCGTTAATTCAACACCACATTGCTCGCATGTGTAATTTAATTCACTTCTCAATTTAGCTGAAATAGAGGGCCAATCGGCTGTATAATTACTGGATGTTTTTTTTCGATTAAGTGGTAGACTTTTAAAGTAAGAGCTATATACTTCAAAAAATTGTTCAAATGAAAAATCACTAAACACCTGATTTTTCATTGTATAACTCTGTGTCGCATACCCCTTATAATTCAGAATTTTCAAGCAGTTTTTACATACACCTAAGTCAGTTTCACCTTCGATATCTTGCTTTAGCTTAAAGTTGCGTCCAAAAACAGGAAATAGTCCATCGATACGATTAATCACATCATATCGCTTAAAACGTCCCGTTTCTCTCATGAACTCCAATGTTGAACACTCTGCAACATGAATTCGACGGCCTAACTTACCATCCTCCAAGATAAACTGAATTTCATCACCTTGATCAGGTATATAAAGCATTACTTGATGGCCATCGTAATTTAAAATGCCGTTAGAACCATCAATTTCAGAAAGATGAAAATCCTCGCCTAGTATCCCCGTTATTTCTATGGGCACAATACTTTCTAATTCATCAGCACGGCTAGTAATTGAAAAGTCCGTTACAACTTTACCCAATGGTGATACTGCACGATATAATGCACTAAAATCAACAGTGAGCTTCATTACTGCGCCTCCAATATTCGTTTGATTTGAATATCGGCATTGGTAATCGCTCTAAACGATACACGCCGCGACTTTGCAGGATCTTCAATTCCATCTTTCATAATCAATCGTGAAGAAGAAAAGCCAACAGCTGCAATATTAGCCTTAATCCAATCTGCCTCGTCAGGCATCAGGGCATAGCCATATTCTAGAACTGCGCGCGTTCGGCCTTGTGACAGCCGCATGTTATAAAAATAAGCCTGCGCTTCAGTAGAGCCACGTAACCCGACACTAGACGTATGTCCTTCAATTCTAATTTCATCTAATGAATCTCGATAAGGCGCTAACACATTTATATATCTTGGGAAGAAAACATCTAAAATATCTTTGTAAGCTGCACTTAACTTAGTTTGGTTGTTAGCAAATAAAACATCCGGTGACTGAAAGTTAAATGCCAATGTTTCCTTATCGATAGTAGCTCCCCATTTAGTGAGGTCTTTTTCAAACTCGCTCTCTAATGCCTCAAAAATAGCTACCTGATTTTCCTGATAAGCTACCGCTACATCCTTAATCTTGTCGTTTTCCTTTTGGGTGATCATCATGAAAACAATGGCAATAAAAAGAAACACCATCATCAAACCAGCCATCAAATCTGAAACTGTCAGCCAATGTTCACCACTATCCTGTGTATTGGCACTAGAGCCAAATATCTTATCCATTAAGCTACTCGCTGATTAACGATTTCATTCATTGCATTGGTCAATTTCACATAATCTTCAACAAATTTACCGCTTACCTGGGCCAAAGCTTGTCCCATCTCATTCATCACTCTGTTTATTTCCTGCTGCATCGCAGTATCAATGAGTTTTAGTTGTGAATCGACCGCCTCACCTGTTAAGCCAACCTGCTGCTTAACTTGCTCTTCCATCGCATCGAATGTTCGTTTAGCCTGATTAATTTGTTGAGTTGCTGCGTCATCAATCACTTCGTTCAATCTTTGCTGTAACTTCTCAGCAGACTTAATAACGGTATCGCGAACCTGCTCCGTATCAGTAACTAAATTCTGGTTTGCCTCTTTCATGGTTGAAGTCATATCTTTGGCATCTGCAACTAACTTTTCAATCATGTCTCGCATAGTGCTATTTAGATCGCTTACCGCATCATGTAAGTGTTGCTTTATCACTTCTGTTTGAGATTGCAGGACATCAGAGCTTGTTTGCAAGCTTTGGTTAGTTCGAGCCGTGTTATCCGTGAATTCGTTCGCTGCTGTATCAATGTTTTTACTAATAAGCTCTGAGCTATCTATTAAACGATTGCCGACACTAGTGATGCCTTTCTCTGTTTCACTGGCAAACTTTTCAAGTAGCTCATTGGATGTCTTCACATGCGCTTTGATGTAGTCATCAGATTCAGAAAGGAGTAATTTGTAATGCTCACTTGCAGTGCTTACAGCGGCCGAAATATCATTAACGGTATTCTGCACTTGCTCTCTGATCTCAGGCACTGCTTTAATAGCTTCATCACGCATCAACTTGAACGCTTCTAAATGACGCTCCAGTTCAGCAAGTTGATGCTGATTAACTTCCATTACCCCTTTTAGCTCATTCATCGACTCTGGGATCACTTTGGTTTGCTCACTAATATGCGCTACCGATGATTCGGTTGCCGTTATAGCCTCAACGCCTTGAGCATATTGCTGCTGCATTTGCTCTAGCTGAAGCTTATAGTTCTCTTGCCAATCAACTAGCTTATGGACGGCTTCATTTAGCTGTTTAAAGTTTTCACCGAACTGTTCAGTTAAATTGTTATTAAAATCTGTAATTACCTGCTTAAGTGCTTCAATTACCTGCTCAGTCGCCGACTTTGACAAGGTATCGGCAAAATCGTGCAACTTAAGCCACAACTTCTCAGAAAACGCTTCAAAGATTTCTTGTTGTTTCGTCGCTTGCTCTTGCGCATTTTTTACTGACAATTTGGCGTTGTCATTAATGTCACCACGAAGAATTTTTAGTTGCCCAAATAAGGTAGACTCTTCGTTTCCGACCATTGCATTTCTTAGAATCTTTGTTTCAGCAACCTGCGCTTGCATTGCACCAAGAATAGCTTCCGGTGTTGCTTGCGAAATACTATCTTCAACTTGCTTAGGTTTTAAGAATGAAAATGTCGATAAAGTTTTAAAGACTAACGATGTAAAAATACCTGCCAAACTGGTAATGAAAGCCGTTTTCAAACCTTCTAACAATGGAGGAATACTAGCTTCAATATCCAGTTGATTGAACTCTAGCAGGCCCAGCACGATACCTAAAAACGTACCAAAAATACCCATAGTGGTTAATAACGTTGGTACATATTGCACAAACTCAACTCGCTGCGCTTTTTTGGTAAACCAAAGACCGGCCCAAAATACAATTGCCATTGAAATGATAATGACGCTGTTAACAATATCGGTATTAAACCCGCGCAATAAACTTTCAAATATTTCCATATCTATCTTCTTTAATTAATACCAGCTATTAAACCGATTATTTGACAATGTTATAGGTGAGTTGGAGTTAGGAGGTTAATGTATCACTAACACGAGACTTTAGTTGGTCACCATCACGCAGCTTCACCTCTTGGCGGATCTGCGTCATATCATCCCAACCCGCCTGCTTTATGGAAGGTAGAATAAACTTAGTGATGATGTCTGTTTCAGTTAACTTAGCTTTATTGATGCTCATAGCCTAACAAGGTCCTTCTCAGTAGATAACAAACAGGTACGGACGTTTTATCGAGATGAATTTTGCCATAATTAACACTAGAACGCAGTATTATTAACGAGGAATGAACTACTGAAATAGAATTAGTTTGATCTGGATAGTAAGCAAGCTTAAAAGTATCAGAATGTATCTAGGTGTGATGTTAGAAATACTTGCAAAACCATATATTAAAAATTCACATTAAAGACTGGGCTACTCTGGCTCTAGTTCTTCACTATACAGTTGCACTTATTCTATTACACCAATAACGCCTTAAATTCTTTTCCCTTTAACCACAGCGGTGAATTGTTCTGCGCTGCTAGCTGGTAGGCCCAAGTAGCAATGGCTTCAGAGCGCTGACTCTCACAGACAAAATAACTATTTAGCTCAAAGGTGATGATCTTTTCATGCTTAATGATATTTTGCTCGAACCAGCGATCTTTATGTTGCTCTGCGGCTAAGTGATCACGCTTGGCGTTATTACACTTGCTGTGTGCCAGTACAAAGTTATGGCCGAGATCTGACGGGTAACGAGCCCAGGGGATGAAGTGATCGACTTCGCCCTGCTCTTTCAGCTGTTGCTGACAATAGAAGCAGTTACCATGCTGTATCTGCAGCAATAGTGGTCTCGCTTGGATAATGGCTTTGCGATCACTGCCGAACAGGAAGTCAGACAGATTGCCTTGGCCACCGATGACGTTTTGATTGGAAGCAAAGTCACACACCTTCTGAGTCCAGTGACTGCGGGCCAGTGACACAACTAAATCATGGAAACGTCTGAAACAGAATGCGATACCTGAGTTCAACTGAATGTATTTTTTGCTCTTGTCATGGGGATAGTAAAAGCACTCCGGGTTACCAGCCAATAGCTGTAATCGCCACAGCGGGCCTTCTTTGAGTGTCTTACGTGTTTCACTGCACAACTTGCTCCAACCACTATGGGCTTTAAGTTGCGACAGGTTTCTTACCCCTTGGCTACGAAAAACACTCAGGTTATTGATTAATGCCGATTGCTTACCTGAATTCTGTAACAATAGAAAAGGTTCGGCATCTGTGGCGCTAAATGGCAGCGAGTGTTGCCAGTAGAGTTCGATAAACTTCTCGACGATTTCATCTATGGTAATGATACCGTCGGCTTCATGGCTTATATTAGAGCTTATATTTGAATCTGTATTCGAGCCTGCATTCGGGCGTGTGTAATGAGCCTTTTCGATACAGATATCAGCCAGAGCATGAAGCAGTGCAAACTTATAGGTGGCGACAAAGTCCCCTTCTACCAGTAAGCGCTGTAAGTAAGCGATAAACTCGACCTGCTTTGTGGCATCGACCTCTTTCAAGAGTGAGTCTTTTAAGAATGCATTATTCACCCAGGGACCTCATGCTTGCAGTTGAAACACTTGCGTGTGCAAGCACTAAGGTTTGCCAATAGACTTCCGCCCTTCCTAGCTTATCAGTTTCGTTTGCTGAAGTGTCGATAACGGTTAGCCCCACACTTTCTGCCAACTGCTCGAGTTCTTTGTCGCTCACTTGAAACATCTGACGCTCATCACTGCACGGGCCATGACGAAGCGTGATGACTAGTTTTCCATTTGGAGCGAGTAATTTAGTGAGTGTTCGTATCGAATCGGCTCGTTCTTGTGTTGGAATGTGCATCCAGATGGCGCTGAGCAGAATGAGATCGAAACATGTGTCTAAACTTGTGACTAGTGCTAAAGCCGGTAACGCATCATCAAGCCAAGTAACATTAAGACCTTGAGTGAGCTTTAGGCCAAAAGCTGTCAAGCCTTGTGCGGGCTCGACGGCATAAACTTCTACTTCTCGATTTACTGTGGTCTGCTCTGCCAGATACTTAACATCACGACCTACACCGGCGCCGATATCTAAGAAACGCAACTTAGCATTCTGTTCACTTAGCTTATTAGCGAGTAGCGAAGCTTCGGGTAACCTATGGGATGCTAAGGCAGGCTTAACTGATGACGGATTGAGAATACTTCTAAGATGAGGCAACCAGGACGCGTGAACCTCTTCGAAAGACGTAGACAGATACTGCTCTGCCAGTTCTTCGGCATTGGTGTTATAAAATCTGTTGTTGAGGCTGTCATAGGTCTCAGTTGTCACGGTCGCGATTCCCTCTGCGCTGATTGGTTACTTAATTGATGCTTTATAATTGATAGTTACTCAATTGATATAACTATCAATTATGCAAAAGACGTTACCATAGTGACGCAGAGAAAAGAATAGTGAATACTCTATTTACTTGACCTATAACATATGGCGGTCAGATGACGAATAAGTGAAGTAGCGAGTATCGAGCTGCGACTAAGACAGCACTTACCCATTAAGCCTATCTATTGTCTTTCCGGTACGCTTGTTGGCCAGAATCCATTGTTTAGAGCCTGAAGGAAAAAACTGGATCCCGGAACAAGTCCGGGATGACATTTCCTGCCTGATCCATAGGGATATGGGGAATGCTTAGTTAGGCACTCAAGATATTGTTGCGCACTAGACCCCGGCGCACATTCTTGCAGAGCTTGCCGAAGCGGGAGATCTCATCGAAATTAGGGATAGCACCACGCTCGATGGCCGATTCCCAATAGGTCAATTCGGTATCGACCAGTTCCAAGAGTTTCTTGGGGCAACCTTCGCAGCTGCCGTCCGGACCGCAGATGAAGGTGTCGGGTTCATACAGGGGCAAGCCATCCTTTACCTGCTCAATCAAAAGTAACATGGCTGTCTGTCTATCCGGCTTCTTACTCATTTGCCATTCCTGTTTATACCTAGGTAAGAATAAATGCTAAAACTGAATTAGTCGTGGCCGAATTCTATGCTGCTAGTGCGGTGAAGGCCAGATAATTAGCGACTATTAATAAGAGAGCAATAAAGCCGTGAGGTAAAATCAAAGATGACGACTTCGTCTGGAGAAGCAAACACGGCGTTGCGCTGGTGAAGCTAAGATGATGGCTTCGCCTAGGAAAGCTGAGACGAGAAAGACTAGTTGCGAGGTGGAAGCTAAGAAGGTACGAGTTCCTAGTGTCGAGTGGCGAGGAAAGTCTAAGACCCTTTATTTCTGTCTTTCCGGCATGCTTTTAGGCCGGAACCCACTGTTTAGAGCTTAAAGATAAAAGCTGGATCCCGGAACAAGTCCGGGAAGACATTTCCTACCTGACCCATAGGGATTGAGTGATATCGGGAATATCACAGACCCATGCGGTCAGATGACTAGTGTTATTGTCATATCTACGTCTTTCCTTTCTGTCTTTCCTTTCTGTCTTTCCGGCATGTCTGTTGGCCGGAATCCAGTTTTACTTGTGTAGTGCATTCGACAGAGCGACGATATCGGCCATGACAGTCTTCTCGCCTAAATCAGCTAGGAATGTTAGATGTTCAATGACTTTCACTTTCTGAAGGTTTTCTAGCTTAGGTGCACCACCTATGGCAAGTGCAGAAACAAAGCCATACATCTCATCGGCTTCTAGAGGACCAAGTATTACCATAGCGCGTTCGAAAAGAGGGTTTTCATCTAAATCTTCTTCTAATCCATCCTTTGAATTAGACGAAAAAAACAGGTCTATACTATGTTCTTGTCCTCTTTTCTCTAAGTTTACAGTATCATCTGTTGGGAAAATCATTCCAAAATTTACGTTGATACTTATACTTTGCCCTGACTTTTCTCCCCAAACAATTAATTCGCCAAAAGCACTTCGAGCTATTACATAGTAGTTATCATTATTTTCAAAAGGAGTATCTCTAAGCCAAGCGGCTAAAATATCCGTATAATCCGCAGGATTGACTATCCATAAAATTCCTTCACCCCATCCACAGAAGCCATATTCTTGCCAATACTCCAATACTCCAATACTCGAGTTGGTAGTTTATCTTTAAAATCAGTAAGCAGTTCAACAGCTGGTTTTTCTGCTTTAATAACGGGACCAAATCCTGAAAAACCGTAAAAATCTTTAAAAAATTCGTTCATTTACTTACACCTTTCTATTTACATCGATGCAGGTCTAAATTCAAGTTGGTATCTGGGTCAGCTTTACGGCTTATAGGCACAATAGTGGAGGAGTTACGATAGTATAAACTTATAGAATCAAGGCATCACATTGATGCCTTAGGATAAAGATAAATTGGCTTAATATGTTTTAACTTTTTCAAATTTTAATTCTACTCTCAAGAAAATCTAAATACTTTGGATTATCTTCCAGTAATATATCAAGTCCACCACCTACATATGCTCTGGTCAATTCATCAGCTGCTTTATCGAAATTTTCAGTTTCAAAATACATTTGACCAAGCCTTAAATGTATATAAGGGTTACCTAATCCTGTAGGGCACTGCACAGCATTAAAAAAACATTTAAAGCATTTATCAAAACTTTCTTTTTTGAAATGAATATCGCCAATCGATACATATATCCATGTAGCTGCTTCCCACTCATTCCTATCAGCAGGTAAAAGCTTTAATGCCTCTATATAATTAGTTTTGGCTTCATCTAGTCGTTCTAATTTAACGAGTTCATCTGCTGAAGCACAAAGTTTTGTTACTTCAGTAAAAATTTCATCTGGTAATTGCATGATTGCTAAACCTTAGTCAATTTCATCTAGATCAAAGGAAAACTTGAGCTTCTCTTCTTCACTTGCTACTGGGAGATATTTTTTCCCTAATGATGCCCCGTTACTTCGATTAATGCTAGAAGGTTCAAGTATATAATTTGAAGGATCGTTCATAAATTTCCTGACCTCAGGGGATTTTGCACCTTGATATCTTCCGACTCTATTCCAATATTCAACGGCAGATTCAACATGCCCCATATCTGTTTTAGTTATAGGGTGCCATTTACCATCTTCTCCCAAAACTTCTCTATTATTTTGATTCCCTACTAAAGTACCATTTTCTCTCATATTTTTTTGAACTTCCAATCCAACACGTGACTCTTTGCCAGGAGTTGCCCCCATATATGTGTTACGGTTAGATTTATCTGTTCCATTCATTCTTTGCCAACGTAACTTAGTTGGATCTGAAGAAGGTAATTTCGCATAAACTTGGCCCTCCGAACCAAACTTAACCTCTGTAGATGGCCCATCGACATTAACTTTTAAACTATTAGGTTGAACTAAACCGCTACTAGTATCAGATTTTAACTGTGAGTTTTTTGATGGTTTTTTTGGTTTATTCTCTGCGGCAAGTGGTAATGTATTTTCTTTCTTATAAGGCTTGATGTCATGCTGATTATTGACTTTTTTCAGTGATGTAGAAATATCGGCGACGATATTAATGGTGCTTTCGAGTGCCTTGCCGCCTTTTCGGGCTGTGGTCGCGGTGAAGAGTATTCCCGCTGCAACGGGCCCACCAACACCTCCTGCGAGAGTACCGACAGCTGTACCGCCAACGACCACAGTGGTATCCATCCCCATCTGGGTCATTTGATATGCGGTTAGCTCTGCGATTTGGTCTTCAGGGAGGGCTGCCAGAATACGTTTTGGTATACTGGCTAACATTTCACGGCTAGTCGGGTCGCAGAGTAATAGAATGAGCGTTTCCATGGTTTTACGGGCTTGTGATAAACCTTGCCCGCCTCTATCATTCCACTCTTTTAGTTTATCTTCTAAGTCGTTGATGTTACCAGTGCTTATGGCTTCGATCAGCATGGTGATGTCTATATCGGCAGCGTCCATCAACTTACCGAAATCACCTAAATCCGGCAGATATTCGGTGAACCCGTTAGATGCGCCCTCTTTTGCGGATTTGGCTAGCTCCCATGACTGCGCTAAGTACGAGAGGTTATCAAACTCTTCACTCTGGGCGTTTAGCTCTGCAATTTTGCTATCTACTGCGCTTTTAAATGACTCAGTCACTTCAAAAAGCTTTTTCTTCTTGGCGACCTCTTTGGCATCGAGTGTTTGCTGTGCAATTTGTATAGCGACGTCATTAAGTGCTGTGTCTAACTGCTTATATTGAGACTCAAGTGCCTTTTCTGCTTCGGCCTTGTCTGCTTCATCACCAAATATCACCTGAGCTGGATAATTGGGTCCGCCTTCGACCATAGCCCAGCCTTTATCATTAAGAACGCCCTTAATGACGGTATTAGCTGGGTCACTGAAGATCACGCTATAGGGCACGTTACTGGCGTAGGTTTTTTCGCTGTCGTCGTAACAGAGTTCGAGTTCCAGCTTAGGTGGTGGTTTGCCAAAATCGTCACTGATTAACGCGGGTTTAGGTTTGTTTTCGGCCACTCTGACTCTAGATGTGTCAGCGACATAATCCAGCGGCGGTGCAGGATCCAGATTGTCGTTTTTGTTACTAGAAGATCGACCACTACCAAAACTATACAGTGTACTGCTGCCCCTTGACTCGAATCGTCGGGTTAACTGATTCAGGGTTTGTGCACTGATCCCATTCCCGTATCCAGAGTTTGCGGTTGGCTTGCCCTGCTCCATGGCAAACAGTGGCGATCTAGGAGTGTCAGTAAGCACCACTAGCTCACCCTGCTCTAGTTCGGTTTTCACTTTATCCAATGAATGCCCAGACGGGGTTATGGCTTGCCAATCTCCGTCACTAAGACTAGATAAATCAGACTCAATGAGCACTGCATCGTGCAGCATTAATGAATCAAGTGTGGCTAAACGTATCGACATTCTGCGTGACTTCCTTTTACAGCATTTAAGGAGTTAGGTATAAATCTCTCCGCATACAGCAAAAATCACACCAAAACGGTAAAGTCAGTGTTTATCTAGGTTTCTGTTTTTAATATGTGAGTACTGGGCAATATGTGGCCCAGAATTGAGCAAGAAGTTGCCCAGCGGGCAATAAATGGCCCAGCTTTTGGGACTGGTTACGCTCTAAAACGTGTGTGCACGATATTGACGGTTATTCATCCAATCTATCCAGTCATTTTGTAGTGGGCTTAAACCACCAGGATATTGGCTGAGTATGCTTTTAGGATTTGATGTCTCACATCTTGTTTGTACCATGTGAGCTAATAGCGCTGTGATGGTCTGCTTGCCCTGCTTACTGCTCATTAAGAAATGAATAAGCGAATGCGACTGAGCATACATACTGCTTTGCTGGCTTCCGGCCCAGATTTGTCGTTTGGAGTTGAGTAGCGCATTTAAACTAAGCTGTTTACCTGTAAGCGTTCGCTTCCAGTCTCTTACGGGGATTTTAGCTGAGAAGCCTGACATCTCTATGCTTTCAAAGTATTCAGCCATGCCCTCATTAAACCAACGCGGTGTAGGGCCAAATAAGCCTGCGTTGAGCACGTGCACGGATTCATGAACCGAAGTTTGATGCGCTTGGCGGTCATTTTTATGGTGTACCACGGCCATATTTTGTCTGGCGACATAAAACCCTTGGCTAGGGCCAAGATTAGGGGCGTATTTAGCCTGTAGATTATTATAACTCGCTTTGGATTTAGCTAAGGTAAGATTGACTTTAACGGGTGCTACACCTGAGTGTGGAAGATAGCTTTTATAGATGTCGCTCACTTTTTTGATCGCTGCGGTAACCTTGTCCTTGTAGTACAGAGGTAACTTGCCACCAGTCGAGTTAACTTCGAGTTCAAATGAGTATTCAGGCTCTTGGTATTGAGTGAGAGCGATATCGTGTTGAGCGTATTCTCTGTCATCATCGGTGAAGTGCATCTGGCCATTTTCATCGGTCCAGCTATAGATACGCTTTCTGTTTTGTTTTCTTTGGGCCTGCTCGGCTTCATTCAAGGTTGAAGTGGCACAACCTGGGATATTGTTGTATTTAAATTGATTTTGGTTTGAGTTCTGTTCTGTATGCTCGAATGAGTAGCCCTGAGTAAATTGAGTGTCTTCTTGTTCAGTGTTAAATCCTGAATTGGGCGTGCTTTTTGACGTTGTCAGAGTCTCATTATGCTCTATATTTCGCTTCTGCGTACCAGCGCCATTCTTTGATATTGTTGCCATATCAGGTTTATCAGATGTCTTGCCAAGTGTGAATCGGCTTCTTGGTAACTCTGCCCAGTTTTGACAAAACTGCCAGCCTTTGTCGCGGCAGATAACCCCAGCTTTATAGCGATTAGCCAAGAAGTGTTCGATGACCTTGTCTTTAGTGGTCATACGCAATCCGTCTTTGCCGTACTCTTCAACGGCTAATCCGATAATTAGCATTAACAGTATGAATAATAAATACCGGCTTAAACGTGTTTCCATTGGCTATTTTCCGAGCTCACGACTCATTCATTCGAGATAGACAGCAAGGTTACCTGTTTGTAACGAATGGTGAAAGCCTTGTGAGTGTTAAGGCAAAAGCTGGATCCCGGAACAAGTCCGGGAAGACAGCAAAAGAACGAGTCTAGGAAGACTAATAGAGGACTTTCGGGGTGAGTCTGGGATGACATACGTTCATAGCCGTCAGAATACGGCAATGGTACCTAGGTCGGGATAACTAATGAGAGCCCCCTACTCTATTCCGATCTTTGATCTTTTTCTATTTTAGGTAATAACCACTTAAAATTAGCTTTTCATACTAAATGAATGTTTTTTAGTTTGTGGTTAAATTATTTTAAATTATTTTAAATCACTACATTTTGTTTACACGCTGTTTTAAGTAATCACTCTAATGGTGGTTTGACCAGTATTTTGATAAATATTATTTTATAACTTAACCTTAGCACTAATGTTTTATTGACCCGTTTAAACTGGGTGAGTTGGATCTATATATTAAACCCTGATTATTTCCTGAACTAGTTGTTACCTTTTAATTCCTTAATCAAGTTTACATGATAAAACAACATCTTAAAACTTACTTCCGATAATTTACCTATCTGACATTCCATTCAAGCTACCCACTAAGAGTCAAAGACTTAAGGGCTTAATAGTCGCCATGGAGATAGGAATTTGTCTGCTTAAATTTGGTGTTTTTCTGAAAAAACTATTTTTACCTGCTGTGTTTGAAAAGATGAAAATAGGCTTTATAAATTAGATAAATCTCTATTTTTACTATTTGACCGATTTAAATCTCTGCTTTAGGTTGTGAAATTGTTATCAATTAAAAATGGATAACAATTCAACTAATGAATGTTCAGAATAAATTCAATGGAGAAGAATGATGAACAAGAGACAGAGTAATAGCGTATTAAAAAATACACTACAATTCGCCAAACTGACGGCGGGATTAATATTCATGGTCAGTATTGTAGGCTGTAGCGGCAATCCTTATGTATCGAATGCCGAAAGAAACGAGATTATTACCTTAGGTGATTCGATCTATGATCTTTCTGGTGAGATCCAGATGTTTTTGGAGCAAGATGCCGGTGAGACATTCAGAGATTATACCCAAAGTGGTGCCGAACTGGCTGGTGGCGCATTGGCTACCTCTGTCATTACACAATATGCCGATGCTAAGGCTGATCATTCAACCATAGAAACTATCGTCATGAACGGTGGAGGCAACGATATCCTCATTCCGGCCATGATATTCGACCCCTATCGTTGTAAGACTAAATGGTACCGTCCAAATTTAACCAACTCTTGCATCTCTTTAGTTGATGATGTGTATGTTGACGCGGTGACCTTGCTCAATCAAATGGAAACCGAGAGCGTATCAAACGTGCTCTACCTGGGTTATTACCACACCACAGGTAACCTCACTAGTCTGATCAAGGCTGTTGATTACGGCAACACGCGTTTGTCTGAGGCTTGTAGCAATACTACTGCTAATTGTAGCTTTATCGACCCACGCTCGGTTATCGTCCCCAGTGATGTTATCTCCGACAATATCCATCCAACCACATCTGGCTCACAAAAGATGGCCGCGCTTATCTGGCCTCTGTTAGAACCTCTGCTATAGAAAGCGCCTGAATATTAGGATGAAAGTCGACTGGACCTAAGGCGCTGTTTTCATCCGAACTTTTCAACTAATTCTAAGAGTAATTCGAACAACATTTTTCAGAATATTTACAGAACTATTTTAAGGACAACTAACAAAGTAGTTCGTACGATTATAAACCCGGTTCAGCCACCTTCATGGATAGGACATTTAGCTTATGACAGTACCGATAGATAAACCCACTCAGCAATTTAAGCTAAACACATTTTTACTTATCTTAAGTGCGTTAACACTCATAGGTGTAGCCATATACATGTGGAGCTCGCAAGAACGGCAAGCCGATAATTCAAGTGTTATAACTCACAATGCCAATTTAGATCCAAAGTCAGAACAGGCCATGAAACCAGTGGGCAACTCAGATGAAGCTATGCCTGAAGCCAATAAAGACCTTCTTCAGTTTAAACAAGCCTTGTCGGATAACCTAAAACAAGAATTCCCTAATGGCATGGCCGGTATCCTCAAGCAGCTGTCATTAATCGAAGTACGCGCCTATGTTATCGAAAACTACCATGATGAAGGTATAAGCATCTTCAACGAGGTGATCACTTCAGTATTTCCCTCATGGGCACACGATATTTTAAGCGCCATCGCCACCATGGATATCTATAACGCCTGGTTGCTCGACAGCATGGCAGAGCTCAATACACTTCCCTTTTTAGAAAGAAATGGTCAACTCTGGAATAAACGCAATCAACTGTTTGGTAATAATGCCAAGTTGATTTGGTCCGATGAATTAGATCGCATCGCCGCACGAGAAGCCAACATGCAGCAGACCATTGCCTTACTCGATGCTGCTGATGATACCGAGATCAACGAACGTCTAGTGATATTACAAAGTGCCCTGGAAGATAACTATGGCGGCGAGATACAAAACTTACTCATCAGCAAGGGCATGATAGCCGACATTTTCTTCAGATTCGGCAGCGTACAGCGCGATCTCGCAGCCATGGACGTACAAGACAGACAAGCGCAAATCGACAACATCAGACGAGACCTGTTATACGATGAAGATCAAATAGCCTATCTTGCAGATCAAGACCAAATTAAAGAAGAGAACTGGCAAACCGGCTACGCCTACATGACAGAGCGAAAAGCTATGATGGCAACGCTCACAGGCCCTCAACTTGATTTAGAACTTGAATCAAAAACTGAACTGGCTACTGACGTAAATCAACAACAAGCATTACAGACCGCGCTCAGCAGTCTAAGAGAGAAGTACTTCGAACAAGATTCCTCCACCATATCAAAAGAAGAACAAAATGGCTTCTACCGCTACACCCGCCCCCGCATCTACGGCAGAAATTGAATGACAAATGCCCTGCTATTATGCAGGGCTTCAACTACTGTCATTCCGGTGTGTTTACGACGACCATTAGGGTGTGCTCAACCAACAGTCTTTCCGACGTCTTTGCATATCGTCTTTCCGGCACTCTTTTAGGCCGGAATCCATTGCTTAGAACCAAAAGACAAAAGCTGGATCCCGGAACAAGTCCGGGACGACAGAGATGTAGGGCAGAAGCCAGAAAAATCCTAGATGACCGACTACACGCATACCGTTATTACAACACGCTTAACGACCATCTTTCCGGCATGCTTAATCAATCGTCATTCCGGCATGCTTTTAGGCCGGAATCTATTCTTGTCTGCTTTTATCCCAGCTCCTCGTGACTTACTAGTCTAAAATTAGATTTCATTAACTTCATGGACGAAGAGCATGCAGCCTTGTGTGTATATATTAGCCAGCAAAAAGAATGGAACCTTATATGTCGGTGTCACTAGTGACCTGATTAAACGTATCTGGGAACATAGAGAGCATCTCGTCACTGGATTTACTGATAGATACCATGTTACCCAACTAGTTTACTATGAGCTTACGGATTCTATGTATTCAGCGATAACTCGTGAGAAGAAACTTAAAAAGTGGTGTAGGCAATGGAAAATCAATCTTATTGAAAGCCAGAATCCTGAATGGCATGACTTATGGGATGAAATTCAGAGCTGAACCTCTTTAGTTCGTCTTTCCGGCATGCTTAACTATTGTCATTCCGGCATTCTTGTTGACCGGAATCCATTGCTTTGAATCTAAGGACAAGAGCTGGATCCCGGAACGAGTCCGGGATGACAGCAAAGGTAGCAAGTCCGAGTCGATAATTGCTCTCGGTTCTAGCATCCATGCTTCACTCTACTTCCTATATCCCTATAGTCACCACAAATCGACATTTCCTACATCCCTGTAGGTCAGATGACAGTAAAATCGACTAGTTCAGTGTTCTTCAATCTCGTCTTTCCGGCACTCTTTTAGGCCGGAATCCACTCTTTATAACCAAAAGACAAAAGCTGGATCCCGGAACAAGTCCGGGAAGACGAGATGTACGTCATTCCGGTATTCTTTTGGCCGGAATCCATTGTCCAGGCTTTAAGTGAGCTCTAAGCTTCAATAAGCTGGGTATAAAGAACTTCAAACTTAAGCTAGTCTATTATCCAGTTTATCTATTATTCGCATCAAGTCGCGGTATTCGGACGCGCTGAGCACATCTAATAAATCAGCTTCCCAGGCTAAAGCTTTTGGGGCAATGGTTTGATACAGCTTTTTACCCTGCTGCGTTAATGCCAATACTGAGGCGCGTTTGTCATTTTCATCGAGCTGTTTTATCAGGTAGCCTTTGTCTAACATAAGTTTGACGGCGCGTGAGACGGTGGACTTATCCATCGATGCCAGTATGGTGAGCTCTTTGGCGCTAATGCCGGTAGGCTCGGTACTTTTATTCTTCTCAACTATCTCATTTACCACAGCTCTCTTGGTTGTCTCACTTTTCTCCGTTCTTTCTACTCGCTCACTTTTGTCTGCCGCCTCAACTCGCTCAGCAGTATCATTATTCTTAGCACTATTATCGACTAAGTCTCTTTTACCATTTCCATTATTGCGATCATCATGCTCGGCAAGGTGGACCAGTATCCTCCACTCTGGTGTGGTTAGATTAAATTCACTCTGGTAGACCTCGGCGAACTTTTCACTCACGTTTTGAGCCAGGTTCACTAACCTATAGGGAAGGAAGTTTTTTAACATGAGACTGGATTCGCGTGATTCAGGCATTAGCTTTCTCTTTGTTTGGTTCTTGATTTAGTTCTTAGTTTAGGGCGTACGGATACTGATTAATTCTCACATGAGACTAGTTTGTTGCCAAATCAGTTTAACGGCACTTGGTGACTATTACGCTTACTATTTCTGATTAAACCTAAGAGCATGCACAAGCAGAACCTGGCAATCTATATATTTTGTAACACTAGACTAGAGACTTATAACCTACAATATCTCAATTGGCTTTATCAATTTGTACAGTTTCATTTACAAAACCCAGTCAAAGTTGACAGTAAATCTCGTGACTATTTATAGCATAAAGATTGAAACTAGTCTCACTTGAGAGTAGTTTTATTGTGATAGAACAAAATAACAATACAAGAATCAGATCATCTGAGTGTGAACTTGGGTGCCATAGAGGACAAGCAAGCATGACGATTGAACTAAAATATATGACAGGTTTTGGTAACGAGTTTGAGACCGAAGCCCTGCCAGGTGCCCTGCCAATCGGTCAGTTTAGCCCGCAGAAGATAAAATATGACCTGTATGCCGAGCAGTTTAATGTCACCGCCTTTACTGCGCCTCGCTGTGATAACCGCCGTAACTGGTTCTACCGTATTCGCCCTTCTGTGGTTCAAGGTGAATATGAAGCGATAAACAATGCATTGGTTCGCAGTGCGCCCATCACTGAAGTCGTCACCCCGCCGACGATGCTACGTTGGGATCCCGTTGAATTACCGACTGACAAAACCGATTTTATCGATGGTTTAGTCACTATGGCGGCTAATGGCAGTGTTAACGGTCAGGCTGGTATTGGCATTCATATCTATGTGGCCAACAGCTCGATGGAAGGCCGTTATTTTTGTAATGCCGACGGTGAGCTTTTGTTTGTGCCTGAGCTTGGTGAGATTATCTTGCATACCGAATGTGGCAAGCTTGCCATTAAAGCCGGTGAGATTGCGGTGATCCCACGTGGTATTAAGTTCTCTGTCGAATTACTCACCGACACGGCTCGCGGCTATATCTGTGAAAACTATGGCCACCCTTATGTATTAGCCGAACGCGGCCCAGTTGGTGCCAATGGTTATGCCAACGATCGCGACTTTGAGTATCCAATAGCCTGTTTCGAAGATAAAGAAGGTGATTTTGAATTAATCACTAAGTTTGGCGGTAACCTGTTCCGTTGTGACATAGGCCACTCCCCTTTCGATGTAGTTGCCTGGACCGGTAATAGTGCGCCTTACAAGTACGACCTTTCACGCTTCAATGTGATCAACACAGTGAGCTTCGATCATCCTGATCCTTCAATCTTTACCGTGCTGACTTCCCCTTCTGGTACGCCAGGTGTGGCCAATATCGACTTTGTGGTCTTCCCGCCGCGTTGGATGGTTGCCGAGAACACCTTCAGACCGCCTTATTACCATCGCAACATGATGAGTGAGTTTATGGGCTTGATTGAAGGAGTGTACGATGCCAAGGAACACGGATTCGTGCCTGGAGGTTCAAGCCTACACAACTGCATGTCACCCCATGGGCCCGAAGCCGAAGTATTCGAGAAAGCATCGAACGCTGAACTTGCCCCACAGCGCTATGAAAACACCATGGCATTTATGTTCGAGTCTCGCTACATCATACAGCCGACTAAGTTTGCTCTTGAAGGTAAGACCCGCCAGCCAAATTATTCGCAGTGCTGGAAGGCGATAAAGAAGAAGTTTAAAGGTTAAGAGCAGAGAGGGAAGAAAGCTGAAATGACGACCTTCGGTCTGGAGAGACCGAAAGGATGGCTTCGCCTTGGAAAGCAAAGATGGTCGCTTCGCTCGGTGAAGCTGAGACGAGGGCCTAGGACCTCTGTTAAAGCTGAGATGTCGGTTTCACCTGAACTGCTAAGATGGACGCTTCGCTTGGTGAAGCTAAGAAGACGACCTTTGGCCTGGGAAATTTTAGTACTTCCCCTACCGTCTTTCCGGCACGCTTAACTACTGTCATTCCGGTACTCTTGTTGGCCGGAATCAATTCTTCACACCTAAAGAAAAAGCTGGGTCCAGGAACAAGAAAGTCCGGGTCGATAATTGCTCCCTGCATGATCGACATTCCCGCTTTGACCCATAGGGATATGGGGAATGTCTGAATGATATCGGGAATATCGCAGACCCATGGCTGTCAGAAGACCATTTACACCCACCTCGTCTTTCCGGCACTCTTTTAGGCTGGAATCCATTCTTCGCACCAAGAGTAAAGCTGGATCCCGGAACAAGTCCGGGAAGACAACAACAGCAAAAGTCCGGCTCAATGCATGATCGACATTTCCTCCCTCCGTGGCGGTCGAAGACAACAACAGAAAAAACGGGATGACATATCAAAGCAAAACGTATTTCCATATAGGAAATACCTGTTGTCGTTATGGCAACTCGCGCTTCAATGCATAACTCATTAGTCTCTCGGTCATTCCTGTTTATCAAAATAAGACCTTAACTGATAATGTTTAGATACCTTTTGTGTAGTTTCGCTTTAGTGCTTATATATCCCTTAGGCATAGATCTGTATTTAGTCGGTCTGCCTGATATCGCGCGAGATTTAAATGCCTCACAGGCTGACTTGCACGTGGCCTTCTCTATATATTTAGCGGGCATGGCCTCGACCATGTTGCTAGCCGGATGGTTCGCGGATCATGTCGGACGTAAACCCGTTGCCTTGATGGGCGCTGCAACGTTTGCTATTGCCTCCTGGTATGCAGCAAACTCTGTGACTGTCGAATATTTCTTATTTGCACGATTCGGCCAAGGTGTTGGCGCAGGCTTTTGTTATGTGGTGACCTTCGCAATTTTGCGCGATACCTTAGATGATGACAAACGCGCCAAGGTACTGACCATGATCAACGGCATTACCTGTATTGTGCCTGTTTTGGCCCCTGTAATAGGTCATGTGATTTTAATGCGCTTCGAATGGTCTAGCCTTTTCTTCTCTATGGCAATTATGGCCATGCTGATCTTTCAGCTTTGTTTGTTGATATTAAAAGAAACTAAGCCTCGTCTTATTGAGGCGTCTCATACGAATACAAGTACACAGTCAGAAAACAGCTTTAATCATGCTCCATACAATGAAGGTACGCAAAAAAGCAGCAATGAGTCGCTAGTCTCTCGATTATTTATCAGTCGTTTGACTACGACCTCTTTGGCCGTCACCGTTATCCTGACCTATGTAAACATCTCTCCTATGTTATTGATGGAACAGATGGGCTATTCGACCGGTGAGTACTCGGCGGCGATGGCAGGCTTAGCGGCGATTAGTATGGCAACCTCATTTTTAGCACCTAAGTTACTGACGTATTTTGGACAACAAAGAATAATGTTAGCGTCTCAGTGCCTATTTATATCATCTGCTGTAGTGCTAATGGCGGGCTATCAATTTAAGCTAGATAGCAGTGTGATCTTACTCGGTATAAGTTTGATTTGCGCAGGATTCTCGATCGGGTTCGGCACGGCAATGAGTCAGGCACTATCTCCTTATAGCCGGAGAGCGGGCATGGCGAGTTCAGTGTTAGGTATTAGCCAGATAGCTTGTTCTGCCGCCTATATCACACTGATGGGCTGGCTGAGCATGAGTGCACTTAATATGTTGATATTCTTGTTGCTGCTAGCAAGTGTAAGTAGCATCATACTGCTGCTTGTTGTCCCCAGTGACACAGCATCGAGTGACAAGTTAACTCACAAGGTTTCGGAGCTAAACAGTAATGACAAAGTCCCTGCATCGTCTTGATTTAAATCTGCTGTTTACCATGCAGCTACTCTTAAACGAGCGCAGCGTGACTAAGACAGCTAAAAGGCTGTCGGTGACACCATCGGCGGTGAGTAAATCTCTGGCAAAACTCAGAGATTGGTTTGACGATCCCTTGTTTGTGCGTACACCACAAGGATTGCAGGCCACACCGCTTGCTTTGAGTATGGAAGGCGATCTTTCTGAATGGTTTCAGGTTGCGACTCAAATCGCTGCCAAACGCAGTAGCGAGACGCCTAAGGGCGTCAGCTTTCAGCTGATGATGGAGTCGCCGCTACATATGCTTCAACTTGGCGAGTTACCCCAACGTATCAATCAACAATATCCAGATGCCAACATAAAAATCCGTAACTGGGAGTATGACTCGTTAGCGGCCATTATCAATGGTGAGGCCGATATCGGTTTATGTGGACGAGAAAGTCATCCGCGTTCATCAGAAACACTCGACTTACTGCCCTACTTTATCGATTATGAAGTGCTGTTTACCGACTTGCCATTGGTGTATCTCAGAGAAAATCATCCGGCGCTGGATGAAAACTGGAATATGGACACCTTTTTAAAATACCGTCATATCAATATACTTTGGGAAAAGGCTGAGACCTGGGCACTGGATGAGATTTTAGCTGAGACTGGGTTAAGTCGTAATATAGGCCTGTCGTTATCGACCTTCGAGCAGTCCTTGTTTATGGCGGCGCAGCCCAATCAAACCATGTTCACTACAGCGCCAAGCTATTGCCAAGACTATATTAAGCAATATCGTCCCAACCTGGTCACTAGGCCTTTACCCATCAGTGCAGCAGCGAGTAAACAAATCGAGATCCCCATTACCTTGATGTGGCATAAGCGTAATTCCCATAACCCCAAGTTACGTTGGCTCAAAGAGACGATTAAGGAGATGGTTGAGCAAAGCTAGAACGAGGAGAAGCTGAGATGACGGCTTCGCCTTGGGGAGCAAAGAAGGGTTTAAATCTGCGATGAGTGAAGAGCTAAGTGAACGGCCTTTCCTTATTGTCTTTCCGGCGTGCTCCCTTTATGTCATTCCGGCACTCTCATTGGCCGGAATCTATTCTTTAGAATCTAAAGACAAAAGCTGGATCCCGGAACGAGTCCGGGAAGACGTAATAGTTGATCTTTCCAGCATGCTCCCTTTCTGTCATTCCGGCACTCTCATTGGCCGGAATCTATTCTTTAGAATCTAAAGACAAAGCTGGATCCCGGAACGAGTCCGGGAAGACGGAATCGTTGATCATTCCGGCACTCTTGTTCCAGGATGACGTAGTAATATGTCATGTCGGCATACTTGAGACGGGTATCGAATAAATCATACTCAATCTATTCACTCTGTTACATTTTTATTGCCCGTGTAGCAGGCATTTAGTTTACATTGTTTGCTGCATCTTTTAGGTGCACGTTACTCGGCTAAATCACGTTAGCTTCATTATTTGACGACTTGTAGCTCTGTAGCTCTGTAGCTCTGTAGCTCTGTAGCTCTGTAGCTCACAACTAAATAAGGATTAACTCGAGCATGGCTAGCTATAGTTAATCATTGTCTGGCTATTAACTAATGGCTAGTTTGGACATTATAATAACAAAGGCACTGGCTATGACCGGTGCGGTAAAATCTACAAGGGAAAACAACAATGAACTTATTGAAAATAAGTCGTAAATACCATAGATGGTTGATGCTATTTGTGGGTGTGCAGTTTGTAATTTGGTCCGTGTCTGGGGCCTATATGGTGATCTTCGATATTGATTATATTCACGGCGACAGCTTAGTGGAGAATCATCAGACTAAGCTCAATCCGGATAAAATCGACTATCCCTTAGCCGAACTGGTCCAGGCTTATCCGGACGCTGAGCGTCTGGAAATGGGCGTATTTCTAGGCAAAACGGTGTACAGCTTCAAGCAAGGTGAACAAGATTTTTTAATCGATGCGCATACTGGCCTGCTATTATCTCCCCTTGACCAAACAACGGCAGTCAAAGCCGCTAAGCACTATTACACTGGTGACGGTGAGGTAGCAGAAGTTGAGTTAATCACTCAAGACCCACCTTTCGAGCTCAGCCGCCGGGTGTTACCCGCATGGCGGGTAAATTTCGATGACTTTGGCAGTCCCTCTATTTATGTGTCGGCCGAGACAGGCAAGTTGGTGACTAAACGTCATGAGTTCTGGCGCACCTTCGATCTTATGTTCAGTCTACATGTGATGGATTATGAAGATGAAGATCCCAGCAACTGGTTGTTGTTCTGGTTTTTACTATTTTCTCTAACGGCTTCGATATTGGGTCTTATCTTAACTTATTTCAGAGTCTTTAAATCCAGTGAGGATGAGGAAGACTCAGTTGCACCCAATGACGGCAATAACTTACACAAGAGTTCTAACAAGGGCTCACACGGTAAGTCTGACAAGAGCAAGACCTCTTTAAATCAGGAGGTCAGCTAATGCTATTAATTAAGAAGATTCATAAATGGTTATCGCTTCTGGTTGGCTTACAGCTGCTTATTTGGCTAGGTACAGGCTTGTATTTTAATGTCATGGATCCCTTAGCGGCCTCGGGCAATCAATATCGCGTACGCGTCACCGAGCCCAGTGCTGACTTGACACAACTTGTGGAGCCAAAACAGGTATTACACACTTTTAAAAACTCAGTCTCACTGTCACAAATATCATTACTCGCACAACCTTACTACCTGCTCACCCATGATAAAGCACTCTATTCATACTTTAACAATGACTACACCTTAGTAGATGCATTAACGGGTAAACAGGCGTTTGTCGATGAGACTATGGCGAAAGCACTGGCGATCGCGTCATATAAGGGGCCAGGAAAAATAGTCGGCGCCGTTAAACAAGGGCCACCATTTGATGACAGGCTAAAGGAGCAAAACATTCTCTGGCGTATCGATTTTGACGATGAGATAAATACTCGGGTCTATCTCGATGCAGGCTCTGGCAGACTCGCGGCGCATACCAACGATGACAGACGTATCGTCGATATCGCCTTTATGCTGCATTTCATGGATTACGCCGAAGAACGCAGCTTTAACAATGTTCAAATTATCGTTTTCGCCGTATTCACCCTGTTTTTCGCCTTTACCGGCCTTATCTGGACCATAGAGTTAGGGTTTAATGGCCAATATACCTTGGCCTCTCTGTTTGGCGGCCGTTTCGCTAAAACCAAGAAGATTAATATTTTCGACAAACACTCGAAGAGCTTGGGCAAGCTGGCTATGTCCAGTCATGAAAATCTACTCGATAGCCTGATCAACCATGATATTGCCCTGCCCTCGACATGTGGCGGTGGCGGGACATGTGGCCGATGTAAGATAAAGGTGATGTCTAAGGTTAAGATGACCTCGGCGGATAAGAGTCAGTTGACCGAGCAAGAGCTGGATATGGGTTATCGTTTAGCCTGTCAGCATAATAGCGACGAGCTTAATCAATTAACCTTAGTCGATGTGACTAAAGCGGCAAGCCACGAGTTACAGTTAATAAGCAGTGAATTTATCAGCCCTTACATCAAGGAGCTGCGCTTTAAATCTGTCAGCGGTGAACGCCTTGAATTTAAGGCCGGCGCCTTTATGCGCTTCTTCATTCCATCGGCTCAAGGTAGCTCTATTCCCGTCGATTTACCCACAGACTTGCTACACCATTGGCAAGAAGTGTTACACATGGACTATGAGCACCTTGCCTGTAGTCGTAACTACTCCCTGGCTAATGGCGATGGCCTGACCGATGAGCTAGTGTTTACCGTGAAGATTCAGACGTCGCCAAGCGAGAAGGTTAAACCCGGTATCGGCTCGAGCTACATCTGTAACTTGACTCCAGGCAAAACCATAGAAGCTGTGGGTCCATTTGAGGAGTTCTTCGCAATAGAATCTACGAACAAAGATTCAGCTTCACCTATGGTACTGATAGGAGCAGGCTCAGGCATGGCACCGCTGAAATCCTTGATAGAGGAGCAGCTAATAAAATTAAATAGCACCCGGCCGATACATTTCTATTTTGGTGCACGTACCCAGGCGGATCTTATTTACAGAGACGCTTTCAGGCAACTTGCGACCACTTTCCCTAATTTCAAGTACATTCCCGTGCTGTCACGCGTAACACCGACCAAGGGTAATGGCTGGGATGGGGCGAAAGGATATGTACAGGATCATCTGGCAGAGGATCTGAGTACTGAGTTTGAATCATCATTAGATAAGGTCGAGTTTTATCTGTGTGGCCCATCCGCCATGATGAGCTCGACCATAGACCTGCTGAAATCCAAAAAAGTAGATGATAGTCAGATAGCCTTCGATGATTTTACTTAAGTTAACGGTTTAGTGAGAAGCTCGTAAGACAAGCCCGGCATACCCTTTGCCGGGCTTTTTCTAATACCGATTGGTATAGCCACCTAATGTCTTAATCAAGCCAGCTTAACTTTCAGATCCAGCAGCTGCATAAATACCTCTAGATTCAGCGGCTTTTGCAAGAAGCTAATGTCGGGATAAGCATCGGCATTGGCAATTTCACTCTTGTCGTTAGCCGATAAGATAAAGTAGTGAACGTTGCCTGTTTGAAGCTGCCGCATCTCCCCGATTAGGCTAATCCCATCAGTTTTAGTTAGCCTGTAATCCATGACGACTATTTGAGGCGTCGATGTCTTAAACGCATCGAATGCCTCATCTTCATCTTGAAATGCACTGACTTTGAATCCTCCGGTCTCCAGTATGCTGCCACAAACCTCCAAGTTAAATCGATTATCATCCACGAGAAGCAGAGACACATCGGCATATCTGGCCTTAGTGATATAGCCTAGGCTAGCCGGCGTTGAATGGGCGAAACCTGTGGTTCTCTTTTCTGTATTCAGCCTGAGATTAGCCGATGGAATAGGGGTTCGGTTAGACTCCCTCCCTGAGTTTATATCACTAACCTTATGTAAATCTCTAATATTTCCAGACTTAATCTTACTCGAGTCATCATGATTTGAGGCCTGTTTCTCACTAGCGTTCACCTTTGAAGACGCTTGTCGATATGGGAAACGAAACAGCACTAATGTGCCTTTATTTTCTCTACTGCGAATACGTATATGGCCACCAACCTCTTCTATCACCTTCTTGCAGGTGTAGAGGCCAATTCCAATTCCTGACTGGCTGGTAGGCGTGACATTGGGATCGGTATTGAAAGGATGGGTAATGGCTTTCATCGACTCAGCTGACATGCCTTTACCAGTATCTTTGACCGCCACACGCACGAAATCTTGTCCTGCTACAGTTTTTAAACTGATATCGAACACGACTTCTTTGCCGCTGCTGTATTTAAAGGCGTTATTGATAAAGTTAGTCGTCAATTGGAAAAACTTAGTGCTGTCCAGGCCGATATATTCCGGCATATCGGCTTGTACCTTCATGACTAGACGCTTGTCGTGGGTTTGACTAAAGGCGTTGTAGTAATCATTTATCGCATTGAGTTCATCGAGGAAATTAACATCCCGATAATCTAAACTCAGGTGCCCAGCTTCGGCTTTTGAAAAGTTCAAGGTATTTTCTGCGACGCTATTGAGCAGATTTGCCGACCAGATGATCTTATCTAAGGTGTTTCGTCCGGATACATCGCAGTAATCACTGTCTTTGAGCATCTGACTGTAGCCTAAGACCGCATTGATAGGCGTACGGATCTCATGGTTTATGCTCGACAATAAGGCAAACTTTGACTTAGTTTCTATGGTCAACTGGATGAATCGCATATGGTTACGGAGCTTAAGATACAGGAGTACAGATAGGCTCATGCCCATGGCCGTGATAAATAACACCAGCAGACAGAGTTCGTATGTTTCGCCAGCCGGTGCGATAGACCAGGCTGAGATGCTGTATTTCTTATTGTATTCTGGCAAGTCGACAGAGTCGGAACCTTGATATTTAAAGAATGAGGTCAGCCAATTAGCATCTTCATTATGGCAATACTCATTAGTGAAATATGTGTCCTCCAGAGTCAACTGAGCACAGATCCCCTTATGCTGCTCTAATCTTTTCTGCACCCTTTGATGTGAGATGGCATACACCAGAAACGGCATATTCTGCTCATCTATGTTCACTATGAGGCTGGAGAAGCCTTCCATCAGATATTCCAACTGACCGTCTGGACCGACTTGCACCTTACCGGCTAATATCTCAGACTGAAACTCTGGATCCGATATGTATTTAACCCGGTGATCATTGTCCAGAGTAAATGCAACGGCTGATTTTATCTTCAACAGCTCCTCGGAAAAAATATTAAACTCTTCCTTGGTGACTATAGCGGAGGCATTGAACAAGGAGCGCAGTGCATTGAGTATGATCTTATGCTGCAGCAACATATCATGAGTCGAATTAAACAAGAGATCTGCTTTTTGCTGATAGTCATCTTCGAACTCTTTATAGGAGTGATGCAAGAGTAATATATTGACCAGTAAGGTTGCCAACAAACCTATGATGATACAAAGAAAGGACGAAGCTCTAGATTTCACACTTAACGACCTTAATTTCATTTTGTAGCATTAAAATTGAAAACATGAGTTCTTGTTTGCTCTTTACATCGAAAAGAAATACTTCATTTTGGATCAATAAATAGCGACAGATCCCCTTCAACTTATGGGCTAATGATGAGAGCTGCGAAAGCTCTGAGGCATCTAATTCCTGGGTCTGAGAAAATAAGCTGTCTAACTCTTCACTCAGTATATCAATCAGATACAACCTTTTCCCTTCATGCTGGTGGTTGAAAAATGCAAGTATTTTATGATGAATAAAATGATTACCGCTATCCATAGACTCTTCCTATTTTTGGCTGTAACTGTCTATCCAAGCCGTCACATAACGGCCTTCTATCGGCGGACTAAAATAATAGCCTTGGGCTATTTCACACCCTAAACCTTTCAATAAATTCAACACACTCAATGTTTCTACTCCTTCGGCAACCACTTTCACTTTTAGCTTCTTGGCTAAAGCTATCGTCGACTCGACGATAGCCAGATGTTTAGGGTTAGTGTCCAGATCTGAGATAAAATCTTTATCGATCTTAATTTCATCGAATGGAATATTATCGAGGCGGTCGAAGGTTGAGTAACTTTTACCGAAATCATCTAAGGAGATGGTGATATCGTTGATAATCAACTTAGCAATGGATCTCATTGCCAGATCTTGATCTATGGTTTGCTGGGATTCCGTTAACTCCAAGATGAGATGAATATTGGGCTGGTCACTTTTCTTTTTAATAACGTAATTAATGAATGTTTCAGAAAGCAGATCTTCTGCACTGATATTAACCGAGAGGGAGAATTTCTGCAGTTGTGGGCACAATTCCCATTGAGTCATTGCCTGATCGAGTACTAACTTTGAAAACTGGCAATTCAATCCTGCCTCGTTTATCAAAGGAATGAAGCGGTCTGGATAGATAAAGCCATCGCCTTGGATACATAACCTTGAGAGCGCCTCGAATCCTACTATCGACTGACTGCTGATATCGACTTTGGGTTGGTAACATAAGATCAGGTTGTCTTGATTGAGTAAGGCACCAATTTCCTTACTGGTAACGCCATCTATGGTCTCGACTAATTTAGGCTCCTGTTTAGGAGCCTTGTATTTAAGGGCTGCCAATAAAGTAAACAAGTGCCCGATATCGACAGGTTTTTGAAATACGCCGACTAAGTTCAGGTTAAAACTTTCGGTAATATTACTGATCAACTCTAAGGTCCTGACATCTGAGCTGCTCACCACCGCCAACGGGAGTCCATGGCAGTCACTGCAGGTGGCCATATGATTGATAATGGACAGGCCATCGCCGTTATCCATCTTAAGATCTGCAATCACTAGATCAAATTTCTCAGCAGCGGGCATATCGTTATTTTTAAGCAAGTCTATCGCTTGATTGCCACTGTCCGCCTCGAAGAATTGCATGGGTTGCTCATCGACCAACTTTTCGAAATCCGCTTTTATCGATTCCCGAATAAAACGTTGGTCATCCACTATCAAAATGTTCATCTTGCTTGTTTTCCTTTAACGCCAACATCGATTATCTGATTTAGATTCGAAGGAGAAATGACCGCCAACTTTAACAAGAATCGATTTGCCATCACTTCTGAACGACTGACCAGAAATGAAGTTATGTCGACCTTGTTTTTGCCCTTAGATACTGATTTAACTTTAAAAGGTGATAACTTAGCCCCATTGAGTTTTTTAACGAAGCTATCATCACAAACACTGAAACTCAGGTAAGTGAGATGTTTCTGACTGGCAAAGAAGTGCATATAAATAGACATCAAACTGTTCTCAACCTGGGTCGTCGCACCCGCAGAGGACAAGACTAACACCGCATTGGCTTGGCCCTTAGCGTCGAGCTCCGCAATATCCTGTAGATTAATCTTGAAGTTTAACAGCTCGAGAATGATATGGGACCTTGTCTCCATAAAGAGACAATGACCGATTATCTGACCGCCAAAGGCGGTAGCCACACTGATTTTAAGCTTACCGAGTTGCTTTCTCTGGCTGTTAATCTCATCGAGACTCAAGCAAGGGTTGCCCTCATATTGGAGAATCATCCCCAAAATCAAGTGAAAACAAGGGTGATCATTGTCTATCTCTTCGATGAGATACGCATCGTTACGATAATAAGGATGAGATGATTTACGCTTGTTAATCGGTAACGCCAATAGCTTAGTGCACTCATTAAGAAACTCATTGTCTTTGCCATATATATCGACTAATTCGTGATTATATAGCTCAACAATTTCAGCCTGTTTGGCAAGCGAAGGGATGTTGACCCCTCTCTCCCAGCGGCTCACAGTGATCGTATCCAAATTATAAAAGAGACTGCTCTGCTCCCTTAAATACAGACAGAATTGCTCTTGAGAAAGATCATTATGGTGTCGAGTATTTCTTAAAAAGATAGAGAACACATGACTGTCTTTATCGCTTGTGTAGCAGTAAGCTGTAGAGCTCATATCGTGTTCCATTGGTTTTGCTTATATTTTTTAAAAGGTCCAAGTATTCATCTTTATTGATGCCATCAATCCGTTCTGGATGCGTTTCTGTGTAAATGATCCACATACGATGGAGTTTTCCGACAAAATATAGTCCTGTGACTTGTTCATCAACCATATTTTTCCCCTGGTCTTCAAATCATCATTAATTGTTAAATTATCTAACATACGAGTTTAAAACATTCTTGATACCCGGGACATTGGCAAGTTGGATCCGAATTTAGAACTGAAATGCCTACAAGCCAATTCAATGTATATATATCATTAAAACGATATATATCAAGTAGCCCAACAAAACTGTTTTTACAGGATTTTTATACATTTCGTCCAACATGTAAAACCCTCCCGTTATGTCCGAATATTCAATTTATATTGCTCTATAGAGTGTTGATTCAGTGTTTTGTTGATGACGAGTCGACTAGATAATAAGGCAGACTCATTAGTGAAATATTCCATAGCTTGTTTAACAATTCTAAACTTTTTTACACATCCGCCCTGCTTATCCGGATGATACTTATTGACCGCCTTAATGTAGCATCTACGCAGATCACCATTGGAAGCACCTTCCGGGAGTTTTAAAATTTTCTTCGCTAGCGTTAATGTCATTGCTATTTTCATCTGTTTATTCCACCACTTTCGCCTATCAGTGTTTCATGCTGTTATTGACCACATTTATAGCATTAACAAGCTGTATGAATACTGTACACGCGACGCCAGAAGTGAGAAGTTATTCAATACAAGCATCCAAGGGATAACTCGGAAAAACGGGTGAGACATAAGTAGCCAACTCATAAATAGAAAATCCATCGGATTATTTAGTGCTGGGTTATTTATGGGTTGATAATAAATTAAGATAAAAAAATAAGTAAAGACAAGATGTTAATATTACCCCATCGATTGACAATATATTTTATGGGGGTGTAGAGTCTAACTAAAATAGTCGGTAGTTAATACCAGTCGCATAGCAGCGAAAACAATATACATATTTTAATGGTGAATTATTATTCAAACATAAAGAATAAATAAACGATTGGCAGTTCGGTTTCATTTCTATATTAGAATTCATATTATTGCCAACAGAGAGCACTGCAGGAATATGAATACTGTTACACAGCGACAAGATGTGCCGTTAGTTATCAAGCCAGCAGGCCCCTAGGATATGCCCATTTCTCGCAGAACTCCCAACCATTTTCTCGACAGGCAAACCCCGCCTGATATCGATTGAAACTGAGTTGAACACCTTGACTAGGAGTCGATGCAGTGGCGAGTGTTGAAGCTTGTGTTGCAGAATCGAATGTTTGAGACGTGACACTCGATAATGCCCCGATGACAATCAAGGCAGTTAACGAAGCCGCGGGGGTAATCGTGGTTGAATGTATGTTAAATCTCTGTATAAAGGCCATCTACCACTCCATAAATATCTTTATTTGCCCAATAAAATTGACTCATGTCAGTCAGGATGGGCAAAGCTATAGGGTTAATATAAGGAAATCCCCACCATATGGCAAAACTGATGGGGAATAAGATATTTTTCTAACCACTATGTTAATGGGATGCTTAGTTCAGTTCCTGAACGGCCTCTGCAGTACCTTCGCCGTTATCACCTTGTGATACTGCGATCTTGCTAGTGGAGTCTTGCACCACGGCCTGCCCTTCCTTACTCTTCTCTTCTTGAGCTAACAGGCCTCCACCGAGTGCTCTGTATAAAGTGATCATAGACAATAACCTGTCACGCTTTACCAGACTTAGGCTGAGCTGAGCACTAAACAGGCTCCGCTGAGCATCCATAAGATCCAGTGAGCTCGAGACGCCATTTCGATACCTGAGCGTCGCCAGACGATTATATTCAGTCGATGCCGCAACCAACTCTTGTTGCGCCTCGATGGCGAGCTCTGAACGTCTGAAGCTGTTCATGGCATCATTAACTTCAAAGTAGGCTCTGAGCACAGTGCTGCGATAGGCCAGCAATGCCTGCTTAGAGTCCTCTTGTGCGATATCGTATTGAGCAGATATGCTGCCTGCATTGAAGATTGGCGCGGTGATCCCGCCAAGCAGAGACCAAGTCACCCCTTGACTGTCGAAGATGCTGCTCAAGTCATCGGTTTCCGTGCCATAGCTACCTATTATGGTGAATGAGGGGAAGAAGGCGGCTTTCGCGACGCCTACATTGGCATTCGCCGCCACTAAGGCCTGCTCTGCCGACTTGACATCGGGACGCTGAGATAACATCTGCGACGGCACACCGACAGCAAACTGATCAGGAAACAATTTCCCTTCAGTCTTAATGTCAGTTTCCGTTTTGACCGCTAAAGGATAACTAAATTCGCCGAGTAATATACGCAGTTGGTTCGCTTTCTCCTGCCGCTCAAAGTCCAAATCTGGCAGAGTGACTCTCGCACTTTGATACTCAACCTCAGCTTGACGCACCTCCAGTCCGGAAATAACGCCGTTTTCCTTACGCAAACGCGCCAGATTGCGCTCTTTTTTACGTAACTCTACTGTGTTCAATGAAATTTGATATCTTTGCTCGATATCCAGCCACTCATAGTAACGACTGGCCACATCGCTGATGAGACTGATCACAGCCAGGTTAAGTGACTCTTTCGCCGAGAGAAAGTGAGCATACTCAGCTTCGCTGCGTCGCCGGTTTGCGCCCCAGATATCCAGCTCCCAGGAAACAGTTCCCGCCAGATCAAATTCGTTCTCATGACTGGGATTAGTGTTGGTGATACTACTGTCGATAGAGCGCTCACTATTGGCATTTATTCCCAACGCAGGGTAAAGCGCCGCATCCGTTACAGTGATATTTGAGCGTGCGGCGATGAGCCGTGAACGTACGGTTTCCAGATCTAAGTTCTTGGATAGCGCATGCTCAATCAATACTTGTAAGTCCGGGTCAAGATAAAACTCACGCCAAGGACTCATACCGATATTCGGTCCAGGGGCTTGCGCCAGGTCATCATGATATTGCCCGGGGATCTCAAGGTCTGGCTGCTGATAATCTGGTCCCATGGCACAGCCTGACAGCAATATGCCAGTCGATAACGCACAAGCGAGTCCCTGTCGTTTAAAAGAATTAGCTGCAAGGTAGTGTTTAAACATGGCTCGACCCCTCCACTGATCCATTAGACCCGGTATCTGAGCTGTCCTCAGCGTCTGTTGTTGGTTTTACCTTAGATTTAAGCCATCCCGCCGTGGTGACGAAGAACAGTGGCACCATGACTATGCCTATTGTTGTCGCAAATATCATGCCGCAAAGAATAGGAATAGAGATACTTTGTCTGCTCACAGCACCTGGGCCAACCGATAGTACCAGCGGCAGCACACCGAGTATGAAGGCCATAGAGGTCATCAAGATGGGTCTGAAACGCATATTGGCCGCTTCCAAAGCGGCATCGAGTCTACTCTTCCCCTGTTTGTGCAGCTGATTAGCAAACTCTACGATCAAGATGGAGTTCTTGGCGGCCATCCCTATGAGCGCGATAAAGGCCACCTGGAAAAACAGGTTACTCTCCATGCCACTCACTAAGGTGCCCAGTGATGCACCTAACATGGCAATAGGCGCAATAAGCAACACGGCTATGGGAATAGTCCAGCTTTCATAGAGGGCTGCGAGAAACAAAAAGACAAATACCATGGCCAAGGTGACCGCAATACTGGTCTGGTTGGCCGATTGCACTTCTTGATAGGTAATTCCGGTCCACTCATAACTGAACTCCTTAGGCAGCAAAGGCTCAGCCACACGCTCAATGGCCTTAATCACATCACCCGAGGCATAACCCGGCGCAGGTGTAGCATTAATTGAGGCGCTGGAAAACAGGTTATAGTGAGTCACCGCCGCGGGTCCCACCGTGTAATCATACTTAGCGAGTACACCTATAGGCACCATGGCCCCGGTTGCCGAGCGCACATAGTAATCTTTAATCTGCTCGGGAAACTGACGATAGCTCTCTTGTGCCTGAACCTTCACCCGGTAGACACGGCCGAACAAGTTAAAATCGTTCACCGTGGATGAGTCGGTAAAGGTCTTTATGGTGCTATAGATATCGGCGACATTGACTCCGATGGCCATGGCCTTAGCTTCATCGACCGTCAAATGCAGTTGAGGAATGGCGCTCTGTAGAGATAAGCCCGCGGTGGCAATTTCCGGCTGCAGCTTAAGCTTCTCGACCAATTCATCGGCTGTTTCCATCAGGCCCCTGAAGTTAGTGCCTGAGGTATCCTGCAACTCCATTTCAACGCCTGCTCCGTTGCCGAGTCCCGGCACGGCGGAGGGTAAATAGCTGTTAAATTCTGCCTCCAATATTCCCTGCAACGAAGCTTGGATCTCTTTCATCACCTTTTGCACAGTGGCATCTTTCTCTACCCGCTCAGACCAAGGCTTTAAGATTATTTCAAATTGACCATTTGCCTGATTTGAACCCGAGCGGCGGTTTTCACCAGCTAAGGTAAATGAGTAGGCCACGGCGGGATTGGCTAATACCTTAGCTTCGGCTTTTTTAAGCACGGCTTGTGAGCGGTTTACCGTCGCGCCATCGGGCAAGGTCATGTCGATAAAGAACCTACCCTGATCTTCATTGGGCATAAAGCTGGACGGCAAGTTAGACATGATCAAATACACACCGCCCACCATAAGGGCAAACACAAGGTAACTTCTCTTGGCATGCTTAGTGGTTAGGGCTACTAAGGCGACATACTTACTGGTACTGGTATCGAGTCTGTCGTTTATCCATTTAAAGAAACCCGATGTGGCTTTGTCGCCGGGTTTGAGCAATAAGGCACATAAGGCTGGCGACAGGGTCAAGGCTACCACAGTAGAGATAAGCACAGCCACTGTGATGGCTACCGCGAACTCCCGGTACATGATGCCAGTGATCCCAGACAAGAATGACACAGGCACAAACACGGCTGCGAGCACCAAGCTTGTGGCAACCAGGGCCCCGGATAGCTCTTTCATGGCGGTGCGGGTAGCCTCGGCCGGACTGAGGCCATTTTCATTCATCAAGCGCTCGACATTTTCTACCACCACGATGGCATCATCCACCACTATGCCGATAGCTAGCACCAGGGCTAACAGACTCACGGTATTTATGGTGAAGCCAAACACTAGCATGGCCGCCATTGTGCCTATCAGGGAAACTGGCACAGCAATGGCAGGGATGAGTGTGGCGCGAATGTTTTGCAGAAACAGATACACGACTAAGATGACCAAAATAAGCGCTTCGACTAATGTTTTAACCACCTCATCGATGGAATTCTCGATAAACACGGATGCATCGAAGAAGACTTCCCAATTCATGCCTTGAGGAAACTTTTCAGCTAGCTTAGCCATCTCCTTCTTGACGTTTTTGGTCACCTCTAAGGCATTAGATCCTGGTAACAGATAGACCTGTAAGATGGTGGCGTTGGCACCATTGAGCTGAGACTGCAATGTATAAGCGGATGAACCGAGCTCAATCTGAGCTATGTCTCTGAGGCGTATGAGGGAGCCGTCATTATTGGCACGAACGATGATCTCATTAAATTCGGGCACACTGCTCATGCGGCCCGAGGCGGTAATTGGCAAGGTCATACTGAGCGTGTCGCTGTTGGGCTGAGAACCGATAGTGCCCACAGGAGACTCCTTGTTCTGCGCCTTGATAGCACTGATCACATCCGCCGTAGTCAGGCCATAGCCCGCCATGGTATCAGGCTTTAACCAGACTCGCATCGAATAGCTTCGTGCGCCAGTGTTACGCACCCGCCCGACGCCGGGAATGCGTTTAAGCGCAGATTCGATGTTGATGGTGCCATAGTTACTCAGATAAATTTCATCATAGCGCTCATCGCTGGAGGTCAACGCCAGCTTGAGCAACTCAACCGAGGCTTCTTTCGATACCGTCACTCCCTCGGTTTGTACATCTATGGGCAAGCTGCCGCTGGCTTGTTGGGTCGAATTTTGCACATCCACCGCGGCGAGATCCGGGTTGGTGCCCACATCGAAGGTGATGGTGACATTAGCGCTACCCGAATTAGTACTCTTGGAGCTCATGTAGATCATATTAGGCAAGCCATTGAGCTCTTGCTCTAAGGGCGTAGCCACTGACTCCGCCGCCGTCGTCGACGTCGCGCCCGGATATGATGCAGAAACCTTGACCTGAGGCGGAGTAATATAGGGATATTGATCGATAGGCAGATTAACCATGCCTATCAGGCCCAACAGCACGATAACGATGGAGATAACACAGGCAAAGACAGGACGATTAACGAAATACTGAGCCATTATTTCTGCTCCTGCTCTAGTGCCTGCTGTTTGAGTGCCTGCTCCTTCTGCTTAGTGTCTTCCTGCTTAAGATATTGCTCCGCGGTTAAGGGCTCGGCCAATTGTCCGTGACGAACGCGGTGCATGCCTTCGACAATAACCAGCTCTCCCGCCTTGAGGCCGCTCTTAACCACGACACCCATTTTCCCCTGATGTTCAATCACGATAAAACGGCGTTCCACTTTATGATCGGGTAGCACCACCATCACATAGACTCCGCCTTGCTCGACTTGAGTGGCTTTCTGCGGAATAACGATGGCGTTACTCACCTCATTGAGCTTGATACGTACATTGGTATATTGACCCGGAAGCAGCTCTTTATCTGGATTGGGCAACTCGGCTCGTACCTGGAATGTCCCTGTCTCTGGATTGACCGATGGGTCGGTAAAACGTACGTCACCAAGATAACGATACTCACTGTTATCGGGCAAGGTGATGGTCACAAAGCCTTCGACCGCTTTACCTTCGGTCTCAGCCTCTTTTTGTTCGCTATAGCTGGTCATGCGTCTCCTGGCATTGAGATAATCCAGCGCCGACATGTTAAATGTCACATAGATAGGGTCTACCCGTTTCACTCGGGTCAACAATGACTGGCCACTGCTCCCCACCAGGGCACCTATGTCGACTTCTGAGCGACTGACCAGCCCTGATATGGGTGAGCGTATTTCTGTATAGCTTAACTCTAATTTAGCTTCTTCCAATTCGGCCTTGCTCGCAGCCAGACTCGATCTTGATTGGGATAGGACTGACAAGGCATTGTCGAAATCCAGCTGACTGGCCGCATCTTGCTCGTAGAGAGGTTTTAATCTGTCGACATCACGTCTGGCCTTATCTAGCATAGATTGCTGTGACTCGACATTGGCGTTCAGTCGGTTCACGACGGCGAGATAAGGACGATTATCGATCCGATAAAGCACAGTACCTTCTTTCACCGCGCTGCCTTCGATGAAACTCTTATCTTCAACAAAACCATCAACACGCGCTCTCACCTCTACATCGAGTGAAGCCTGAGTGATCCCCACATAATTTCCATAGAGTGGCACAGTGGCCGTAGTGACCTGCTCGACGACCACTAATTTCGGGGTAATTGGGGGCACATCCTTCTCACAACCTATCAATGTTGCAGCGCCTATGAGCAACGCTAAGGTGAGCGCTGAACGTGTGAAAACCTGTGCCATATTCATGTCCCAAAATTGTATTTGATGATCGGATGCCTATTTTTGTTCGATTTACAATCAACTAATGTGTCCGATAAAGAAATATTCATTAAGTTAATCAAATGTAATTGTAAGTTCTAAACAACTGTAACAGCAAGAGAATGTTAACTTTAATACAGGATTGACCAATAAACGCTCAACAAATACACGCAAATAGCGCATTTTTTCTTAGCTGTTGAAACTGTGTAATTGAAATGCAGGAGAGTATTGATTTTTTTTGAGTGGAACACCGACTTAACTGTTGCGGTATTTTACGTACGATCAAGACAATGGAAGAGATAAAGAGGGTAAAACGAATAAAACCAGGTCTAGGCTGGGCAAAAGCCAGACCTGAATAAAGTGAGACTTACCGAGAAGGTTTTACGTCAACCATTTGCGTAAACTCTTCTGAGAGTTGATTCAGGGGACTGAGATCTTTATTGCTTTGACGACTTCGACTAAACATCGAAGCGGCGATAAACAGCTCAAACCAGATACTCAGCGCCTCGGCATTACCCTTCTCACCCGACGCTGCTAATGCCAATACTGCCACTTCGGCTGTGCCAAGCTGAAAATCCCGGCTGCCCTTTCTCAAACCGTACTTGGCAAGGGTCTCAGGGGTAAAAGAGAGCAATGGCAAATCATGTAAGTAAGGGCTCTTGCGAAACATCTTAATCGCTTCGCGCCAGCTACCGTCTAGCATAATAAACAGTGGTTTCTTAGCGCTATCTAAACCTGTGGGCTTAAGCTCACTGACCACTGTTTGATCTGGGTAGGCATATTCACCAGGAAAGATGACGAAAGGCTGATAACGAGGATCTTGTATCAATGCCAACATTTTTCGGTTTGCCTGGGTTCTGGACCAGATATAGGCATAGGTATCGGGGATCAGATCTGCGATGAGGCGACCACTATTACTCGGTTTTAGCACCTCATCATCATACATGATGAGTAAAAATGCATTATCAGACACCAGTTGGCGGCGACTCTGACAGGTGCAATATGTCTGTGCCAGTAAACACAGCTCACATCTGATCAGGTTCTTGCCCCTGGCTCCATAAGGCCGGGTGGAGATCGCCTTACGGTATTGGTAAAGCTTGTGGATAGCGTGTTGCTTAAGATTCATAACTCGTCATTTGTGATTAAATTTTTTGATAGCCGTTATCGGCACATCCGCTATTTTACTATCGGGCCGAACACCACACAATAGTTTTCAGCTACCTGCAAGATTACCCCCTCTGAGGTGATGAGCTCGCCTCAATGCCATGTTATCGACTTATTTCATGGTTAACCTTAACCATACAAAACGTAAACTAATAATTACAGCCTTTTCACCTTAGAAAAATTGATGAAAACGATGAGAATAAATGCCTGATAATAAGGGGTGTTATCCATTGAATTTGTTTCAGTACCCAGTATGATGCCGCTTCCTTATCAAACCCCTGTTTTATCCTTTTGGAGTCATCATGACCGGCCCTCAGTCAACACCTGTTTCTACCGGAAAAAATCACGGTCAGGAAACGGGTTTCTCATCCCTAATTTTCCTAATCGTTATGATGGTCGCCTGCGGCCAGATGGCTCAGACCATCTTCGTTCCCGCGCTTCCAGACATAACGGCTAGCTTCCATGCATCACCGGGGCAACTTCAAGCCATCATGGCCTGTTATCTGCTGTCCTATGGCTTACTGCAATTTATCTATGGTCCCGCCTCCGACAGATACGGTCGCAAACCAGTATTAATCGTTGGCTTGAGTATTTTTATTCTCGGTGCCCTGCTCGCCAGCTTTGCCACCAACTACCAATTACTCATCGCGGCAACCTTACTGCAGGGAGCGGGGACCGCCAGTGCCGGAGCCTTGTGTCGCAGTATTCCGCGGGATCATTACTTCGGTGAGCCTCTGGTCAGAGTTAACAGTTATATCTCAATGGCCGTGGTATTTTCTCCCCTAATAGCCCCTTTTGTCGGCAGCTTTATGACCCATTATTTTGGTTGGCAATCGGTATACGATCTGCTCGCCGCATTCGGCATCCTGGTACTCCTGCTGATCATGTTCAAATTTAAGGAGTCGCTGCCCATCACACAGCGAAAGCCTGAGTCGGTGTTAGCCTCATACCGCTTCGTACTCTCCAATAGGAAGTTTAAGAGTTATCTGCTCTGCCTGGTTGCCACCTTCGCCGGCATTGCCGCTTTCGAGGCTGTTGCCGGTATCTTTTATGGTCAGTTTCTCAAATTGTCACCTTTCTGGGTCAGCTGCTATTTTGTGGCACCAATACCGGGTTACCTGGCAGGTGCATACTATGCAGCCAAAATAGATAACAAACACAGCGTCGTTTATCGAAGTGTGGCGCTTCTGGGGGCCGGTACTCTGTTTATCTTGATCCCTGGTCTGTCAAACTTAGTGATTGGCTGGAGCCTGCTCCTAGGTTCGATTCTCTTCTTTAGCGGTGCCGGCATGCTGTTTCCGGTGCTGACCTCGGCGGCACTGGAGCCATTTCCCCGCCATGCGGGTGTTGCAGGCGCCCTACTCGGTGGTCTGCAGAACTTCGGCGCGGGACTGGCAGCGCTCTTGATGTCACTGGTGCCCATGCACGGTCAACTCAGTGTCGGAGTCTTGTGCGCCATCATGGTCTTCTTAGTCATGCTGGCACTGAATTACGCCAAAATGGGTTCAGATTTGGGCCACAATTCTGCCAGTACTTGATTTATTCTACTAATAGATTTTAGGTATTTAGTCGCTAGGTAAGAGACAACACTTAATAGGTGAGAATTGAGATTTTATAGACGAGGTCCTGATCACGATGGTCAGGACCTTACTTGAAGCCTAAAGAATACGTCTTAGCAGGAAGTCTGCTTTTAGGCGCCTGATACGAGTCATTATCTTACGCACCGGAGCCGGATACTTGTTTAGTGTCTCTATCTGGCTGTAATGATACAAGCGCTCTGTGTGCTGCAGGATATGCGCCTGCTCCTGTTCAAACTTATCCTTCCAGGCACCGCACTCATCATGGAGCAATAAGCCATTCTCCAGATCCAGCGCCCATGCACGAGGATTTAAGTTACTGCCGGTGAGCAAATGACGTTTACTGTCAGCACTGATCCCCTTGAGATGATAGCTATTTATGCCATCTTTCCAGAGATGAATATTGAGTTGGCCATTCTCCACCGCCCATTGCTGACGCTTGGCGAATTTTCGAAGAGACTGCTCATACATGTATGGCAAGGCTCCTATAGTTGAGAAATCTTGCTCTGGCGGAATATAGAAATCATTGGCGGTTTTATCCCCCACTACGATATCGATACGCTTACCGTCTTTAAGATGCTTAGCTAAGGCACGTGCCAGTATGTAAGGTGGGTTAAAATAGGGAGTACAGATAAACAAGGCATCTTTTGATTGCGCCACCATATCGACGACTATCTTATTGAGCTTGTTTTTCTTCCTGCCTAAACCCACTAAAGGCGTGACGCGATTGCCTATGGTGGTGGATTCATATTGATAGCTCGCCTTAGCTAAACGTGACTTGAGTGTACGGATATCGTGTTTATCAGGCAGAGATTCTGTAGCTTTATCTTGAGTCAGTGAGCAAACCGCGGGATCTTGTACCAAATAGGTTTGAATCATCTGCCTCATGGATCGCGCCAGTTCAGCCGATTCCATCACATGATATCGATCGAAGCGGTATTTTTCACCTTGATGCAGGTAGATATCATTGATGCTGGCACCACTGTATATCACGGCGTCATCGACAATATATCCTTTAAGATGCAGTACGCCCAAAAACTCACGAGATTTGACCGGTACACCTAAAATTTCGATTGGATGCTTAGCAGCCTGCATCACCTTGCGATACATCTGATAATTCCCACTGTCACCCTTATGACCTATCAGGCCTCGCCTGGCGCGATGGAAATCGACTAAGACCTTGATGTCGAGTTCAGGGTTCTTGTCTTTGGCTGACATTAATGCCGCTAAGATCTCTCGGCCCGCCTCATCATCTTCGAGATAAAGGGCGGCGATATAGATTGAATTAACCGCAGCGGCGATACGCGTTAAGAGTTCAGCCTTTAAGGCTTTGGGCGTAAGCAACCATTGTAATGCGTCGGGTTGGATTGGTATTCCACCAAGCTTATCAAGCAAGGTCATCTCCTTTAAAAATGCTTTCCGTCACGGTAGTAGGTGCTCGGGTCTAATGCGCTAAACATTACAGCCAGATGCTGCAACTCCGGATAAGCCGATGTGATGGCTTTACGGATCGCTTGCTCTACTTTATCGTGGGTATCGGGATCTTTAGGGAACCAGAGTACTTCAACTTGTGTCGTACTCAGATCGACTTTGCCATCGCGGTAACTTGTACTTGGTATCCAGTCCAAGGTAAACCCTTGAGCATCGATCCGACATAACTCGGCTAATTGTGCGAGTAATGTACGGCTCAGGCTGGCTACAGCGTCTTCAGGTAGTCCGCGCATACGAATATGAGGCATATCGATCCCTTATATAAATCATAAGGGGATAGAAATTACCGATTTACACCCCATTGGGCAAGGGTTTTCTCCATTTTTGCAGCATAAGACCATAAGAAGTGTACGTATTTCGAGCAAATGCAGATTTGAGTGCACAAAGCGCTCAAATTAAGCACTAACCGACTTGCATAGCAGATCGAACTAATGTGAATAATGTTCACAGCAATTTATCGGTATTACCCAAGCTATGCAACCCAGTTGTAGCATCGGCAACGAAAACTTAGCTTAATTGATATTAATATCTTTCACTGGACACGGCATTGAATTCAAACTTTGGTTATAATAGCCGACTCGTCAAAACAATCGATATGGAGATAATAATGAATGTTAAGATATTAAGCACAATCGCGATAAGCCTACTCATGGCATGGGCTATTTTTCACTTCAAGGCACAGCTGGGGATTTTTATCTTACCGCTCTTTATCGGCTTAGTGACCTTTGTGACGTTAAGGCTCTATCGGTTAATGGAAAAAGATAAACCCGAAGATGAATAACCGCTATGATATAAGTCTGTACTCTTTATTGACTTAGTCACCCATGTTCATCACTGCTAAGTCACTTACCTATGTGAATTTTATGAGACCTCTCGTTAACGCCTGTTTTCTGCTTAGCTGTTTATCTCTCCCTGTTCTAGGCGATGACTATTTTAATAATTTGTTATCCATCATTAAGCCGCCTCATTCCCATACGGCGATCATTGCTACAAACCTGGTGACCGGCGACATCATCTTTGAGCAGAACCCGGATACCTTACTCTTACCCGCCAGTACCATGAAATTACTGACTGCGGTAGCAGCCACATCATCACTGGGCAACGAATTTAGATTCAGCACTCGTGTGTACTCTAGATTTCCCATAAAGGACGGCGTGATTGCCGGTGATGTCTACATCAGCTTCAGCGGCGATCCAACATTGAAAACCCAAGATCTCAGGTCACTGCTCTCACAGCTTACCGAGCAAGGCTTATATCGAATCGAAGGCAGCCTCTATTTAATCGGTCAGGCCAATGAACAGTTACAAGCACCTGGTTGGGTTTGGGATGATCTGGGGATCTGTTATGCAGCGCCTGTGTCAAGTTTTGTACTCAACCGGAACTGTGTTCACGGAAAACTCTCCCCAAAACTGGCCAGTAATCAGAGTCAATTATCGGTTCCAGGCTATATCCCTATCAGCATCACCAACACCTCAGTGTTTGATAAATCGGGCATCGAAAAATTTTGCCAATTAGATCTACAACGCTTACCCGGCAATCATTTTTCCCTTAGCGGCTGCTATTCAGGCTCACAAGCCATTAAACTCGCCATTGCCATCACAGATCCCGGCTTATTTATGCAAGAGTCTATGTCGCAAATACTCAAAAGCAGTAAGATTCTACTCAAGGGACACATATCGATTAAACACCAGCTACCTACCCAGGCTCGCTTAATTGCGGCCCATGATTCCGCCCCTCTACCCGACTTACTAGGGATCATGCTGATCAAGTCCGATAACCTGATTGCCGATAGTTTACTCAAACAGCTAGGCACAAAAAACTATCAAGGACCAGGCAACTTCAGTAACGGCAGCCGAGCCCTTAAAGATGTACTCAGTGGTGAAGGTATAGTGTTAACCCATGCACAGATTGTCGATGGCTCAGGGCTCTCCAGATATAACCTACTCAGTGCACGTCAGCTCAGTCAGGTATTACATTTGATCTATACCGACTCAAGATTTGCCCAGCTCATAGACTCACTGCCGGTTGCAGGCGTCAGCGGCACACTCAAATATAAGGCAAGTTTTAATAAACCGCCCCTGCTCAAGCATGTCATGGCTAAAACGGGATCTATGCAGGGAGTGGATAATCTTGCTGGTTTTATCAGGAGTGAAACCCAAGGTGACACCCTGTTTGTGATCTTAGAAAACGGTCAGAGTCCCCTGGAGAAGAAACAACAAAGAGCGCCTTTCAGCGCACTGTTTCTACACTCTTTAATGGATAATACGTTAGCCCAAGAGTCTCAAGCAGGCTCTGCCCTCACCCCTTCGAGTCCAGCAAATTGATGGCTTAAGCCACATAAATTAAGGCCCAAAACAAAAAAGCGAATACTGAGGAGTATTCGCTTTTTTACGCGCTATATCAATTGGTATTAGATCAGAACAAAGATTCAGGTATGTCCATAATGGTAGCTTCACCGGCACGCACCTGAGCCAGATGATATTCGGCCTTAGGCAGCATCTTGTTGATGTAGAAATCACTCAGGTAGCGTTTCTGAACAGCGAACTCTTTATCCGAGTGTGGCACGGCGGCATCTGACATCAATAGCCAGAAATAACCATATAAGACATGGCCAAAGGCATCGAGAAAATCGACAGCGCAGGCATTGATAACTGCAGGCTTTTCGAGTTTCTTATCATTGATCTCAGATGCGACTAAGATAAGCTGTTGCAACAGCTCAGTCACCTTAGCCTTGTGTGCTGCATCGGCATGACTCAGGGTCGATAGCTTGGCAGTACACTCATTAACAAACTCAGTTAAGGCAGCCAGATTATCCCCTGTGACCTTACGGCCAAGAAAATCTATGGCCTGAATACCATTGGTCCCCTCATAGATTTGTGCAATTCGAGTGTCACGTACCAGTTGCTCAATACCCGTTTCACGGATATAGCCATGACCACCAAATACTTGTTGAGCTGTGATGGCAGCGTCAAGGCCGCGATCGCTCAAAAATGCCTTAGCTACCGGGGTTAACAGGCCAACATATCGACTCGCCTTAGCTTGAGCCTCACCTTCTCCGTATTTGGCAATATCCAACTGCTGCCCAGTGAGCACAGACAGGGCACGGCCCGCTTCGGTTAACACCCGAATGTTGAGCAACATACGGCGTACATCGCCGTGCACTATGATAGAGTCGCTAGTCGCACCAGTCGGTGATCCACCTGCAGCTACCCCTTGAACACGCTCTTTGGCGTAATCGGCTGCCATTTGGTAAGCCGCTTGTGATGTACCCAGACCTTGGATACCAATCGCCAGACGCTCGTAGTTCATCATGGTGAACATACAAACTAAACCTCGATTAGCCTTACCGATGAGATAACCCTGTGCATCATCATAATTCATCACACAGGTCGACGATGCCTTCAGCCCCATCTTATGCTCTATTGAACCGACGGTGACGTTATTCGAATCACCCAAGGCACCAGAATCGTCGACCTTGATTTTTGGAACTAAGAAGAGTGAGATGCCGTTGGAGTCAGGCAGCTTAGCCAATACCAGATGAATCACATTTTCGGTGAGATCATGATCGCCACCTGTGATAAATATTTTGCTGCCTGTGATGCTGTAACTGCCATCATCTAAAGGCACTGCCTTAGTGCGGATGCCCCGAAGATCTGAGCCAGCTTGAGGCTCTGTCATGTCCATGGCGCCTGACCACTCACCGCTGTACATCATAGGCAGGTATTTTTGTTTCAACTCATCGCTACCGTGGGCATTGATACATAAGGCCGCGCCAGCTGTAAGTGAGCCGTATAAGGTAAACGCGTTACAGGCGCTGTAGGCCATTTCATCGACGAGTACGCCCAACATTTTAGGCATACCCATGCCACCGAGCTCAGGCTCGCCACAGAGGCCTACCCAACCGCCTTCGGCATACTGGGTGTAAGCCTCTTTATAGCCATCAGGTGTGATCACCTTATCATCTTGATGCACCACACCTTGCTCATCACCACTACGGTTTATAGGATGGAGTAATTCGCGACTTATCTTTTCTGCTTCATCCATTATCGCCACCGCCGTGTCCATATCGACATTTTCAGCAATGGCAGGTAAAGATGCCCATGTTTGAGGCGCATCAAACACCTTATCTAACAGGAATTTCATTTCGGCTAACGGAGCTTGGTAAGGATTCATTATCGACTCTCAAACGTTGGATTTAAACACTTGTTTTAATTTATACCAGATACCGTAGGAAAAGAAAGAGATATTTGGATAAATTGAGGGAAAAGAGAGTTCAGCTAAAGAGGTAAGTATAGGATAAGGGACTAGAAACTAGGAACGAGGGATCTGGGAATGGGAAATCTAAGGACGAAGATGATAGGGACTAGGAACTAGGGACTAAGCACTCGAACCTAGTCCCTTGGTTTACTACCACATCAAATCATCTGGGATGACGTAATCTGCATAAGGATCGTCGTCGCAGACGACTTGGCTATTGTCATCTTTCACCCACAAGTAGCCACACCACTCGGACACCAACATATTGACTCGCTCTGCGAGTTTATGGGGCACTAAGTAACTGGTATCTTCATGACGTACGATACCCAGTTGTCCGTTAAGCAGTTGAGTCTGTAATTTATCATTCACATAAATCGAGAAGATTTTATTATTGTGGGTGAAATTAAACTTTATCTCAGCGCTTTGCGGTAGCTTTATGGCTAGGCGAGTGAATTCAGTCACTAGGCCTCGAACCAAGCCTTGCTCGGTTGCAGCAGCAAATTTTTGCTCATTTAATGCCTTATCTTTCGCCGCCTGCTCCTGTTTCTGCGCTGCTATTTGCAGTTTTAAATCCGCAGAGCCATCATCAACCTTGGCCTTACGGTCACGTCGTTTCTGAGTCCTGGCTTTCTGTACTTTTTGTTTGCTGACTAGACCAGCTTTGAGCAGTTGCTCTTGAAAAGGATTTGCCATCTGTATCTCACTGTAATTAATATTTCTGTTGAGTTCATTACCTTGGATAATTCAACTCATTCTTTAGACCGTTTGGCCGCTAGCAGAGCCAACTCAGCCATCGCCATAGATGCGCCGCCAAGTGACCAACCGCCATCTATGGGCAGTACGACACCTGTGATATAAGAGGCCATTGGAGATGCCAAGAATAAGGCGCCATTAGCAATATCTTGCCCTATGCCGTTTCTCTTTAAAGGCACGCTCTTAGCCACACGCGCTTGTAACTCTTCACTGGGAGCTAATCGATTAAAGCCCTCAGTACCACTGATGGGGCCCGGGACGATTGAGTTTATTCGGATCCCTTCACAGCCCCACTCCAACGCCAGATTCTTAGTCAACATGTCTACGCCAGCCTTTGCCGCGCCCACATGTGCCTGCATGGGCATGGCGATAAATGCCTGGGGCGCCGAGATCTGAATGATACAGCCCCCTGGTCTGGTCATCAAAGGGTAAGCTTGCTTAAGCACCTGAAAGCTGCCCAGCAGATCTATGTCCATCACCGACTTAAAGCCATTTTCACTCAGTAAGGCAGCGGGAGCCGGAAAGTTACCGGCGGCGCCACTGACTAAGACATCGATTTGAGTAAAATGGACTTTAAACTGAGAGAAACCAGCCTTGAGACCTTCAAGGTCTCGTACGTCGAAACTCGCCCCCATATGGGTGCCATTGGGATTGGTTTCACGCAATAATTTAACTGCGGCATTGACCTTTTCGGCGCTGCGACTGGCAACCGCCACATTGGCGCCTGCCAGAGCAAATGCGGTCGCTATGTCTAAGTTAATGCCACTGGTGCCACCCACAACAACGACATTTTTATCTTGATAATTAAACATAGCAACTACCTCATTGAAATGAAGCTAGAAGACACCCATGACTCTAGTTTCAAATATACTTAGCTTAATGACTCATGAATCGCCTTCAATGCGGCCAATGGATCCCCTGCTTTAGTGATAGGTCTTCCTATCACTAAATAGTCAGAACCGGCTTCAATCGCTTCTGGTGGCGTCATAACTCTGTGTTGATCGCCCTTATCGGCACCAACGGGACGAATACCCGGCGTACACAGCTTAAATTCTTTACCTAACTTAGATTTTAGCACTTGTGCTTCATGTGCAGAGCAAACAACACCATCGAGTCCCGCTTGTTTTGTCAAAGTGGCTAAACGCTGTACATGCTCGAACGCTGGGACATCTATGCCGATAAGCTTAAGATCTTCATCACTCATGGAGGTTAGTACAGTAACGGCGATCAGCATGGGTGCTTTATCGCCAAACGGTTCAAGCGCTTTCTTAGCCGCCTGCATCATGGCGAGACCGCCGCTGGCATGGACGTTGGTCATCCACACTCCTAGCTCGGCTGCGGCGGTGACGGCCTTGGCTACGGTATTAGGGATATCGTGGAATTTAAGATCCAGGAACACCTCGAAATCACGTTCATGGAGCGCCTTGATAAATTCGGGTCCAAAAAGAGTAAACATCTCCTTGCCCACTTTGAGACGGCACATACTAGGATCTAATTGATCGACCAGTTGCAAAGCAGCATGCTTATCATCAAAATCCAGGGCGACTAAAATCGACTTATTACTCATTTTTTCTCCATTTGCTTTGCGGTATACGCAATCAGTATCTTATTTACTGACTGATAGAAATATTTGGCGGTTCTGTTGATTCACTCTAAGCGTGTTAACTCATAGACCTAGTCTAGCGCCAGTAACATCAAAATGGGGGGCGAGAGTTCATGTTTTACTCGCCATCTAAACCGCGAATTCGTTTGATCTTGCCCCAACTTTTACAGGATGGACAATGCCAATAGAGCCGATGTGAAGGAAAGCCACATCCGCTGCATCGGTATCCGGGACGGAACCTGATCTGCTGCTCCACCAGTTTTTCCAACATGGTCAAACTTTCTTTAGCTTGTCCGTCTTCGGCTTGCTGTACATGCATCTTCATCAGATGCTGGAAGCTTTTCATCGTCGGGTGACGATATAATCCGTCCAGAACAAGCTGCTCCGCCTCTTGAGCCTCACCTTGTTCAATCATATTTTGCGCTAAGGTGATGGCGACGCTCGCACCAGCCCCGTTTTGTAATGCTTGGCGAAGCAGGTCGCTGTAGCCGGTAAGATCATGACTGTCATGGAATACCTGACGAGCAATCGACAGCGCATCGGGGAAAAGCTCAATATCGGCGTCGAGTAACTTAGCCAGCAGTGCTTTGCACTTGCCATACTCATTTGAATCAAGATACTTCTCCGCCAAAGTGAGTAAGGCCCGACCACAATCTGAGTCTTGTTTTAACGCGGCCTGAAGCAGTTTTAACTGCGGGGCGACGTCAGTCTGTTCATTGGCCAGTTCACAATAAAAATGGGCCGTATTGTGCTTGAGGCTTTGCTGTCTTTTTCGTTTTAAGCTCTTGATGATATTGATGGCTTTTTGCCAATCTTTGGTGACCTGGTAGATATCGATCAGATGGGTTTCGGCATCTTCACTGTGATCGTCTTGCTTCACCAAATTAATGAATATCTCTTCGGCTCGATCATAAAACCCTGCGGCGAGATAATCCTTACCCAGTTCCATCATGGCAATGTCGCGCTGCTCAGTGGTGAGACTGGGTCTGGCAATTAAATTTTGATGGATACGAATTGAGCGGTCGACTTCTCCACGCTTTCTAAATAGAGAGCCAAGAGAGAGATGTGTGTCTATGGTGTCATCATCGACATCCAACATGGTAATAAACAGATCGACGGCTTTGTCTGACTCATTGGACAGGAGAAAATTAAGACCCGTGAAATAATCACGACTCAACTGTTTTCTTTGGCTACTCTGATTATGCCTTACACTGCGCCGTCCCATATACCAGCCATAACCGGCGGCAATTGGAAGCAACAGAAACAGGATCTCTTGCATATTAGGCGTCGACGTCCCGAGCGGGAGTCATCCCTTCTAATCTAGATTCGAGTTGGGTGCATCTCTTTTTGGCATTTCTTAACGCCAATTTGAGTTTAGTCATATGATAAATGGCAAATACCCAGCTGATCATAAAACCGGCCAGAAATACAAAAGCCAGCACTAGGGGTAATCGGAATTCGCCCTGAGCAACAAAATAACTGATAGTTACCATCTGCTCGTTACGCGCACCGAAGATTAATGCAAAGAAGAAAAGTAGTGCTACTAACACTGTGACGATAAATGACCGCACGATACACTCCATATACCCATTTCAATCAACTGATTATCTAAGATATTAACTGAACTAGCTAGGATTTAGTTCATTTCAGGCATAAAAAAGCCTCCATTCGGAGGCTTTTAAAACAATGTCATTTATGCGTTGATCGCATCGACACGTTCGCGCAGTTCTTTGCCTGGCTTAAAATGCGGAACATACTTGCCATCCAATTCGACTGATGTTCCAGTCTTAGGATTGCGACCAGTACGTGGCGCACGGAAATGAAGAGAAAAGCTACCAAAGCCACGGATCTCGATACGATCTCCGCCTTCCAATGTATGAGCCATTTGCTCTAACATCTCTTTGATTGCACTTTCTACCTCTTTAGCCGACAGCTGCGACTGCCTAGTGGCAAGTTTTTCGATCAGTTCGGATTTTGTCATCCTATACCCTCTATTTTCAAGCCAAACACAGTCACCTAACAGGGATGCAAGCACCCCAGAACTTCAGGCGATTTACTTACGAGCCGCTTTGAACGCTTCAGCCATAGCACTGCTCATCACAGCGTCTTCTTGCTTGTTCAAGCTAGCCATTGCTTCTTTCTCTTCAGCTTCATCTTTCGCACGGATAGATAGGCTGATAGTACGGTTCTTACGGTCAACACCCATGAACTTAGATTCAATAGCGTCGCCTACAGAATAAACTGTAGATGCATCTTCGATACGCTCACGAGAGATATCAGATACACGTAGGTAACCTTCAACAGTTTCAGCTAGTTCAACTGTAACGCCTTTAGCGTCAACAGCGATAACTGTACCGTTAACAACCGAACCCTTCTTCTTATCAGCAAGATAAGCATTGAATGGATCGTCTTCAGTCTGCTTAACGCCTAGGCTGATACGCTCACGCTCAGGGTCAACAGAAAGAACTACTGCGTTGATTTCGTCGCCTTTCTTGTAATCAGCAACGGCTTCTTCGCCTGTACCGTTCCAAGAAATGTCAGAAAGATGAACTAGACCGTCTATGCCGCCGTCAAGACCGATGAAGATACCGAAGTCAGTGATTGACTTGATCTTACCAGTAACTTTATCACCCTTGTTAAAGCGCTCTGCGAAGTCATCCCATGGGTTAACTTTACACTGCTTAAGGCCAAGAGAAATACGACGACGCTCTTCATCGATGTCAAGAACCAGAACTTCAACTTCATCACCTAGGTTAACAACCTTAGATGGGTGGATGTTCTTGTTAGTCCAATCCATTTCAGAAACGTGAACAAGACCTTCAACGCCTTCTTCGATTTCAACGAAACAACCGTAGTCAGTTAGGTTAGTAACGCGACCAGTCAAACGTGTGTTTTCTGGGTAGCGCTTGCTGATTTCTAACCATGGATCTTCGCCAAGTTGCTTAAGACCTAGTGAAACACGTGTGCGCTCACGATCATACTTAAGTACTTTAACGTCGATTTCGTCACCAACGTTGACGATTTCAGATGGGTGCTTAACACGCTTCCAAGCCATATCTGTGATATGTAGAAGACCGTCAACACCGCCAAGGTCTACGAATGCACCGTAGTCAGTAAGGTTCTTAACGATACCCTTAATGGCTTGACCTTCTTGTAAGTTCTCAAGAAGAGCATCACGCTCTGCACTGCTTTCAGACTCGATAACAGCACGACGAGAAACAACAACGTTGTTGCGCTTCTGGTCTAACTTGATAACTTTGAATTCTAGATCTTTGTTTTCTAGGTGAGCAGTATCGCGAACAGGGCGAACGTCAACTAGAGAACCTGGTAGGAATGCACGGATACCGTTTAATTCAACAGTGAAACCGCCTTTAACCTTACCATTGATGACACCGATTACAGTTTCAGCATCTTCGTACGCTTTTTCTAGAACAATCCAAGCTTCGTGACGCTTAGCTTTCTCGCGAGACAGTTGAGTCTCACCGAAGCCATCTTCAACAGAGTCAAGCGCAACGTGCACAGTATCACCAACAGAGATTTCAAGTTCGCCTTGAGCGTTCTTGAACTCTTCCGCTGGGATTGGGCTTTCAGATTTTAGACCTGCGTCAACTAGTACAGTACCGTTTTCGATGCGTACAACAACACCTGTTACGATAGAACCAGGACGAAACTCCAAAGTTGCTAGGGATTCTTCAAATAGATCAGCAAAAGATTCAGTCATTTTTAAGTTACTTTCTTTAATAAACCACGGCCCATCCTGGACGTGGAGTCAGTATAATAATCCGCATCATCCATGTTGCGAATGGTTAAACGTCAGTCAAAATTAACTCACGTTCGGTAATTTCGATTCTATGTGTGCCAATGCAAGATTGAGCACATCTTCTATCCCGATACCCGAAGTATCTATGACCAATGCATCATCGGCCGGGACTAAGGGGGCGACACTGCGATTCATATCGCGGTCATCACGCTCTTTAATCTCGGATAAAAGACGGTCGATATTAACATCGAAGCCCTTGTCCTGCAACTGATTATAGCGTCTCTGGGCCCTTTCTTCCGCCGATGCAGTTAAATAAATTTTAGCGGGTGAACCAGGAAAAACCACCGTGCCCATATCACGACCATCGGCAATGAGACCTGGTGCAGTATTAAAGGCGCGTTGACGACGTAATAATGCCTCGCGAACGCGTGGAAATGCGGCGACTATAGAGGCCGCATTAGAGCACTCTTGGCTGCGTATGTCTGTTGAGACATCTTCGCCTTCGAGTACGACCTTGATACCTTGAGTTTCACTGCCGGTAATGAACTGCACATCCAAGTGCGCGGCAAGTAAAGTAAGAGACTCTTCGTTATCGAGTTGAACATTATGATGAATAGCGGCTAAGGCTAAAACCCGATAAATCGCACCACTGTCCAGTAGGTTCCAGCCCAAACGCCCGGCTAACAACTGGCTAATCGTACCTTTACCCGCACCGCTAGGGCCGTCAATAGTGACAACAGGAGCCCGTTCTGACATAAATTTCTCCACAGTAAAATCTATCTTCCCTAAGATTTTTAAATGAGTGTTTCCAGTGACCCACACGCTAATCCGTACGCTGCATATGTTAATACGCACACTGAAAATTAAGCGCGCGCATTATAAACCATATAAAAAAATAAAGCGGTAAATATTTCAATAAGCCGATTCAGTTTGAACACTGGAACTGGATTAAGGCGGCATCTTAGGCATGAGTTTAAAAAAATGGGCCTGATGGCCCATTCTTTTTCATAGTGATTATAACACCCGTTTTACTGAGCTAAGGCAGCAAACTGCTTAAAATAATCGGGGAATGTCTTCGATGTACAATCTGGATCATTAATGGTGATGCCACAATCGGCAAACGCTAGCATGGAAAAACACATGGCCATTCTGTGATCGTTATAAGTATCGATTTCCGCCGTATGTGGCTTGCTCGGTGGTGTGATAGAAATATAATCACGGCCTTCATCCACGATGGCGCCCACTTTTCTCAGTTCGGTGGCCATGGCGGCTAAGCGATCGGTTTCCTTGATGCGCCAGTTATAAATATTGCGAATGGTGGTGGTCCCGGTCGCAAACAAGGCGGCAGTGGCTATCGTCATGGCTGCATCCGGAATGTGGTTCATGTCGAGATCCACGCCATTTAGCTTTGCCACGCGGGAGATGATGTAATCATCTCCCCATTCGATATCGGCGCCCATCTTCTCCAACACATCGGCAAATTTCACATCGCCTTGAATACTCAGGCGCCCTACACCAGTGACTTTGACTTCGCCACCTTTTATGGCGCCAGCGGCTAGGAAGTAAGACGCCGAAGAGGCATCCCCTTCGACTAATACTTTACCCGGTGACACATAAGTCTGGCCCGCTTTTATCTCGAAGCGCTGATAAGCATGATTTATCACCTCGACACCAAATTGTGCCATCAAGGCTATGGTGATGTCGATATAAGGCTTAGAGACCAGCTCACCCTTGATCTTGATATTAACCTCACCTTTTGCCAGCGGCGCTACCATAAGGAGTGCGGTCAAAAACTGACTGGATAAATCCCCTGCTATCTCAACATCGCCGGCGTTTAGTCCGGTCGCCTTGATCGTTAACGGAGGGAAACCTTCATTCTTGAGATAAGTCACCGATGCGCCGAGTTGACGCAATGCATCAACCAAGTCTCCGATAGGACGCTCTTCCATGCGTGGCTCACCGGTTAAGGTAAACTCACCCTGGCCTAAGGTCAATGCCGCACAAAGGGGTCGCATTGCCGTGCCGGCATTGCCGAGAAACAGCGTCTGCACCTGATCTGCATTGAGTGGCGCCCCGACCCCTTCGAGTTCACAGACGGTATTATTGTCACAGAGTCGATAGTTCACACCCAATTGCTTGAGTGATGCCAACATATAGCGAATATCATCAGAATCTAACAAGTTAGTCAGTGTCGTGGTGCCCTTGGCTAGCGTGGCTAGTAATAGTGCACGGTTAGAGATACTTTTAGAGCCAGGGATATTGATAGTGCCCTGGACCTTGCTTATTGGCTCGAGACGTAGCTGCTTCATTAAAATACTTCTTTATCATCGCGGGACAAACAAACCGCTGGTTAACATTAGATGTTCATGGCAAACAGACTGTAAGGTTTACGACTGGCACCATCACGACAAAATGGTGTTCTGCTTAACCGGTGTTTGAACTTCGTAGTACTAAATTTACTGATTAAACGGCAGTATTCAACACTTATTTATGTTTTTAGCCTGTTTCAAGGTAATTTTCTTTCAAAGTGACAATTTTCTAACATCATTTGCATCAATACACTGCTAAAACTAGGCTTTATCTGTTTTCCATGGCGAGACAACTAAGCGAAGTGGCAATGAATCATGCCAGATAATTACTTTGGTGATTTAGTCCTATTCACTATTACTCGGTCTGTGTTTTACGTTACTCTAAACTTAATGAGTAAAAGGTAGATTACGCCAACAAATCTAATAAAAGGGTAAATAAGCTTATGTTCGACACTCTCACCGCTATGCCTGCTGATCCGATCCTCGGCTTGATGACTAAATACAAACAAGACACCCGCGCCAACAAGATAGATCTTGGCGTCGGTGTGTACAAAGATGAGGTGGGTCATACCCCTATCTTAAACTGTGTTAAAAAAGCCGAACAACACCGTATCGATACCGAGGAAACTAAAGTTTACATCGGCCCCACTGGCTCGGCTCAATTTAATAGCCTGCTGGGCGAGCTCGCCTTCGGCAGGGACAATCCAGCCTTGTTAGCCGATCGTATCCGCACCGTGTCTACGCCGGGTGGAACGGGCGCATTAAGAGTCGCTGCAGAGTTTATTAAACGTGCCAGTTCAGCGACAAAATCACAAATAGCGGTGATCTGGGTCAGCGATCCAACCTGGGCCAACCATACAGGTCTGTTCGAAGCCGCCGGCATCCAAGTCAAAACCTACCCTTATTACGATTACGACAACAAGAGCCTTAAATTCGATGAGATGAAGGCGGCCCTGTCTCAGGTTGGTCCTGACGATGTGGTCTTACTCCATGCATGCTGTCATAACCCCAGCGGCATGGATCTCAATGAAGCCCAATGGGATCAAATCATTGAGATAACCCAGCAACAAGGCTTCACTCCGCTTATCGATATGGCCTATCAAGGTTTTGGTGTGGGCGTGGATGAAGATGCCTATGGCGTACGTAAGATGGCTGCATCGGTAGATAACATGATTCTGTGTAGCTCATGTTCTAAAAACTTCGGCCTGTACCGCGAGCGTATCGGTGCCTGTTCAATCGTAGGGAGAGATACTGCCAGCGTGAATGTAGCCTTCTCTGTGCTGCTTTATGTTGTGCGTTGCATCTACTCTATGCCACCAGCCCATGGCGCTGCCATAGTCGAAACTATCCTAGGTTCGGATGAATTAAAGCAGCAATGGTTACATGAGCTAAAAATGATGCGAGACCGTATCAATGGCAATCGCATCATGCTGGTAGACAAGTTAATCGAGAAGGGAGTTAAGCGTGACTTTGGCTTTATCGCTCAGCAAAAAGGCATGTTCTCATTCTTAGGGGTGAACCCACAGCAAGTAGAACGCCTGCAGCAGGAACACAGCATCTACATGGTAGATTCTAGCCGTATCAGCATCGCAGGGATCGGACTGGCGAACGTTGATTACTTAGCGGAATCGATAGCAAAAGTGCTATAGAAGTAAGAGAGAACAAGTTCCTAGGTTCTAGGAACTTGTTTCGAATCTTAGGCCTTATGCTTGTCTGCAAAATCCTTCATAAACTCAACTAACGCCTCTACCCCTTCGATTGGCATGGCATTATAGATACTCGCGCGCATGCCGCCCACGCTCCTGTGACCTTTCAGCGCCACAAGTTTTGCTGCGGTGGCTTGATTAAGAAACTCAGCGTTGAGCGCTTCATTGGCCAGGTAAAATGTCACATTCATCACCGAGCGATTTTTGACGCTAACCTTACTGGTATAGAAGTCACAGCTGTCGATAAAATCATAAAGCAGCGACGCTTTGTCCAGATTAATTTTGGCCATGGCCGATACGCCACCACTGACTTTAAGCCAGGCGAAGACTTCGGCAGCCAGATACCAGGCAAAGGTCGGCGGCGTGTTGTACATGGAGCCGTGTTTCACCGCTAAACGATAATCCATGATTGAAGACTGAGGCAGGCTTGGCAGCTCTAGCATGTCATCACGGACGATAACGATACTCAGACCCGAAGGTCCAATATTCTTCTGAGCACCCGCATAGATCAAGGCATACTTGCTGATATCTATCTCTCTGGACATGATATTCGATGACATATCGGCAATAATTGGCCAAGGAGACTTAAGTTCATCAAATATTTCGATACCATCGACAGTCTCGTTAGGGCAGTAATGCAGATAACGATAATCTTGATTTATCTTGGTGAGCTCTGGTAAGGCTATTTGATTAATTCCGTTAGTATTTTGCACGATATTTATGCTATCTATCTGAGCATCACTGGTGAGTTTCTTGGCTTCTGCAACTGCAGATTGAGACCAACTACCTGAGACCAGATAGAGGGCTTTACCCTGCTGCCCAAGAAAATTATTCACCACAGCAGAAAACTGACCTCGGCCGCCACCATGCATAAACAGCACATGGTAATTAGAAGGGATCGACATCAGTTCACGCAAATCGATTTCCGCTTGCTCGGTCAAAGCAATAAACTCTTTACTGCGATGACTTATCTCCATCACCGAAGTCCCTAGGCCATTCCAATCCAATAACTCAGATTGCGCCTTTTGCATTACGGCTTGGGGTAACATTGCAGGACCTGCACAGAAATTGTATGTCACGCTCACGTCTCTATCCTCTCATCGTTAGTTATAAATTAGTCTGCCATAGGGCTAAAGACTTTACCCATAATATTTTTATATTTGGAATTATCTTTTCTGTTTTATCGCTGCCTAAAACAAAACGAGCGTCCAATTGGACGCTCGTTTTAGAGATTAATGCTTATTCGGCAGGTTCTGCCTCAGCCTCGGGCTCATCATCACCTTTCGGCTCTTCGCCTTCGACGACTTGACCAGCTTCGACGTTATCACCCTCTTGGATGATAGGATTGCCCTCTTCATCGAGCTCGACTTCATCCTCCTGGATTTCATCGATACGCTGAAGACCAACAACCTTCTCCCCTTCGGCGGTACGAATTATCGTCACACCTTGAGTATTACGGCCAATAGTGGAAACACCAGTTGCAGGGGTACGTACTAAGGTACCTCTATCACTGATAAGCATGATCTCATCATTTTCGCCAACTTGAACGGCGCCTACTACGGGACCATTTCGCTCGCTGACCTTGATAGAAACAACACCCTTAGTCGCACGGCTCTTAGCCGGATACTCATCGAGTGCAGTACGCTTACCGTATCCATTTTCGGTAACGGTCAAGATAGCCCCCTCTTCTTTGGGCACAATCAGTGAAACCACTTTCTGACCGTCTTCTAAACGAATACCACGAACACCGGTAGCGGTACGCCCCATAGGACGCAGTGCAACAAGCTCTTCGTTGGTTTCCGGGTCAAGTTTGACCAGGCCAGTTTCAGAGTCTCTCATCATCTCGTTGAAACGAACCACTTTACCCGCATCGGAGAACAACATGATGTCATTCTTGCCATCGGTAATATCGACGCCAATGAGCTGATCGCCATCTTTAAGATTTACCGCGATGATGCCATTAGCACGTGGATTGCTGTATGCCGTGAGTGCAGTCTTCTTCACTGTGCCGTGTGATGTCGCCATGATGATGTATTTATCATCGGCATATTCACGCACAGGAAGGATAGCCGTAATGTGCTCACCTTCAGAAAGAGGCAATAAGTTAACGATTGGACGACCACGAGCCTGACGGCTAGCGAGCGGCAACTGATACACTTTAAGCCAATAGAGCTTACCAAAATCAGAGAAACACAGAATCGTATCGTGGGTGTTGGCGACAAGTAGCTTCTCGACGAAGTCTTCATCTTTCACTTTTGCCGCTGACTTACCTTTACCGCCACGGCGCTGGGCCTGGTAATCGGTCAATGGCTGATACTTGGCATAGCCTAAGTGAGATAAGGTCACTACTACATCTTCTTCGTTGATAAGATCTTCCAGACTCATATCAACTTCGTTAGCATTGATGACGGTGCGGCGCTCATCACCGAAGTTTTCAAGTATTTCGTTTAACTCTTCCTTGATCACTTCCAACAAACGTTCAGGGCTGCGCAAGATATAAAGTAAAGCCGCAATGACCTCAATCAGCTCTTCATACTCGGCTAATATCTTCTCATGCTCTAGACCGGTTAGCTTATGTAAGCGTAAGTCTAAGATAGCCTGTGCTTGTTGCTCAGTAAGATAGTAGCGATCATCACGAATACCATACTCAGGCTCTAACCATTCAGGTCGCGCCGCATCATCGCCGGCTTTCTCAAGCATGGCTTTAACATGACCTAACTCCCAACCTTGAGCAACCAGCTTAACTTTGGCCTCAGCAGGCGTCGGTGACGCCTTGATCATCGCAATGATAGGATCTATGTTGGCCAGCGCAATTGCGAGAGATTCTAAGATGTGGGCACGGTCGCGCGCTTTACGCAGTTCAAATACGGTACGGCGAGTCACCACTTCACGGCGGTGTAAGATAAAGCACTCTAGCATCTCTTTTAGATTAAACAGTTTTGGCTGACCATTGGTCAAGGCCACCATGTTTATCCCAAATGAGCATTGCATCTGAGTCTGAGCATAAAGATTGTTAAGTACAACCTCACCCACCTCTCCACGCTTAATCTCGACAACGATGCGCATGCCATCCTTATCAGATTCATCACGCAGACCTGTGATGCCTTCAATTTTCTTATCTTTAACCAATTCGGCTATCTTCTCGATAAGACGCGCTTTGTTAACCTGATAAGGAATTTCGTGGACGATAATACGCTCACGGCCATTATCTTCTACTTGTACTTCAGCCTTGGCTCGCATGATTGCGCGTCCGCGGCCCGTCTTGTAGGCATCGATGATCCCTTTGCGACCATTGATAATGGCGGCAGTGGGAAAATCTGGGCCTGGAATGTATTCCATTAACTGTTCGATGGACAGTGCAGGCTCTTCGATTAGCGCCAAACAGCCTTTAATCACTTCAGTGATGTTGTGTGGCGGGATATTGGTCGCCATACCAACGGCAATACCTGAAGAGCCGTTAATCAAGAGTGTCGGTATGCGGGTAGGCATGACTGCCGGAATAAACTCAGTGCCATCATAGTTAGGCACAAAGTCGACGGTCTCTTTCTCAAGATCCGCCAATAGCTGATGGGCTAACTTATCCATACGGATTTCGGTATAACGCATCGCCGCTGCCGCATCACCATCGACAGAACCGAAGTTACCTTGGCCATCGATTAAGGTATAGCGCATGGAGAAAGGCTGTGCCATACGAACGATAGTGTCATAAACCGCAGTATCACCGTGGGGGTGGTACTTACCGATAACGTCACCGACAACACGTGCCGATTTCTTATAAGGTTTGTTCCAATCGTTTTTAAGTTCACTCATCGCGAAGAGTACGCGGCGATGAACAGGCTTAAGACCGTCACGAACATCCGGTAGTGCACGGCCCACGATCACGCTCATGGCGTAATCTAGATATGAATTTTTTAATTCGTCTTCAATATTAATTGGTGTTATAGATGAAGCCAGATCAGTCATAAACTGCTCGATCCCTTGAAATTGTGCTTACCTGTTACCAGCCAAAATAGCGCAGTAAAAGTCTCAGCCTGAAAACGTGATTTGGCATTCTAACACAGTTATTTTCTGTCACCAGACTCTATTCAACTTTAGCGATAAATATCTGTTCAGCTATAGATACTTGACCAAAATCAAACAATGTTCGCTAATCAATCAATTGGTTAAATATTCGTTGATTTCTTATTTATAGCGGCTTTGAATCTGACATTCTATCGGTATAATGGCGGCATTAATAATCCCTATTGAGGTGATATATAGTGGAGCAAGCAATTAAACCTGAGATAAATGTCGATCCGGCCGAGATCGCAAAATTCGAAAAAATGGCAGCTACCTGGTGGGATCCAGAAGGCGAATTTAAACCATTACACAAGCTAAACCCGCTTCGACTCAACTATATCGATCAAACCTGTGGTGGTCTGTTTGGTAAGCGAGTCCTGGATGTCGGTTGTGGCGGTGGTATCTTATCTGAGAGCATGGCCCGCATTGGCGCCAAGGTGAATGGCTTAGACATGGGCACCGAGCCTCTAGATGTTGCCAGACTGCACGCCATAGAAACTGGCGTTGAGCTTGACTATATACAAGACACAGCCGAATCTCACCGGGAAACAAATCTTGCTACCTATGATGTGATCACCTGTATGGAGATGCTCGAACACGTACCAGACCCTCGTTCAGTGGTTCAAGCCTGTGCCGATATGGTCAAACCCGGCGGTTATGTGTTCTTCTCCACCATCAATCGAAACCTACGTGCTTATATAGAAACCATCTTAGGCGCCGAATACCTGCTGAAGATGTTGCCTGTGGGAACCCATGACCATAAGAAGTTTATCAAGCCATCGGAGTTAATTTCACTCGCCGAGCATGCCGAGCTGTTCTGTGAAGATGCAACAGGGATCACCTATAACCCGCTAACGGAAACCTTCACTTATACCAAAAGTGTCGATGTGAACTACATGATCGCCACACGTAAGAGTGAAGATTAATGACAACACATCTCGATGAGGCTAGCAACGTCAGAGTAAAAGCTGTGTTATTCGATCTTGACGGTACGCTTGCCGATACCGCACCAGACTTGGTGGCGGCGCTGAATATGAGCCTAGCCGAGTTAGGTTACCCTCAAGTGAGCCTCGAAGAGATGCGCCACATTGCCTCCGATGGCAGTATGGCGCTAGCTAAAGCGGCCTTGCCAGACGTCTCTGAGGAGGTTCACCTTAAGGCGCAGCAGTTACTGCTGAGCTTTTATGCAGAGGTAAACGGTCAATTTTGTCGTTTATTTGCCGGCATAGCTGAGCTGCTCGAGCATTTGGACCATCGAGGGATCCCTTTTGGCATAGTAACTAACAAACCCGCCAGATACACCAGGCCCCTGATTGCAGCCTTAGGTTTGACCCAATCCATGAAAACCGTGATCAGCGGTGACAGCACACTTTACCCTAAACCTCATACCGCTCCCATGCTGCTCGCCTCACAGCAGATAGAGCGCAAGAGCCAAGAGATTCTCTACCTTGGGGATGCGAAACGAGATCTGGTCGCGGCGCGGGCATCGGGAATGCTCGGTGGTGTCGCGCTATGGGGCTATATAGGTGAGACAGACACGCCTGAGAATTGGCCAAGCGATTATCATTTCGACTCCCCCCTGGATGTACTTAAATTTCTCAGTTAGCACACAGGCGTTCTTTGCTCATATAAGGTTCACAAGATCTAAAAGATCGCCAATCGATCATGGGATCTTTTCATCTTGTGTCGTCCGCTCAATATTCCACCTCGATGGGATAAAGCCAATGAATTCCGACCTCAAAGGTTAGCCAATACTAACCCTAAATCTTACCCTCAAGTTATCCACAAGATGACCACAGCTTGTTGAAATAATTGGGACTTGCAAAATCACCCAAACGACACTATCTTGTACCTAAGAAATTTAAAAACACTATATCTTGTGTGTGAGTGACAAATAGAGACACAAGTAGTGACTTGTTTATCGTCATGAAAATGACCAATTCAGGGTGTTAAAATTGGTTGTTATACAGGGAATAGTAGGATGAGCTTAACCCCTCATACTCAAAAAATTATTATCAAGGCCTATCTTTAATGAATAGCAATATGAAAGTCACCAAACGTAGTGGCGAGCGCGAGACCATCGACCTAGAGAAAATCCACCGCGTGATCACTTGGGCAGCCAAAGATCTTAAAAATGTTTCGGTATCAGAAGTGGAACTCAGATCACATCTGCAATTTTTCGATGGTATTCCTACCGAAGCTATTCATGAAACGATTATAAAGGCCGCTGCCGATCTCATCTCACCAGAAGCACCAGATTACCAGTTCCTCTCAGCCCGCTTAGCCGTCTTTCATTTAAGAAAGAAAGCATTTGGCCAGTTTGAGCCGCCTAAACTGTATGACCATGTTGTGAAATTGGTTGAGTCAGGTAAATATGACCAACATATACTTGAAGATTACAGCCGCGAAGAACTCTATATCTTAGATGGTTATGTGGATCACTGGCGCGATATGAGTTTTTCCTATGCGGCAGTCAAACAACTGGAAGGTAAGTATCTGGTGCAAAACCGGGTCACTCACGAGATATATGAGAGTGCGCAGTTCCTCTATATCTTAGTCGCCGCCTGTTTGTTCGCTAAATATCCAAGAGATACACGCCTAAGCTACATTAAACGTTTCTATGATGCGGTCTCCACCTTTAAAATCTCACTGCCAACACCGATCATGGCAGGGGTGCGTACCCCTACACGCCAATTTAGCTCATGTGTGTTGATCGAATGTGGCGATAGCCTAGATTCAATCAATGCAACGGCCTCTTCTATCGTTAAATATGTCAGCCAGCGCGCCGGCATAGGTGTGAATGCGGGCCGAATTAGAGCCTTAGGTAGTCCTATCCGCGGCGGTGAGGCATTCCATACCGGGTGTCTGCCTTTCTTTAAATATTTTCAGACCGCTGTTAAATCTTGTTCTCAGGGCGGCGTTCGTGGTGGTGCAGCCACCTTGTTCTACCCTCTCTGGCATCTTGAAGTCGAATCTCTGCTGGTATTGAAGAATAACCGTGGTGTCGAAGATAACCGTGTCCGTCATCTGGATTATGGTGTTCAGCTCAATAAACTCATGTATCAACGCTTGATCAAAGGCGGAATGATCAGTTTATTTAGCCCATCGGATGTACCTGGGCTTTATGATGCATTTTTTGCAGATCAGGACGAATTCGAACGTCTGTATCTTCAATATGAAGCCGATGCCTCTGTGCGCAAAACACAGATTAAGGCGACAGAGCTGTTCTCATTGATGATGCAGGAACGTGCCTCTACCGGCCGTATTTATATTCAAAATGTGGATCATTGTAATACCCACAGTCCTTTTGACAGTAAGGTTGCACCGATCAGACAGTCAAACCTGTGTCTTGAGATTGCACTGCCGACTAAGCCGCTCAACAACATAGATGATCCTGAAGGTGAAATAGCCCTCTGTACCTTGTCTGCTTTAAACTTAGGTGCGATCAAGGATCTATCCGAACTCGAGCCTTTGGCAGACCTGGCAGTGAGAGCCCTGGATAATTTACTCGATTACCAGGATTACCCTATCATCGCTGCACGTAAGTCTTCGATGAATCGTCGTACCTTGGGCATAGGCGTGATTAACTTTGCTAATTACTTGGCGAAGGAAGGTGTACGCTACTCAGATGGCTCGGCTAATAACATCACCCATAAAACATTCGAAGCCATACAGTACTACCTACTCAAGGCTTCGATGAATTTGGCCAAAGAGCAAGGCCCCTGCCCATTATTCCATGAAACGACGTATTCAAAGGGTGTGCTGCCCATCGATACCTATAAGCGTGCTCTGGATAAGATATGTGATGAGCCATTGCATATGGATTGGGAAACACTACGTCAAGACATCGTTAAACATGGACTGCGTAACTCCACCTTATCTGCTCTGATGCCATCAGAAACATCATCGCAGATCTCCAACGCGACTAACGGCATCGAGCCACCGCGTGGACTCATCAGTGTTAAGTCGAGTAAAGATGGCCAGCTAAAGCAAGTGGTGCCGGATTTCGAGAAGTATCAGCATAGCTATGAGCTGCTTTGGCAGATGCCCAATAATGATGGCTACATACAGCTTGTGGGCTTGATGCAGAAATTTGTCGACCAAGCCATCTCGGCAAACACGAACTATGACCCAAGCCGATTCGAAGGTAACAAGGTCCCGATGCAGGTATTATTGAAAGACCTGTTGAATGCCTACAAACTCGGAGTCAAGACGCTCTACTATCACAACACTCGTGATGGCGCTTCGGATCAGCTAGATAGCATTATCAGCATAGAGAAAGAAGACGAAGACTGCGAAGGCGGTGCGTGTAAGATATAGTACCGATTGGTATAACACGTTGCAGTGATTGAGATCTGGATTCATCATATAATGATTGAATCCATAATTAAATTTATTAGGGGCATCATGCCCCTGTATTCTGGAAGAAAACATGGCCTATTCTACATTTTGTCAAACACCTAATAATGCACGTCTTGAACCTATGTTCATGGGGCAGTCGGTTAACGTCGCCCGTTACGACGTACAAAAATATGAAGTGTTTGAAAAGCTGATTGAAAAACAGCTGTCTTTTTTCTGGCGTCCAGAAGAAGTCGATGTCAGTAAAGATAAAATTGATTACGCCGCACTTCCAGATCATGAAAAACATATTTTCATCTCTAATCTGAAATATCAAACCTTACTCGACTCGATTCAGGGCCGCTCGCCTAATGTGGCATTCTTGCCTCTGGTATCGCTACCAGAACTGGAAACCTGGATTGAAACCTGGTCTTTCTCTGAGACCATACATTCTCGTTCTTACACCCATATCATACGTAATATTGTCAACGATCCTTCTATCGTTTTTGATGACATAGTTGAAAATGAAGAGATCTTGAAGCGTGCGACAGATATTGCCCAGTACTATGATGACTTGATTCTACTTACCCAAGCCTTTCACCTTCACGGTGAAGGCACGCACACCATCAACGGTAAAGAGCTGTTAGTCACACAACGTACGATCAAGAAGTCACTCTATCTGTGTATGGTGTCAGTCAACGTGTTAGAAGCGATTCGTTTCTACGTGAGCTTCGCCTGCTCTTTCGCATTCGCCGAGCGTAATGTCATGGAAGGCAACGCTAAGATTATCCGTCTTATCGCCCGTGATGAGGCGCTGCATCTTAACAGTACGCAACATATCCTCAAGATAATGCGCGCCGGTGCTGACGACCCTGAAATGGGTGAGATAGCCAAAGAGTGTGAACAGCAAGCCTATGACATTTTCGTCAAAGCCGCCGAGCAAGAAAAAGAATGGGCCCAATACCTGTTTAAAGACGGCTCTATGATAGGTCTTAACGAAACCATCTTGTGTCAATATGTCGAATACATTACCAATGAGCGTATGAAGTCGGTCAACCTGCCATGTCACTATAAAGAAATCACCAACCCACTACCTTGGATGAAGAACTGGTTAGAGAGTGATGCGGTTCAGGTCGCGCCACAAGAAGTAGAGGTTTCCTCTTACCTTGTGGGCCAAATCGATGCTTCTATCGATGAAAGTGAATTTGAAGACTTTGACCTTTAATAAGATCTTTAAAAAAGCGCCCATCGTCAGTCTCGATGGCCAGCCGGTGCTGCTGTTTAATCAGCAGCACCCTAGCCTCTTGATCGCACTGGAGCAAAAGAAAGTTCAGGTATTCTCAGAGTGCCGCAATGGTTATTGCGGTGCCTGTAAGACCAAAATTATCAGCGGCAGCGTGATCTACCATACCGAGCCCTTAGTCAAACTCAAAGCCGATGAATGTCTGCCCTGTTGTTGTACTCCCGTTAGCGACTTAGATCTTAATCTGTCACCAGAAGGCGCAGATGTCGTGACTCGCTCCGGCATATCAGCCGCTGTGATCATCCGAGAACAAACCAAGACCTAATCTACCAGTCAGTTCTCTTAAGCCAGTAATGTAGGCTTTTTGGACGCGGGTTCGAGCCCCGCCGCCTCCACCAAATACTAAGAAAGGCCAACCACTTCTTATAACAAGAATAGTTGGCCTTTTTTATTGCTTAAATTCAATCTGTTACGCACTGCCCCCTCCCCTTATTCAGCGTAAAACTCTTCCAAAATAACCATTTACTCATCGTTTTCATTGGCGAAAAATGACCAAATGGCGGCAAACATTACCACTCACTCCTAGCATGTTACACCACCAAACCTTAACCATCTGAAATTACAGCAGAACAAAGCGATACCAATGGCCTTGATAGGATGGGATTATGTTGGACGTGTTAGAAACCGGACTCACTGCAAAAAAGTAGCAGAAAGCGAGTGGGCTCCAATTAAAAAGCTATACGGTCTAGCTAGTTCACGTGCCAAGACCCTGGGTACTTTTCACATGGGTGACGGTGCTAGAAAAAGCAAAAGCTCTCGTGCTAGCGCAGAGCGGGAAAAAGAGCCATGGTTACTGGCAACATCATTATGTGAGTCCACCGACACAGCTAAGAGAGCCATTAAAATTTATGCGACGAGAATACAGATAGAAGAGAGCTTTAGGGATGTTAAAACGGGTCTAAAGATGAATGATAGCGGCACTAGAATTGCGATGCTGAAGTCGCATTGGCGAGCAGCAATTAGCTCACTGCTAGATTTAGTCAGAGATCCACAAGCATGCTATTAAATTCGTGGGGATCCCTCAGGGTCAGCCCCCCAAAGGTGCAGTGCCTTCGTTTTATAAGAACGACAAAGAGTATTATGATAAGTGTATCTAGAGAGGGGCTTCGTTCAATTGACACATCTAACCATAGGGAAAGGTTCTAGTAACAGCTCCGACAATAACCTTCGGTTCTGTCGCGATGTTGAGCTTTGGTCCATGATTAAGCAAGGACAAATGGACACCACTTAAATGATGACACCATGGGAACCATTTTATTCTTTGGCGGCCTAATTGTATCTGAGAGATCTGGCGTCCTCAAATTATCGCGGCGAGACCTCAGTTTGCGACAGAATCCTTTTTTATGCTCTCCTTCATTAGCCATTAATAAGAGTGAGAATCGTGTCTTTTTCTTGCAGGAAGCGCCCTTTAATTCCCCATCCTTTGGGGTAATCGTTGTTCAGATCGCAAGTCAATGAAATAAAAAATTGTCCCGTATCAATATCAACAGTGTTGACCTGAGCACATTCAAAACCAAAAAAGTATTTCACTTTCGGGTATAACGCTTTGTATAAACTTTCTTTTGCCGAAAAAAGAAGAGTGAGTCCTTGGTTGAATTCAAGCTTACTGTGGGTAATGAGCTCACTTTCACGGGAGTCTATAATTTCAGAAGAGATTTCTCGAGCGACTTCAGTTTCAATCCAGTTTTCTAGATCAACTCCAATAATTTGATGGTGTCGCCTATATGCTGTCACCGCTATTGCTTGTGTACTCGTATGAGTGATGGAGCCAATGATACCAGATGGCCAAATGGGCGCTCTATCGTACGCACTTAGTACTTGATGTGGTTCGTTAGTTAGTTGCTGTAACGCCTGACGAGCAACTAACCTTCCCGCCAAAAATTCTGCACAACGCTTTGGCACCGCGCCCTTTAACTCTGATGGAAACTTGAAGTTATATTGCAGGAAGAGTCGTTCATCATAATTTGAAGCGGCATATGAGGTTTTGCTCCAGGTTGCAAGCTTTAGTTCAAGTAGGGATTTGTTCTCGATTTTCTGGACGAATTCATTGTTTGCCATCACAAACGGTTACCTATATTAACAATATGAATGAAGTTATTTTATAAGCTGGATCGAAACGCTATGCTATTGCAACTTGCGAATAAATAATAAGCTCAGAAACAGAAAAGTGATACAGATAAGTAGTAAGAAATCATTCGCTCTTGGGACGCCAATAAACAGGCTTGCGAGAAACCAAGTAAGCGAATAGGCCTGACCTGATAACGAAATGATTCTTCCCTGTTCTGAACTTGAGGTGTGCTCAGACAATAAAGCCGTATAGACACTGACACTCACATTGAGCAAAATATAGACTACAAATGAAACGATAAATGTAATCATAATATTATCTTCTAAGAGCAGTCTTGATATTTCGAGAATACCAAACACTACAATCCCCACCAGTGAAATGTTAGTGGTTATTTCTAGCGGACTCGATCTGTCCTGGATCCTTTTTTGTATAACGAGAGTATTCAACAGAATCGCCCCCCCCATCACGACGTAGAAGAAACCTATCTGATTGGTTGTAAAGTGGCAATACTCTGACAAATAGAGGCTAATGGATTGGATATACAAGCCGATTGCAAACTGAAACACTAAATAGCTGCCGAGGAGATACTTAATCAGCTTTTTGTTTTTTATAGAGAGTAGATAATGATACGACTCTTTAAAAAAAAATAATGGGCTGAAATGGTGGCTCCCCTGAACGACCACATTTTCTTCGAGCGAGGCCTTTGCTTTAAATATGTTCAATAACGTTAATATAAAACCAATGGCAAAAGGAATCACTAGCGATAGTTGCCCATGGGCGATACCAGATGCCCCACCAAGAATAGGACCCACAATAAAGCCTAAAACGGTGGCGAGAGCAGGCCATTTAAAATTGGTCATTTTTCTTTCAATCGTTTTACTCATATCCGCGATCATGGCATAGACAGCGGTATAGGTACCGGCACCAAACCCTGTAATGAAGCGGGCCAGGATAAAAAGTGGGATACTGTCTATCATTATCGCGATGATACTGAGTAAGTAAGAAAGCAGAATAATGCTAAGGCCCGCGATGATCGTCTTCTTTCTCCCCACATGATCAGACAGTGCTCCAAATAAATACTTTCCAAATAAGCTGGCCAATGGAAAAACCGCGAGGGTGATCCCATAGATCACATTCGTATTATGGAAAGCATAACCTTGTAATAAGCCATATTCAGGGTTGAAAAACAGCTCAGGAAGAATGGGTAAAATCAAACCTGAGCCAATCGCATCGATAAAAAGCACCATGCATAGGGAAAACAATTTCGCCTTGTTATTAATGGCTGTCATGACCTACCCGATGGGGTGGGGTATTTAAAACGTCCACTATTTCTTGTATGACTTGGCGATTGTTAACCCAGCTATTGTGTGATGCCTCCATCGGGATGATATTGATATCCGCATGGCTGATATATTGATTGACATGGTTGTCCTCAATATTATTCACATAATAGGCATGGATGCTCCTATAATTTTCAGCATAGTCCCCCTCTACGCTGTTATTGACGACACCGTGAGGGACATTGCCTTCATCAACGTGTTTTGCTTTGAACAAGGTCACTTTTATTGGATCGGGGCAACGAAATGGCTTAGGTTGGTACTGATAATTCACGTTTCTCTCAAATTGCGCGCGCGCAGTGAACGTAGAGTGATTCCATGCTTCCTTATAATTGAAATAAGAATCAAGTAACACTAAATGGCTGACCTTATCTCCCAAAGCGGTCAGCTGTTTGGTTATCTCAAAGGCCAGTACCCCACCAAAGCTCCAGCCCATAAAGAGATAGGGCCCTTTGATTTGTAGTTGCTTGATATAGTCAATATAGAATATCGCGAGCGTTTCAAAGGTGAGGCTATCTGTCGATTGCTCGCCTTTTTTCTCATTGATAAAATCGTAGTAGTTGTTAAATAACACCAGTTTATGATCCGCCATATGAGGTACCAGGTTACTGTAGAATGATTCAGCACCGCCGCCTCCTGGGGGAAAAATAAAGATCGGTTGTTGGTTGATTGTCTCATTAACCATTTCATAGGGAACAAAGTCGTTAAAGTCTTCTGGGTGAGCGATATACCCCTGCCGTTTATCTTGTTCACAACAATGCGTAATGACCGTTTCCAGTGTTTTCTGAAAAGCTTCTGAGAACTCTATGGCTTGTATTGCTGAGAGTTTTGAATGAATGCCAAAATATAATTTCCCGTCATTGATCATGCCATTGATGTTGAGGACATTTAGCATGGGGTTGTCTTGTGAAACGCTCTGGCCGCTGTTTTCATTGACGACTTGCCAATAGCCTTCAATAGCGTCGAAGCGACCTAGATAGTTAAAACTGATTTCAGGCATATCATTAAAGTCATAGCTTGGTGCTGGTGACTGTGACTGATTAGCCACAAAAGCACCAAACCCAATCCCTTTATTTGGAATACTGCGTAACAGGTGTTTTATGCCTCTTATTGTCACAGCAAGGTCGTGCTGCACTTGAAGCTTAACGGGAAACTTACTGGTAAACCATCCAACGGTATGACTGTGATCTATCGAGTCGCTGAGGTGTTCTCTTCCATGGCCTTCTAAAGTGATCCCATGGATATCTTTCCCAGATATGTGTTTTAAAGCGTAGACCAAGGCGGTAAGCAACAGCTCATTAATCGCCGTATGATAGGGCCTATTTGCGGTTTGCAAGAGTGCAGATGTCAGCTCCTGGTTTAACGTTATTTCATGAAAACAAACAGGTTGGCCTTTGTCTTCTCGATCTAATAGCGAGTGACAATCTGCAAGAACATCGACCTGTCTTTGCCAAAACATGTCTTCATCAGGGTTAATGTCAGGATAGCGTCGTACTTCATTGACCCATTGTCGGTAGCTCGTGCCTTTCTTTTCTAGAGTGCCTCCTTCATACAAGGTTTTGAAATTCTCTATCAATATGCGCCAGCTTACTGAATCCACAATCATGTGATGCAATGAAAAGAACAGTCTCGCGCTTGAGTCTCGATATCCGTAAAGGTAGGCGCACTGAAAGAGTGGACCTTGCTGTAAGTCAAAATGACTTTGCCAGTCTGTGAGTACTGCGTTCAGTTCATCATCACTATACTGCCTAACATCTAGCACTTTAAGCTCTGGTTGTTCCATCGAAGCCTGATAACTTTGCAACCAAGTGTCTTGTTGTTTCGTATAGCGGACTCGTAGAATATCGTGGTAACTAATAAGTTGGCGAATAACTTCTGGCATAATGTCACAATCTAACTGTGGTACTTTGACAAGAAAGCTCTGATTCCAGTGATTTTCATTCCGTATCTTGCCAGAACAGACTTGATTTATAAACCACGCTTGGATGGGTAAAAAACCGAGTTCCCCCCTTAATGTTCCCTCTTCTGATTGCATTTTTACGGACGAGTCTGAGCTCAATAGATATTGACACAGGCGTTTCACCGTCCTGTATTCGAAGACATTCTTAACTTGGCAGTTTAAACCCATTCGTCGAATTCGGCTCGCGACTTGGATAGAGGTGATGGAGTCACCACCAATACGGAAGAAGTCATCAGTCATGCCCACACGCTCTAACCCTAGAATTTCCTGCCAGATAACCCCGATTTTTCTTTCGTATTCATTGCTGGGAGTCTCATAATGCTCTGATTGAGTGAACTCAGGTTTAGGCAAGGCTTTTTTGTCCAATTTACCATTGGCCGTCAGTGAGAACGCATCGACCTCAATGACATGACTGGGTAACATATATTCCGGAAGATGAATGGCCAATTGTTGTAAAATAACATCACCGGTTATGTGTACGTTATCCTCTAATCGATAATAGCCGACCACGTATTTTTTGTGATGACTCGCATTGGCTTGCTGTTGTAATAAAACACACGCTGCTTTTATTCCAGGAAGAGCCAGAATTTTATGTTCAATTTCTCCCAGCTCAATACGGTAACCACGAAGTTTAATTTGATCATCGTTTCTACCAATATATTCAATATCCCCATTGTCCAGCCAACGTCCAAGATCCCCCGTTTTATATAACCGTGTATAGCCTTTCTGTTTGTCTTCTTTCGTCATATAGGGGTTGGCGACAAATCGTTCTTGGGTTAACTCTGAACGATTTAAATACCCCGTGGCTAAGCCTTCGCCTCCAATATAGAGCTCACCAATTAGCCCAATTGGAGAGAGTTGCTTCGACTGATCAAGTATATATAGCCGTTTGCCAGCATAGGGTTTCCCTATGTTTTGTACAGAGACATCTTCACTAATGGGCTTGACGGTGCTGCCGACGGTGCACTCCGTTGGACCGTATTGATTAAAGAGTTTTATATGACTATTTGAGCGTAATGCATTTACCGCTGCATAATTTATGGGCTCTCCCCCCAAGACGAGGCTAAGTCGCGTGTTATATTTTACCAACTCATCTTGACATGACATCAGCATTGAAGGGGTAAGCCTTAACGTATTGATCTTCTCGGCTTGTAGATATGCCACCAAATCCTGAGAGGTAAAATCATTGATGTTATCGAGTATCGTTGTTGTGCCTGACGTTAATAAACCAGAAAATATGGTTGGTAGTGACGCATCAAAGCAGTAGTTTAATACAAAGGCAGAATTAATTTTGTCTACACTAACGGTTTCAATGAACATATAGGTGTAATAAGCTAAAGCACGATGAGTCACCATCACCCCTTTAGGCTGGCCCGTTGTTCCTGACGTATAAATGACATACGCAAGATCCGTGGCAGCAGAAAATGGAGGGCGGTTAGGCTCAGCATGATGATAGAAGGCCTCATCAAGATCGGCAACCACGGCAAAATCGTCAAAGAAGAGTGGTCGATTTATGTGCTGATCATCGGGTTTATTCGAACTCGATTCCGTTTTATTGTGTTGCACAAAACAGCGCTTACTCAGAATAAACGCCGCACAAATATCACTCAGTATGTAATCTATTCGCTCGCTTGGATAATTTGGATCGATGGGAACGTAGGCGCCACCGGCCTTAAATACTGCCAGTATACTGATCACCATCTCCAGGCATCTGTCGAAACACAAGGGAATGAGTGTGCCCGGCTTCATATCAGCCCCCGTTCGTTGCTTGTATGTCTGGCGAATCACGTTGGCTAAAGCATTTGATTTGCTGTTTAACTCTTGATAGGTAAGCTGTGTCTCACGACAGACGAGGGCAATGTTATCCGGGCAAAGCTCAACTTGGCGTTGGAATAATTCAGCAATGGTTGACTGATTTGGATAATCACATTGGCTGTGATTCCAGTCATGGAGAATGATGTGCTCCTCCTCCCTTGTCAGGATAGAGAGTGTCCGTATTGCGTCGTCTGGAGAGTGCAGAATACATGCTAGCAACTGTGTAAAACGGTTAATATAACTGGATATCGTTGCAGCGTTGAACAGACTGGTTTTATAAGATACATGCCCTTGTATTTCATCCCGACTGTCATCAATAAATACAGCCAAATCAAAGCGAGCTATTTCATCAGTGGGCTCTTTTATTTCATAGGGGAGTAGCGGTGTGCGGCCATCCTCTTCCTTATTATCCAATTGACCAAAGCTCTGCACGCCGAACATAACCTGAAAAATAGGGTGTCTGCTTAAATCTCGATCGATACTCAGTGCTTCAACCAGCTTTTCGAATGGCACATCTTGATATTGTTGCCCAGCGATCTGATCTTGATGTACTTGCTCAATGAGCTGGTGATAAGTCAATTCTGGATTAACTTCCACTCGATTCACTTGTGTGTTGATAAATAAACCAATGAGATCTTTTATTTGCGCGTAATTCCTATTGGCAATCGGGGAGCCTGTCACAATGTCTGACTGATTTGATAGTTTGCTGAGCAACACTGAGAAAGCGGTCAACAGGATCGTATGGACTGTTGTTTGTTTTTCATTCGCCAACGATTGTATTGCCTGACTGATGTTTGCATTGAGGGTAAATTTCTGATGCCCGCCCTGATAGTCGACCTGAGTGGGTCTTTGATGATCGATAGGCAATTCAAGTGTCGCAAACCCTGTCAGTTTTTCTTTCCAGTAATCAAGTTGCTGCTGTAAAACCTCCCCTTGCAAATACGTACGCTGCCAGTGGGCGAAATCCTTATATTGAATTGGCAACGTAATCAGTTCAGTTGATTGATTCGTATTGTAAGCCGTATACAGCGCAGAGAGCTCTCGATGAAAGATATCCAGACTCCACCCGTCTGTAGCAATATGATGCATGTTGATGAGCAGTATATGCTGATGGTCGGTATGTTGGCCGGTCAGTTCGGGGGCGCTTGTTTCCGTGGGAGCGGAAAAAGTGTAGAGCTTGATTCTTATTGGGTACTCATTAGATAAATCGAATGGACAAGTAATATCTCGAGTGATCATTGCATCCAAGGAAGCGCGATCTGACAGAGTAACCTCTTCGACTTGTAAGGGCTTATCACATACGATTTGTACGCCTAACTCTGAATTTTCGTCTTGCTCAATGACACTTCTCAACACTTCATGGCGATCCATGATCTTGGCTATTACCCGCTTCAATACTGCTATATCAGTTCCCAATTTTAACTGATATAAGGTCGGGATATGATAAGCATGGGTTCCCTGCTCATACTGCTCAATAAACCACAGACGTTGTTGTGCAAATGACAAGGTGACTCTTCGATCCGCTATTTTGGGGATATCAAGCTTGCGCTTCGTGACAACAGAAGAGAGAATATTTTTAATCGTTCTATATTTGAAGATATCTGCCACTTTGATATCCCTGTCCAGGGTTTGGCTAATTTTGTGGGATAGCTGAATGGCGAGAATGGAGTTTCCACCAATGTTGAAGAAATCATCATCCAGAGACAATTGCTCCACGCCTAATATATCGGCAAAGAGCTGTGCCACCTGGGCCTCTTGTTCTGAATGCGAGTCTTCCAGTAATACAACCTCATTGCTGGATGTGACTTCTGCTGGATCTGATGGCTGGAACAGTGCCTTTTCTAGTCGTTTGATATCGAGTTTAGAGAAGATAATTTGCGAGTAGGGTTGCTGGATAAGGTCGTAGAAAACCGATGCGCCTTCTTGCTGTTTTACTGAGTTTAACAACATCAATGAACCCAGCGAATTATCGTCCCTTAACTCATTGGTAGCGGATTTTGTATTATTTTTCTCCTGATTTCTGACAATACCAATATCAGACCAGCCCGGCCAGTTAATTGAGACAACAGCAGTATCGCCTAGACTGAGCTTATCGACAGCAAGGTAATCGAGATAGCTGTTCGCCGCACAATATTCAATCCGATTGACATCACCCATAATGCTCGCAAGCGAAGAGGTCGTAGCTAGGTACTTTAACCTCTGAGTGTTGATGCAACTTAATATATTGTTAAGTCCATACACTTTACCCGCAAGCGCATTTTTCATATTTTGGATATTGTATTGCTCAGGAGGAAGCGGTGAGACCCCTGCGGTGTGAATAATGCCTGTGATGTCTCTCTCTGCAATAAGTGCCTGAAGGAACGACTGATTGAATTGATCCGGATTGGCAATATCGACGGCTCGCGTTAAGACCGTGGACCCCTTTGTTTTGATACTCTCGATGATGTCCAGCTTCTGCTTCACGTAGTCTGAAGGTGCCTGATTTTGGCAGATATCATTTCGACTCAGCAGCATAAATGTGACTCGGTGTTTTTCAGCAATGGCATGTGCAATGCTCAACGCAACCCCCCCCATGCCGCCTGTGACGAGGATAATATCACCATCAGAAATAACCGGCTGACTAGTAAGGTTTTTTTGATCAACCACGTGGTAACTTTCTTGCCAAAGCTTGCCATACTTTATGGCAAATAGCGTGTTTGTTCGGTAATTGGAGTTAACCTGAAACGCCTGCTGTATATAGGCCGTTGTGTGTGGACCAACGACCCCTACATCCAGTAATCCGGTATTGATATGCGCATATTCATGTTTAATATTTCGCCCAGCTCCTACCAAAGTGCCATTGCTAGGATTCACGGGATCAACTTCGCTAATTTGAGCAATATGGTTAGTCAACACTAACAGTGTTTTGAGGTGAGGGCTGGTTAGTAAATAGGTTCTAGTCAAGAATAGTGAATAAAAACTGTAACTGAGTGCGAGCTCGAGGCGCTCATGATTATCAATCGATGCAGCATGAATGATGGCGTCATATTGCCCATTCACAAAGTGTGCTTGCAGCTGTAAAAAATGATCTTCATTTTCTGGGTTAACTAAGATGTTATTGTCTATTACGGAGTACTCAGACACATTAATATTGAGCCTGACGATAGCACTTGATGTTGCTAATGAGGCGTAGGTATCACAGTATTCTTGGCCGTGTCTCAGTAAAATCAGAGCCTTACTAAAGAGAATACGATTACTGCTCTTATGAAATGGTTTACAGGTTGACCATTGTGGCGTGCTATACCAGTGCTGTTTTTCTAAAAGCTGAAGCTGATTCTGGTGAACGTTGTTTAGTGGTTTTTCAATCCAACATTTTTGTCGATCAAATTGATAAGTGGGGCAATCAGAAAGATTTCTTCCTGAAGCGATGTTTCGATAAACATCTAAATTCTCAGCAAGGCATTGATTATTCTTCCATAGAATGGCTAATACATCTGATCTAGATTTAACATCATAGATCTGACTCCCTTTATAAGAGGGGAGTATATTAAATACATGAATGTTCTTCCTCTTATCTGATTCAATATATTTGCAGACAAAGGACGTCAGGCCTTTGCCCAAACCGACTTCGATAAAGGTCACTTTGTGGTCAAAGTGCTGACTGATCGTGTCGATACATTCTGCGAATTGAACCGTATTCCTCAACTGATCACACCAATACTCTGCAGACTGTACATTTGATGTGGCCATTTTCCCCGTCAGGTTGGTCACGAAAGGTTTACTGGCAGCATTGATGGTGACAGTCGATAGCACTTGCTTGAATTTATGGGCCGCCATATCCATCATCCGAGAATGGTAAGCGTGTGATGTCGTCAGGAGTACTGATGGTATGTCTGAGTGGGTAAAGTCAGCCTGCAAGGTCTGTATGTCTTCTTCTAATCCTGATATGACGATATCTTCATGAGAGTTGATCACTGATATTTCACAATGATGAGACTCTACCGTTTGTCGTATTTGTGCTAGCTGCGCTTGCACTGCCAGCATCTTGCCTGGTTGCATTGATTGCATCAGCTGACCACGTGCGATCACGACCTTGATGGCATCTTCTAAGCTAAAGATGCCCGATAGCGTCGCGGCGACATATTCACCGATACTGTGTCCCATATAGGCATCAGCGTTAACCCGCATCAGGGTGAGGAATTTCGCCAATGAGTATTCAATGACAAAAAGACAGATTTGCGTCCATTCTGTATTGTTGATGTTATTGGTGGGGTGTTCACCTTGTGTAAACAGGACATCATGCAAATCATTAGGCAAATATTGGCTGGCGATTTGGATGCAGTGGTCAACAATATCAGCAAACTGTGGTTCGTTATCGTATAACCCTTTGCCCATGTTGACATATTGTGTGCCTTGCCCTGGAAACATAAAAATGACGTTAGTGTCTGATTCTATATCGACTTGACAGTAAGATTGATCTGCTTTGATGGCTTGGATCAGTTCCTCACAATTACCAGCAACATAGGCGCTTCTGTGATCATAGTGCTCGCGATTGTTCAATAAAGTGAAAGCCAGATCGTTGAGTAATCTTGGTTTATCACCATGTTGTTCAATGTAGCTCAGCAAAACAGTTCTATAGTTTTCCAGTGCAGATCTAGATTTACCCGATATAGGAACGATAACGGACTGGCCTTCACCCTCTGTACATTCTGCTGCCAAAGCAGCCTCTGGTATCGGTTGATTAGACAAATCTTCTACAATGACATGGGCATTTGTCCCGCCGATCCCAAAGGCACTCACTCCCGCAATGCGGGGTTTGATGTTGTTTGCTTCCCACGGCCTGTTTTGCTGAATAATTTCAAAAGGTGTGTCGTCTAGGTTAAGCTCGACATTTGCAGACGCGTAATTTGCCTGACCAGGTATCATTTTGTGCCGCAGCATTTGGAGAACTTTGATCAAACCCACGACTCCCGATGCGGCATCGGTATGCCCTATATTGGCTTTAACAGCGCCCAGCACCGCTTTACTCTGTAAGCCATTTTCTGGAGTTTGATGATGAAACGCTTCCTTAAGCGCCTGAACTTCAATAGGATCACCTAGATGAGTTGCAGTGCCATGACACTCAATGTAATCGATATCTGCTGGGCTGATACCCGCCATTACCTGAGCGTTGATGATACATTCACTTTGCCCAATCAGTGACGGAGCGGTATAGCTTGTCTTACGATCACCATCGTTATTTGTTGCATACCCGGATATTACTCCAAGAATCTCATCGTTGTCTTGCATTGCTGCTGACAGTGGCTTGAGTACAACCACGGCGACACCTGAGCCGGGAATGGTCCCTGATGCGTCTAGGTCGAATGGCCGACAATGACCATCACGTGCCATGATCATGCCTTCTGTATAGGTATATCCTATTTCTTCAGGCATGCTGAGTGATACCCCTCCAGCGAGGGCCATGTCACATGTCCCTAGCTGGAGATTACGACAAGCTTCGACAATTGAGACGAGCCCTGTAGAGCAGGCTGTATTAATCGAATTCGCTGAGCCAGTCAGCCCAAGAAAATACGCGGTTTTGGTTGCCAGCGCATCTTTTCGGTTTGAGATAGAAGCTTCCCATAGGTTAATTTCTCCTGTTTGCGTCCGGTTTACGATGTTGTTTTGGAAATAATGGTCTGTTCCACTTCCGGCGAAGATGCCGATCAGCTGTGATTTTCGTTGGGTAATATAGCCAGATGATTCAAGTGCAGACCAGCAGTGCTCCATGAACTTTCGTATTTGCGGGTCAAGCAGCTTGGCTTCGTTCGGTGACATATTCCAGAATAAGGGATCAAATTTGTCAGTATGTCGAATATGAGTGGAGATCGGTACGTAATTATCGTTGGCAAGAACGGCTTCAGACACCCCGAGCTCTCTACACTCTTCCTGGCTATGAAACGTTACTCCCTCTTGTTGATTGGCTAACAGAGACCATAATTCACTGATATTATCCGCACCATTAACACTACCAGAGAGTCCAATAACTGCGATTTTGTTGTCATTGCTATCGGCACTTTTTTGTAGTTTGTAAGCATTGTTGTCTTTATTTTGTACACTTTGAATCAGCTTTTTGACGGTATTAAATTTGAATGTATCTGCAATTGAGAGGTGGGTAAATTCTTTAACCTGATTGAGCTGATGCTTTAATTGAATACTCAGTATCGAGTTGCCTCCTATGGCAAAAAAGTTTGCATTTATGCTTATGTCCTCGACCAGGAGGCTTAATACATTGGCGTAGATTTGGCACAGCGTTTTTTCTAAAGTGCTATTCGGTGCAACGCCATCGCTGTTAGCTGCAATCTCAACTTTAGCCAGTGCGTGGGTATCAAGTTTTCCATTGATCGTTAGCGGAAATTCATCGAGTTCAACCCACGCGCTCGGGATCATATAATCAGGCAGTTGTTCTATTAAGTGCTCGGTGAGCGTTTGTGGCGTAATAGGCTGTGGTTTATTGGTCGTATAGTAAGCCACCAACATTTTATTCACTCTGCTCCCGACTTCGCGCGTGTTGACCAACACTGCGACTTGATTTATCCCTGATAGTGTTTTTAGTTTATTTTCAATTTCGGTGAGCTCTATACGATAGCCGCGGATTTTAACTTGAGCATCATTGCGTCCTATATATTCAATGGACCCATCGGGTAACCACCGCACGAGATCCCCTGTTTTATACAGTTTTCGGGGTGAACTCACCGCTCCACGATGGTGAATGAAATGATCATGGATGAACCTTTCTTCGGTGAGTGTAGGGTTGTTGAGATACCCTTGAGCGATCCCGGCCCCACCAATATACAACTCGCCAACGATGCCTACAGGAACAGGGTTTTCATCCTTATCGAGGATATAACATGTTCTGCCTTTTATCGGTTTTCCGATGGGCACATTAGCGGTGCCAATTTTATTATCCATTGAGTGAATACAGGTAAATGTTGTACTTTCAGTGGGGCCATAACCGTTCAGTAGGTGTCTAGGGCGGTATTTTGATTCGATCAGACGATTAATAATCTCTTTATTGAGTGCTTCACCACCGACCAATAAGTAATGTAGATGCTGAAATAAATCTGCCTTGATTGAATATAGGTTTTCAAACAATGTGTTAGTGAGCCAAAGAGTGGTGATATTGTGTTTGTCGAGGAGAATAGCCAAATCATCAGGTGAGGCCATGAGAGACTTAACATCGTTAGGGATAACGAGTTTGCAGCCATGTAATAATGGCATCCAAATTTCGAATGTTGCCGCATCAAATATTGGCGAGGACAAGAACATAAAAGTATCATCACGATTGATGCTTAAGAAGTCGCTAAATATTAGGCTTGAGATGTTGGCATGACTAATCAAGACACCTTTTGGATTGCCCGTTGTGCCAGAAGTATAGATTACGTAGGCTAAATCATCGGGGTGACAGTCTATCTGTATCTCGTTAGCTTTGGTCTCATAAAAAGTTTCATCTAAGTCGATAATCAACAGTTTGTCGGCGAACGATCGGTAATGTTCCTTAAACCGTTTTTGCGTGTTTAGAACGGACTCATTCGGCTCATCCGAGTATGCGGTGCGGCGCAATGATAAGATGAGCGGCAGCTTAGTGTCTGAGACCATATGATCCAGTCGTTGTTTAGGATAACCTGGATCCATCGGCACATAAGCCGCACCACATTTTAAGATTGCTAGCATAGCAATCACCATTTCCGGGCTTCTATCAAGCAATAAACCAATTTTCAACTTGTGGGTTGTGGCCGATACTTCACTTTGGTTAATCGTTTTTTGTATCTGTGCTGCTAACTGATTCGCTTTGTTATTGAGTGCTTGATAGCTTAGGTTCAGGTCATTATAGGTTAAGGCAATATCATGAGGTGACCGTTCGACTTGTGCTAAAAAGCACTGGGAAATACTGTTGGTCGTACCGTCATGCTGTTCAGTGTAACGGTATTGATTGACCAGCTTTTCATAGTCGTCCGGTGACAGGAGAGTCAAATTTTTTATCGGCTGCTTTGGTGCCTCCAACACTTGTTCTAGGATATAACCATAGTGGCGAATAAACTGATCTATTGTATCTTTACAAAACAAGCTTGTTTTGTATGAAATCATGCCGTGGAAATGATCTTCACTACAATCAACGAATAATGATAAATCAAATGCAGCAATTTCATTTTCCTGGTTTATATCATCCCGAGGGAGCAGTGGACTGTTGTGAAGTGCATCAGAATCGTCCACCAACTTGCCAAAACTTTGTACACCAAACATGACTTGAAAAATAGGGTGCCTACTTGAATCTCGCTCGACTTGAAGTAGCTCTACAAGCTTCTCAAATGGAAGATCCTGGTGTTTCTGAGTTTCTGCTTGTTCATCATGAACTTGTGAAAACAGCTCTTCGCAGCTGACGTGTGGATCAATCTGGGTGCGATTCACCTGAGTGTTAACAAAGCAGCCAATACTGTCTTTAAGCTGTGAAAAATGCCGGTTAGCAATTGGGCTGCCTGTGACGATGTCAGTTTGCCCACTGTATTTGCTTAATACGATAGAAAAGACGCTCAACAGGATAACATGTAGCGTGGTGCCTTGTGCTTTGCTGAAGGCTTGCAGCTTCGAGCTGACTGTTTCATCTATCGTAAAAAATTGACGTTTACCAAGGTATTCCAGATACTTTGGTCGAGCATAGTCACAGTGTAAGTTGAGGCTCTCGAAACCTGTTAGTTTGTTTAACCAAAAGTCTGCTTGTTCTTGCAATACATCGTCTTGAAAATATTCCCGTTGCCAAGCAGCGAAATCTTTATACTGAATGGGCAAAATCGGCAGTTTTATATCGTTCGTGTGGTGGTGAGTAAAGGCGGTGTAGCACAATTGAAACTCACGCTGAAAGCAGTCCATGCTCCAGCCATCGGTGGCAATGTGATGAATGTTAATTAATAGCAAGGTGTCCGCTTGGCTTGTCGTGCTATCGTCGAACTCATGCTTCTCGATATGATAAAGCGTGACTCGAATAGGGTATTGACAAGTTAAATCAAATGGCCGGTTGATCGCTTTCCTTATTACCGCGGTGAGTTCATCTGTGGAAGTCACGGTGTGCTCGTCAATGTTGAGCTCGTCTTCGTGCACACACTGTATGGCCACCTCGTTTTGTGTGTTCAGCGTGCTGCGCAAGACTTCGTGTCTGGACACGATCGTTCTGATGGCAAACTTAATCCCTTCTATATTCGCGTCAGGACGTAATTGATAAACTCTCGGTACGTGATAGGCGTTTGTGCCACCTTCGTATTGTTCAATAAACCAAAGTCGCTCTTGTGCGAAGGAAAGCTTTGGCTGTGCCTGCTCGCACCGATAAATAATTGGAAGTTGATAGACCTCGTTATGGATCCCATTGCGTTTTAACACATCAATAATTTCAGGTTTCAGCGCCACAATGTCTTTTAGCGTGTCTGCAGTCTTAGGGTGATTGGTGGCTTTATAATTAAGCTTGTCACCTTCTGCAACCCAAAGAGAAATACCAATTTTATTTGCAAAAATGAGAGTTTCGTAGACTGTGTGCATTAGAGTTCACCATAAGTAGTTGATTGCTTGTTAAAATCTATATTTTCAAGGAGAGATAGGATCGTCGGATAGCTGAAAATATTGGCAACGCTGACTTGATAACCTAATTCAGCGGTAACACGGTGGGATAGTCTAATGGCTGATATCGATTCCCCCCCTATTTTAAAAAAGTCATCATTTATCCCGACTCGCTGCAGCCCTAATACGTCTTGCCAGATGACACAAATGTCTTTCTCGTGCTCATCACGTGGTGCGACATAATTATCTACTGCAACAAATTTAGGCTCCGGTAGTGCATGTCGATCCAACTTACCGTTGATGCTCAGCGGAAGCTCAGTCATCTGGGTAAAAGTCGCAGGCACCATATATTCGGGCAGTGTTTCTTTCAGTGCGTTGCGAAACACTTCAGCTTGAAACGAAGCCCCCCCCTGCTGCATCAGGTAGGCAGCCAGATACTTCTGTCCCTGATGCTCACGTTCAATGACCGCGGCCTGTTTTACATCAGGTAGTGCTGTCAGAGCAGATTCAATTTCACCAAGCTCAATACGATAGCCGTTGATTTTTACCTGAAAATCATTACGGGCCAGATACTCCACATTGCCATCGGGCAACCAACGCACTAAATCGCCCGTTTTATACAGACGGGTATCACCTTTTTCGATATCAGATTGGGTGGCGAAGGGGTTGTCGATAAAGCGCTCAGATGTCAAAGCTGGATTATTATAATAGCCCCGTGCCAGCCCAGCACCACCGATATATAACTCTCCGGGTACGCCGATGGGGACCGGTTTATTTAAGCTAGAAAGAATATACAGCGACTTTCCTGGTAAAGCCTTACCTATGGGTAATACTGCAGCTGACATTGATGATAATCTGCACGCAGTAGCAAATACAACACACTCAGTTGGGCCATACACATGAGTGAATGATAATTCTGGATACTTGCGAATAATATCAGCAACCTGTTTTATGTTTGATGCTTCACCACCAAATAAAATATTCCGCAAGCTTGTGGTTTTCAGATCGCCGTTTACCATCAAAGAATTAAACAAGGCTGTGGTCACAAAGAGAGAGTCAACATGATGGTAAGATAATTTTCTCACCAATGCTGGCAACTCCAGTACATCCTCTTTTTTCAAAAGAACAACGGATTTTCCATTCAGCAAGGAGAAGAATAAATCAAAGATAAACCCGTCGAATACGTGAGAAGAAAGGCTGGCAACTACATTCACATCCTTAGCATCAAGGTAGTTGTTGTTTATGACAAAGGACGTCACAGCGGCCTGCTCTACCATGACCCCTTTGGGTTTTCCTGTTGTTCCAGAGGTATAAATAACATAAGCCAAATCAGTGGCCGAACTGACTGGCTCAGGATTATCTGAGGTCTGTAACGAAGAAAAATCGCGGTGATCTATTGAAATAAACACGAGTGAGTTGTCGAGTTCTGATGCCCAGCCGTCAAGTCGCTCAAGATGATGTTGCTGAGTGAGTAGCAGCGTCGCGTTAATATCAGCAAGAATATAAGTCGTACGATTTTTAGGATACTCAGGAGATATAGGCACATAAGCACCACCCGACTTTAGCACTGCAAGGATACTAATCACCATCTCCAGACCACGGTCCAGATATAAAGCAATCAGAGTATCAGGCTGAAGATCAGTACCATATTCATCTCGATACTGTGCACGAATTGTATGAGCAAGCTTATTAGCGCGCACATTGAGTTCATGGTAAGTCAGTTTCTCGTTTTCAAACACCAGCGCGATACTCTGTGGTGTTTTTTTAACCTGATCCTCAAACAAGAGTTGGAGATTTTTATCCTTAGGATAGGTTGCTTCGGTTTGATTCCAGGTCGAGACAATTTTTTTATGATCCTCAAGCATCAGGTTTTTTATTGGCTTTTCACTGAGAATGCTGGCTAAATAAAACAGATAATATTCAGTGAGGTATTTCTGATAATAAGCATCAACGCTACCTTCTTTAAAATTAAGCTGTATATAAAACTCACCGTTTATATCGCGCACTTCCACATACGCGGGGACATCCTCTAGACCCGTGTTGATATAGGTGTCGATATCCTTACCGGAAAATGCATCTATCCCCTTAAAACTGATGTAGTTAAAGGCCATATTAAAGAGAGTACCATTTGCCCCTAATTCTTTTTGTATCAGCGGATAGGGATATAATTTATGATTGAGAACCTGCGATCTTATTTGATTGATTTTCTCCAACAGTTCAATTGGATCGTTATGTTGACCGTTAATTCGAAGTGGGATTGGATTTAAAAAATAGCCAAAGGTGTTTTCTGAACCGATTGTTTCTGGACGGTTATTTTGTATGTAGCCCAGAGTAATATCATCACTGGTATAAAACCTAGACATCAGTACATAGGTGGCTGCCATGAAAATAATATCGATATTAATGTGCAGTTTTTCACAAAGCTTGTGGGCATTTTCAATGAATGTCGGATCAACTTGTACCAATAGTGCGTCAACCTCAATCAAGTTGGCTTCGATGGTATTACGTAATTCTAGGTGTGGCTTTGGCTCATAGTCTTTAAGGTGATCTAGCCAAAACTCCCTGCTGTTATCTCTTGCCACACATTCTTGTTCATTGGCAATAAACTCAGCATATTTCATGCTGTCGACAAACGAAGGTTCCTTGTCATACAGGTACATATTCATCAATTGGCTCGAAAAGAGATTCAAACTCCATCCATCAGCGATGACATGATTAAACAGGCCAACAAGAGTAAAGTTTGACGTATCCTCTTCATTAATAATGACATGCAGTTGAAAAAGCGTCTGTCCCATATCATTGATAACATCGTCAATGGAGAACTTTTCGTGACCAAACGCTTCACCATCAAAAGCCTCGTAGTCCTCCGAAATCAACGTGTGCACAACCACATAGTCCTCGACTTGGTAGTCTTTTTTCTCACCAATCAAAAAGTCATAAGTGGGATGATCATGAATGATAGAATGCAATAGCTCATGGCGTTTTAAGAGCACATTAAGAGAGGCAAGCAGCTTGGTATGCGAATAAGGGTGAAAAACCTTAAAATGAAAATTATCAGTGTGGACTAAGTGTTCATGTTTAAGATTTTCAGAAATAATGCCAAGTTGTGTATAGCTAACAGGATAGACATCCTCGAAATGACTGAGGTCTTCGTCGCTTAGCTGAGTACGATCAACCAGGTCGAATGGTTGATAGGTTTTTTGGTGGCGGTAAGGTGGGTGGGCGTTCTGGTTTTTACGCAGAAAATCGGCAAGTTTTTCTATCGTTGGATAGAGGAATATATTTGCAACACTAAACTGATATCCTGTTTGAGCACTAAGATAAACGGCTCTTATTGCTAGGATTGAATCCCCTCCGATCCTAAAGAAATTATCAGTAATACCGACCTGTTGAAGGCCCACCACTTCTTGCCAGATGTGGCACAAGGCGGTTTCGAGTTGACCTCTCGGGGCTTTAAAGTTCTTATCATGGTTTAATGTCGGTTCAGGTAGTGACCGACGGTCAAGTTTTCCATTGATTGTTAACGGAAAAGCATCCATCTTAACGAACACACTCGGCAGCATATAGTCCGGCAGATCGTTAGCAAGCTTATCCAATATTAATTCATCATTAACACTGTCTTTTCTTGTTTCGGTGTAATAAGCCACGAGGTATTGGGTGACACTGCTACTGATCACTCTTTGCTTGACCATCACACAGGCTTGCTTAATCCCGTCTACAGACCTGAGCTTGCTAGCAATTTCATCGAGCTCAACCCGATGTCCTCTGATCTTAACTTGGTCATCATTACGACCGATATAATCGATATTGCCATCGGGTAACCAACGCACTAAATCACCCGTTTTATATAGGGTTAAATAGCCTTTTTGACGATCACTTTCTGTTGCAAATGTATTGTCCACAAAACGCGCAGCTGTTAGCGCCTGTCTGTTGAGATATCCATAAGCTAACCCCGCGCCACCAAGGTATAGCTCGCCGACGACACCAACGGGTACCGGCTGTTGGTTTTCATCGAGAACGTAGACACGAGTATTATTGATCGGTTTACCTATTGAGACTGCTTTGCCAGCTGTAGTCTCAAAATATGTCACGTCAATGGAGGCTTCTGTTGGCCCGTACAAGTTATGCAGTTTGAACTCAGGGCTTTGTGCAAGATGATAAGTTGTATTGACAGTGGTTTCATGTAAAGCTTCCCCACTGCAAAACATCTGCTTAATGGTATTAGGGAGCTTATCATTACTCGACGTTAAAAATCCGTTGTATGCTTCCAACATACTTGGCACAAAATGTAATGTCGTTACGCTCTCTTTTACGATTAGTTTATTCAGATAGTCGCTATCTTTATGGCCATCAGGTTTGGCCTGTACCAACGTAGCACCATACCAATGAGCCCAAAAAAGCTCCCATACAGAGACATCAAAAACATAGGGTGTTTTCTGCAGCACAACATCCGATCCTGACAATGGATACGTTGCCTGCATCCAGGTGATCCGATTCACGATGCCACGATGCGGCAGCATTGTTCCTTTAGGTTTGCCCGTTGTTCCTGAGGTGTAAATAACGTAGGCAAGGTGCTCAGAGTTGGAATAGGACTCAAGATTACTGCTGTCGATTTGTCGGTAGAATGGCTCATCAAGGTCGATGGTCACCCATTTATCTCGTGCGCAAATAGGTTGCGATAAACGCTCTTCTGACGCTGCATACTCATTAAGTAAAGTGTTTTTCAGTGTTAACACAAGCTCTGCTTGCGTATCCTCAATCATGAATCGACATCTTTCAGTTGGATATGAGGGATCGATTGGCACGTATGCGGCTCCTGCCTTTAACACCGCTAGCACCGCCACAATCATTTCTATGCTTCTATCCAGGTAAAGGGCAATCAATGTATTAGGCGCTAGCTCATCACCTGTTCGTTGCTGATATAGATGTCTTATCTGCCTCGCTAACTGGTTTGCGCGGATATTTAATGCTCGGTAGGAGAGACGCGTTTCAGCAGAGAGTATTGCGATTGAATGAGGCGTTTTGACGACCTGTTCTTCAAATAATTGATGAATCGTTTTGTGTGTCGGAAATGCTCTGTCTGTTTGGTTCCAATCATGGGTTAACTTTTTTAATTCCTCGTCTCGAAGAATGCTCAAGGTGTGGACTTTGACATCAGCAATGCTAACAACTTGTTCAATCAAATATTTATAACGCGAAATGATGGCGAGGATTGTCTCAGCTTTGAAGAGCTTGTGCGCGTAGCGAATAATACCTTGTAGCGCTTCTTGTCTATCATCGATGAAAAACTCCATATCGAATCGAGCGTACTCATAAATGTCGGTTAAACCAGAGTAAGGGATCAAGGGGTTACCCTTGTTGTTTTTGCCCTGCTCTTCTACATGGCCAAACCCTTGCACACCAAACATTATTTGGAATATTGGATGTCTAGAGATATCTCTTTCTACCTTTAATTCTTTCATTAATTGTTCGAATGGAATGTCTTGGTGTCGTTGTGCATCGACTTGATCCTGCTGCACCCTCTGAATGAGTTCTTTGAATGTTTCAGAAGCGTTAATGTGCACTCGATTTACTTGCGTATTAATAAATAGCCCAATTAAATCCTGTGTTTGTACCAGGTGTCGATTTGCGATTGGTGTCCCGGTCACGATATCTGTTTGATGACAATATTTGCTTAATAGGAGTGAAAAAAGACTGAGCGTGACAGTATGCAAAGTACAATTTGCCTGTTTTGCTAGTGCTCTTAACGCTTGGCTAGTTTCAAGGTCTATTGAGAAACATTCATGCTTGCCTGCATAGCTAACGTTGTTGGGTCTGGGGAAGTCTGTTGGGCACTCTAGGGTGGGGTATCCCGCGAGTTTATGTTTCCAATAGTTGACTTGTTCTTGGTATGCGTCTCCCTGCAAATGCTTTCTTTGCCATTCTGCGTAATCCACATATTGAATGGGAAGTTCTGCTAAGTTCCGACCACGTTGGCTCGCATACACATCGTAATAGGACATAAAATCCCGTTCGAAGATGTCAACGCTCCAGCCATCAGCTGCTATATGATGAAAGTTGATGAGCAATAAATAACTGAAGCTATCATCCTGTAGCTGATAAAGAGTGACTTTTATTGGATAGTGGCTGCGCAAATCAAAAGGGGCATTGATGTCTTCACTGAGTATATCTCGATAATTTGAGCCGTCATTCACCTGTTTTTCTGCAATTGATACTGGCTCACGATGAATAACTTGAATATCATCCAGGTCCGTTTGTTCAATCGTGGTTCTTAAAATGTCATGACGCGCAACAACGGCTTGTATTGCTTGTTTGACCCAGCTGATGTTTGCATCGGGACTGAGCTGATATAGGCAAGGAATGTGATATGCTGATGTCCCTTCTTCATATTTTTCAATAAACCAGAGTCTGTCCTGTGCAAATGAAAGCGCGGATGTATTTTGTTCAAGCTTCGGAATGCTGATTTTTTTCTTTTTCGGGCAATCCGCTAAGATCGTTTCGATACTTGTAAACTTGAAGATATCGGCAACTTTTATTTCATAGTCTAGGAGCTGGCTCATTTTGGCAGATAAGACTATCGCTAGAATGGAATCACCGCCCAATCTAAAGAAATTATCAGTGATGCCGACTCTTTCAATGCAGAGCACGCTTTGCCAAAGCGTGCAGAGTCTGTTGTCGAGGTCGTTGCGAGGCGCAACATAGTTTTCAGTGGCGGTGAAGTGTGCTTCGGGTAACGATTTTTTGTCTAGCTTGCCATTCACCGTTAGCGGAAATTCCGCCATCTCCACAAGGGCGTTAGGGACCATATATTCCGGTAATGCTTTGGACAACTCACTCACTATATGCGCTTGTGTCGTACTGTGGCCGGGCATCACTTTATAATAGCCAACCAAATATTTACTGGTGCCAATATCCGTTTCTCTGGTTTTTGCCAGTACGCAGGCCAGTTCAATAGCTTCAATATCCCGTAGCGTACATTCTATTTCGCCTAGTTCTATACGATAGCCTCGAATTTTGACTTGGTCATCCTTGCGCCCAAGGTAGCTGATGTTGCCATCGGCAGTCCATCGGGTTAAATCGCCAGTTTTGTATAATTTTGTGTAACCATTTCTAATATCATCCTCCGTAGCAAAATCATTTGGGATGAACCGTTCTTCAGTGAGTTGTGCACGATTGAGGTATCCGAGTGCTAATCCTGCTCCCCCGATATAAAGTTCTCCAATCGTGTTGATAGGAACAGGACGTCGACTTTCATCTAAGATGTACGCTTTGGTATTGGCGATTGGCTTTCCGATACAGATATCATGACCCGCAAAGGTTTCAAAGTAGGTGACATCGATTGAGGCTTCGGTCGGCCCGTATAAGTTATGCAGCTTAAACTGTTTGTTGACTGCATTGTGGTAGGTTTGCTCCATCGTGATCGGCTGCAGTGCTTCGCCACTGCAAAATAGGGTATTAATGCAGGGGTTTAATGTTAAGTGGTTCGCCATTAAGTAGCTGTTGTATGCATCTAACATGCTTGGCACGAAATGCAGCTTGGTGACATTCTGGTCATTGATCAACCGATAAAGATAACTGCTGTCCTTATGTCCTTCGGGTTCACACATGACTAACTTGGCGCCATACCAATGTGCCCAGAACAGCTCCCATACAGAAACATCAAACACATAGGCCGTTTTCTGGAGAACAACGTCTTGTGCCGACAATGGGTATTCGCTTTGCATCCAAGTTAGGCGATTGACGATACCTTTATGTGGAATCATCACCCCTTTAGGTTTCCCCGTTGTTCCTGATGTGTAGATCACGTAGGCCAGATCTTGAGCCGTTGCGTACTCTTTCAGGTTATCGCCATCAACAGTGTTATAAATGTCTGAATCTAAATCAGTAACAATATATTGTACTTGAGTTGTAGCAGGGAGCGCTTTAGCGAAATGTTGTTGTGTTAATACAATTTGGGCTTTTGTATCATCTAATATATAAGCTAAGCGGTCTGGTGGGTAACTAGGATCAATGGGGACATACGCCCCGCCTGCTTTTAGTACCGCGAGAACGGCAACAACCATCTCTAGGCTTTTATCTAGCCTTAAGGCAATGAGTGTATTGGCTGTTAAGGGGGTCGATGTCTTGTTTCTATATTCTTTACGAAGATATCTTGCTAATTGATTCGCCCTTTGATTCAGTTCCTTATAAGTCAAAACTTGCGACATATAGACTAAAGCAATACTGTTAGGTGTTTTTTTTACCTGTTCTTCGAATAGTTGATTGATTGTTTTATCTGAGGGGTATGACGTATTGGGTTTATTCCATTGACAAAATATTTTGTCAAATTCGGCTTCATTCAGACCATATCTATCATTCGATAATCTCATTATTCATCTCCAGATGTGTACTACACAAAAACGAGTTTTTGTATCAGTCGGGATACGTGTAAAAACAGGTCGTAAGCGAAGCAAAATATCCCTAGACCCTCCTAGTTTTGGACTATTCAAGTCCAACCGGACACCTTACTTTGTAATTTCTCATCGCCAATCGGTGTTAAATCCCCGAGCGAAGTCTGCCTCTGTCACGATGAAACTTGACACCTCTGGCTTGCGTAGCCTTAATGCCATTGGTAATGCCCGCTCAACTAAGTAAGCTTACGGTCAAGCGTGTTGATACTGCTCAACCCACTATGCGCCCTTAAGTAGGTCACATCATCAGCCCAACCTGAATCGCCGGCGTAGGATTAAGTTGCAGATTCAGCAGGTTATCTGCAACGCTATCACTGTGTTTACGCTTCGTCGTTACCTTGTCAGCTTGACGCTCGGTGGCCACTAAGCCGAGCTTTCGCAGATGCTACGAGTGCGGTAACGATCGATACTGAAGCCGTCTAGGCGGAGTTGCTTGGCTAGTGACAAGAACCTAAACTGCCTTAGCTACGGTTAAAAAGACGTTTGCCGTTCGGTATAAATTACGCTCTCGTTCGCTAATAATGTTAACGAACCTGACTAACCACCAAAATTACTGCGACTCACTTGCAGAACATCACAAAGCATTTTTATCGCGGAGCGAGGAAAATACGCTCGAATACACCGAAAATTCACTTCATTTATCTCGTGAAAGAAGCCACTGGACTCGGCGTGCCCCTTGGGTATTTTTATATTTCTTTCTCCACCCGCAGCTGTTCGACCTCTTTTCGAAGCGCTAACAACGCTGCTTTTTCATCTGAACTCACGGTTAAGATCTCTAAATCTTCAGCCTTCTCTTTCCAGTCATAAGCAGTCTTGACGGTACTTCTAGCGCATCTATAGTTTGTGGGACAGTGTCGCCCTGCTCAGTGATGAAGCCGATGACGTCTTCTTTGAATTCTTTGGCATAAGCTCGATACTGACGTGTTGTGTTCATGTTCACCTCGATTGATTATCGTATGACCCACAATCAAGGTATCCGAAGCGATCAGACCAGATTAATTCGTTGCTACCCGATATTTAGAAGCAAACCTAACTCAACCTGATAAGCAATTATAAGATCCCACCATTTATTTGAGCTTTTTCGCCTGTTGCTTATATTTAACGCATCTAGCTAGCTAAGTAACGTGAAGATATGTGATTTATTTTTAACTTGCATAATCCCAAAATTATCCGATGAATATTTTCAGGGCATCGCTCTCCTAAGAATTTATGTGGACGTCCCAGCTATCAGCAACAAAATGTGTTATCGATGAACTAATGTGGGCTTATTTACGAGCTCTAATTAGGCGTACGTTCGCAATACATGAAATTCACCTCTTCAAATAGTGAAGAAGTGTAGTGGCACAACAGGCGGAGTCATTTTGCGCAAAATATGGTTTTGAGGTTCTCTGTGAAATTAATGACAGAATTAGGATGTTTATTCCAAGAAAACAGTCGGTCAATTATTCACTTAGACGTGAGAGTCGCTAACGGTGTTTTCCAAGCAGTTAGCCCCCCTTTAAATCTACGAGGTGATGGGCTATCGAAAACTTATTCAACGCTCTCCCCATGTTTGCCTGCTCCTGCCAACATATTAAGGCCACATCGCGTGGCCTGCTGCGGGTTATAACCAGCCTCTTTCAGCAAAAGACACCGTTTCATTCAATCCCACCACAATATGGTCTAACACCTGCACATCCAACACCTCTAATACCCTAACTACGCGTTCAGTGACGATACACTGCCAAGCTTAACGGTCATTGAAGGGTGTCTTAAACCTGATGGTGAGCTCCTGTCATGACAGTGAATTTTTCCAATCAGTCGTTTGCTTGTGCCACTATATTTTAAGGCTGTTCGATGTTCGTTGCGGTTAACAAAGAAAAGGGGAAAAGGGATAAGAGCAACCACGCTAAGAGGTAACTGTCGGATAGGCGGCACCTGTTGCCAAGTGCCACCCTCGCCTGCACTGGGCTCAAGCCTCCCACTAAGGCGTACTTTCATCATCCTGACATTCAGGCAATCAACAAAAGGGGGCATAGAGGCTAGAGCCACGGAGCTGGCTATTCAATTTGCATTGAGATAAGTGAGCTATTTATCCAGATAACAGGCGATTTTGGCTTTACACAAACGTTCGGTCAGGGCTTGCAGATATTCCACTCTCTCACCTAACCATTCCAGCTCTTCTTTGGTTATCACATAGCTGGGTTTATAGCGCGCATCAACATAGCCTTTTCGCAACAATTTAAAGAGCCAGCGCTCCTCTTCGGTCCCTTGCAGGAACACGGTGAGAAACTCCGACTCAATACTGGCTACTCGACCGCCAAGCTTTTTTAAATCGTGGCTATTGGGTTTATAGCGGGTAAAAACCAACAACATGGCACAGTAAAAGCGTTCAGTGGCTTAATGCAGTTGAAAGGCTTCATTACTGAGACAGTTTTCGCTTACACCGAAACGAAAAAACCTAACCAGCACCTTTCATCCAATAGTCAAAAACTTCCTGCGCCAGAAGATGACGTTCCAGTGCCGTCAGCTCTTTGGCTTCACCAAGGGTAAAGTTACCCGTGTCATATAACATAATGCCTTCACGCTTGATATCCATGTAGAAGTACTGACTGTTGCGAATTCGTCTATTGATGAAGGTAATGTCTTCGGCTAACAGGTGTTCGTTGAGCATGTGCTAATAACCCCTGACTGAGGCGGTCATTCTGTTCAACATGACTGGCTTGAGTTCATGGATTTTCTGTTTGGGCAGGTGATAGAGGAACGTTTTCATGGTTCCATGATAATGGAAACGGTCGCTGGGAGCAGGACACGCCAGAGGCAGTGACTTATGCCTAGTTGCCTTAGTGGCAGACAGCACTCTTTAAACGGCTAAAAGCACATCGTTTTTATATTCAGGTTACTCATTGGGGATTATAAGTGGATTTTATTTTTTAATTTATAGCAAGATGTCCCAGTGGATAGTTTTGCATCCGGCTCAAACTGATAAACTTCAGCCTGATTTGTAATCTGACTGCTTTAGGTATTTCTTTGAACAATATGGCCTTCAACACTTTAGTGAGTGATCTCGTCGATAACGCACTCTTGCATCTTTACTTTTCCGTCGAAGAAACATCCCGGTTTATCCCAATGTCTAAGCGTAATGAGATCTTGGTACGTTATTTAAAGCCGAAGCTTAAAGACAACCATTATCGACAGATCAAAAGAGAACTGAGAGGTCTGCTTGCTATTGGCCGAAGTGCCAAGGGGGATCTAGAAACTAGGCTTGTAGAAGTTCGAAAGGTGTATCAAGACCCAGAAAAACGATCCACTGATGTGCATAAGTTGTTTGATCTACTTAAAATCTTGCGCTGTGAGCAGGGCTTAGGCAATCAGTTGGTGAATGAAAATGATGAAGGCGTGGCAGAATTCATTTACATGCTAGAAGAAGATGTTGCGCATGCATTTAATCAGGTCGGTGAGCAAGTAGCCCCGGTGTCGTTATTTTTGGGATCGAATCGGATCCATGATGTTATAGAGGTTGTTGAGCGAACAGGGGTATTTAGTGCTGAGCTACAACCGCTGACTGAAGATACACAGCAAGGGCATATCTTGTTACACCCAAAGCATTCGTGGAAAACTAACGTGCGATCTCACTGATAAATAAGCAGGGTTTCGTGTACTAATCGTTCAATTGAAAGCACCTGATTCTCAAACTGCAAAAGTAAGCGTAAACACGCTATTTTGTCGCATCCACAGGCGCCTTAACTTTGCTGTATTCAGCACGTATTTTCGCGGTCAATTGTTTCGGCATGATCGCGCTCAGCGCTTCTTTGACTTAATTGGTCAAAACCGGACCGTCGTTATTATTGGGGATCTGGTAGGGGCAGAGCACACGTTGCATAACAGGTCCTAAGAGATCGGTTTGTCCAGAGAGGTGTTCGCGGTCTTGAGTTTGTTCGGTTAAGATCATCGCCGCCGCGGCACGGTCTTCTAATATCCTGGCCAAGAATTTCAATGCCGCAGAGACACCTTCCAGATTGGTGACAATCATCAAGTGCTGGTTTAATGCCGCTTGCTTCTCCGCCATTTCAGGCAACATACATTGGGCAATGGAGTTACTTTCTCTGGTCACCCACTCGCCTTCGACCACAGCATACAGTTTCTGCCATTGTTCAGCCGTCAATGCCTTGCGCCAGGTTTTCATCATCGACGTGATCCCATAAGCCTGTGCCGTCGCTGCAATCACCTGGCATTGCGTGATCAGTTTATACACGGTGTCATCTGGCGCATTGTCGTCATCGCTGGTTTGAGCACACCACTGTTGAAACACTCTGGCTGGGGATTGGTTACGTTCGAGCGTCAGTGCCTGCGTATCGATAAAATCAATGGAGGCACTCAACAGTGTGTGGAACACTTGTTGAATGTGCGACAGTACATTGTCATGATTGAGCACAGGGGCTGCACCATCAAATTGTCCCGTGACCTGATTGAGTCGACTGACCAACAATGCGGCGAGGGACTCATCAATCTGATAGCCATCTTTAACCTCAATATCGGGCAAACTCATTAAGCCATTTTCAATGACGTTGCGGTAATCTGTTAAGGGGGAACGCCACCCCTGATTGAGTGGATTGGTACTGTAAGCCCCAAAACAGCCGTAAATGCCCAATGGGGTATGCGCGATTGATTTAGCAATAGCAAAGAGGTTAGCAACCGGCTCAACGGTGATACGAGAGGGCTTACCATACTCACAGTGTACTAAGGTAAATTTACCGCCCCCTGGGGTAAACTGGGCCACAATAACGGGACCAAACTGGGTTAAATCCCGCTGAGTCAGAACCTGCAACTCATTCATGTTCACCAGCATTTCACTGTCTATTTTCACAATGTTGGCAATGGCTTGCGCATTGAGGCTGGCGTCAACCACACTGATCTGCTGATACCAGTTATCCTGTTGTTCGGTGCTATCTGTCATTATCACGTTCCTTGTTATTGAGGCGATAACCTCCCTGAAAAAGCGAATGTCACCACAAGCGATTATTTCATTCCCTCTCACGCTTACTATTACTATTACTATTACTATTACTATTACTGTTACGTTCAAACATTCACGATAGAGTGATGTGATCATTTGCGTCCACTGCGTCGGAAAGATCACGATACTGAAGGCGACATCACTCACTAAGAGCACAATGTTGGGTACCGTCATCATCTCCATGATGGGGTTATTCTACAGTCAATGGTTTATCGGACTGCAACGGGGTAAACCAAGCCTATACTGGCCTGGTAACACGGATGATGACGCGTTCAACATCCGTGTATTACGAGTGCCGGCGTTGCCAAAACAGGCTCAGCTCGGGGTTAATTTTGGTGTACTCTTGCTCTCGACGCGCTAAATAACTCACATAATTCCGTTGAATCAAACTTTGATACACCTGCAGATACTCTGGCTGCCCATTGAAAAAGCGCATAACGGCTTGGCTGGCATAGAACGCGCCTGACAGCGCAGACGTCATGCCATAGGAGGAGAGAGGATCGAAACTGACCGCCGCATCACCGACGGCAAGCCAATGATGACCTGTACAGTCTTGTAAGGCTGACGAATAGGCGGCGCACCGTTTAAAGGTATGCTTGATCGGCCGGGTTCCGGCAAGGATATTAACTAGCGGAGTCTGTTTTGCTGCCTGGGATAACAAGGCTTCTGGGCTGGTTGGTAGACCCAGATCTGAGTCAGAAAAATAACACAGGCTCCCGCGTAAAGCGGAGTATTTGGCATAGTACCACCACCCCTGAACATCACTCGCGATATGGGCCGTGCCAGTAAAATGCTGATTATCGTTCTCGATATGACAGCAGCTAGCGACCATTTTATCCAGTTGTAGGCTGTTGATCCCCAGTTGCTTTGTCAGCGCTCTTGCCCGGCCACTGGCGTCAATCACAAACCGGGCACGGATATCCGGCGGATCGGTGTGCTTAAAGGTCAGCAACCAGTGGTCATCTGCTTGCCGGTGCACATGATCCAGTGTGGCTTGCCAATGCACCCTGACTTGATAGTGATGGCATTGTGCCAATAGCATGCTATCAAATTGATGACGGTCGACGATCCACCCCGGTCCGGTAGGACTGGACACAAGGTGACGTTCATAGGATTGCTGTTGCCCCCAAGACACCCGATAGGACTGCAAAGCGATATGATTGGCGGCGATGAAATCGGTATCGAGCCCTAACCGCGCCATGATGGGCAGCGCGTCGGCCATTAAACATTCCCCCGTGGAGATCCCTTCAGCCTGCCCTCGGTCAACCAGCGCGACGCTGAGTCCTTGGCGGGCCAGAACAGCCGAGATGGCCATCCCCGCCACTCCGGCGCCTATGATGGCCACATCATAGTGCTGCACTAGCGATGCTTGCCAAACAGCTGTTGACGGGTAAAGGTCTCCCTCGGTGATTCATTGCGGTTGGCGAACTCCACATCCTCTTGCTCAAGTTGTCGTAGCATCTGGGTGTACTGATCATGACTGGCACTGGTGCGGGATGCTTCATCCGTGCCAGCGACCAGCCCTTCCATATGGAGTAGTTGGCGATAGCTTGGATCATTGACCGTGAACTTGGGGTTCACTTCAGACTCGACCCACAGCGAGGTTAATTGGTAATTTTCAACGCGTAACGGCGGATCGATTATCTGCTGCTTCACAATGCCCACTTTATCCCAGTCCTGTACCATGCCATTGATCTGCGTTTGGTAGTCTGTAGAGTTGAAAAATCTGAGCCAGTCTTGACGATAATCGAGATGTTTCAAACGCTGAAGCGGCGTTAGAGATTGATCTTTCAGTCGTTCAAGACTGCGTTGACTTAATACTTGATTGGGTACTCTGGCAGACCAGAAACTGGCCAATGGCAGATAATATGCGGGATCGTAATCTTGTCCTGAGCGACAGCTGGCTTCATCGGTTTGCCAGGGCACGCCCATGAAACGCGTTAAGGTGCCAGGGCCGCTGGCGTTGAACATCTCAGCCAGTGCGATTTCGGGTGTGAGTGTAGGCCCGAAGTAGTCCTTGGGTTCTTCATCTTCGGCTAAGATATTCAGCCGCATGTTATCGATTGGGTTGTCCTTATTCCACATACTCATCCGTCGTAAGAACCAGGTCAGTTCAATCCCAGGATGAAAAGGTCCGCCTAAACACTGTGCTAAATGGCCACGAGTGAGCGCTTGAGGTTGAGCTTGTAGATCTAAGACTTCGACGCAACTGATAGGGTCGAGCTCGCCATTATCCACAAAATCGCCAGCGGCCCAGCGCGTTAATGCGCCATATTGCCTGTCGGTCAGACTCAAGTTGGCTAAGGGGTTATCTGAATAATCGCCATAGGTATCCCCATAGAATGGCGGTAACAGATCTGCTTGAATGGCCTCTTGGCTGGCAGAAATGGCCTGTTTGGTTATGTTTCCGACCTGCAAGGTGAGGCCGGGTTGGTGCGGTGGATTATCCAATATTGCCGTTATCTGCTCCATCACTTGCAGCAGTTCCGCTTTGGGGATGCTGGGCAACGAACGTTCGATCAATGCCGAGACAAACTGCAGATCGGCGGGTGACACACTGGGATTGGGCAATGCGAGGGAGGCCTTGATGCGTTGAAACTGTGCCACAGTCTCACTTGGCCTAAACTGCTTGAACAACTTTTGACGTAGCGCTAGGTGTTGTTGGCTGTTATTGGATAACTTCGCGAGCAGATCGGCTGAGGTAAAATTGGCGGGCGCATTTTCACCGAACGAAAAGTAGAACCCCGCATTGACGGCTTGGTTATCCACTAAGCTTTTCAAGATTGGGTAAATATCACGGTAAAAATCGACCTCGGTGATCGGCGCGATCAACCGGTGTTGTTCAAACAGATCTTCGACGACATCGAGTAAGGTCACAGCGCCCTGAATCCCAGGCGCAAAATTAGGGGGAGTCACGGCCACCATGGCGGGCTCGGTCTCAAAAGATTGACCATCTATGACAATGGTGGCCCTGACCGTACCATCGGACACATCGTCGTGCCAGCCATCATTGTTGGCGAATGTGACGGCAGGTTTACCATCAAAGCTAGCGGATTTTCCTCGCCCGCCAAGGACAAGCAGTCGTCCCAGAGGGTCCGTTTGCAACTGGCCTAAATAGACATCTTGCTGATACGCAGTACCGGCATAGAATTGGGCGCTATCGAAACAAAAATGCTCTCCCTCTTTGGCGTTACTTTGCTGCCGGCACGATCCTGAGATGGTTCTTGAGCCGGGATCGAGTAGCAATTTTGTGCGTCTCTCTGCCAATGGGCTGATCTGCGCATTTCGCAGAGGGCAATCCAGTGAGAGAGAGGGACCGAGATCCATGGCATTTTGAAACTCATAGTTAATCGCCTTACGATTGGCTAAGTGGACACGCCACTCAATCGACTCTGCGTTATCAGCGGTGATCTCCTCTATCACCTTGCCGTTTGCAGCGATGGCATAAATGCGAAATTTGGCCGCCTGGGGTTTTACTTTTCCCGCATCATCTTTGTAATTTACGCTGCTATCCAGGGGCGAGTTGATCAAATCGGGGGAAATAAGATGTTCAGTCTCACTATTGCCTACTCGTGCAATACCGATAGCGGGATAGATCAAATACTTTACTGTTGAAGTGTCCATGTGTTGTCCTTAGTCGCCTTGAGAGCGGTGTGGTCGATCATCTGGGTTTGGCTGAGGCACTGTATTTCTGACAGTCCCACGAGGGCGTATTGGTGTTTGAGTAAATTGAGAATGGGATACAGGGTATTATTTTGATGTTCTGGCAAACATTGAGCCACGCAGTATCGGCGGGCGGGCAGTCTTTCGAGGAGCTCAAGTACCAAACGCGATTTTCCGATCCCCGCTTCACCATACACATGGGCGATATGGCGGCGATTTTATCTTGATTGGCATCACCGCACAGGATCAGAAATTTAATCGCAACGTACTTTTGGGTGTTGTGTTGTATGGCTTTGTAGACTTGACTGAATCCGCCTTCGCCGATTTTTTCAATGAAGGTATAATCTCGGGAGTGGAAACTCCCCTTTTCAGGCGTTTGGCTAGCGTGCGTGACTTCCATTCACTGTTCTCATGATTAACGAAACGACTAAAAAATCTGGGCCATGCGCCGACATTGATCGTCACTCCCCCCAGTTAAAGCAGGGTCATTATTGCGGCCATCGGGGTCAAAGAAAGGAGGAAAACAACATGAAAACAACATTTGAGCAACACGTGTATCACTTTAAGGGTATGAAAAGCGGCAAAACCCGCTAATTGCTCAATTGATCATGTAATAGGAAATTGGTCGGTACTGAAAGAGTCCATGAGGAAATCGGTTTAAAACATAAAGAGGGGCGTAGTTGAAACGACGATCTGTGCGACAGAGCCATTTTGAATGACTTCACCATTGTGATCTTGCTGGGCTTGGATGTGCTCTTATTTAACCGAACGAGTCGTAACAGCACAATACGGGAGAGTATTAATCGTGATCTGTTCCTCATTTAGCGGTCTAAACCTTCAAGTAACAGTAAGAACGAAGCTGTTTTAATACTGCAAAGTCTTTTGCTTCTTTCTTTGTTTTAAATGGATGAATATCTTGCTTTCTGAGTTGTTCCAGTGCGGACCTTGGACATTCAACCATCCAATCGCCATCGCTACTTAAGTGACTATTTGAACTCAATTCAAAAGTATGAACTTTACCGTTTTCTATGTACGTTTTTGTTAGAGAGTGAACATAGTTCAAAACAGGACTTACCTGCTGACAATGGGTAGTGAAAAAACTTGGCGGGTTATGCATAGTGCATTAGGAAATACATGTCTCATTTACCTAAGTTAGATTTTTGTCAAACACTGAAAGCGTTAATTAGATACTGGACAGGCTCAGACATTGGATGTGTTTTATCTGGTTTAGTCTTCCTTTCATACTTTGCATATTCACGCCCTACTTGACCCCAACCTTTAGGGAATATTTCTTTAAATTACACCACAAAATTTTCTGTTGTATAAGAAGCACCTAACTCAATAACTACACTAGATATTTTCTCATTTTTCTTTGTTATCACTGCCATGTGTTCAGTTTCCTTCATTCATCTTTTTGAAAAGACGTACTCAATCTGTCCAGTTTATTTAACCGAACTTTGAGCTGATTGTTCATATCTAAATCATTAAACCCTGCAAGTTTGGTTTAGGTATGTGACGGCAGGCCACAACCATCAGGCTCAAGCAATTCTGGGTGTGCAATTAGTAACTTTTCAGCCAACTTTAATACTTGCTGTTCACGCTCTACATGCTGCTGAATTGTCGCACCATCGGGTAAGGACCCTAAACGTCTTTTCTGATCGATAAAGTCATTAACTAAGTCTTTTTTCATACCTCTCACTGCTCATGTTTCCTCTATTCTCCTTTAGCAGAACTTAGCTTTTTGACAGTAAAAAGCCTGGTACACTTAATAGTGGTGCCCTTTATTTTCCGGTGCAGCTGAATTGAGGCTCGTTAAATTCAACCCACACCAGTGGCTGTGAGCAATTCGGTTCTGTACATTGGATAACATTTACACTGTCTGAGCTTGAGAATATCTTGTTATCTAATACTTCATTGTACTTATTCTCGGTTACTTTCACATTCATGACTCAGTTTCCTCTATTTGGTTTCAGTCTCTGGCAGCATGCTAAGAGCTGCCAGAGCATCGTTACAACTATCAAAATTATATTCGATAAAATCAGGCTTAAATTGAATAGTTGCCGACCCGTCATCATGCTCTGTTATTGCTATTTCCCGAGCCATTCAAGTTTCCTTCAGCCACAATCCTGATGGCCGTTCGATGGTATATTGCTTATAAGTTGAGTTACCGCGATATCGAAGAGTGACTGGCTCGTGGTGAATGGATGAAACGTATATCAAAATTAAAGGTAGTTGGTTTTACCTGTACCGAGCCGTCGATAAATACGGTGATACTATCGATTTCATGTTGAGTGAAAAGCGGAATGAAGCTGCAGCAAGAGACTTCTTTAACAACGCTGTCGGGCAGCATGGCTTACCAGAGAAAGTAGTCATTGATAAAAGTGGCAGTAACAGCGCGGCCCTGGATAACTTGAATTGGCAACTTTGGTTCGCTGGTATGGCCGCTTATATTATCGAAGTGCTTCAAGTGAAATACCTCAATAATATCGTAGAGCAGAGTCACCGAGCGGTGAAGTGGAAGATGCGTACCGCCTTGGATTCAAATCGATGGCAGGGGCTGAAGCCACGATAGCCGGTGTCGAGTTATGGCAAATGCTTCGAAAAGGTCAAATGGAGGATGCTAAGTTGGCTTTTTATGTGGTATGTGAATTTTTCCTATGGCCTTACGCTTCGCCAAAAAACAGTATCCTATACTGTTAAGTTCGCTTTATTGCTATTTTATAAACCTGATTACGATCACATTTACCTACAGCAACAACAGAGACTAAAACTTCACTATCACGTACTTGATAAACTAACCTATAACCAGCACTTCGCAATTTGATTTTATAGCAATCTTTCATGCCGCTTAACCGAGAAGAATCAACACGAGGGTTTTCTAGCCTCTCTATAAGTTTTTTCTTAAATTGAGACTTAATAGTAGAGTCTAATTTATCCCACTCTTTTTTAGCGTCTTGTTTAAAAACAAGCTTAAAGGTCATTTATATTAACCTCTATTTCTGGTTGGTTTTGGCGTTCTTTAACTAATGATGCCAATTCAATATCTTCAAGCTTATCCATTAATACTTCATAAGCATCAGCAGGAACACAGTAAAAAACTGGTTGGTTACGATTTAATACAGCAACAGGAAAACCATCACCTTGCTCTACAACCGCCATTGGATTTTTTTTCAACTCACTTATGCTAGTAGAATTATCAGCTAATATCGGTCTAATTGTTTGCATGACTAAAATCTCGTAACTACTTAATAGTACTTATTGTCGGTCTCTTACAATGCAAAGTCAAATAAAAAGACCTCTTAAGCAGTCTTTTGGGGCGTCATTGTTTCCTATATGACCTGTTAGAATGCGGCTTTCCGTTTGTTTTGTGATATTTGTTCAGTCACATAGGGTGCTATATACAGTTGCTCTATACGTGTAGCGCTATATACTGGATGTATAGAGTTATTTGTAGGAGTAAAATTATGAATGTAGCATCAGTTTTTATTAACAACCGAACCCAAGCAGTACGTTTGCCAGTTGATAGTCGTTTCCCTGAAGGTATTAAAAAGGTTTACGTTAGAGTGGTAGGTAAAGAGCGGATACTTTCACCCATTGAAAATACATGGGACAGTTTTTTTCTGTCTCAAACTTCCGTGACAGATGATTTCATGACCGAACGCGCAAGTCAGGAGCAAGCGGATAGGGAATCGTTCTAAATGCTTAAATATATGCTTGATACCAACATTTGTATTTATGTCATCAAGAGAAAGCCTTTGGAAGCAATGGAGGCTTTTAATCTTCATGTAGGGCAACTATGTATAAGTTCTATCACGTTAGCTGAGCTTTTACACGGAGCGTCGAAAAGCGCAAAGTCAGAGCATAATTTACGGGTCGTAGAAGACTTCGTTTCACGCCTTGATGTTTTGGATTACGGAGATAAGGCCGCCTTTCATTATGGGGATGTTCGAGCGGATTTAGAACGGAAAGGGACACCGATTGGTGTAAATGATCTCCACATTGCGGGTCATGCTAGAAGTGAGGCTTTGATCATAGTGACAAACAACAAAAAAGAGTTTGTTCGCGTAGAGGGTTTGCGGGTCGAAAACTGGATTTAACATTACAGATGTTTGCATGAGTCGCTTTCCGACTTTGACTGCTAGTGTGGAATTCCTGCTTCCCTTCCCCAGGGCGACCGCACGAGTTGACTTGATGTTGGTTTCAATCATCTATTTTGTAAATATTGACTAACTTCGGCTATAGCGAAAATCAAAACCTACAAAACGGTGTTTAAAAATAATACAGGTTTAGCGGTTTTACGAATTGCTAAGGTTAATTATTTGTTACCAATAACGCTCTATTAACTCATGCGGTTGCCCTGCTAATGTAGCTCTATTCCATGCTGCTATCATGTGCTTTTTGTATCCTTGGCGTTTCTTTTTAAGAACGTTTATCTTGGAATGTTTTCTATGATTTAGTTTAAACTGTTGATTTAGTTTTATGGTTGGAGATATTAGTGTCGTGGCCTTACAATTAATTTTTCACAACAAATTTGATTAATTTATAAATTAAGTTTCTGGTCTTTAGTTGAGATCCTTTGCGTAGTCAATTAGCATAGTCATTCAAAAGGTTATCAATACTTATTGGCTATGACTTAAATAAGTTTTTAGTTTCAAGGTGGGTTTATGAGAATCAATGAGCCTGTAAAATCGAGAATAGAGTTAAATTGTGGCCCTCCGTCTAGTGAGATGAAACACTAGGCGGAGAGCCTTATCATCTTTTTTCGTTCTGTTGTACAATATCCCCTTACTGTTATAACAAATTAGAGAGTAGAATAAATTATAAACCAAAAACTCTTATAGCCTATATAACTAAAGACATAGAGTCATTTTAAAAACAGTGAATATTCTGACATTACACCTATCCCGACTTCCTCTCATAATGAGTCAACCTTAACGCGGCAACTGAAAGGTGAATATGGCCAGTAATGATAGTATTAAGAATGTTCTTTATATTAAAAATTTATCCAAGCGCCACCGCCTTGCTGATATTTTTTGATATAATGGCTTGGAATGGGAGAGATGAAGGTGATCTCATGCAACCTTTGACGCATTGCAATGTTATTTGACGTACTTAAACTGTTACCATCTAGCATTAACTTGGGAGCGAGTGCATTATTTTTAATCGATAACCCAGATACTTCCATTGTGCTTGCATTAATCGGGTTAATCTTTAAATCTGGAATAAATATTTCATATCGATATTGGCGATTGAAGCCACCGCACTCAATATCTCTGCCTGTAGAAACATAATTGGCATTGGGTGAACTGACATGTTCAGTCGCATGCGAGATAGGAGATTGACTAAATTTAGTCTTAAAATCTGCCACTACTTCGGTATGATTCTTACCACTTCTGTTATAAAACCCCCCAGATTTTCTGATGGTTGCAGGAGATCTGCCATCAGCCCTCCATACAGTGACACCAGCTAAGTTTTTGCTGTCACCTGATAAACCTCCAGTCATCACATTAGCAATACGGTGGTTGACTGCCGATAAAGACTGACCCGCTTTACTTATTCCTCTACCAAGGCCAAAAGTGGCCAGACCAATAATAGCCCCCACACCGGCATTGATCCCAGCTTGTTTGGTGTCAATACCTGAAGCGACATTTACACCAAAATCTGCAGCCCCCGATACCACGGCATCCGCCACCGCTAAGCCCACCTGAACACCGGTTTTCGCCCCTACTGCAGCAGCGCCAAAGCCGCCACTAATAAAGCCCAAGGCGGCGCCAATTGCCACCTGTTTCCAATCGAAGTGGGTTCCCGTTGTAGCAGCTCGAACGCCTTCCGCCGCCGCGGATATAGTCGCACCCACGATGGCGCCCACGATGGCCCCAATCAATAAACTCAATAGCACGAAATGGCCACTGGGATCTTTCAGGTTTATCGGATCCCCCAAACAATAGGCATAGGAGTTGATCCCGCCTTGACCAAACGGACTCATGCTGTCGGTGGCATGGAAGCGCATCAGGCGCGGATTGTACATCCGATAACCGTTGCCGAGGTGGTAACAGCCAGTGACCGGATCCTTCCGCTCACCGTTAAACCCTAAGGTATTTGTTGCCAATGCACTTTTTGCAGCACTTGGGTTCACAACTTGTCCTGCTGCACTTGCCACCAGAGGCGAGAGGCCTGCCAGAGGAGACGCCGCCATGAGTACCGATGAGTGTTTCAGAAAGCGTCTGCGCGATGCATCTATCGAAAGCTGTGGAAATGAAGTATGTTGAGAGGCTATTAGTATTTTTTTCATCACTTTATCCCTCCCCATATGGGGTATATTGACGTGTTTGCTTAGTGCGTGCATCGCTGGTTTCCGTCTCAGCTAAGGTGGTGAGAATACTGCCTTGAGCGTTTGGAATTAAAAACTGGTGTTGTGCGTTACCTTGAGCATTGACGGTACGGCTCACCGCCGCACCGCCTACGCGCTGATAACAGGTATGCACAGCTTCTGAGAACTCATTAGCTAATTGCTTTCCCTGGTAATAAAGGTAAATGAGGTTTTCATCATTTGTTTGTGACACCACTTGGCCGATCGCATCATAATGGTATTGTGACAGCGTCTGCCCGTCCTGACTGACTGTTTCCATTTGGTCCAGGCTATTATATTGGTACTCTCTGCCTTGCTCATCACTAAGTAAATTACCTGCAGCATCGTAATCAAAACTGACGCTGGCGGTGTAACTTTCATGAGTATTTGTCATGCTTTTCAGTTGCACGGGATTATCAACGGCATAGGTAAAAATAGAGGTATTGCTTGCGCCATTGATAAAGGTACTGTTGGCTTGAGTGATGTTGCCATATACATCATATTGAAAACTTTGCGCAGTGATAACATGGCCATATTCATCTTGCGGAGCATTAGGCCCTGAGCATGTATAGGCGTCTAATCGGTGCAGCTCATCATAAGTCATGATTTCAGTGGTGATCTCTGTCCCTTCTTGGTATATTTTTTCCTTGATTTGTAAGTCAGTATTAAAGGTTTGCGTAATGGAAAATTCCTCGACGCCATTGACGGTGACAATGCGGCGGGCTTCCATCCCCATAGCATTGAGGACTAAGGTAATAGAAACGGTATCGTCGCCATTGCTGGTATCATACTGTCTGGGTCGGCTATAGTCGTCATAACTCAAATTTGTGGTGGTGGATTGTCCACTTTCTGTAGAAACAACTGTCTCTAAGCGTGAGTAGCGGTCGTAACGGTATACGGTCACATGACCAAAATAATCTTCTTTCGACAGTAATAAGCCCATCAAAGAGTAATCATAATATGCGGTACGTTCGGTACCATCATTGAGCTGTACCGACTCTGATACCAGTTGGCCAAGCCGATTATAATCAAAACCTTGCAGGCCACTTTGATTGAGTGTCTGTTTTAGACTGCCTGTGACCTTGTCATAACCATAGATACTGGCTAAATCTGAGCTCCCGGTGATGTTCATTGAAAGTGGCACTTGCAGGTACTTATTGTGGTCAAATGTTACCGTGTCGCCATGAGGGGTCTCTTGTTCCGATGGCATCATAGATGGGCCTGTATAATGGAATCTCCTCATCATGGTTCCAGACTCTTCTTGCACCATTCGAGAGAAACCATCGTACTGACGTTGGCCTAAGCTAATGTCATTCATCTTGATGTCTGTGGGGAGTTCGTCAGTGCTAAAATTAGCATATTGAAGCGTTTGCGTGACAGTTTGGTTATCAATTTCCCTGTCAACTATTATCACTCTGTCATTACTGTCATAACCTTGTTTGGTAAGGTGATTATTGGTATCAGCTGTCTCTAATAAATTGGCATAACCATCATAATGATAGGAGGTCTTAGCGAGTTGATTATTGTCAGCATCTAAGGTTTCTTTTGATATTTCCAATCCGGACTCATTATAAACCGTGACCTCTTTTAATAAGCCGACGATGTCATAATTTGTTGTCAGTGTGACTCGGTTTTGAATGATTGACTCGACTCTGCCGTCTGGGTGAGTCACTTTGTTGATGTTGCCATGATCGTCATACTTATAGCCAGTTGTTAACGATAATGGTGTATCGCCTAACCAATCTATGTCTGTCTGCGTGACGAAAAGCCCAAATGCATCATAATGATGTTCACTGATATTTCTCAATACACCATTTTTGTCTGTTTGCTGGGCCTTAATGTTTTTACCCGCGTTATTAAAGTGTTGAACCTGTCGATTCCCCTTGGCATCCGTTGTGGTTAATGCATTTATACCGCTGCCAACCTCGTAGTGATACTTAACGCTTGCCACATACTCAGTCTCGGGTGCCACGGTGCTGGTTAATTTACGACCGATGTCATCATAGGTCGACACCATTTTAATGTTTTCAGCATTGACATACTCAATACTTTGCCCATCTAAACAGGTAATGGTATCTGATGTGCTGGCAGTTAGGCCGTCATGCGCGATAATCCCTTGGGTCGTTGTTAATCTGCTGCCTGCAAAATCATAGCGATAGGAAATTGAGCTCGTTTGCCCATTAACTGTCGTGGATTGTGTATAAAGGCGACCGTATTCATAGCGGTTATCCCTGTGCCTGTAATAGTCTAACTGCACGCTGTTGTCTTGAGAAATTTGACGTTTAAGTACGACAAAATATTCGTTGCTGTGATTAAGCGTTGGCAATGACATATAAGTCATATCTACATGACGCGGTGTTTCCCCATGAGTCGTACAGGCGGGAAGAAACGATTCTCGCTTTAACAACGCAACCATAGCATTAGGCTCTGCGGGGCAGTTATCCCCCTCTCCGAATGCAGGGTAGAAAGCGCGAATAATTTCAGTGCCATCCACCTGCTTGATGTAGGTCTGGTTGCCATAGTCATCGTAATTATAACTAATGGTGTATGCTTTTGAGGCTCCATCTTGGTAATAGATGTTTTTGTGCTCTTTGACGAAACTGTACGTCGCTGGCTGGTATTCAATGCCAATATCTAAATTCGCAAAGTATTCGTTCTCTTCCTTTAGGTACAGATTGCCCTCTTTTCTGTATTCAGCACGATCAAGTAAATGGTACTTATTATAGACGCGTAATATCGACTGGCTTCCATTGATTATTTCTGTACTGGTGTATTGATACTTCTGATGTGCTTTAAATAAGGTGTCCTCACCAAATACCCAAGCTCTATCACTCGCAAATCCTAGATAGTTAGTATCTGAATACGAGTAAGTTATGAATAGCGCTGGCTGGTTTTTACCCGGTGAGTTTCGATACTCGGTAACATAAGGGACTGTTGAAAGCGGTGCTCCGTTTGGTAACGAATGGCCATTATCGAGATAAGTCATTTCCTCAATCATACCCGATGCATGTGTTACTCTCTCTATTAAATCGAAACCATTACTCTGTACGTAACGATATTCAATATCAATGTGCGAAGTATGCTCTGGCAATGTAATGGAAGACAAGCGAATATCGCTTCCCCCTCCAATTTTATCGAATAACACCCGCTGGTAAATATGATTATCGAAGCGGTGCTCAAGTACGCTTTGCCATTTATTTGTCCACCAGTCGATAATTAATTCACGCCCAGCATCATCATAGATACGCCATAACACGGATTCATTATTGAAATAGCCGTATTCAAATTGAATCGCAAGTCCTTGCGGTGATATCGATCTGCTCAATGTTCCATCTTCATAGTCGATGTAATCCTGGCGGCCACCTTTGTACACCACTTTTAGTTCCCTAGTAGCATCAAGATAGAATATTCGCATGTCCTTTATTTTACGGTAAGGCATGTCATATTCATTTTTTTCAGAATTCCATACGATCTGAAAACTCTGCCCTGTGGACAATGATAATATATTCATTGATTTGTTAAATCGGCTAAGAGCAAGCCCCCATCCACGACCAAAACCCGAATCAGTCGTGCCAGAAGCACTATAATTCAGTGTTAAAGAAAATTCGGGTCCTGATGTTTTGTGGGATAAAAACACTCCCAAATTAATAGAGAAAGAATATGTGCCCGTTCTGGGGTCTACGCCAGATGAAATGAACTCGGAGAAATTGAAAGCATTGCTTGTGATGTTGGACATAATTATCCTTATAAATAAAGGTTATAAATAAATTGATTATTAGTCGCATTTGGTACCATCTATACTCAACGAAGCTGAACCGAATCAATTCATGATTTAACTCTATGCAAGCCCATTTAAAATGATCACGTATCTAACGAGCGATGACACAGAGTCCTGACACTCTCTATTGATGTAATATAACTAATGTTTGGATTTTTAAACTGCTTAAAAAAATTTTAATTCACACATTTATTTTACTCAATAAATTATGTTCTTTGTTTCACCAGCTTGGGATATCTATATCTAATGTAGATGGATAAGGCATGTAATTAATTATAAATAATTATAACCACTGTGATTCACCACCATTAATTTAAGATTAACACGGTTTACATCTAATTTATTTTCCTGTCGGCTTTTATTCACGAGAAGCCATCAGTAGTAACGCAATCGATTAATATAGGAGATTAAGAAGTCTGATGTGAATGGGTGTTTTTCACACCTATGGTATTGATGTTCCAGTGTTAATTTATTTCTCACAAGACACCACATGGTGTTAATAGGTATAAACCTATGCCAAAGTGATTGTTAATCAAAATCCGTATTCCTTTACTACTGACTGTAAGCCCGTATTAATGGCCGCTTACACTCCCGATACAATTGTTTTCTTGTATCGGGGGTGATTATCATTTAGTCATTAAGAATGTATCGCTTTATTTGTATATTCAAGAGGAACTTTATATGAAAGCTATTAATAACCTACCGGATAACACACTAGTAGTAATACTTACTCCGATTACCCTCAGGTTTAGTGAATATTTAAAACTAAGTAAAAAGGTAACGCATACTATCTCGTATAGTTGTCTTTTTCTATTTTCATCCACCGTTTTTGCTGGACCACCAACTTCTAGTATCAAAGACTTACGAATAATGGCTGGGAATGGTACTGCTGTTACACAAATTTACGCCAATGGTAATATGCAAGCCGAATTAAAGGTTTTTTATCAGTTGGATTCAAATGATTCAGTTAAAAGTATTGCTATAAAAGAATTGTATACGGGACAGGATTTGTCGGGGTGGAATATAGCCGATAGTAAAAACCAAGAATTTTGGAATGATATAATACCCAATTCAAAGGAGAGGGATGAGCGAAGTGTGATGCCTAAAGATTATGCTGTTCTTTCATACAAGTATTTAACGACAAACACAGAAGTAGGTTATACGGATGTTTGTGTTGAATTGACCACAAAAAGTGGGAGCTTTAAGAGTACATGTGATGGTAAAACCAATGACTCTCATGTGAAAATAACCTCACTACCAAAGAGGGTATTAGATGTTGCTAGCTGGGATCTGACCTTGCATGAGAAAATTAATAATAGCTTTGGCGATGAAGCTTGGTTTAGAAAGTTTACACCACGAGGTAATGCACAAATTGCTTATGTTGACTACAACGGCGCCTATGAACGAAGTGGGAGAACACCGCCGAACGCAAAAATGATTTTTGGTAGTCCTTCCTATAATTTTACGGTTAGAAAAAGCCAGTCAACACTCTTTGTGTTTGAGCCGAATACAGGCACGACTGCGAAGAGTCTTGTTTACGCTAAAATCTGGAAGGATGGTAGTAAGGCTTATGCTAACTACACAGTAAATGATGTTACCAGTACCGCTAATTCGGTAGTATTTCTTACTAATTATATTTTTAATTATAAATATGCAGTCTCTCTAAATCCTAAAAACGGCTCAACTTACTTTCATCGCTATATTGATGTATATGACACTTATGGAGGTAAGACTAGGTTTAACTTTGTCAGGGCTGGGCTTAGCGTGCTTATAAGATAATCATTCGTAGGTACTTAAGAGGGCGTTGTGTTGTGGTCAAGTAAAACTGGCCACGGCTTTAGAATCTTCACAGTACCTCTCAATTCAACTTATAGATGGAGTCGCCTTTCGTTATTGGTACAATCATTTTGCACCTAAGCCTCCGTCTTTTCCAGCTCGCTCTCCTTTATCACCAGTTGGGCCAGCAGCCCCCTTTGCAGTCAGGCATAGGCCATCCACACTTTCTTAACAGTAAAAGACTGGTTGGTTACGATTTAATACAGCAACAGGAAAACCATCACCTTGCTCTACAACCGCCATTGGATTTTTTTTCAACCACTTATGCTAGAAGAATTATCAGCTAATATCGGTCTAATTGTTTGCATGACTAAAACCTTGTGACTACTTAATAGTACTTATTGTCGGTCTTTTACAATACACAGTCAAACAAAAAGACCTCTTAAGCAGTCTTTTGGGGTCGTCATAATATCCTATATCAGCTTTCGAGGCCTTCTCGGTGTAAAATAGAGAACTCTTTATGCTCTCCACATACGGGGCAAGATTCTGGGACGCGTTCATCCTCATAGTAATACTTACCGTTGTCGCACTTCGTGCAATGAGTGCTATAAACAGGCTCTTTCTTGGTATCCATATCAGTTATATCCTATCCGTTATTACTTTTGGTTGTTGCTTGGATTATGACTAAACCCAATAAGGCTGAAACTGATAGAGCAACAAAAACAGGTGCGGAATTAGCAATGTTTTCATTGCGTAATATTGCAATAATTATCGCCATAACCCCGGTTATTACATGTAATAACCATAGATATTTTTCATGCTTAGATCTTATTTTGTAACGTAGAGAGCCAAAAAAAGTTTATGTTCTTCTTCGTAGGCATCTCTCTTGATTAGAAATGCTTCATTAAGTTCTTCAAGCAGCATTGCCCTATCGCTATCAGAGATTGCTTTTTCAATTTCATCCACAAGTTTGATATAGGCTCTGTAAGCAGACTCCTTATTTTTACGTGCATCTTTTAGCTTCAAGTAATCATTTTCAGTAACTTTTTTATAGTCCATACAGTTTTACTCCTTCATTACTTAAAGCTATTTACTGTAAACAAAATTTAACTTAAACCATGTTTTCTCATAAATATCGATATCGCTTTATGGTCACCAATTTTATCTTTAAGCAATTGCAACGCATGCTCTTTAATTTCTTGATCTTCATTTGACCGCACAAGCACTAGCCAAGTTTTAACTAAAACCACTGGGGGTTCCATACTTCTCCTAAATGACCAAAGTCAGTTTCTTATCGAGCCAATTGATAATCACGGATCAAACTTTCTAATGGGATTTTCAGCTCTTTATTAAGATTTATAATCATCCCTATGCTAAGGCGTCTTTTGCAACTCAGTATTTCACTGACACGGCTACCTTGCCCTAAAAACGGTACCAGTTCTGCATCCTCTGCCCTGCTTGATCCATTCTAAAGCGGATAGATTCAACCGGATTAGGCGCATTAATGAGGTAATTAACATCCTCAAACGCCTGTGCTAACGTAACAAGAACTTCAAGTTCGTCACCTTCCGGTGTATCAGGTTGTGCCTCCCAAAGCTGCTCTATACGCACTAAAGTTGCTTGGTTATCACTTTCTGTCTTAATCGGTTTAATAGTCATTATATTGGCCTATTAAATTGTTTTTTCATTTATTTAGCATTGCGCAGGGACGGATTCAACAGCCATTGTTAAGGTGTTATCGACAAAGCTAGGCTTGAAACGAAACCCGATCCGGTACAGGCATTCGGCCAAGGAATAGCAGAAGAGATCCGTCTAATTACCAATATACTGGTAAACTATTAATAATCAACCAGATCACCGGAGCACTTTCGGACTAGGAACAATCTTTGCGACAGAGCTGGCCTGAAAGCGATTTAAAGTAACAACAAAAGGGACAAAGAGCCCACTTTTAGCTAATCTACTGCTGCCTTCACTTGCTCTAACAACGCACTAACCGCTGTGGTTCGGCTAGAATCTGGCTCCTCTAAATAATGTAAAATTACTGCTTTTAATGTTTCAAGATGAATTTGGTTTTTCTCTTTATGGAACTGTATCAATGCCCTATCAACTTGCTTAATTCTATTGCGTGGATTGGTGAACACCCGCCCCTTAGTGGTACTAATTTGAACGAAGCTGTCGAGAGGCATTATTCTATCTATGGCCAGCTGACTCTGGCTCTTTTTGGCAACTATCGGCCCGAGTCTATCACTAGCCGAGCTAAAGTTTTCGATAAAACTATCGAGTTTAGGCACCTTAAGTTTTTGACTCTGTTGATTAACCAGGTCAACTTTAGCGAGTGGCTTACTCCCCCCCTCATCAAGATTGACTGCGACCAGTTTATCGTTTTCGGCGAGTATCTCTCTAAACTTCACGATATCCATATCAACCTTAACCAGCTTATCTTGATTCTCCCTGTAGGACTCCAGCAGAGTTTCAATATTCCATTTGTGGTTAAACTGCTGCAGAGCATCATTAGTGTCAGTTTCACTCATTTGAGACATCTCTAATCGGTAGAGAGTATCCTTATAAGTGATAAGCGCGATATATTTCGACTCTATCCCGTTTATCGCTGCATTAGCTGAGCGATACTGCTCTGCAAGTAAGTTCAAGTGAGTGATAACCTGAGCCTGCTTCTCATTAAGTGATATAAGCCGAGGCTCACCGCCACCATAAATATATTCATCGGACTCAAGCAGTTCTGTGACCTTATCATCTTTATGAGTTTTACTCGGAACTGACAACGTATCGCCCTTCATTCCCAGCTTATCAGGCTCACCCATGGTTAACTGACCATCAGTACTGCCAAGCTGACCCTGCATCTGATACTCACCTAACTTCCACTGGCCAAACTGATATTGATAAATCGTTTTCTCATAAAACATCAGCGCCTTGCCCTTGAGCTTAAAATTGACCGATGCGGTGACCGACGCACTGCAGTCATAATCCAGCCCAAAAGGTTTCTTGGGATGTTGTTTAAACGTCTTCGAATCTTTATCAAAGTATGCTCCTCCACTGATGTTAGCATTAGCATCAACAGCCGCCTTTCCTTCAGCCGAAAAACTCGCCTCTAAAGCAGCGACTAAAGGTGTTCCAGCAACCGCTTTAACACCTGCCTCGACGCTTGCCTCCCCTTTAAGTCCCCCTTTACCCGATATCTGCCACATATTCTCATCATGCTTGCCATCTAGTGCTGCTGAAAAACCGATACCCGCATTAACTCTAATAAATGCGCCAGCACTTAGCATAGGGAAAACGGGAACAGTAACACTCACCTCTGTTAGCGATGGGCTTAAGTAATCAGTGAGCTGAAAAGATTTATCTCCATTTAAGTATGCACTATAGGTGTCGAAATCAACTCCGCCTTTAATGCCAAAAGCATTAAAGTCTATTGGGGGAATTTCAGGCTTAAAGCCGGTAATTTTAAGCCCTGACTGGGTCACACTAACGCCTGTTACCGAGAACTTAAGTGCTTTGGCAAAAGGTAGGAAGTCAAATAAACCACTGCTTGAATGTGTCACAGCAGCAACTTGACTATCACTCACCTCATCTCTCGACGACCCTAAGGTTATTGAAGCACTGCCAATCTCAAGCCCCTGCTTGTTAGCCTTCACACTCGCCATGGCTAATGCAAAGGCACTACTTGTTACCTCTAGCTTTTGTAACTCGCCACTATAATCCCCTTTAGCAAAGGTCAGCGTGATCGCTTCCGCTTTACATGCCACATTCATCGCACTTGAGGAGAGCGATAACCCTGCACTAGCTGATAGCAAATACCCCTTACCGCTCTTTATAATGGCAAAGTTAGGGTTTTCTAATTCAAAGCCACTAAAGGGTGATATCGTGCCTTTATATGCCACTTGGGCTTTTGTAAAGCTGAGCCCTCCCTGACTGATCTCGACACCGGATACCTCGGCAGTGGTATCAATAGCTTTTATCTTAACAGTGGCTTTCTTGACCGTGAACGTACCCGTCTGATGAGTATATTCCATCTCAGATGCACTCAGAGAAAATGCATCAAAGTCTGACTCAAAACGCCCCTCTTTTAGACTAAGGTCGAAACTGCCTTTACCCGATGCCAAATGTTGGTAGCTAACATCAAACTTACCTTGCGCCGAATCGAGATGTGGCAAGCTCATGTTAAGCTGAGCGCTGGCATTGACGCCCCAGCCATCATTATTGATCACCATTGCTCCAGTCACATTGTCCAGCACGACCTTGTTACCAAATAGCTCAATCCTGTTTGAGGTAAGTTGACCTTTACCAGTAGTCTTACCCGCTTTACGCTGCAAGCTCGCCTCTGCTCTTAGATCTATACCGGTCGACTCTGGGAGGGTGATGGCCGCTTTTTCGATACTGGCTTGATCTTTATCTATGCTGGCACTTTCAACTTTAAACATCCCAGATGACTCTTTAAATCCGGAGAGGGATGCCGACTTAAAACTATTATCGGTAGCAAATGCTAACTCAGCTTTACTTGCCTCAGCGCTCCAATTAAACACTTGAATCTTAATAAGGCTAGATTCAAAGGCAACAGAGCCACCGGAGTATTTACCTCCTAGCTCTTCTATTATAAAGTGATCATCGGCCACACCTAACTGCGCTATACTCATCTTCAATGTTTTAAGTGACTTACCCTCAAGCAGTAGCTCATTAAGCTGAAACTGTTTAAGGCGTAAAATTGGAGGGATTTCCATACCATTAATGATGGTTAAATCCTCATTTAGATGCACAATAGAGGGACCATCCCAAGGCAGGATCATCTTCAGGTTGCCACTGTCACCCACTGTGGATTTACGGCCAAACATATCGATCCACAGAGCAAAGCTCGCATGCAGTCCTCCTTTTTCCTCCGGTTTAACCGGCGACTCCCCTTGCGGCTCCTGCTGCTTCTGTAACTTGAGCTTTTTTACATCGAGTCCAATGAGCTTTAGATCGATATTAGCCACATCCTGATCATCTGTTTGTGGTACTGACTTTACCCCAGCTTGCTCCTTTTTCTCGCCATAACCCAGCATATACTTGGCAAAACCAAATGCTGAGCTCACAGGACTGGTATAAGCTGTAATAGCTAACCCAAGTGCTTTAACAATCCAAGCGATAGTGCTTTCAGACGGATCTTGATCTAAGCCTACTACCAAAGCCTCCCTGCGATTTGCTGCATGGGCCCCTAAAGCCTTACCTGCGAGGTAGAGTAAAATGGTGCGTACAGGAGCAGGCACTAGATCCCAGATGTTGAGTAAGTTTGTCAGTAGCGCCTGAAGGTTGGTCATCGCTTCATAGATTTTCTCCATATTATCGATGGATTGGATCTTATTGAGCACATAGATGTCGCCTGCCTTTAGCACGCTATTAATCGAGTGGGATTTAAAGAAATTCCATAGAGAACTCATCATCAGATCGCTTGCCATCGCAAGCTGAATTGTTTCCATCTTAGCTTGTGCGCTGGCATGACTTTCTGGGGCGGTAAGCAGTAGCGTTCTATCAGAAACACCTTGAAAGCTTAACGCTTTGTTGCCCATTTTATCAGCTTCAGCCTCAAGAGATTGGTCATTATTAATAGCAAGTCCATTGCGCTCAATGGTAGGCTTTACACGCCCCTGCTTTTGCTGAACAACATGCCAAGCTTCATGGGGTAAGTGCTTCTCCTGACCTGAAGCTAGATGTATCTGACTACCTTGAGCATAGGCATGAGCATTTAATTGAGCGGGTTTACTGGATCCTTTATGAACCGTAACATCCCCCATATCTAAACCTGACAGAGCCTCTATTCCACCACGTAACTGCGTAGGCAAGCCATTGGGACGATTATCAAACGGCATCTCTGGTGAGCTACTGGCATACAGCTCTGCATTGAATTGTGTGGCCTCACCAAGCTTCGCGATATCTTGTAATACCATTTGTGCTGGGGACACGGGACGCCCATCACTAATCACCGCTCTCGAAAGAGTTGGTTTTGGACTGTGAGGGGTGAAACTAGCATTAACTTGAGTGTTATTTTGATTTTTATCGGCGTGCACTTTACTCATCAAACATTCCCTGTTTGGTCATCGCTTGTGATTTAACTTTATGATTAACTCAACCTATCAGGTCGTCGATAAATGTTCAAATAATGACTTTTCCATTTCACCTGATGCTTAGATAACTTCAGCTAAAGAGTTTCGTCGTCAATATAGTGGTATTACGACTCATAGCCAGCCTATCTCAATTCATACTGTATTTGTTAAGTTTAGCCGTCAAAGCAGCCGACAAACACTGGCAATACCAAGCTAATTCAATAAAGCACCGTAACGTACTCTCAAACCAATTTATTGAATTAAGGGCATACAAGGATAGGCGTTTGAAGCTGCTAAAATCTCACTGGAGAACTGCCATTAAGACACTGCAAGACTTAATTAGGGATCCACAGGCATGCTATTAAATTCGTGGGGATCCCCCAAGCATAGACCCAGCTTAGTGGTTTTATGCCTTAAATGGCTCAGTCGTATCTTGAAAGTTCAGGAATGCTCTTCACATAACTAGATAAGCAGACCATACATAGGCAAGTCCTGCAGTGATGCTAAGCTGGCTTTTTATTTGATATGTGAATTCCTCCTATGCTTTTAAGCTTCGAAAAAACAGTTTCCTTCAGCCACTATCCTGATGGCCGTTCGATGGTATGTTGCTTATTAAGCTGATTTATCACGATATCGAAGAGTGACTAACTGAACGTGGTGTTAACGTTGATCACGCAACGCTCCCTTTGCTAGAAGCCCGTCTTTTTAACGTTTGAATTTGTAAATCTAGCTTTTGTTGGTTTGTAGAAACCCGGCCATTTCTAACTCAAGTCAGTCTCAAATATCGATAGTGATATCTCTACAGTTTCAAAACTGCAAAACCAAGACTTTTGATACTTATTTTTACTCTGCCAGAGAAAAGTCTCATAAGTTATAAGTTTTGAGACCACATTCATCAACATAGATACTGTAGGATCAATCTGTGCAACAGAGCCATACTTAGCTAAGTGTTGAAACTTTTCCAAGCTTTGGAGTTTAATATGGTTAAGTACAGTATGTTTTCTTGGATGGCTGTTGCTGCTTTATCTATCTGTTGTTTGTCGGTATTTTTGCTAAAAGCCGCCATCGCAGAAGAGGTATCAAAACCCACATTAATTGTGACCTATGGCTCTCATAACGCTGAGCCCTACGCAATAACCGAAAGTAATCAGTTGGTTGCTGGCATAATTAAAGACATCTCTGATGAAATTGCTGATGAACTTGATATCGATGTTACTTACATTGAAACACCACAAAAAAGAGTAGAGCGATACTTGACCAGTGGCGAGGTTCATTTTACACCGATCTCGAACCCTAAGTGGCTAACACCCAATGAAGCTTATGGCTGGAGTCTGCCACTTTTTGTTGAGCAAGATAGATTATGGGTTTTGAAAGAGTCTCCCAAAGTCATAGAGGAAGTAGAGGAACTCTTCGGAAAAGTGATCGGCACAATACGGGGCTTTATTTATCCGACCTTAACCCAATATTTTGAGCAGAAGCAGATTTACCGCTCAGATGCAAGGGAGATGCCATCGAATATCGCCAGATTACAGCTCAAACGTGTAGATGGTTTTATAGGCTCAAGAACATTAGTGATGTTCGAACTTGCTAGGCAGCAAGACAGCGCGATTACTTTAAGCCCCTTGGTGATAAGTGAGCACAATATTCATGGTGTACTGTCAAATAAGGCCCCAATCACTTTAGCCGAGCTTAATAATGCGATAGGTAAGCTAAATAGTAGTGGCGTTATCGATGGGATTATTGAGAAGTACGCCCCGAAAGAGTAATCTTCGCAACAGAGCCATCAAAGCTATTAGCTGCTTGCTGCTTGCTTCAAAATGGGAAAAGAAATATCCACCGTTAGTCCCTTACCGACACCACTGGTGAGCTTGATATGGCCATTCAGCTTTTGAGTGACGATATTATGAATAATGCTGAATCCTAGCCCACTGCCTCCTTCATCTCTTTTCGTGGTGAAAAAGGGCTCCATCACCTTTGGTAGAATATCATCAGCAATACCAATGCCATCATCACTATATTGTATGCTTACTTCATTCTCTTGAGCTGATACAGCAAGCGTAATTGTACCATTATTTTGCTCTGCAAAGCCGTGGATAATGGAGTTGGCTATCAAGTTAGTTATCACCTGAGATAGGAAGCCCGGATAAATAAAGCACGAGCGCCCTTCAATACAGTCTAAATCAACCGTTACTTGTGCTCTTTTAGTTTTAGGTAACATGCTGTGAATCACTTCTTTGAAGTATTCAGATAGCAATACCTCTCGCACTTGTTCACTCATTTGATCGACTGATACTTGTTTAAAACTGCGAATAAGATCTGCCGCTGAAGATAAGTTTCTAGTTAAAATCGTTATTGAACTACGACTTGATTCTAAAAAAAAGTCAAAATCCTCCTCATTTAACTCCCCAGAGGCAAATTTCTTGGCTAATATTTCAATTTCATCTTGCAAAAAGCTGGTTGCGGTAACACTAATACCTATGGGGGTATTCACATCATGAGCAATGCTGGCCACCATTCTGCCCAATGAGTTAACTTTTTCTGTTTCAAATATTTGTAATTGTTGTTTTTTTTCAAGTTCTTGACGTTCTAATAATGCAGTTTTAAATAGTTGAAATGCCGTGTACATTTGATGTGCTTCTAAGGTGATAGAGTATTGAGGTATTTCTGTCTCATAATTGCCTTTACCAAGATCAATCATTCCTTGGGAGATATTACTGACTTGTTCAGTTATTTTTCCCGTTAAAAAATAAAAGATGATAACCAGTAATGTACACGCAATGAGTATGCATGAAATTATCCACAAACTTAACGTATTTGCTAGGGCTAGTTGAGACGAAATATCTATGCTCATCTCTAATACGCCGCGCACATCACCTAATTTCCAGTCTGATTTAGGCGTTAGTGGGTGATTATTATGACAATCAACACAAGTTTGAACTTGCATTTGATCAGAAATCGCGACTCTTAATACCGTATGATCATTTTCTTTATTGACGACACTAATTATTTTGCTTGGATTTTCATTGAGTTCCAACCACGCTTTTTGTTGAAAAGGGTCAAGTACGATATGTTGACGGTTAGGAAAAGGGTAAGGGCTGTATAAGTTCAATTTACTGCCATGTTCATCAAACAGCTGGCTTAAATCGTGAATCATGGTTGCTGGCAGAGGGATTTTATCAGTCTCATCTAAGTGCTTAATCACCGGTGCTAATACGACATACGCTTGCACTTTCTCAACAATATTTTTTGTGTAATAAACACGTAATAATTTCAGTTGTTTTAATGAGTTAAGTGCTGTGTGTAATGCATGTTGCTCAGCATTTCTTTCAACCACCATTGGAATAGAAAAACTAAGCACCGCTAACATAATCGCCATAATAAGCGAAAGTGGGAATATTATCTGGAACCGTAAATTATTTTGAAAGAATGACATAGCTATCATATTTTTCTGAGCTTGACCATTGCTTAGTCCATCACTGAAATATAGCCATAGATGACTTAGAAAGAAACTTAACAAGTGTGTGGCTGTGACTATGATTGTAACTGTTGGTTACTAATCAGAACGTACAGCACAAATAATAATGTCGTAGGAAAATTGTCGATACTTAAGTTTCATGAGATAGCAGGCCTAAAACAAAAAGGAGCTTAGCTGAATCGACGATCTTTGCAACAGAGCCCTCAACTGTGCCCTATTTATCTCCATTCAATATTTGCGAAATCTTATACTCAGCTTTTTCGATCACTTCTTTATGCTTGGCACTCGCCTTATTCAAATCAACGCCTCCCTCATTGAAAGTCTGATAATGAACCAGGCTTGAGGTGTACTGGTTCTTCACCACGTAAATAAGAATGGTCTCCATTAACTCACGCGTTGATAGCCCATCATCATTATCTGAGTGCGCTAAAAGGCGCAACGCAAACAACGTTAACTCCCTCATTGCCTCCGCATCACTGGTCAGATTTTTGCTTTTTTTGTAATCCACCACGTTTGAATACAACTCAGGGGCACAAGCCACCTGGATCACTTTATTTCTAGCCATCACAAGACACTCCCTTCACTCAAACGTCCAATACAGGTGTATTGCACCGCCAAAATAACAATGAGAATCGAGCAATACACGTGCAGTACGCTTTTAGCGAAATTCCAAACAAGTTTTGACAAATTTACTTACTGATCACCTTAACCTTTAACTAACTATAAATCAGCAAGTTAACCACACAAGCAGCCATTGAAATGACTTGTCATTTCTGCGTGGGGGGTGGTCCTCTTCTCGACGTAAAATTAACCATACAATGACTGATGGCTCATATTACAATTTAGGCGATTTTTTTTGCTTAGTATGAACAGATAGCCTTCAGATTGGCGTTTGAAATCACGTTTTTGGGAAGGAGTATGTAGACTAATTGAGGGTGGCCAACGCGGCTTTTATTTTTCGAATATAAGTCAATCGTCGCGTGAGGGTCTTGGCACTAAATCCAGCATTGTAGGCTTTTTGGACACGGGTTCGAGCCCCGCCGCCTCCAATTACAACAAAGTGGCGACAGCGCACTGCTATGCTTTAAAGAAGCGTGATTTCACGGTTACTCAAGGTAACTGGCGATCTTGGCTTTACATAAACGTTCGGTAAGTGCCCTCTATATATCAGCCGCTGTGATAATCCTGGAACAAACCTAATCCTGATTAATTAGACACAAAAAAGCCTGACAGAATCGATACATCTCTATCAGACTTTAATTACCAGCTTGAAACCCTGTTATACCAATCTGTGTTATAACGCGATGGCCAGCTCGGCACCTTGCCTGATGGCGCGTTTCGCATCCAGTTCGGCCGCAACGTCGACACCACCGATGAGATGAACCGGTAGGCCTGTGGCTTGCATCTCTTCGAGCAAGGTGCGATTGGATACCTGACCGGCACACAGAACCACATTGTCCACGGCTAATATCTCATCTTTATCATCAATCGATATGTGCAAGCCCTGATTATCGAACTTACGGTAGCTGACCCCGGTTTTCATTTTGACCTTATGCTGTTTCAGCACAGAGCGATGGATCCATCCCGTGGTCTTACCCAGATCTTTGCCCATCTTAGTACTCTTACGTTGCAGTAAATAGATCTCATGGGCCTCAGGCCCGTTCTCAGTTTCAGTCTCGAGAGCATTAGCATCATCGGCATGGCGCAGACCCCCTCTGTGTTTATACTCTTTATCTATGCCCCATTGCTTTAACCATTTATCCGGTTGCAAGGTTGAAGACTCCTCCTCACAGATGAAATGAGCCAGATCGAAGCCAATTCCGCCGGCACCAATCAAGGCGACACGTTTACCTAAGCTCACTTCACCTTTTAGCACTTGCTGGTAATCCACGACGCGGGGATCATCGAAGCCATCAAGCTTGAGCTCTCTTGGCACCACACCCGATGACATCACAATTTCATCAAACTTCTCATCCCGAACCACTGAGGCGTCCAAACGGGTATTGAGTCTTAACTCGACCTTATTGAGCTTCATCTGGGCCTTGAAGTAACGTATGGTCTCGTCAAACTCCTCTTTACCCGGAATTTTTCGGGCAAGGTTAAACTGGCCACCAACTTCAGATTTAGCTTCGAACAAAACCACTTCGTGGCCTCGAGTGGCGGCGTAGATAGAAAATGCCATGCCGGCAGGTCCAGCGCCCATAACCGCTATACGTTTCTTCTTCTGCGCCGGTGTGAAATTGAGCTCTGTCTCATAACAGGCCCTGGGGTTAACCAAACAGGTCGAACGTTTGCGGGCAAACACATGGTCTAAACACGCCTGATTACAACCGATACAAGTATTGATAAGTTCAGGCGTATTAGCCGCGGCTTTATTGACAAAGTCCGGATCGGCTAAGAAAGGTCTCGCCATGGAGACCATGTCGGCCTGACCCGATGCGATGATCTGTTCGGCAATTTCCGGTGTGTTGATTCTGTTAGTGGCGATGAGCGGCACCGAAACTTCAGATTTGAGTTTCTCTGTGACCCAGGCGAACGCGCCTCTTGGCACACTGGTGGCTATGGTGGGGATTCTGGCCTCATGCCAACCAATCCCGGTATTGATGATGCTGACGCCCTCTTTTTCGAGTCGCTTAGCCAGATCAACCACCTCCTCCCATGAGGAGCCGTTGTCAACCAGATCCAACATGGATAGCCTGAAAATGATGATAAAATCTTTGCCAACTTTCTCGCGTATGCTACGAACTATCTCCAGTGGAAATTTAATCCGATTGTCGAAACTGCCGCCCCAATCATCATCACGCACGTTAGTGCTGGCTGAGATAAACTCGTTAATGAGATAGCCTTCGGAGCCCATGACTTCTACGCCGTCGTAGCCCGCCTTTTTCGCTAAGGCAGATGAGGTCGCATAATCTTTGATGGTGCCACGAATTTGCCTGGCTGACATGGCGGTCGGCGTAAAAGGGGTAATAGGCGACTTAATCTTGCTCGGCGCTACAGAAAAAGGATGATAGCCATAGCGGCCGGCGTGGAGCAGCTGAATGCAAATTTTGCCATCAGCGTCATGCACCGCCTTGGTGATCTTCTTATGCTTAGACACTTGCCAGGGGAAACTGAGTTGGCAGCCGTTAGGCGCAAGACGGCCACGTAAGTTTGGCGAGATCCCGCCAGTGACGATCAGACCTACTCCACCTAGAGCACGTTCTTGATAAAATACTGCCAGTTTCTCAAAACCGCCCTTTTCCTCTTCTAAACCTGTGTGCATGGAGCCCATTAGCACACGGTTTTTTAACTGGGTGAAGCCCAGATCTAAGGGTTCTAATAAATGCGGAAACGACATTCAAACATCCTTTTTAAACAAGTGATTCAAATCAGCATACCTCTTGTTTCTCCTAAGCTCAACTCTAGCGCCACCAAGGTTTTATCAGATTCCTTTACAATTCAATTAACCCAATTAGCATTTTTTCAGTTAGCATAGTGATATTGAAGTAATAAAGGAGTGGATGATGTCCGCTAAACCCTCATTAATTAAAAGAATTTTTCAGCTAATCTGGAAAAGTATCAACGGATTTAGAAAACTGGTGCTTAATCTGTTCTTTTTCGGTTTCCTCGCCATGCTTATCGTCGCAGTCAGTGTCGATAATGATGTTCAGGTTGAATCAGGCTCAGCCCTAGTCCTGGACTTAGCCGGTTCAGTCGTTGAACAAAAACGTCAAGTTGACCCCATCGAAGCGGCCATGAAAAGCAGCAAGAATAACGATGGCTCGGGTGAGATATTACTCGCCGATATCCTCAATGTCATCGATAATGCCGCCGCCGATGAGCGTATCTCTGCTATCGTATTAGACATGGGTCACCTCAGATGGACTGGGATAAGTAAACTTCAATCTATTGGTGATGCTTTGACCCGCTTTAAAGCAACGGGAAAACCGATTATGGCGACAGCCAATTGGTACGGACAGAATCAATACTTCTTAGCCAGCTTCGCCGACACCATCTATCTTAATCCCCAGGGTAGCGTGGAATTAAATGGCTTGAGTCGCTACCGTCAGTACTATAAGTCTGCGTTAGATAAGCTTAAAATCAATGCGCATATTTTCCGTGTAGGTACCTTCAAGTCCGCAGTAGAGCCTTATATCCGCGACGATATGTCACCGGCCGCTAAAAAAGCCAATACTGAATTACTCAATGATATCTGGGCCAGTTATGCAGCCACGGTATCAAGTAACCGCAACATCAAGCCAGAGCAGCTGGTACTCGATGCAGAAGATTACCTGCGTGAACTAGATAAGGCCGATGGTAAATCGGCAGATATGGCAATCAACATGCATTGGGTAGACGAATTAGCCTCTGCAGAAGCCTTTAGACTCGATATGATAGACACAGTGGGTAAAGCCGCAGAAGGCAACAGCTACAAGCAAGTAAGCTTGTATGACTATCAGTCGCTCATTTCGACTCAACCGGATCTCTTCATCGATGATACCGTCGGCATCATAGTGGCGAAAGGCACCATACTCAACGGCAATCAGCCCGCTGGTCAAATTGGTGGTGAGAGTACCTCCCAGCTACTTCGCAAGGCCAGATTTGATGATAAGGTCAAGGCCGTTGTACTGCGCGTAGACAGCCCTGGTGGCAGTGCGTTTGCCTCTGAGCAGATCCGTCAAGAAGTCCTGGCACTCAAGACTGCCGGTAAACCCGTCGTCGTGAGCATGGGCAGCTATGCCGCCTCGGGTGGGTACTGGATCTCGGCGAGCGCCGACTACATCTATGCCACTCCTACGACACTCACAGGCTCCATCGGCATCTTCGGCATGATCACCACCTTCGAAGATTCGCTCTCTAGCTTAGGCATACACACAGATGGTGTCGCCACCTCACAGTGGGCGGGTATTTCGGTAGCCAAAGGCTTAACTCCTGAAATTAAGAGCGTCATTCAACGTCATATCGAGCGTGGATACCATGACTTCATCTCTCTGGTCGCTAAAGAACGTGACATGAGCCTGGAAGATGTAGATAGCATAGCCCAGGGACGTGTGTGGTCCGGCCGTAAGGCACTCAAGTTAGGACTTATCGATGAGCTTGGCGATCTGGACAATGCCGTTGCCAAGGCCGCTGAAATGGCTGGACTGGAAGACTTCGATAGTCAAATCATAGAACAAGAGTTGAGCCCACAAGAGATGTTTATCCAAGAGATGTTCGCATCGGCCGCCGCTTACTTGCCCCAGAGCAGCATGGATAATTCAATCATAGAACAAGTACTGACTCAGTGGTCCGGTGTGATTGAAGAGTTCAATGGCTTCGATGATCCTAATGGCATGTACCTGTTCTGCGATAACTGTACGCTATAATCTCAAGGTAACAGAGTCTAACCACAGGCTGTTCAACAAACACAAACCCGATCAGGCTCTGCCTGCTCGGGTTTTTTAATGTCTAACTCTGGACCCTATACAGATACGAATTTAAATAGCGGAAACCATTGGGTGAAGCTCACCAAGCAAGTATACTTCAGCCAAATAGCGTCCACCTGAATATAACCATGACCAAACGTTCCATTTATGTTGCCTATACAGGCGGCACCATAGGCATGCAAAAGACCTCCCATGGCTTCGCCCCTGTCGCAGGTTTTCTCACCGATTGTGTCAAGGCTATGCCTGAGTTCTACCATGATGATATGCCACAATTCGTGATCCAGGAATATTGTCCACTGATCGATTCATCGGATATGGCGCCGACAGATTGGCAGATGATCGCCAATGATATTAAGTTAAACTACGATAAGTATGATGGCTTCGTGATCTTGCACGGCACAGATACCATGGCCTTCACTGCTTCGGCCTTGTCCTTCATGTTACAAGACCTCTCAAAACCTGTGATTGTCACGGGGTCTCAGATCCCCTTAGCCCAGCTCAGATCCGATGGTCAAACCAACCTGTTAAATTCACTCTACATCGCCGCTAATTACCCGGTCGCCGAAGTGTGCCTATTCTTTAATAACAAGCTGTTTCGGGGAAACAGGACGACCAAGGCTCATGCCGATGGTTTCGGCGCCTTCGCCTCACCTAACTTTCCCTTATTACTCGAAGCAGGCATCAAGATCCACATGAAGGCCGGGAAAATAGCTGAGCCGTCGGATAAGCCTTTAGATGTCGCCACCATCAGTCCCCAACCAATAGGCGTAGTGACACTCTATCCGGGCATCACCACCGATATCATAGAGAACATCTTACAGCAACCGGTCAAAGCACTGATCTTGCTTACCTATGGGGTCGGTAACGCCCCTCAAAATCCAGCGCTGCTTAAGGTGCTGTCACAGGCGAGTCAACGTGGGATAGTCTTGGTTAACCTCACTCAATGTCTACAGGGCAAGGTCAATATGTCGGGCTATGCGACGGGGAATGCCCTGCAAGAGGCGGGTGTGATCAGTGGTTCGGATATGACGACGGAAGCCGCTTTGGCTAAGTTACACTACCTACTGTCTAAGCCCTTGTCCCCTACACAAGTGAGAGAGGCGATGCAGCAGGATCTGGTTGGCGAGCTGAGCGAAGATTAATCTCCCATTGAAACCTTACTGTGAACTCGATGTTTATTGAAGTATGAGAGATTAGCAATAATATGCTGCGCATATTAGCCAGAAAATAAAGAAAAAAGGCGAGTAACTGCTATTTGGTTACTCACCTTCTCAATAGAGATGCGTAGCAGATCTATTATAGGTCTTTCTCTTTAAACTCGGCGATGGACTCACCTTTGAACTGTTTCTTTAGCTGAGACTTAGATAATTCATTGAGCTGCCCGGCAGAGTTCACCGTTAAATGATCCGTTTGGTTCAATCTTCTCGCTTGATACAGCATCACCAACTGCAGAGTCGAGTCACGCTGCGCTTGTGACAACACGGTGCCGTCTTCCCACTTGCCCAACTCGACGCCGCTAACCAGTCTCTCATAGACGACATGGGGCATCTCATCGATCATCTTATTTATATCTGTCATACACTTTTCCGTTTATGCAATACCATTCTCACGCGAGTGATCATGTAGCCCACAAAACCCAGCACAAAACACACACCGGCGATGTAAGATCTAATCCCTTGGGCAGGCTCCCCTCCCCAAAACCAGATCACCACTCCCGCTATAAACAAGGTCATAGACAACATGCTGTGGTTCATCAGCTGATTCGAACGCTTAATATGACTGATGGTGGTCAATGAGTCAGTATTACCGGTTAGGTCTGCATTGCAGAAGCTGCATGTTGTCGCCTTACTCGAGATCCGTTTCTGACAACTTGGACATTTAATTAATGCCATCGTTACCTCAAATTTATGATGAGTGACCTAGCGAAGTTCGTCCACTACGGCTAACATCGCCGTGAGTGAGGCTTCACCTAAGTAGATTGAGCGTTCAGGAGACCATCCCGACATAGGATCTGCTAAATTATCATTATCTTTAAATGGCATCTCCAATGTATTAGACAAACATTGGAATGTTTCAGCGACCCAGTTAGAGGCCACGGTTAGATTTGCCTTGCCAGGCTCATCTTTGTCGTAACCGAACTCAGTTTGGAAGTCGGCGCTGGTTAATTTAAGTGTATCGATAAATTTCTGCTGCAATGCTGCCATCTTATCATTATAACAAGGGACGCCTTCACAGCCTGCAAGGAAGACGAAAGGCAGGCCTTCATCGCCATGAACATCATAAAACAGATCCACGCCAGTCTCTTTCATCTTGTTGGTGACATGGAATACTTCCGGGCTCTTCTCGAGAGACGGGCTGAGCCATTCACGATTAAGGTTGACGCCGGCAGCATTGGTTCTCAAGTGCCCTCTCACCGAGCCATCCGGATTCATATTAGGCACAATATAGAAGTTTGCCTTGTCTAATAATGCCTTTGCATTGGCACAATCACCGTCGAGCAGATTATTGATAAAGCCTTCTACCAACCATTCGGCCATCGTCTCGCCCGGATGCTGACGAGCGGTGATCCAGATATTTGCCTTCGACTCGTCGCCATCACCCACCTTGATTAAGGTCAGATCTCGGTCATCGAGTGTCAGACCCAGATGCTCAAGACTCACGAGAGGGTGCACTTGCACTGCGGCCAGTAGATCTTGATGACGCTCGTAGCTGTATGGGGCAAAATAGGCAATTTGAATCGCATCACAGTCGAGATCGACCGCTATGGTCAATTTGCCATCTTTATACTCTGTGGGCAGTCTAAACCATTGTTGTCTGTCGTATGTGGCGACGGCTTGGTAGTTTTCCCATCCTTTTGGATAGGAAGCAGAACCAGCGTTGACAATATTAAGCAGATATCGATTACCCACTTCACCTTCGAGGCGGAAGTTGAACCATTGGTAAAATTCTCCACCAACGTCCGGACGAATGGCTAACTGCACATCATTAATATCATCTTGATTGATGACTTCAATGTTTCCACCATCAAAATTAGCACTGATCCGCATAGGTCTTCCTTTGATTAATCTGAGAGAATGAGTCATCTGAACCTAGTGACTCAATAAATGGCCTATAGGATAAACGAAAATGTGCAATGGGGCAGCTAAAAAACAAAAAAGCCACATCGAATGTGGCTTTTGTATCCTTTATTTAAACCGGTTCACCAATTAGCAAAGCTATACCCTTGTCCTCTGACCGTGTTAATCAGAGTTTTTGGTAGCTGGGTATCGGCTAATTTACGGCGAGTGTTACTGATATGCATATCCAGATTTCGATCGAACCTGCCGAGATCTTTGTGCAGTACACTGCGCTGTAATTCCTGTTTCGTGATCACTTTCCCTTTGCGTTCAAACAGGTACTTAAACAATTTAAATTCTGTTTGAGTAAGGGTAACCTTTCTCGATGCTATCGAAACACAATATTGAGTATCGTCAAATTTAACTTCAGTGTCAGAGCTTGGGCTGACAGTAAATTGCTCTGCTCGAGTTAATTCTACGCGACGTTGTAATGCTATCATGCGGACTAAAAGCTCCTTTACGCTAAAAGGCTTTGTAAGGAAATCATCGGCCCCGAGTTCATAGCCTTTTATTCTTTCATCTTCATTATCGATGGCAGAAATCACTATCACAGGGATCTGATCTTTCCTTGCAGCCAATAAACCAAATCCATCTAATTTTGGCATCATAATATCTAGCAGAATAATATCGGGGAGGTCTTCCTCTAATATTGCCAATGCTTCAAAACCATTCTCAGCACAGACGATATTGTGTCCTTCAGCCTCTAACGCTTCCTCAAGTAATTCCCTAAACACTAGATCATCATCGACCAATAATATGTTGCTCATCTCACCAAACATTGCGAATGCGAACCGTTATCATTAACACTACTATAGCTATTATTTTTATTCCAGTTGTTTTTTATTTAAATGTGAGCTGTGTTAGTTATTTAAACTAAAAGCATTGGTTAGCACCTTGTTAAATAACTAGGCAAAAAAAAGACCAGACTAATGCCTGGTCTTTTTTTGAACACTCTTTTTAAACAGAATGTCGAACCCTAATAGTTCAACCTGCTCGCTTACAATGTTATTTCATCATCAGCTCTCGGATATATTTAACAGGGGCACTGCCGTAACTTAGAAATTGCTCATGGAAGCCTTTAAGATCAAATTTCTCGCCTTGAGACATTTTAAGCTCCTCCCTGAAATCATAGATCTCGCGGTAACCTGAATAGTAACTGGTCAGCTGTACTTGACTCAGCGTCGCCCTCCTCCACTTACCTTCGGCTTCGGCCGTCTGCTGGAAGGCTTCTTGGGTCATCAAGGTCAGCGCCTGCTCTTCGGTCATGCCTTGTACCTGTATACCGTAATCGAGGATCGTATTGACTATCACCCGCAAATTCCACTTGTAATACATCAACCACAGCTCAGGCTCAAAGTTACCGTAACCTTCTTCGAGCATCATACGCTCAGAATACACGGCCCAGCCTTCGATCATGGCGCCGTTGCCAAACAAGCTCTTTATCATGCTCGGCGACTCATTTGAATAAACCAGCTGAGTGTAGTGACCAGGAATGGCTTCGTGAATATTAAGCACCTGCAAGATCCAGTGATTGTATTCACGCAGATAGCTTTCTGCCGATTCATCACTCATACCATCGAGAGGAGTCACGTTATAATAAGTGTTACTCGACTTCTCATAGGGACCAGGCGCACTGATTGACGCCCCGGCAAAACCACGCATATAGGCTGGCGTCTCACGCACAACCAGAGGTTTATTGGGATCTAAGGTGACTAGCTTCTTCTCTTTCACAAATGCAATGAGTTCAGGGATTTGTGCGCGTACTTCATCGACAAACGCATCGCGTTTTACATGCTTAGATGACAATTTATCGATCAACTGCTTGGTGGCGGTGTTTTTATCTGCAGGCATAGCTGTGTCAAAATACGTAGACCAAAGCCTAGAGGTGATTTTTGCCATCTCGTCCTGTACCCGAACCTTGTCGGCACTGGCCTTCTCATATAAGGCTTTGCCACTCATCCCGGCCTGAATATCGAAGGCAAACTTCTCTTCGTAGAGGGCTTCACCTATTCTGAAACTGCGCGCACCATCCCGAGTTAATTGTGTTTCTAACCCATCCAGCCACTGAATATGCGTATTGATAGCGTGCGTCGATGCGTTAAAGCGCGTCTCGAACAAGGCTTTTTCATCTGCTGTTAACCCAGACTCTTTTGCCTGAGTCAGTAGCTCATCAGAAAAAACGGAGAAGGCGCCCTTATTCTGCATTATCGCTAATTGAGTATGCTCAAGCGTTGGCGATTCAATATTATCCTGGGCCGCTTGATAATAAGCTGGCACATTTTCCATTCGGGCGAGCACCGAGCGTAGACGGGTATCCAAGGGAGCAAAATCTTCGTTCACCAGCTGTGCGAAGCCGCCGGCAACATTGTATGAAGAGGGATCCCACTGCCAGGACTTAAACTGCTTGATCTCCCAGATGTCTCTTTTAAGTAAGTTTTCAATCAATCGATAATCGATCAGCTCATTAGCCGACAACTTGTCTAGATCGAAAGAGGCGAGCTTACTCAACTCTTTCTGGTTAAAGGCTAAAGACAGTTCACGATTCTTGGCATTGGGTACTTTAAGCACCCCATCATATTGGTGAAAACCACTGTAAAGCGCCCAAGTCGGTGACTCTTTCCATAAATCGTCAATAAACTGGCTGGAAAATGTTGCGAAATTCTGTTGCTGACTGGCCTGTGCCTCAGGAGTCTCTGAGGTTTCCTCCTGCGTTTGGCATCCGCCTAATCCGGCAAAAGATAAGGCTATGGCTAGCGATAATGTGGCTTTTTTCATTGTTATTCCCAATATATATTTTCGTTATTATTTTTTGTGGGAGAACTCCCACCTTGACACTAGAAATGCACCAAACAGTAGAACACGTATGATGAGAAATATCAGCATCGGGCATTGATATGTCATAGAGATTTACAATTTCAACGCCTGACACTGTGCTGAAATCTAGGTCAGATTAGACTCAACCCAAAGTTTTACCTCGCCGAAGGGATATTTTTCCAAAGAAGCATGGCCTTTACATGCCCTCATCTTGAGACGAGTGAATATGGGCGTCGTCAAACCACACAGAAATCGTGACAAGAGTACCGGGCTGCACGCCTTATCCAGTTTTATGATGCCAGCTTGGGTAAGCGCATTAAAATCGAGCTCATTTAAGGAACGAAGGTAAGGTTGCGGCGGTAATACGGCCAGTTGACCCAGACAGACACTGCAAGTGCCACAAGCAGCCGTCATGTTCCTGTCGGCAAAATAGTGAGCCAGTTGTTGGCTGAGGCATGAATCAGACGTAAAGAAGGACACCAGATGGTTAATTCTCTCTATCTCACTGCGCTCTTTTTGGCTAAATCGCTCAAACAGAGAAGACTGCAGAGATTGTGCAGAGAAATTAGGATCTAGAATGTCATAGACTTGGGTCATCTGTTTACTCTGAAGCTCGATCATGCCTTTTTCATCCAGGTAATTAATGGCTTTGAGTACACGCTGGCGATCACTGGCATAATCTTGGTGTAGCCTATCGAAATTGACACTAAACCAGATCTTAGCTTTATCTGAACTGTTAAAAATGGCGTGAACAAAATCACGCCTCTCGCCGTTAAAACCGGCCAAGATCTCCTCTTCGCCTTTGAGTAATTTATATTTATACTCGGCAAAATAGCTGTAGGTGGGCTTGATCACATTAAACAGCTCGAGATATACCAGTAAGGTCTTTAGAGACAAGGGGCGAATATTTGATTGCCCGGACAGGCTATTGAGCACCAGTTCCCACTCCTGGCCTTTGTTGTCACTCTGGCTATGCGCCGCCTTAAGGATTTCATCGAGCACGATAGCAATGGCTGAAGATTCTGGTGTATCGCCATAGACGAAGTTTTCCAGTGTGCTTAAGTTATCGCCATTGGCTAACACCAGACAGTCAGAATCGCCACCATCACGACCAGCACGGCCAATTTCCTGGGCATAGTTTTCAATGGATTTTGGCAAATCATAATGCACCACGTAGCGAATATCGCTCTTATCTATCCCCATGCCAAAAGCAATAGTCGCCACAATAAGCTGCTGCCTACCTGACATGAAATCATCTTGAATTTTTGAGCGGACATCTGAGTTCATGCCGGCATGATAGGCTATTGCCGGGATATTTCTGCTTCTAAGGTGATCGGCCACCTGCTCGGCAGTCTTTTGCAAGGTGACGTAGATGATGCCTGACAGCTCTTGTCTGGGCTGTAACCAGTGGCACAAGATATCAAGTTTATCTGCGCTTTTAACGCCCTGTACGGCCAGGTGAAGATTGGCACGATAGAAACCAGTTAAGCTGACATTGTCTTTAGCTATGCCAAACTTATCCCCCATATCCTCAATCACCTTAGGGGTGGCTGTGGCAGTCAAGAGTAAGGTCTGTGGGATATTAAGCTCTTGTCGATAGCGGGGTAGTTTAAGGTAATCGGGCCGAAAGTTATGCCCCCACTCTGAGATACAGTGCGCCTCATCCACCACCAACAAAGACAGGGGGATCTCTGAGATAAACTGTCTGAACCTTTCGTTATTGAGGCGCTCGACGGAGATCATCAATATTTTAATCTGACCACTTCTTATCCCCCTCATGATTTCATTGGCTTGCTCCCGGCTCTGGGTGGAATCTATGCTTGCCGCACTAATCCCCTTCTGCTTAAGAAATGCCAGCTGATCTTGCATCAAGGCCAATAATGGCGACACCACTAATGTCAGGTGAGGCAAGGCGATAGCGGGGAGTTGGTAACAGATAGACTTGCCGGAACCGGTCGGAAAAATCGCAGCAGCGCTCTGCCCGTTCAAAATAGCATTGATAACGTCAAGTTGACCTGGCCTAAACGCTTCAAAGCCAAAATATGATTGTAACAAGTGATAAGACTGGGAAGTGATAGCATTTGAAGACATGTGATGCGCCTAAATATAGAGAAACGGGCTCTTAAAACCCTAGTGTACAAGCTTAACCATGATAAATGGCTTCAATCACGGATTTTTCTAGAAAACTAACAAGATGAATCTCAACTTACACAGAAAATCAGCTGCACTTTCGCTGTTACTTAGTTTTCAACGCATCTCTTTTGACATCACCTAAACCTAAACTAGAATTTATGATATGAAGGCTGTGAGTGACATTACCTTGATACCTTTACTTCAATCTATACCTGACTCCGATTTTCCTCTCAGGCATTGGCTCTGCGAAAAAATGGCCCCCATGGGGATGCTCAGATTTATCACAGGCTCGATGGCGATGCTATTACTTGGGAGCCTGATCGCGGCTCAGGCAAACGAGCAAGTGCCCAAATTATCCATATCAACCAAAGAATGGCCTCCCTACCAGATGGAGTCGAACGACAAACAGACTGGCTATGCTATCGATGCGCTCAATTGTGTGATGACGCGCCTTAAACAGGATTATCGGGTCATATTTCTTCCCTGGGGGCGCGCACAAAAAGGCGTCGAATTAGGAATGTATGATGCTTTCTTTGCCGCATCACATAATGATAAGAGAGACATTTATGCCGTTCAATCAAATACCTTTATTGAACAAGATTGGAATTTTTACCTGCTAAAAGACAGTAAGATCCCCTCTAGCCCAACCGAGATAAAATCGACAGCCGTCTTTGCCAGTCGTCAGCACTCAAATACCACACATTGGCTCGTTGAAAACAATTTTATGATTGCCCATCAAACCAACTCTATCGATCAGCTCATTAAGCTACTCATTCACAAACGAGTGGATGCCATAATGGAAAATAGTTTACTGTTCCAATCCGCTGTCGAGCGAGCGGAATTGGACATGGACCAATTTAAGCGTGTACATAACAAGAGCAAACCACTTGGGGTGTATTTCGGTAAAATTTTCTTGGCTAAATACCCGGAATTTATTACAGACTTTAATGAGCATACCTCAGCCTGCTCTTTTGGCAGTCAATGAACTGAGCAGATTTAAATCTTGTCCCCATATTTATCAGGAACAGTTCAATGGGATCACTTAAGCATGAAGCGAGCCGTGATGGGGTTGTGATCTGAGCTTGAGGTCGCTAAAGATTCGGCCTCTTTGAAGATTAAGCCACGATAGTAAAGGTGATCTAAGGGGAAGCCAAATACACGTTGGCGTTCATCGACTCGATAACTGATTTCAGACAAGTTAAATCGCTTAGCAAAATCGCTAACAAGATTGAGTCTCTGTGCACGCCAGGTATTAAAGTCACCCGCTAAGATGATAGGACCCTGATGCTTTTCGAGTTCGAGGGCTATCGCCTCAAATTGCCTGGAGTAATGGGTGAGAGTCCACTCAAAATTAATGCCATGTAGATTCACAACCAAAAGTTCCTCGCCGCTCGACAGTGGATAATATGCAAGTATCCCGGATTTTTCGAAACGGATTAACGGCTCTGTTGCCGTAAATGCACAAGCAGATTTTACCTCTGTGTGAGACAGGTTCATCACGCCATATGAGGTATCCAAGAGCGTAAATGCCTTCGCCATAGACACCTTTAATTGAGCATGTCGAATATACTGCCTGAGTTCAGGGCTCAGGCCTGCCTCTTGCAGTAACACCAGTTGACTCGCGTGATTTAAATTCGCCAGTTGCTTCTCCCAGCCTTGCCTCTTCTGCTTATATATATTCCAGATAGAAACACTCAATGAGCCTTGGTTATCCAGGTATGAACTCTTAGAGTCAAGGCCTTGGACACATCGATTATCGAAGGATGGTATGTCGAGATCAGTCAAGATTTTAGGCTCACTCGTTGGCAATAATGCTAAAAATAGAATGATTGAGATAAAAAGAACAAAAATAAAAATGCAAAAGGAACGGATCAGATTAGCGATTTTCATGCCAGTGAAATAAATAAGGATAAGTCTGCAATTTATACCACAAGTCATCGCACCTAAACATCGCCAGGCACACATATTACCGATACAGTGCAAGCGCAATGGTGGCGAGTTCAGACTCGCCATGTACTAAAAATACTGATCTTTATAGCTATTTAATGCAGTATATTATCAAGCATTCCCTTGAAAATAATTGAAGGGAAGTTATTTAAAGGCAAAAGACTCCATGGATCATTTGTACGAAATTCTCACTCTATTGAGCGTGCTTGCTTATTGGATAATAATCGCAGCTATCACGGCTCGGATTGTGATAAGACGCCGCTCCATCGGCGTGTCATTTGCCTGGATGATGGTCATTTATGTCATTCCTGTGGTAGGCATAGTCGCCTACCTGCTTTTTGGTGAACAAAACATAGGTCGTACCCGGGCTGTCAGAGCTAAAAATATGTATCGGCCCTATGCCGAATGGTTTTCACATCTGTTTAAAATTAGACAGTATCAACCCGGTACCCTGAGCCACCATGCGCAATCTATTGGCCTCTTATGTGAAAACCGCCTCGGGATCCCCCCTCTTGCCGATAATGACTTACAACTATTATCATCTCCCGAGCAGATCTTGAACTCGATGATTAAGGATATTGATAACGCCAAGCACTCTATCCATTTGGAGTTCTATATCTGGCACCCCGGCGGCATGGCAGACTCAGTAGCCCAGGCCTTGGTGCAAGCGGCTCAAAGGGGCATAACAGTAAGACTGTTACTCGACGCGGCAGGGAGTCATCAATTTTTTCGAAGTAAATGGCCGGCTAAAATGCAATCTGCTGGTATCACGCTAGCCAGAGCACTTAAGGTCAGTCCGCTCAGGGTGTTGTTTCGAAGAATGGATCTTAGAATGCACAGAAAAATCGTGATCATAGACAATAGCATCGGCTACACGGGCTCGATGAATTTAGTGGATCCCAGTTGTTTTAAAGCAAGCTCAGGTGTCGGCGAGTGGATAGACGTGATGATCCGCATCACAGGGACCTGCGTACCTCTTCTGGACGTCATCCAATCTTGGGACTGGGAAGTGGAAACGGATCAGCGTTTTTTACCAGAGAGCCCCATTTGTAAGCCCCATCATTCCCCGGAGCAGCTGGACACGGTTCAGGTCATCCCCTCGGGACCTGGAATGCCGGAAGAGATTATCCACGAAGTCCTGCTACAAAGCCTTTACCAAGCAGAGCACAAGATAGTCATCACAACCCCCTACTTTGTGCCCAGTGAAAACTTACAGGTAGCTTTAATTTCCGCGGCTCACAGAGGCGTATGTGTCAATATCATTATCCCCAACAAAAATGACTCAGTCATGGTGGAATGGGCCAGCCGGTCCTTCTTCACCGAACTTTTACAAGCCGGAGTTAACATCCACAGATTTAAGGGCGGTCTGCTGCATACTAAATCTGTGGTGATTGATGAGACGTTCAGCTTAATCGGCACCGTTAATCTCGATATGCGCAGCCTGTGGTTAAACTTCGAATTGACCTTGGCCGTCGACGATCTTAGCTTTACCCAGGAGTTAACTCAGTTACAGCAGGAATATATGGATAGCTCCAGCTTAATCGATTACTCACTCTGGCAGAAAAGACCGGTTCATAAACGTGCAACAGAACAGTTTTTCTATCTGTTCAGTCCACTGCTTTAACTGACAGATTAATAGATTCATTACTCGTCTATTTTTTTCAAATTTAAACCAACTTAGCTAATATTGCTTAGCAAACGTGCAAACGCTTGAAAGTACACTTTTATCCCTTGACCATTAAACCGGTATTGCGTAAAGTACGGCTCCGTTAAAGGAGAAAGCAATTAAGCCAGCTTGATGAATCTTTTAACGATATTGGTGGCGTTAAACACTTTAAACATAACGAAAATTGGTGAGTTGGCTGAGTGGCTGAAGGCGCACGCCTGGAAAGTGTGTATGGGTTTATAGCCCATCTAGGGTTCGAACCCCTAACTCACCGCCATATTTTAAAGTTAAAGCCCTGATTAATAGAAATATTAATTCAGGGCTTTTTCGTATTAGCCATGAATCAGTCACCATTCTAGTCATACATTCAATACCAGCAAGGCCGCCTTCATCGCGTAGCGACCCCTGCTGCTTAGGTCTTCCAATGAGTAAAACTCCCTCTGCAGGCTATCAAGCCCCTTCAAGACATCCTCAGACATCTTTAGAAACTCCGAGAACTCATATCCGTCAAAGTTTGATAGCGAAACATTGAAGTAGCCCTCGCCCGCATAATTCTCAAGAACTTGGAATGTTTGCAAAGATAGAAAGAAACTTCATTGTCACTCGTACCAGAGAGGGTAAAGAGGCTTCAAATAACTTTGGTAAAAGAAAGCCCAAGTTAACACCTCTAATCAGGTGGCCAAATTTAGCGTACCACTACTCAGATTAGAGGTTCAAAAGAAGTTAGTTAACGGTCTGAGCCAAATCTATATTTTTTACTGCACTTAAATTTGAAAGAGTATTGATAAGCTTGTTCGCTTTACCATTTTCGTCTGCCAATACTTTCCATTCTAATTGCCACAAGTTATCCTTGATGGTTTTTTCCCACAAGAGGGTATTTTTTGCACCAGATGCTTTAGATACCCAGTCAGTATTAACCAGCATTGCGCTGCTAAAAACCTTAAGTAGTTTATCGATATTTCCGGATGTGACCACTCCATAACTTCTGTACCAATTGTTTTTATCACCAAAGCCAATAGCATTTGAAAACTTTGCATCTTCCGGCCACTGATAATCATTAGTCGGCAAATGCTTGTCTGCCATAGCCGCACGAATAAATACATCACTTTGCTTCCAATCGTATTCAATATACATTGCAATGGTCTTAGCTGATTCTATCCCGTTAACTTTACTAACCAAATATAAAGATGCATCGATGCCTGATGAAAGACCTGCCGAAGTAATAATTTTACCATTATCGACATAGCGTTTATCATCCAAAACATTAATTTCAGGAAACTCATTTGCTAAATCATCAAGGTTCCTATGAAATGTAGTGGCACTAAGACCATTGAGTAATCCTGATTCAGCGATGATATTTGAACCAGTACAAACAGAAAGTACATGGTCCACTTTCCTGTGTTGTTCTTTCAACCAGTTTAGTACCTGTTTATTTTTCCTGACTATGGAAACATCACCACCGGGAACTACAATAGCGTCCATTTCCGGTAAGCTACTGAAACTATGATCCGGCGTAACTTTTAGCCCCATTGCCGTCGTTATTGGTTTACCCGTTGCTGATACGGTATATATTTCAAATCTGGCATGACCAAACACTTCGTAAGGTGCAGCAAAATCAATTATCTGTACTTCATCAAACATCAATATCCCAACTTTGAATGGTTCTTTCTTTTCAATAGCCCAAGTATTAAAACTGCTAAGTGTAACGATAAATAAACAAAGTGAAATTAATAAATTACGCAAAATATGTTCCTTTTAGTTAGTATGGTTAAATCATAACAGTTAACACAAACCGATCACAATCGTTAACATAAGATGGCAAAGCGCCGGTCAACATGGAAGTGTCTCTGTTCGAGTTTATCCATCAAAAAATCATATTAAACAACTGTTTGTCTACAGTGAATCCTAGCTGGATCATTTTCTGGATTGATTTGGACTGAGATAGGATCTGATATTCGCTCAATGGGTGTTAAGAGGCGGTAGCCGTGGTGCCTTAGGGAGGAAAAAAGCAGGTCAGGAAAACAAGGCTCTGATGGTGACGGAAATGGCCTTATCCTGTGTGGTAGTTAGTGCTGGCCACTATCCATCATGTTCAACGCTATGACAATTTGATTGAGCAGCCAAATAACAGAATCAATGGTTATAGATGTCAATAGTGTTGTAGTGTGAGAAATTTGGGGTTCAAACGTGTACTGGATATACCAACTCAAAGACATAACACAGTATTTTTACGGTGTATCAAAGCTTTACACCATCTTAAATAAGATTTGAAGCCCTCCTCACCGCCATATTCGGTAAGAAAGCCTACTATCGTTGCTGAGCGTTAACTAATACTAGGCTATCAGGCAGAAAAAAAGCCTACGAATAGGCTTTTATCTCTTGTAAAAATACTGCTGTCGGCTGCAAGCTAATTAGCTTAACTTAAACTTACTGACTTCCTGCGCCATCTTGTTAGCATCTTCGAGTAAGGTTTCATTAAGCTGACTGAGTTCATCGGCGACAGCTTGGGTATTTCGATAGGTATCGCTTATCTTGAGCGCATTGCGATTAACCTCTTCAGACACGGTTGACTGCTCGTGAGTCGCCGCTGCGATCTGTTCGTTCATGCTGTCGATGATTCCAACCTCAGTGACGATGCGATCTAACTCTTCACCTGCCTTACGTGATTCGGTGACACTGAGCTCGGCTTGAGCCTTGCCCTTCTCCATCGCATTGACCGCAAGTTTAGCGCCCGACTCGAGACGTTCTGTCATGGTACGGATATCTTCGGTAGAGGCTTGAGCACGCTGTGCCAGGCTTCTTACCTCATCGGCTACGACGGCAAATCCGCGGCCCATCTCACCGGCTCTGGCGGCTTCGATAGCAGCGTTAAGTGCGAGTAAGTTCGTTTGCTCAGCAATGCTGCTTATTACGGCCAACACACTGACTATGGATTGAATGTCATTGTCTAAGTGATTAATAGCATTCGACGCTGCATCGATTTCAACCGCAAGCAGTTTAATGCTGGTGCCTGTCTTACTGACTTCCAAGCGTCCCTCTTTGGCATCTATGTTTGCGGCGGCAGAGGCTTCCGATGCACTCACTGCATTCTGGGCAATCTCTTGTACCGTGGCACTCATCTCTGTCATCGCAGAGGCCACCTGCTCCGATTCGCTATGGCCAATGGCAACATCTCGCTGCATTGAGGTGGCGCACGTGTCCATCTTCTGAGATGCCGTTAACAGGCTCGCGGTATTGTCTCTGACTCTTAAGATGACATGCTCAAAATCCATCATCATCTGGTTGAATGCCTTACCCAGTTGACCCAGTTCATCACTGGTGTCGGCCTTGACTCGTAGACTGAGATCGAAACTGGCTTGGGCTTGAGTGACAATTGAGTGCATGTTGCGCAAATTCTGATGCAGATACTTGCCCAGTATGACTGATATGCCGCACACTAAAACGCCAGACACTAACATCAGAGTGATGATGCTATACATCAGGGCATTAGATGCGGATAATTGCTTTTGAGTTTGGCCCATTAAGCCATTGGCCAGTGATTGCTCAAACTGACTGAGCAGTTCGATACGCGCGGTTGCTTGAGTAAACCACTGCTCCTTGCTTTGTGCTGCAATGGCCGCTAAATCTTGGCTTAGCGCGACTTGTCTCAGTGTATTAACGTCACTGACGGCCTTGGAATCTTGCAGGCGCCGATAATCTTGATTAATCCCATCATCTGCTAATGCCAAAAACCGTTCTTGATAGCTATTTTGTTCTGAAATCAAAGTGATAAACTTAATGAAACTCTGTGGATCGACTTCCTCTTTACCAAACATGGAGCTAAGGACGGCACGCTCGAGTCCAGCGCGCTCCTTCATCTGCAAATAAGCACTAAAAGACGCGGCCTGAATGGCGATGGCCTGACTCCCACCCTCATGGGCTGTTTGATCGACAATGCTGAGTAAGGCCATATTGAGTCTGGTGTAAAACTTCACTTCTTCAGGGACTGAAATCGATAAGTTATTAACGCTATTTCTCATCCCATGCAAGCTTGCCAGCGCCCTGTTCACACTGGTTAATTGACGGCTAAAGCTATCGGGTAAACGGTTATCGGCAATAAAAACTTGGTATGCGTTGATCTGTCTATCTGTGGCCTTTCTCTGCTTTGGCAGTTTAGCCGCAAACGCCTGACCGCTTGCACTCAGAAATCCGGCACTCATGCCGCGCTCTTTTTGTAATTCATGCACTAGGGAGCTATTCACCTTGGCCAGCTCACTGAGCACCTGCACCTTAGAGAGGCTTTGGCTTAACTGTAATTGGTTATAGACGATGAATAAGCCAAAAAATAAGCACCCCAAGATGGGAGGCAAAATAACAATGAGCAGTTTATTTTTTATGGTAAGGTTTTCGATCCATCGAATATTCATAAATGATCTCCTTGATCAAGAGTTTGTAGGGATTATGACGAGAGTTTAGTGCAAATGCCCCAGCAAGACTTTAAAAAATACCACAAAAAAGCCCTCTAATTGAGGACTTATTAATATAGATCAAATTTAATTGCTACCTGCATGAAATTTAACTGTTTTCTTCAGTTAATGTAACATTCCGTATCAGGCATTCCCTTTCACTTTCATGTTTAATTCGGCAGCAAAATTTAGCATTCTATCCAGTGAGATTAATGCGCCTTGACGTAACTCATCATCGACAAAGATTTCATGCTTGCTGGTTTCCGTTGCTATCAATGATGCTTCAATCGCCTGTAGGCCATTCATGGCCATCCAAGGACAATGGGCGCAGCTCTTACAGGTAGCACCGTCGCCACCTGTCGGCGCTTCAATAAGGATTTTGTCAGGGGCTGCCTGTTGCATCTTATAGAAGATGCCCCTATCGGTCGCCACAATGAATTTATCGTTATCCATCTGCTGCGCAGCCTTAATGAGCTGACTGGTCGAGCCCACGGCATCGGCCAACTCGACAACACTGGCCGGTGATTCAGGATGAACCAATATTGCTGCTGTTGGATGCAGCAGCTTGAGCTCCCGCAGCGCCTTAGCCTTGAATTCATCATGAACGATACAGTCGCCTTGCCACATCAACATCTCTGCGCCGGTCTGTTTGGCAATGTAACCACCCAGATGACGATCCGGCCCCCAGATTATTTTCTTACCTTGGCTATCGAGGTGATCGACTATTTCCAGGGCAATGCTTGACGTGACGACCCAATCGGCGCGAGCTTTGACAGCGGCCGATGTATTGGCATAAACCACAACGGTGTGATCCGGGTGAGCATCACAGAACTTGCTGAAGGCATCGATAGGACACCCTATATCCAGCGAGCAGGTGGCCTCTAAGGTCGGCATTAATACTGTCTTTTCTGGGCTGAGTATTTTTGACGTCTCTCCCATAAATTTAACCCCCGCGACGATCAAAGTCTTAGCCGGGTGGTCTCGACCAAACCTGGCCATCTCCAATGAATCAGAGACGCAGCCACCGGTTTCTTCAGCCAAGGCCTGGATCTCAGGGTCGGTATAATAATGAGCCACGAGCACGGCATCTTTTTCGATTAATAACTGCTTGATACGCGACTTGTAACGCGCCTTTTCGAGTTCGGTTAATGGAAGTGGCTTAGGTGGAAAAATATATTGAATATCTTCAATTTCTGGGGCTGACTGACTCATCTTAAAACCAAGGAGGAATTCTTATTAGCGGGATTATACGTAAATATGATTGAAAAATTAACTAAAAATGAATTATAAGCCATAAAAAAGAGCGCGAATGCGCCCTTCTTATTGTACAAGATGCCAATTATGAGCTACTGCATAGCCAATAGCATCTCTTGTGGGTGCTCCAGGTACAATTTCCACAGATTACAGAATCTGGCTATAGTGCCGCCATCTATGACTCTATGATCCCCTGACCAGCTGATCTGCATGATTTTACGTGCTTCAACTTCACCTGCAGCGTTAAATCTCGGTAATACCTGCATCTTACCCAAGGCAACAATGGCGACTTCGGGCTTATTGATGATAGGTGTTGCCACCGTGCCACCCAGTGCGCCTATATTGGAAATTGACACTGTGCCCTGTTTAAGATCGCCAGGGCTAACACGACCACTACGAGCTGCCTTAGTCAAACGAGTGATCTCCGAGGCAATCTCTAATATCGACTTATCCTGCACGTCTTTAACATTAGGCACCAGTAGACCCACTTTAGAGTCCACCGCCATGCCTATGTTGTGACGACTGAAATAGGTCAACTCGGTGCAATCGGCATTCACTTTACTGTTAATCACAGGGAACTGTTTAATTGCCAGTGACAGTGACTTCATGAAGAATGGCATCATGGTGAGCTTTAACTCATCGTTTGAATACTTCTTCTTCATACTCTCACGTAATTTAACCAACTCAGTCAAGTCTATCTCTTCACAGTAAGTGAAATGAGGAATGGTCGATACAGACTCCATCATCATCTTGGCCATCACAGCCTGAACGCCGCGAATAGGCTCTACCCTATTCTCACTATGATCTGATACCTGAGTCGTGCTGACGACTGTGGAGCTGGATTCATCAACGGCAGTAAGCGATTCAACTTGAGTTGAAGATAGCTTGCTACCAGAGTGATGACGCTCGATATCATCTTTATATACCCGGCCATTTTTACCTGAGCCACTCACGGTAGAAATATCGATATCTAAGCTTCTCGCCATGCGCCGAACAGCTGGACTCGCGAGCGCCTTGCCTTGAGGGACTGGCTCGCTATTCATTTGACTCTGAGGTTCAGCAGAATCTTCGACTGTCACTACAGGTGTAGCGTCAATAGCCTCTTCGGACTCAACCTCTACCGCAAACAAGGGCTGATGGACTCTTGCGAGTTGGCCTTTGCGATAATATAACTTAACGATTTTTCCCGCTTTAATTGCCGGAATTTGTACCAGTGCCTTGTCTGTCATCACATCGGCAATAGGCTGATCTTCAGCCACTATATCGCCTTCACTGACGAGCCATTCAACCAGTTCACACTCGACAATCCCTTCACCTATGTCTGGCAGCAGGAATTCTTCTATGTGCACCTGGCCGGTAACTTGGACCGGTTCTGGCAGTGAAATATGTTCATCGGAGGGATGAGAGTTTTGCTTGCCTGATGACTTGTCTCCCTCATCATTCACACCATCTTGCTCTGTAGTGCTGATATCCACTGAATAAAGAGGTGAATGTACTTTGGCTATCTCACCTTTGGCGTAGTAAAGTTTTTTGATGACACCACCATGGGGAGCCGGGATTTGCACCAGAGCCTTGTCAGTCATGACATCGGCAATCGGCTGGTCTTCGGTGACAAGATCACCTTCACTCACCAACCACTCGACCAGTTCACACTCAACAACCCCTTCTCCGATATCGGGAAGAATAAATTCTTTAATCATGCCAGGTTCCTAAAAGTTGACCGTTGCTTTAATCGCTTCGAATGTCTTGAGCGCATCAGGCATATACTCTTTTTCATGAATCAAAGGATAAGGCGTATCCAGACCACAGACTCGGGCGATGGGTGATTCGAGGTAAAGGAAACACTCCTCTTGTATCGTCGCCGCGATCTCACCGGCGAATCCGCCCGTCAGTGGCGCTTCATGGTTAATCAATAAACGACCCGTCTTCTTGACCGAAGTCGCAAGGGTGTCAACATCCCATGGAGCTAAGGTTCTCAGATCGATGATCTCACAAGAGATGCCTTTCTTAGCCGCCATATCAGCAGCATGCTCGACGATCTCCACCTGAGCGCCCCAGGCGAGTAAGGTAATATCTTTACCTTCTCTAACGACTTCTGCCTTGCCGAGTTCGATCTCATAGTCTTCATCGGGTACTTCACCAATATTGGCGCGATAGAGGCGTTTTGGCTCGAAGAATATCACCGGATTGGGGTCGCGAATCGACGCCAATAACAGGCCTTTTGCCTGATAAGCATTACGAGGCACCACCACTTTGAGGCCTGCAGTCTGGGTAAAATAAGCTTCCGGTGATTGAGAATGATAATGACCGCCAGCAATGCCGCCGCCATAAGGTGTCCTGAAGGTCACACCACCGACATTGAACTCATTACCACTTCGATATCTGAACTTAGCGGTTTCATTGACTATCTGATCGATGGCGGGAAAGATGTAATCCGCAAACTGGATTTCGGCAATGGCGACCATGCCGTTAGAGGCTAAACCATTGGCGAAGCCCGCTATGCCTTGCTCAGTCAAAGGTGTGTTGAAACAACGATCGCGGCCGAATTTTTCTTGTAGACCCGAAGTTGCCCTGAAAACACCGCCAAAATGACCGACATCTTCACCAAAAAGAATCGAGTTTTCATCGGACTCCAGAGCAATGGATAGCGCATCATTGATGGCTTGTAACATATTAATCTCAGCCACGACTTAGAGTCTCCCTTTACTGTTTGGATAGGAATCCGGGTATTTCTTAAGATGTTTCTTAAGGTCTTTTAACTGTTGCTTAAGACGAGGGGTTGGTGTGTCATAGACATCTTCAATTAAAGTATCGAGCATAGACATAGGTAGCTTCTCTGCTACTTTAAGCTCTGCAAGGATCTCTTTACGATATTTCTCGTACATTTCAGCATCTTGCTTCTCGGTTAACCAGCCCTTATTGATCATCCATAATTTAAAACGCTTAACGGGATCATGCTGTTGCCATTTAGCCTCTTCATCTTTGGAACGATATCCCGATGGGTCGTCAGACGATGAATGAGCACCCAAACGATATGTCATGGCTTCGATTAACACGGGTGAATGGTTTTCTACTGCATAGGCGCGAGCCTGCTGAGTCGCGGCGAGTACCGCCAGCATATCGTTACCATCGACACGTATCGTGTGTATGCCGTAACCAGGACCACGGCTGGCAATGCCATTACCACAAAACTGCTCACTTGTCGGCGTAGAAATAGCGTAACCATTATTTCGACAAAAGAAGATGGTGGGTGATTTGAGTACCGCAGCCATGTTTAATCCGGCATGGAAATCGCCTTCCGACGCAGCGCCTTCACCAAAATAACAGATGGCGATGTTACGCTTACCTTGCATCTTGAAGCTATAGCCGACACCTGTAGCCTGTGGGATCTGGGTGGCTAAGGGAGAAGAGACGGTTTGATAATTGAGTTCGGCACTGCCGTAATGGATCGGCATCTGCCTGCCCTTACCGAGATCTTTTTCATTACTGAACAATTGGTTCATAAATTGCTCAGTGGTAAAACCACGATAACGGATAGCCGCATGCTCACGATATTGAGCCAAGATAACATCACCATCATCTAAAGAAGCTGTGCTGCCTATGATAGAGGCCTCTTCACCGGTACATGTCATATAGAAGCTGATGCGACCTTGCCTCTGTGCACCCAACATACGTTCGTCTAAAACACGAGTGAAAACGCAGGTATCATAGATTCGATGAGCCAATGCCTCATCAATTGCAGGCAGTACGGCCTTGTCATAAACGGTACCGTCGGCTTGCAATACTTTAAGAATAGGGATGTTAACTGACTCCCTGTCGAGAAAACTGACTCTATGGACAGTCTCGTTATCGCTTGTTGCGTTGCTCATACTATATCTCTTATCAGCTGAGTGCTTTGTTATAAGTTGACCCGCTCTTGTCGATCGGATCAGCAATTCTTGTAATACGCGGGAAAGACATTACGTTAACGTAAACGTGCAATCAACCGTTCTCAAGGCCTAACTAACAACTAACGGTCACTCGCGGCGTATGTTTAGCTTTACATGCAATTGAGATTTAGCCAGCACTAAGCAATGTTATCTATGCTGGCAGGCTTTAGGCATAAAACGGTTCTCTGGCCGACGGGTACCTTGGCATTAGGAAACACGATGGCTTCAACCTCATGCTCAACCTTGATATCCATACCACCTTCTTTGGCTAAGATGTAACCCTTAGGGAATGCAGTAAAATTTTCGACATCGTTGGCAAAGGTAAATTCAAAATCATCGAAACCTTTATTGATCGCGCGGCAGACCTGATACAGGTTAACCTTGTTCACATCGAATTCATCAAGTGCTAAGTCCTGATTGGTGATCAAGCGATTCAACATCTCTCTTAAAGCGATAAAGCGCGTCATGTCATTCTGGCCGAAGGGCAAGACTTTACCTAACTCAATGGTGAATGCATCGGCTTGGTAATTCTTTGAAGAGTAATAGCTGAATGTTGTGGTCGGTTCATGATGGAATAAGACAGTATTGATACCACAAGCCTCGAGATACATGATCTGCTCGGCGCTATACTTGCGACCGGGGCGATAGGGATAAATAGCGAACTTTTCATGTTTTGAGCCACGAATGGCCGTATGCAGATCGTAATGAATTCTTTGATCTGTTGCACTAGACGCCGAAAAGAACTTATCGACGTAAAACTCGAGTTTTTTTGCTCGAATACGCTCAGGATTAATCAGCCCCTCACCCGCAGAGTGTGCACCGTTGAATAAACGATTTAAGTTTTCTTCGATAAAGCGGGTGCCATTGATGATTGCTGGCGGATTACCAAACAAAAACAAGACTCTTTGCTTGGTAATGATCTTTTCCTGCAGCAGGTCCTTTATCAGGTCATTGCAGAGCTCGATGGGGGCTGTTTCGTTACCGTGTACCGCACAAGAGAGGACAATATCTTTTCCTTCTGCATGCTTTGGCTCAAATACAATGACTCCGGTATCCCACACTGTTACTTGAGTGTGTTCGCCTATGGAAAATGTACCGCTTTCATCTATATGATGTGGGTTATCTAACGTAAATGTTAAAAAGTCTTGTGACTCTATTAGCGCCTCTAGCACAAAATTCTCCTTAATTGTTCTCACCAATAAATTGCGGCTCAAGATGGCGCAATTTCATGCAAGATCCTTTAATTTTATGTCGAAAAATCTATTGCTTAGAATAATAACACTTAACCCACACGTCAGCTATTTATCGGGGCATCAAATAATACCTATTTACCTATTGCAAAAGATAACCATTAAGTACAAACTGTAGACTTCTAGCCATCCAGACGTTTGAATGGGTATTTATTAGAGTCAATCGCGCTAAGTGAATTGCGGGTAGTAAATGGTTCAGTATTGCCTCTAGCAATGCAAACCAGAGCAAACGATAGTTAATCTAATACAAATTCAAGAGGTCTATATGGCAGTAGCGACATTTGGTGCGGGGTGTTTTTGGGGTGTGGAGTATTTTTTCAACCAGATTGCAGGCGTTAAACTAACAACGTGTGGCTATATGGGTGGCGATAACGCAACGAACACCTATCAAGAAGTTAAAATCGGTCAAACCGGTCACGCCGAAGTCGTCCAGGTGGAATACGATGAAAGCTTAGTCTCTTATCAGGACTTGCTCGAGGTGTTTTGGCAAAATCACAACCCGACCACGCTCAACCGACAAGGGGCTGATGTCGGCTCTCAATATCGCAGCGCCATTTTTTTCCACGACAATGGACAAAAAACGATTGCTGAGCAATCGAAACATGCCCTGATCTTTAGTGGGAAATGGGGAGAGAAACAGATAGTCACACAAATAGCCCCAGTACTCGAATTTAATCGCGCCGAAGAATATCACCAGAACTACCTGAAGAAGAACAATCTCCCCAGCTGCCATATATCTTTCTAATAAAAGTTCCTAGCACTCAAGCGTACAGCCTAGGTACTAGGAACAAGCAAGTAGTCCGTTAACCCCCTATTTTAAATCAGGAGTGCATCGATCATGGCTTGTGCCTCAATGATAACTTGCTCCAGATGGGCTTGGCTAATAAAGCTCTCGCCATATATCTTAAACAGGGCTTCGGTGCCCGATGGACGAGCCGCGAACCAGGCATTCTCTGTGATGACCTTGATGCCACCTATGTCGGCATGATTTCCAGGCGCTTTGGTCAGCACAGTTAATATCGACTCTCCGGCCAACATCTCGGTGCCTAAGGTCTGGGTATTAACATCATTTTTCAGAACCTGGGCAAACTTGGCCTTCTTATCAGCTTGTACCGGACTGTCGACCCTCTTGTAAAAACTCTCTCCGTGTAACGCCACTAATTCCAGATATCTTCGCGCGGGTGTCTTACCCGTTACCGCGAGAATTTCAGCCGCTAGCAGTGCGAGAATAAAACCGTCTTTATCGGTACACCAGGTGCTGCCATCACGTCTCAAGAATGCCGCACCGGCACTCTCCTCTCCCCCGAAGGCAACACTTGCATCGGCGAGACCATCGACGAACCATTTAAAGCCAACCGGCACCTCACACAGTGGCTTATCGTGCTGGGTGCAAACTTTATCGATCATGGCACTTGAGACTAAGGTTTTACCTATGATCAATGCATCAGACCATTGTGGTCTATGAGTCACCAGATAATCGATGGCCACCGCCAGGAAGTGATTGGGATTCATCAAACCAGAACCGGGACACACGATGCCGTGGCGATCGTAATCAGGGTCATTGCCAACACAGAGGTCGAAATTATCTTGCTGCTTTAACAAGCCAGCCATGGCATAAGGTGAAGAGCAATCCATGCGTATTTTGCCATCTTTATCCAGCGGCATGAAACTGAAACTGGGATCGATACGGGTATTGACCAGCTTTATATCTAAGTCGTAGCGCTTAGCAATCTTAGCCCAATAGTGGATGCCTGAGCCGCCCAATGGATCGACGCCGATGCGTATGCCCGCATCTGAAATGGCCTTCATATCGATAACAGCATCTAAATCATCCACATATGGCGCGATTAGGTCTTCAGCTTTCACTAACGGCGACGCTATGGCCACAGCATAATCGAGACGTTTGACGCCCGCGAGCCCATCTCTAAGATACTGATTGGCCTTTTGCTCGATCCATTTGGTGATCTCGCCTTCCGCCGGACCACCATGTGGCGGGTTATACTTGATGCCGCCATCTTGTGGAGGATTATGGGAAGGCGTGACAATAAGACCGTCGGCTAGTGCCGGCTTAAGTGCATCAGGCTGTTTGTTCGCTTGAATGATCGAGTGAGAAACCACAGGTGTCGGCGTGAAGCCATCATCTTTATGTATGATGACGCTAACCAGATTCGCCACTAAGACCTCAATCGCACTGATAAATGCGGCTTGTGACAATGCATGGGTATCTATGCCCAGATACAAGGGACCGGTGATTCTGGCACTATTGCGGTAGTCGACAACGGCTTGGCTGATGGCCAATATATGCGCTTGATTGAAACTGCCCTTCAGCGAGCTGCCACGATGACCGGATGTGCCGAAGCAGACTTTCTGCTCATCCAATTTAATATCTGGCTTGATGCAAAAATAGTGACTCATCAACTTGGGAATATTCACTAAGTCCTGTTGCTGTGCAACTTGCCCTGCTCGCTCATGAATGCTCAATCTCGTGTCCTTATTGCGCTGATTTAATGATGGGTAAAAAAAAGCTGAATTCATACTCAGATGATTTCAGCTTATTGCTGGCCTATTACATTTATGTTGTTACCTACAAATTATTTGTAATCGCCTCAATTTGCGCTTCGACCGTGCCATATTGCTGTAGGACTTCGGTCAGAATATTACGCTTCTTGGCGGTATTATTGTTGGTGGTCACCCAAAAACCACTCTGACCTATCTCTTTTGGATTGGCAGACTTGCTGGCCTTAAGCAGTGATTCTCTTGAGGTCGCAAAGTAGAGTCTATCGCGGCCCTGAATCTGTAACACTTGAGAGAACTGCTCTGGCGCGGCGCGGTAAACGGCCTCTAAGATAAATAGAAAACGACCCACAGCCCCTTTCTGAGCCGCGAGTTCCTCTGTGTCTATACACTCTGAGAAGTCTTTATTCGATTGTCGCTTATGGCCAGTTTGAGCCTTAACTTGAGGCTTGGCTGGAACCGACTCCATTCCAGGATGGCTTATCGTTTCCGGCGTGTCATGATTGATAGACTCGACATCTAACCCAAGCAAGCGGCGCAGGATATCTGAAGCACTCTCACCAATACGCTCTGTCTTACCGGCAATATGGCGATACAGCTCTTCATCGACCTCGATATATTTCATGACCTTAATCTTCCTTAAGTGAAATTAATTAATTTTCCGCTCGCACTGAACATTTTGGCTTTTCTTGTTTAAATCAACGTTCATATGTCAGTTGCAAGTGTATGCCAACTCGTGGCTTATAATAAAGTGCCAAACCAGTAAAAATGACATAGATCCTCATTAGATCCTGAAAATATGACGAGTTTGCTCAAAAAGACGGCAAGCATTGTCTCTATATCCGAGTTTGATTGTTAAATTACCTCATTTACAGGCACAATCTGCACTCTTCAAAAACGTCGACAGGATTTACCATGCATTATATCTCTTCTGGTAAGGGTTCCGCTGTAATCTTAATTCATGGCCTCTTCGGTAATCTGGATAATTTAAAGGGCCTCGGCAAGAGCCTGGAAGAGAATCATCAGGTGGTGCGAGTCGATGTGCCCAACCATGGACTCAGCCCCCATTGGCAAAAAATGGATTACCCACTGCTGGCACAAGCCGTCATCGAGCTTATGGACAGTCTGCATTTAGAGCGCGCGCATATTCTTGGCCACTCTATGGGAGGAAAGATAGCCATGGCGACGGCGCTAGGTTATCCGGACAGAGTGACTAGTCTGATTGCCGCCGATATCGCTCCGGTGAGTTATGAACAACGACATGATAAGGTTTTTTCAGGACTAGAGGGTATCGATCTTACCGGCTTAAAGAGTCGCTCTGATGCACTCAAACAACTATCAGCTGCAGGGTTAGATGAAGGTACCGCTCAGTTTTTGTTAAAAAATCTGTCTCGAACCGACGAAGGGTTCAACTGGAAAATGAATCTGGCAGGACTGAAGTCTTGCTATCGGGACTTGATCGCTTGGTACAATGACATCGAGGCCGAAGATTTTTTACAATATAGAAAACCCACCTTATTTATTCGCGGTGGCGACTCAGATTATATTACCAGTGAACATAGGCAAGCCATCATGAGTCAATTCCCCCAAGTTCAGGCTAAAACGATTGAGGGGACGGGCCATTGGTTACATGCGCAAAAACCCGCCATTTTTAATCGGATAGTGAGTGAATTTCTAGCGAAACACGAGGTTAAATAATGCCCATAGGGCACTATCCATATGGCAGGCACTGCTCAACTATGATATATTCGCGCCTCTTTTTGGCCTGAAGAATTGATTTATGTTGTCTCAGTACATGATACAGATTGAAGCAATAGGCCTAGACCTATTCTTTGCAGCGATTTTTTTCTTTATCGGCATGGCTATCCATGACGTACTGAAACAAGGTAAAGTCCCCAAATTTGGCCGTATTATTGTTTGGTCAGTGCTATTTTTAGGCTGCGCGGGATTTGTTGCGAAAGGAATGATTCAGCTCTTTTGGGAAGGCGTAGGGTAAGATTGAACCGATGGCAAAAGAAACATCAGATAGAACCACAATCGATCTATTCGCCACAGAAAAACGTCGTGGTCGTCCACGTAGTAATCCACTGCCTAGAGATCAGCAGCTTAAAATTAATAAGCGAAATCAGATCCAACGCGACAGAGCGAACGGTTTAAAACGAATAGAGTTAAAGGTGTCACAAGATTTATACGACGCCTTGAATGAAAAGGCTTTGGCCAGTAATATCAGCCGCAGTCAATTAATCGAATTAATATTGCAGAAGCAAGTCAACGCCTGATTGCTCTTGTTAACGATCAACATACAACGAAATAGATAAAGGAAAGACAATGGCAACTGTAGGTCTTTTTTTCGGTAGCGATACAGGTAACACTGAAGCCATCGCCAAGATGATCCAGAAAAAACTGGGTAAAAAAATGGTCGAAGTCAAAGACATCGCCAAGAGTACCAAGGAGCAGATAGAAGAATATGATCTTCTAATGTTCGGTATTCCTACCTGGTATTACGGTGAAGCTCAGTGTGACTGGGATGATTTTTTCCCGGAATTAGAACAAATCAACTTCGAAGACAAACTCATTGCCATCTTCGGTTGTGGCGATCAGGAGGATTACGCCGAGTACTTCCTCGATGCCATGGGTATGGTCAATGAAATCGTTGAAGGCCGTGGCGGTATCGTCATAGGTCACTGGCCTGTCAAAGGCTATGATTTCGAAGCTTCTAAAGGGTTAACGGAAGATGAGAAACACTTCGTCGGTCTGGGTATCGATGAAGACAGACAGCCTGAACTGACCGAAGAGCGAGTCGATGCTTGGGTCAAGCAGATCTACGAAGAGATGTGTTTGGCTGAATTAGCAGATTAATTCTCCATAGCTCTTAAAAAAGCGGCGACTAGAAATAGCGCCGCTTTTTAATGTCTGGAACATTTATGTCAGTTTTACACGGATTTATAAAAACTGACCTTGTGTCAGGAACACTTATGTACTCTTTATTTGATAAGAAGCCATGGATGGGAAAAATTTCACCTTGTATATTAATACAAGTCATAGCCGCCCCATATCAGCCAAATAAATGAGTAGATCATGATTAAGCCGCTCTCCTCTTCCGGGCACTGGGACATCTTCTGTGCCGTCATAGATAACTATGGCGATATTGGGGTAACCTGGCGCTTAGCGAAACAACTGGTACATGATTTCGATATCGAAGTCAGACTCTGGGTCGACGATCTCAAGAGTTTCGCCCATATTCTGCCAGAACTCGATATCACCCTCTCTCGGCAAGAGATCATGGGAGTCAGGATATATCATTGGCGCCAGCCTTTACCTGAGCAATGGCAAGCGGGTGACGTACTTATCGAAGCCTTTGCCTGCAACTTGCCAGCATGTGTACTCGATCAGTTAGCCTCTCTCGACACGCCGCCACGATGGCTCAACCTGGAATACCTGAGCGCCGAGGACTGGATAGATAGCTGCCATGGCTTGCCCTCGCTGCAGTCCAATGGGATAAGTAAGCATTTTTACTTCCCGGGGTTCACACCAAGCAGCGGCGGTTTGCTCTGCGAACACGGTCTATTCGAAGCTAGAGACAGTTGGCAAGGCGAGCCTACTAATCGAGCTCATTTACTCAAGCAATTAGGCATAGATGGCGTTAACAGTGAAGACACCCTGATCAGCGTTTTTAGCTATGAAAGTTCTGCATTGCTGAGCCTTTGTCAATCGTGGCGGCAAGCTACAAAGCGGATTCATGCTCTTATTCCCATGGGACGTAGCCTAAATAGCCTCAAGGGCCTGATCCCAGATGGGCTAAGCCTTGTGCCCGGAGATTCACTGACTTTAAATTCCCTGACCTTACATATATTGCCCATGACAGATCAAGGCGCTTACGATCGTTTGCTCTGGAGCTGTGACTTTAATATTGTGCGTGGGGAGGACTCTTTTATTCGTGCTCAATGGGCCGCGAAGCCATTCATTTGGCACATATATGGCCAGGAAAATGATGCACATTTAGATAAATTATCTGCATTTAGCGACCGCTATATTGACTCTCTAGATGAAGACACAGGACAAGCCTGGTCAAGGCTCAACCTGGCCTTCAACCAGGAAGACGGAGAAATTACAGTGAAAATGTGGAAAGAGTTACATGAGCGCCGCACTTTTATGGATAAACACGCCACTAAATGGCCAATGTTGGCATTAAATCACGCAGATTTGGCAACTCGACTAGTGCAATTTGTCAAAAAAGGCTAATATTCTGCGCTGAAACAAATTGTCTGTGAATATTAGGAATTAAATAAATGAAAACAGCTCACGAAATGCGAGTCGGTAATGTGATCATGGTAGGCAAAGACCCTATGGTCATTCTCAAGTCTGAAACTCACAACTCTGGCCGTTCAGCTGCTGTTGTGAAGATGAAGCTTAGAAACCTACTGACAGGTTCAGCAACTGAAACCGCATTTAAAGCCGAAGACAAATTAGAAGACATCATCCTTGAGCGCTTAAATTGTACCTATTCTTATTACGCCGACCCTATGTATGTATTCATGGATGAAGACTTTAATCCATACGACGTAGAAACCGAAAATGTAGGCGATGCGCTTAACTATATTGTTGATGGCATGGAAGATATCGTTCAAGTTACCTTTTATGAAGGTAAAGCCATATCAATTGAGCTGCCAACAACAGTCGCACGTGAAGTGGGTTACACAGAGCCTTCGGCTCGTGGCGATACCTCTGGAAAAGTAATGAAGCCAGCGACATTACTTGGCACTGATTTCACCTTAACGGTTGCTGACTTCGTCAAAACAGGCGATATGATAGAAATTGATACTCGTACTCATGAGTTTAAGAAACGCGTATAGCCGTTACTTGTGGCGCTCTCAGTCCTAATATACAAAGGATACCTGACCGCCAGTTACAACTGACGTCGACTGTAATAAGGCCAGTGACACACTCACTGGCTTTTTTATACCCCAAATTCAACTTCTAAATGCCCTTGATTATACTTATCGATATTAGTCGACGTTCGAGCCGAACCCGATAGTGATAAGTACTGAAATTGTCGCCTCACACAGGGCATTCGACTGTGGCGATGTGACTAATTGTTAAGATTCAGTTATAACGACTCAGAAGTTTTACTGGCTACTTCCACATATCCACCTGAAATTACTTCTCAACTCGCTATTAATTCGTTATTGTCCAATGACTTTATGCATTATTTGCTTTCATTGAACACCAAGCGGTGTTCTTGAGAATTTTAGAGGTTAGAGAGTGCGACCAATAATCAAATCGAACAAGCTAGATACCGTCTGTTATGACATCAGGGGCCCGGTACACAAAGAAGCCAGGCGACTCGAAGATGAAGGCCACAGAATTTTAAAACTCAATATCGGTAATCCCGCCCCTTTCGGTTTTGAAGCCCCAGAAGAGATTGTTCGTGATGTGATTTTAAATCTGCCCAGTGCCCAAGGCTATTGTGAGTCTAAAGGGCTTTTCTCTGCCAGAAAGGCGATTGTGCAGCATTATCAGTCGCAAGGGATCTTCGGTGTCGATATCGAAGATATCTATATTGGTAACGGCGTATCTGAATTGATTGTAATGGCCATGCAGGGCCTGTTAAATTCAGGAGATGAGGTATTGATCCCCTCTCCGGATTACCCCCTTTGGACTGCAGCCGTTCACCTCTCAGGCGGTAGTGCCCGGCACTACCGCTGTGATGAAGAATCAGACTGGTTTCCCGATCTGCAAGATATCAAGTCTAAGATCAACCCAAGGACCCGAGCCCTGGTATTGATTAACCCCAATAACCCTACCGGTGCAGTGTATTCCAGGGCCTTGCTATTAGAGGCCGTCGAGCTATGTAGACAACACGACCTAATCCTGTTCGCCGATGAAATCTACGATAAAATACTCTACGATGAGGCGATGCATATTCCAGCTGCGAGCCTATCTGATGATATCTTGACCGTCACCTTCAATGGTCTGTCAAAATCATACCGAGCGGCAGGCTTTCGCGTAGGCTGGATGATGCTATCGGGTAATCTGAAAGCGGCTAAAAGTTATATCGAGGGCTTAGAAATGCTGGCTTCGATGCGCCTCTGTTCCAATGTACCCAATCAGCATGCTATTCAGACGGCACTGGGGGGCTATCAGAGCATCAACGAACTGCTTGTGGATGGTGGCCGTCTCAAAGTACAGCGAGATACCTGTGTAGAACTACTCAACCAGATCCCTGGCATCAGTGTCAAATGCCCCAAGGGAGCCATGTATGCGTTTCCTAAGCTAGACGCCAAGAAGTTCAATATTCGCGATGATGAGCGTTTAGTGCTGGACCTGTTGAAAGAGAAGAAAATATTGCTGGTTCATGGCACCGCATTCAACTGGCCTGAGCCGGATCACTTACGTGTAGTCTTTTTGCCACATAAGGAAGATCTCGAAAAGGCCTTAATCGAGTTTGGTGAATTTATGGATGGTTACCGTCAATAATACCAGTCCCATTAAATATGCGATCAGTTCAGAGGCTCACTTAGTGCGGCTGATGTTTAAAGCAAAGGGCCAAAGCCCTTTATGCTAGGTTAGATGTTCTTGATATACGGCTGAGTGGCCTCAAAATAAGACATTTCCTCCCCTGACCCATAGGGGTATAGGTGGTTGAGTCACGCAGGAGTAGTTACCGAGGAGCAATATTTGGACCTTGCCTACAGCACTTTGAACTCCCGCTGAACGATCACATATTTAATAGGGTTGGTATAAGACCCTAGTCTATTTGTGCTTGTCGACGCACCGATTGTGGATAATAGCTTATCCACAATCGGTCAACTAGTTCGATGAAGCTAAACTGCTAATTTACAGTATAGAGTGATTCACCATTTCATCATTCATCGAATATGCAGAGCCAGTTTCCATTGAGAACGCTGCAGCGCTTTCACCTAGTGAATCTATGATCAAAGGCCCGTCACTATTTTCACCCAATAGACCATTGATTATCTGCTCATCGGTATTACCGAATGCCGCTTTAAGATCGACACCGTCCAGAACGATATGTTGCTCGAAGGTTCCATCTCCATCAGCATCAATATCGATTGTAGTAGAGTGACTAGTGATATCGACGCTAAAGTTGAGATACTCATCGAGATTACCAGTTGTAGCTCCCTGAATCAGGTCGCTCAAATCAAGCTTATCTTCATTGAGGTTAAAATCAGCAATATGATCTGTCCCCTCAGAGCCAGTCGTCCAAATGAACGTGTCCGCACCACTTCCGCCACTTAGCAGATCATCACCCAGACCACCGATCAACATATCTTCACCATCACCGCCAAGTAAAATATCACTGCCTGAGCCACCAACGAGGACATCATCACCGGCGTCACCATCTAAGACATCACCGAACACCAGTTTACTTTGAGCCCCGCCCTCATAAGCCAGATAGACACCGCTCTTTTGTGAGCCATCACTCAAGGTGACGGTAAAGGTCACCGCTTGATGAGCGAAGACACCACTGTCATTGCTGTTAAGCAGGCTGGTATCGAGGGTAAACCAGAATTCATCACCATTGGTAAAATCACCCTCTGAAAAGTTAGCCGTGATAACTGAGTTCCCTTCAGACAGAGAAAAAATACTGCTCGTTGGGTTCAGGCCAACAGAATCTCCCAGCGCGTAATTTTCGATGAAGGCATCCTTATCATTGCCGCCCCTGAGATTAACGCTGACGCTTGTTACCGACAGCGCATCGCTGTTAGTGGCAAATTTGAAACCGAACGGATTGTTAACCCTGCTGTTCTCACCCGGCGTCACTATCGCCATGATCAAAGCATCATTTGGTATTAGCTGGCCGGTACCTGAGTTGATAATGATATCGTTTTCGGCCGTTCCTATTAACTGCTGTGAGTAGTCGAGATCCACATGGGTCGAATCTTCACCTTGGCCACTGCTGCCCTTTAGGGTGTAATTGAAACTCGAGCCTTCTGTCGTCGATGATAATGTCACTACGTCTTCACTGAGGGTCACATTATCGCCGGACACCTGAGTGATACCCGCATTACCCGCTGTCTTATCACCGTGGAGTAGGTATTCGACCGGAATATCTATGCTCGCTCCTTCGGCCAAATTAGTAATAATGTTGTTCGAATTCGCATCAAGATTTGCATGGTAATCGATACCCAGGTCTAAGGTGACAGAGGCCGTATCTCCATCACCGTCTTTCACAACCGCAATAAGTGTTTCTTGTTCGTTAAGCACATCACGGTCCACATCGATAGAGTAGCTATACTCGCCGGTATCGAAGTTAACAGTGAATTTGCCCCCGAGCGCCGTCGTGAACACCTGAACCGGATTTGAACCATCATAGTTATGGGTCACACCATCGACATTTATGCTCTCTATGCGTCCACCATCGGCGCCAAATACGACACCTGTGCTATAGCTCCCCTTTATGGTATCACCATCGAAATAGTTAAGTATGGTGCTAGCGAGATCTTCGGGATCATCGAGTTTAACCGCATACGTTTCATCACCATCGACTTCGGGGTAAGCAACGGGCAGTAGATCACTCAGGCCCGCATCGCCGATACCAATACCGAACGCTGTCTTATAGCCATTGGTTTCGAGATAGTTCTCCCAGGTTGACTGCAATGTACTGTCAACCTCCTGCCCTTGTGAGGGTGAGCCATCCGAAATAAAGTAGAGTAGGCTTTGGTCGGCTCCCTCTGGCAGAGGCCCGCTATTCATCACCGCATTTAATGCCGCATCATAGTGAGTCGGTCCATAAGCGACCAGAGATTCGAGGTAACTGATGGCGCCGGCGACATCATCAATCAACCAACCGGAAGAATCGGTATTTCCGTGGAAATTAACAATTTGAATATTAACATTACCGGTATTATCTACCTCATCGATCAACGCCGTTAAGGCGTCGATTGCAACTTCCAGGTAGGTTTGGCCATTACCGACGGGATCGCCCATACTGCCGGATACATCCAATACCAGAGTCAGGTTGGTTGTGACAACATCTGCACTGGATTGCAGATTCTGGCTGATATCATGTGTAACCGGTGCATCGTCACCAAGCTTGACCGTCAAGCTGGCACTGTCGTTGCTGCCCAGACTATTAGTAATGGTATAATCGAATGACTCACTGGCATAATCGCCATCTGTACTGTTAGAAGTCAGCTTATATTCATAGTCTCCGGCTCTGTGTTCGCCAGAATCTTGGCTATATACCGTCAACTCACCTAAGTTAGTCGTCACGGTGATCACACCGTTTATCGCTGTCACCCCTTCCACTTCACTGATATGGGTAGAGCTACTCACACCTGAGTCATTATCGAGCAGGTTGCCTGTGGTGACATTGCTGCTGTCACCAGCTGTCGTACCTGAAGCCAAACCAGATTCTGCCACACTGGCTGAATCGTTGCTCGCTTGTGGGTTAGAGTCTTGATTGATGGTGAGTGTCGCCGGATCGCTGTCACCATCGGCATCGGTCAGAATATAGCCAAACTCATCACTGGTCAGCGGGTGTACGACCGCCGTTTGCACCGAAGTCAGTGATAAATAACCTGTTGAATCAGCCGTTATAACCACATATTGATAGGCTTGACCCGAATTGATGTTCAGTGAATCACTGCCGGAGAAAGTGCCGCTCGAGACCAGATGCCCGACGCTGTCATAGGTTGACCATTGACCGTGGGCATAACTATCGCTTCCCGCCCAGCCATTTAAACCTAACGACACTTCGTTGATGCTAGCCTCGAGATCGATAACGACCGACTCACCACGCGCTATCCATTCATCGTCACCGGCACCTATCTGTTTGTTATATTCATAGATACCGTCACCTGAACCGTTAAGTTTGGAGGTATCCAGCTTGCTACCATTGACGAAGTTGGTGGATGCATCAAAACCATATAACTGAACACCATTGCCGATAAACAGATCTTCAGCGTTATGATTAACAAATTCATTTAGGGTCGATTGATAGCTGTAACTTCCATCATGGTTCATCACTAAGATGCCATCATCGGTGGTAATCGTGATATTACCATCGGCATCGAAATCACTATAACTCGTGCTCTTATAGGAAACCGAGGAGATGCTCGCCGAATCTGCCCCCAGAGTATCAATACCGGTGCCATCGGTGCCGATCGCGGAGATGACGTTACCATGGGCCGTGCCACCAAATCCGATACTGTCTACATCATCATTTGCGACCGGAGCCGTATCGGCAATATTGACTGTGACCTTGGTCCAGAGTGAATTTTCAACTCCGTCTGTTGACTGATAAAAGAAGCTGTCTGTCAGGTTATCATCCCCACTGTGATCTAAGCTGGCTGGGGACTGATAGCTATAACTGCCATCGAGGTTAATGGTGACTGTGCCACCGAGCGCAGTGGTGAAACTTACGCCCTGCTCTATTGCCGTTATCGCTCCGCTACCTGAGCTGTCTGTAGCCAACGAGGTAACAGACAAGTTACCCGAGTCGTAATTGTCGTCATTGCCTAACAGGCTCGCCTCATTGAAGTTAATTGACTGACCTTCACTCAGTTCTATACTGTCTTCCTTAGTCTCAGGCGGAGTACTCGTCTTAGGCTTCACCGAAAATGCCCCCTCGACACTATCGCCATCGGCGTCGGTGATGAGTACATTGAAGTCGATATCACCATCGGAACTTGGTTTCATATCCTGGTACTGATGGAAGTCCCACTGTCCGGTGCCCGGAGTAAACTCAAGTTTGAAGATCACGACTCCGGATGCGGTTTGTCCCAACAAGGTATTACCCGATTGAGTGATGGAAATAGCTTCTCCGGTACTGGTCACAAGCGCGGTTTCATCACTCCCGGTCAGTTCGATAGAACCCACTCCATCGGCCCCCCACTCTGGAGTAACAGTTCCCGATGCATAGGCAATGGGATCGCTTGTTTCTGTGCCGACAAACTCTATCGATTTTATCGTCAGATCGCTGTTATCGCCATGTGCAGCCGAGTGGCCGTTATCGGTTGCCTTGATAATGACACTGTCAAAACCGCCTTCAAGCACCTCAAAGTTAGCCGCATAATTACCATGGAGAGCATCGGATGTGAAAGCTTGAGTCGCGACCATCTGACCATCACGGTAAAACTCAACAACGCCGGTCTCGAGTTCACCACCAAACATCTGGCTAAACTCTATGTTCATGCCAAATGCAACGGTACCCGGATCTAAGGTGATAACAACCTCCTCCGAAGCCGTGCTACCATCGGCAAACTTACGAAACTCAACTTCATTATTTAAACTGAGGTAGGGAGAGTCTGCACTTTGGACACCTATACCTTGGATGCTGCCATATAGCTTACTATCGACGAGTGTAGAGTCCGTTGCAGAGGTAAAACCCCTGGCGGTAATGGTGAATCCATCAAAATCGAGCGACTCATGAAAGCCCTGATTGTTGGTTAAGTCAGTCTCTCCAATCAATGAATCTGGAATATCATTCAATACCACGTCAACGGCAGGAACTGCAGTAAACTCAGGGGCATCATCTTCAACCGTGACAGAGAAACTTCCGCTAGCCGTACCGCCATTTCCATCGGAGACATTGACTCCGATAGCCAAGGATAGTGTATCTTCTGTGTTGTCATCACTATGATCCACGGCACCTTTCAGGGTCAACTCATAGCCCCAATCGCCAGATGAATGACCAGCCGGTGGAGTCAGGCTAATTTCTAATATCTCTTGATAATCACTCTCGCCAGGTGTTCCCACATAACCGGATAATGTCTGTGAGTCTGAATTCCACTGCCACTGAACGACTTGCCCATCGGAGGTAAGTCCCTCAGGACCGGAAAGAGTGACATTCAGTGTGTCAGTATCAATATCTTGCAGTCTAAACGTTCCGTTAGCCGTAACTGAGTCCGTTGTATCTGAACTGCCTTGGTTATCAGCAAGACCAGAGGTTAACCCCTCTTCGGAAACTATGGTGTCCGAAGTGAAAATTATCGTTGGCTTATCATTCACTGGCGTGACTGTGATGCTTAAGCTTGACGTGTCAGTACTTGAGCCGTCGGTCAGGCTATAAGTGATCAGCGGGACCGCGCCATTATAGTTGGCGGCTGGAGTAAAGGTGTAGTCACCCTGACTGTCGAGGCTAAAAGTCCCCACATCGGCAATCGTAATATCGCTGCCATCGGCTTGATAGACGTTGCTATCGCCATCGACAGTAAAGCTGGTTAGCGAAAGTTCACCATCGACGCTGCTGCCATCGATGACATTGCCGCTCACTTCAGGGCTGTCTTCGCTTATGGTGCGCACTTCATTGTCATCGGTAAAATCATCATTCACTGGCGTGACTGTGATACTTAAGCTTGAAGTATCAGTGCTTGAGCCGTCGGTCAGGCTATAAGTGATCAGCGGGACCGCGCCATTATAGTTGGCGGCTGGAGTAAAGGTGTAGTCACCCTGACTGTCTAGGCTAAAGGTACCGACATCGGCAATCGTAATATCGCTGCCATCGGCTTGATAAACGGTATCGTCGCCATCGACAGTAAAGCTGGTTAGCGAAACATCACCGTCGACGCTGCTGCCGTCGATGACATTGCCGCTCACTTCAGGGCTGTCTTCGCTTATGGTGCGCACTTCATTGTCATCGGTAAAATCATCATTCACTGGGGTGACTGTGATGCTTAAGCTTGACGTGTCAGTACTTGAGCCGTCGGTCAGGCTATAAGTGATCAGCGGGACCGCGCCATTATAGTTGGCGGCTGGAGTAAAGGTGTAGTCACCCTGACTGTCTAGGCTAAAGGTACCGACATCGGCAATCGTAATATCGCTGCCATCGGCTTGATAAACGGTATCGTCGCCATCGACAGTAAAGCTGGTTAGCGAGAGTTCACCGTCGACGCTGCTGCCGTCGATGACATTGCCGCTCACTTCAGGGCTGTCTTCGCTTATGGTGCGTACTTCATTGTCATCGGTAAAATCATCATTCACTGGGGTGACTGTGATGCTTAAGCTCGACGTGTCAGTACTTGAGCCGTCGGTCAGGCTATAAGTGATCACCGGAACCGCGCCGTTATAGTTGGCGGCTGGGGTAAAGGTGTAGTCACCCTGACTGTCGAGGCTAAAGGTACCCACATCGGCAATCGTAATATCGCTGCCATCGGCTTGATAAACGGTGTTGTCGCCATCGACAGTAAAGCTGGTTAGCGAGAGTTCACCGTCGACGCTGCTGCCATCGATGACATTGCCGCTCACTTCTGGGCTGTCTTCGCTTATGGTGCGCACTTCATTGTCATCGGTAAAATCATCATTCACTGGCGTGACTGTGATACTTAAGCTTGAAGTATCAGTGCTTGAGCCGTCGGTCAGGCTATAAGTGATCAGCGGGACCGCGCCGTTATAGTTGGCGGCTGGAGTAAAGGTGTAGTCACCCTGACTGTCGAGGCTAAAGGTCCCGACATTATTGATAACAATATCGCTGCCATCGGTTTGATAAACGGTGTTGTCGCCATCGACAGTAAAGCTGGTTAGCGAAACATCACCGTCGACGCTGCTGCCATCGATGACATTGCCGCTCACTTCTGGGCTGTCTTCGCTTATGGTGCGCACTTCATTGTCATCGGTAAAATCATCATTCACTGGCGTGACTGTGATGCTTAAGCTTGACGTGTCAGTACTTGAGCCGTCGGTCAGGCTATAAGTGATCAGCGGGACCGCGCCATTATAGTTGGCGGCTGGAGTAAAGGTGTAGTCACCCTGACTGTCGAGGCTAAAAGTCCCCACATCGGCAATCGTAATATCGCTGCCATCGGCTTGATAGACGTTGCTATCGCCATCGACAGTAAAGCTGGTTAGCGAAAGTTCACCATCGACGCTGCTGCCATCGATGACATTGCCGCTCACTTCAGGGCTGTCTTCGCTTATGGTGCGCACTTCATTGTCATCGGTAAAATCATCATTCACTGGCGTGACTGTGATACTTAAGCTTGAAGTATCAGTGCTTGAGCCGTCGGTCAGGCTATAAGTGATCAGCGGGACCGCGCCATTATAGTTGGCGGCTGGAGTAAAGGTGTAGTCACCCTGACTGTCTAGGCTAAAGGTACCGACATCGGCAATCGTAATATCGCTGCCATCGGCTTGATAAACGGTATCGTCGCCATCGACAGTAAAGCTGGTTAGCGAAACATCACCGTCGACGCTGCTGCCGTCGATGACATTGCCGCTCACTTCAGGGCTGTCTTCGCTTATGGTGCGCACTTCATTGTCATCGGTAAAATCATCATTCACTGGGGTGACTGTGATGCTTAAGCTTGACGTGTCAGTACTTGAGCCGTCGGTCAGGCTATAAGTGATCACCGGGACCGCGCCATTATAGTTGGCGGCTGGAGTAAAGGTGTAGTCACCCTGACTGTCCAGGCTAAAAGTCCCGACATCGGCAATCGTAATATCACTGCCATCGGCCTGATAAACGTTGCTATCGCCATCGACAGTAAAGCTGGTTAGCGAGAGTTCACCGTCGACGCTGCTGCCGTCGATGACATTGCCGCTCACTTCTGGGCTGTCTTCGCTTATGGTGCGCACTTCATTGTCATCGGTAAAATCATCATTCACTGGGGTGACTGTGATGCTTAAGCTTGACGTGTCAGTACTTGAGCCGTCGGTCAGGCTATAAGTGATCAGCGGGACCGCGCCATTATAGTTGGCGGCTGGAGTAAAGGTGTAGTCACCCTGACTGTCTAGGCTAAAGGTACCGACATCGGCAATCGTAATATCGCTGCCATCGGCTTGATAAACGGTATCGTCGCCATCGACAGTAAAGCTGGTTAGCGAAACATCACCGTCGACGCTGCTGCCGTCGATGACATTGCCGCTCACTTCAGGGCTGTCTTCGCTTATGGTGCGCACTTCATTGTCATCGGTAAAATCATCATTCACTGGGGTGACTGTGATGCTTAAGCTTGACGTGTCAGTACTTGAGCCGTCGGTCAGGCTATAAGTGATCAGCGGGACCGCGCCATTATAGTTGGCGGCTGGAGTAAAGGTGTAGTCACCCTGACTGTCTAGGCTAAAGGTACCGACATCGGCAATCGTAATATCGCTGCCATCGGCTTGATAAACGGTATCGTCGCCATCGACAGTAAAGCTGGTTAGCGAGAGTTCACCGTCGACGCTGCTGCCGTCGATGACATTGCCGCTCACTTCAGGGCTGTCTTCGCTTATGGTGCGTACTTCATTGTCATCGGTAAAATCATCATTCACTGGCGTGACTGTGATGCTTAAGCTCGACGTGTCAGTACTTGAGCCGTCGGTCAGGCTATAAGTGATCAGCGGAACCGCGCCGTTATAGTTGGCGGCAGGAGTAAAGGTGTAGTCACCCTGACTGTCTAGGCTAAAGGTACCGACATCGGCAATCGTAATATCGCTGCCATCGGCTTGATAAACGGTATCGTCGCCATCGACAGTAAAGCTGGTTAGCGAGAGTTCACCGTCGACGCTGCTGCCGTCGATGACATTGCCGCTCACTTCAGGGCTGTCTTCGCTTATGGTGCGTACTTCATTGTCATCGGTAAAATCATCATTCACTGGCGTGACTGTGATGCTTAAGCTCGACGTGTCAGTACTTGAGCCGTCGGTCAGGCTATAAGTGATCA